>NZ_JAWOWM010000002.1:0-740253 GCF_033340475.1 Vibrio sp. 1078-1
GGACGGATTCGAACCATCGAAGGCAGTGCCGGCAGATTTACAGTCTGCTCCCTTTGGCCACTCGGGAACCCCTCCAGAGGATTTTTATACTTAGTAAGATGTTTTCCCAACTCATCTCCCAAGTGCGGAGCGAATCATAGCAAACTCGCTCAGGCTGTAAAGCGTTTTTCTTACGTTTTTACGTTGAATGCTGTCTTTTTGGGCAAAGATGGTAGAAAGTCAGCGTTTTGTTTGTCCTTTGAACAGAAGAGAAGCGCGCTTTTTACTTGAATTTACACTACTTGACGTTAAACACCGTATCTACTGATAAACTGTAAGCAGTTTAATGACATAAGTTTATTCGTTTAGAAGTCAATATCATGAGCATGAAAGCCACGTTATCGTTATCTGTTTTAACGCTTTCTATATTACTGAGTTCTCCATCGGTTTGCGCTGCGATGCGAGGAGGCTCAGCGGTTACCGTTGTGACTGAACAAGTAGAAACGCACGAGATCAATCAATCCTTAACTCTTATCGGCAAATTAAAGGCAGCGGAGTCTGTGGTTGTCGCATCGGAAGTCGCCGGCAAAGTGAATCAAATCGCTGTTAAAGCGAATCAAAATGTTCAGCAAGACCAGTTATTAATTAAGTTAGATGACGATAAGGCTCAAGCCGCTTTGATTGAGGCAAAGGCGTATCTAAAAGATGAACAGCGTAAGTTAAAAGAGTTCCAACGTTTGGTTAAGCGGAATGCGATTACTCAAACTGAAATCGATGCACAAAAAGCCAGTGTTGAAATAGCACAAGCGAGGCTAGATGCTGCTCAAGCCAATTTAGCTGATCTCCATATTACTGCTCCATTTTCTGGCACTGTTGGTTTTATCGATTTTAGCCGCGGCAAAATGGTCAGTGCGGGTACTGAACTTTTGACGTTGGATGATCTTTCCGTCATGGAACTGGATTTACAAGTACCGGAGCGCTATTTATCGATGCTTTCTATTGGTATGGAAGTCATCGCTAAAACCAGTGCATGGGGTAGCCAGATCTTTACTGGTCAAGTCACAGGTATTGATACGCGTATCAGCGCCGAAACACTGAATCTTCGCGTGCGTATTGAGTTTGATAACCCAGAAAATCAATTGAAGCCGGGCATGTTGATGAACGCTTCACTAGCATTTCCTGCTATTAAGGCGCCAATCATTCCTGTTCAAGCGCTTGAATACTCCGGAACTAAACGTTTTGTATATGTAATTGATGAAAACAACAAAGCTACTCGTCAAGAAGTGTCGCTAGGTGCTCGTGTTGGTAACGAGGTGGTGATCGAATCTGGTGTTGATATTGGTGACAAGATTGTGGTTCAAGGCATTGTTAACATGCGTGATGGTGTCGAAGTGAAAGAAATTGTCGCGCCACTAAAAGCGAACACCACGGATGTGACACGCAATGACAGTGAATCGGATGAGGAAGAAAACTAATGTTACTGTCCGACGTTTCAGTTAAACGCCCTGTCGCGGCGTTGGTTCTGAGCATGCTGTTGTGTGTGTTTGGCTTTGTGTCATTCACCAAATTAGCCGTTCGTGAAATGCCTGATATAGAAAGCCCAGTCGTTTCTATCAGTACGCGTTATGAGGGTGCATCGGCGACTATTATTGAAAGCCAAATTACCTCCGTTTTGGAAGACCAGCTTTCTGGGATCAGTGGAGTTGATGAAATTAGCTCCACTACTCGTAACAGCATGTCGCGTATCACGATCACGTTTGAATTAGGTTACGATCTCAACACAGGTGTGAGCGACGTGCGTGATGCTGTGGCTCGTGCTCAGCGCTCGCTACCTGATGAAGCGGATGACCCTATTGTTTATAAGAACAATGGCTCGGGAGAGGCGTCGCTCTATATCAATCTCAGTTCTGCAGAGATGGACCGTACTCAATTAACCGATTATGCCGAACGTGTATTGATGGACCGCTTTAGCCTGATCTCTGGGGTTAGCTCCATTGATCTCTCCGGTGGTTTGTACAAGGTAATGTACGTGAAGCTTAAGCCAGAACTAATGGCTGGACGTTCAGTTACAGCTTCGGACATTACATCAGCTTTGCGAAGTGAGAACCTAGAAAGCCCAGGTGGTGAAGTTCGCAACGACTCAACGGTAATGTCCGTGCGTACGGCTCGTACTTATAACACGCCTGAAGATTTTCAATATCTTGTCATTAAACGCGCAAGCGACAATACACCTATCTATTTAAAAGATGTAGCAGATGTCTTCATTGGTGCAGAAAACGAAAACTCAACCTTCAAAAGTGATGGTGTAGTAAACATCAGTCTTGGTGTGGTACCGCAGTCAGACGCAAACCCGTTAGAGGTTGCGAAGCTGGTTAGGTCTGAAGTCGATAACATCCAGAAGTTCTTACCAGAAGGTACACGTCTTGCGATAGATTACGACGCGACAGTATTTATCGAGCGTTCAATCGAAGAGGTGTACAGCACGCTATTTATCACGGGCGGCTTGGTGATTTTGGTGTTGTACATTTTCATCGGCCAAGCTCGTGCAACCTTAATTCCTGCGGTTACGGTACCTGTTTCTCTGATTTCTTCGTTCATTGCCGCGTACTACTTTGGGTTTTCTATCAACTTGATCACCTTGATGGCGTTGATATTATCGATTGGTTTGGTGGTGGATGACGCAATTGTGGTTGTAGAGAATATCTTCCACCATATTGAACGCGGTGAATCGCCATTACTCGCCGCATATAAAGGCACAAGAGAGGTTGGTTTTGCTGTTATAGCAACAACATTAGTGCTGGTGATGGTGTTCTTACCGATCTCCTTTATGGATGGCATGGTAGGTCTACTATTTACAGAGTTTTCTGTATTGCTGGCTATGTCGGTCATATTCTCCTCTTTGATTGCCCTGACGCTGACTCCTGTATTAGGTAGTCAGATTTTGAAAGCGAATGTAAAACCAAATCGATTCAATGAAGCGGTTGATCGCTTGTTTAGCAAGCTTGAGAGTGGCTATCGCGCATTATTGAAAGGTGCATTGAAAGTACGTTGGGCTGCTCCGCTGGTGATTCTAGCTTGTTTGGGCGGTAGCTATTTCTTGATGAATCAGGTACCGGCTCAGCTGACCCCACAAGAAGATCGCGGTGTGATATTCGCGTTTGTGCGCGGTGCAGATGCTACGTCGTACAATCGTATGTCAGCCAATATGGATATTGTCGAAGACCGATTGATGCCATTACTAGGGCAAGGTTATCTGAAGTCATTCAGTATCCAAACGCCAGCGTTTGGTGGCCAGGCAGGAGACCAGACAGGCTTTGTGATCATGATTCTAGAAGATTGGAACGAACGTGATATCACGGCTCAGCAAGCCCTTAACAAAGTACGGAAAGAATTGGCGGGTATCCCAGATGTTCGAGTGTTCCCATTTATGCCAGGTTTCCAAGGTGGTTCGAGTGAGCCAGTTCAGTTCGTATTAGGCGGCTCTGATTACGATGAGCTCGTTGTTTGGGCTGAAATGCTAAAGAACAAAGCAGAAGAATCACCAATGATGGAAGGAGCAGAGATAGATTACTCGGAAAAAACGCCTGAGTTATTGGTTACAGTTGACCGACAGCGTGCCGCAGAGCTAGGAGTCAGTGTTAAAGACATTTCTGACACCCTAGAAATCATGCTCGGTGGTAAAAGCGAAACGACTTATGTTGAGCGTGGCGAAGAGTACGATGTGTATCTTCGCGGTGATGAAAATAGCTTTAATAATGCTGCAGATTTAAGTCAGATTTATCTGCGCACGAATAGCGGTCAGCTAGTGACGTTAGATGCGGTCACAAAAATTGAAGAAGTGGCGGCCTCTATTCGTCTTTCTCACTACAACAAACAGAAGTCCATCACTATTACTGCCAACCTGTCGGAAGGTTATACATTAGGAGATGCGCTGAGTTACCTAGACCAGGAAGCCATCGACAACTTACCGGGTGACATTTCGGTGAGTTATTCGGGGGAGTCGAAAGACTTTAAAGAGAACCAAGCGAGTGTTGCTGTTGTGTTTGCATTGGCACTACTAGTGGCGTATCTCGTGTTGGCGGCTCAGTTTGAAAGCTTCGTAAACCCGTTAGTGGTCATGTTTACGGTGCCGATGGGTGTATTTGGTGGCTTCCTTGGTTTGGTTATTATGGGCCAAGGTATGAACATTTATAGCCAGATTGGCATGATCATGTTGATTGGTATGGTGACGAAAAACGGTATTTTGATCGTAGAATTTGCCAATCAGCTACGTGATCGTGGCGTTGGGTTTGAAAAAGCGATCATTGATGCAGCTGCGCGACGTCTACGTCCAATCTTGATGACTGCGTTTACCACACTTGCTGGCGCAATTCCGTTGATAGTATCGACAGGGGCGGGTTATGAGAGCCGTATTGCCGTGGGTACGGTAATCTTTTTCGGGATGGGGTTTGCGACATTGGTGACCTTGTTTGTTATCCCGGCAATGTACCGATTGATTTCGGCGAAAACACAAGCACCAGGTCATGTAGAAGCAGAGTTAAACAAAGCAATTAGCCATGATACGAAGGGCCGTATAGCGCACCCTTAAATCAAACGTTAAAACATAAAAGCCGAGGTAATAACCTCGGCTTCTCTTTATCGGTTTAAAGTTAGCTCGGAAGCGTTCGATTAGAAGCGTTTCCCTAGGCTGATTTGTACACCTTCGTAGCTGTCGTAAAAATCTTCAAAACCCATATCCGCGACATTATAAATGTACTCTGCGCGTAACCAGATATCTTTGCTCATATCCCAATGGACACCAGCACCGATGTTGAATAGCGCGCCTGAATCATCTGTGACTTTTTGTTCGTTTGGAACATACATTTCAGCTTGAGTGCCAAGCGCAGTTACGCGACCAAACAGTGACAGCGGCGTATCGCCTAAGTTATCACTTGTTACAACAGCAGACATACCTGCTTGGTAATAGTGAAGATCTAAGTCAGTTTTTAGAGCATCGTTCTTAAGTTCATTTTGTGAATAGCGCAGAACCCCTTCAAACGCGAGGTATTGGTTTACATGGTAACCCCAGCCCACTGTGATATGTGGTGTTGACCACTCATTGTCTCTATCCGAGCCGAAGTACGGTGTATCAAAACCAACGTTACCAGTACCCAGATAAAAATAAGATTGATGAGCTTGTTCTTGAGCAGCTAAAGTTGGCACGCTAATGGTCAAGGCAGACAATAATAGAATGGCGTTTTTCATAACTAGACGATAACCTTGGTAAAAGACCGTTGTAATGATTTGTTTAAATGTTAATTTAATCAATAGGATGGATGGTAATTATCATATCAGCTTTTATCAAAGGTAGTGATTTTAGAATGGGAATTGTTGCGCTAAAGCATACTTCTTACTCATGACTACCGACTAACTAGATATGGTGACGAAAGCTAGTTAAATAAGAGAGAAGGAAAGGAAAGTGGCTGAATTCAAATACAAAAACTTGACTCAAGAAGAACAAGATAAGTTAGACGCGGCGACATTTCGCCGTTTATTGGCGCATTTAGATGCCAACAAAGACGTACAAAACATCGACCTGATGATCCTTGCGGGCTTCTGTCGCAACTGCTTTAGCAAATGGTATAAATCTGAGGCTGAAAATCTCGGTTTGGATTTAGATATTGATGACGCTCGCGAACGTGTTTACGGCATGACTTACGATGAATGGAAACAAAATCATCAACCAGCGGCAACGCCAGAACAATTGGCTGCGTTTGAAGCGCGCCAGAAAAAGTAAAACCCAGCGATAAAAACAGCCCGCATGAAGTTGGGCTGTTTTTTAAAGTCCAGTTTGCACGTTAAGCGTTAGTTGAGCCGCAACAAGCTGGCTCAACGCAACCTTTTGCTTGAATGACTTCGAGTTGAGCTAAGTAAGGTTGAATATCGCCGATGTTCTCTTTTACCCATGTTAAGTCATAATACGTATCTAGGTAACGCTCTCCAGAATCACATAGAAGCGTCACGATAGAACCCTTCTCACCGCGTTGTTTCATCTCACAAGCCAATTGCAGCACACCGTAAAGATTGGTGCCTGTTGATGCGCCGACTTTACGCCCAATCAGCTGAGATACCCAATGGGCGGTTGCCACACTGGCTGCGTCTGGAATTTTGCGCATTTCATCAATGACACCAGCAATAAAGCTTGGTTCGACACGTGGTCGCCCGATACCTTCAATTTTGCTGCCAGTATCGCCTTTCAATGAGTGATTTCCTGACTGGAAAGCATCGTAAAACACTGAGTTTTCAGGGTCTACCACGCAAAGCTTAGTGTCGTATTTTTGGTAACGAATAAAACGGCCAATGGTTGCTGATGTGCCACCTGTTCCAGGACTCATCACTACCCAGCTAGGAATCGGGTGATCTTCTAACTCCATTTGGCTAAAGATAGAGTTCGCGATGTTGTTGTTACCGCGCCAGTCAGTCGCACGTTCAGCATAAGTAAACTGATCCATGTAGTGACCATTTAACTCTTGAGCCAAGCGTCGAGACTCGTCATAAATCTGATCTGATCGTTCAACAAGGTGCGCTTTACCACCGTAAAATTCAATTTGTTCGATCTTTTTACGTGCAGTGGTTTTCGGCATGACGGCAATGAACGGTAAGCCAAGTAAACGCGCAAAATACGCTTCCGAAACGGCAGTGCTGCCTGAGGACGCCTCGATTACAGTGGTTTCAGGACCAATCCATCCATTACAAATAGCGTAAAGAAATAATGAGCGCGCCAATCGGTGTTTCAGAGAGCCTGTTGGATGCGTGCTCTCATCTTTTAGGTAGATATCGATACCATCAAGAGAAGGCAGTTCAAGTTTAAATAAATGAGTATCAGCAGAACGTTGGAAGTCTGCTTCAATTTTACGCACTGCATTGTTGATCCAATTGTGGTCAGTACACATGGCGTCTCTCCTTGGGGAAATCGATAGATAAGTATTAGATAGGGATAATTTATCTATAATTTTCGAGAAAAACTTTGCTATTGTTACTCTTAATAAAGGTTTTTGTAGAAAAATTTTCTACATTTTATGGGTTTTATAGAAATGAGTTTAGAGCGAATAGATAAGCAGCTGCTTGCTTTACTACAAACCGACAGCACCTTGTCATTAAATGACGTGGCTGAGCGAGTCAATCTTACTACAACACCATGCTGGAAGCGCTTGAAAAGGTTGGAAGAAGAGGGCTACATCGAAAAACGCGTGGCGTTGTTAAGTGCAGAAAAGCTCGAGCTATCTTTCATTGCATTTGTTCAGTTAAAAACGATTGATCATTCCGAAGGTTGGTATCACCATTTTGTTACAACTGTGAGTGACTTTCCTGAGGTAATGGAGTTTTATCGTATGGCTGGCGAGTATGACTACATGATGAAAGTACTAGTCAAAGATATGAAGTGTTTTGACGAATTCTATAAGCGGTTAGTTAATAGCGTAAAAGGGCTATCTAATGTGACTTCAACATTTGCTATGGAGTCCATTAAATACACAACAGAGTTACCAATCCTAAAATAACTCGCCCTATAAGAATTCTATCTAATGTTAATTCTACCTTTTAGTATTTTAAATGTTAAAAGGTAGTTTTATTATGCTTTTAAAACTATTTCCTACCAGATTTTTATAAATATAAACGATATTTATTCTCTCTTCTATTTTTCATTAACCATTTGTTTTTACAGTCCATTAATCCTATACATCATAATGAAAGAAAAAATAACGCAATTTTTTCTCTTTCTTTTTCATGTTTTATTTTATTGAATATTAATTTTTACTAAATTAATGGAAGAGTTTGATTTAAACGTTTGCTTTTTGTGTTTTCATGTAATTTGGTCGCTATTTTTGAGTATTTGTTTTTAGGATTAATACAGTAGCAATTACTTAAGTAATAAAGTACTCAAAAATGGGAATAGTGATTAATAAAACATCGTATTATTATCGCCCCATCTTGTATGTAACAAAGTATTACTAAAAATGAACAGAAATTACTATTTGCTTTTTCTCGCAGCTTTACTCGCTGGCTGTGGCGGTGGGGGAGACTCTAAGCCGAACAATACGAAGACACCAACTACGGTAACAAAGCAGAACCGTCCGCAATTAAAAGTGGAAGACACGGTGTTGAAGTTTGAAGGAGTGGGAACGGTTACTGAAGCAAAACTGAGCAATGTACATGGGTCGGTATCTTACCAAGTCATTGACTCTAATCCGCCAAATGTCGTGAAAATTAATGACTCAGGAATACTACAAATTCTGCGCCCAGGAACGGCGACGATTCTTGCTACAGATAGTAGCTCTGCTTATGAATCTTCTGAAGCAAGATTTTCTGTCACTGTAGAGCGAGGCATCAATACTGAACTTTCAGTGAGTGATCTGAATTTCAATGCGATTGAGTCAGAAGGAAAAGCGTTGATCGTCCGTGGCCAAAAAGGCGAACTGAGTTATGAGGTAGAAAGTGGTCATAACTTGATTCGTGTTGATGAGAACGGTTCGGTATATTCATTAGGTTCAGTTGGTCAGGCATCGGTGCTGATTACTGATTCAGGTAACGACTTTTACTTGCCGAAACAAGTTCGCGCTACGGTTAAACTGCATGCAGTAGCTCCGGGGCAATTACAGTTCGCTTTGCTTGAAGACGAGTATCGAGAAGGGTTGACGTTAGAACCAGTGCGTTTAGATAAAGCTCAAACGCAACGTATTTCTTACAAAATTATAAATAGCGTACCAGACAGCAAGGTGGCCGAGTTGCTAGACCCTGAAACGGGTTTGCTTCTTGTTCATAATGTTGGGCAATTAACGGTTGAAGCGACAGCAACTTACAGCGACGCGTTTCTGGATAAACAGCAAACAGCGCAATTTTTTGTGGATGTAAAACAAGGCAAGCGTCAAGAAATCAGCGCAGCGGATATCGTCACAACTTATGAGGAAGGTGGACGAATTTTCCCTAAGGTGACGAACGCCTACGGTGACTATGAGCTGAGAATCATTCGTGGTGAAGACGTTGTTGCTAAAACAGAAAATGGTGAAGCATTACTGATCAAAGGTGTTGGTGCTGCTGAAGTGGAAATTTACGAGCATGATATGCGTAATTATCCTGCAAGCAAAACTCGTTTTGATCTTGAAGTTAATCGCGCGCCTCATCCCGTTATAAAAGACATTGAAATGCCGCTTACCTATCAACCAAATCTTTCAATCCCTCTGGCGTTTAAAGGGCAAAAAGGTAACGTAAATCTAGTTAGCAGCTTACCTAATGGCTTACGAATGACTGACGGCAAGTTGGAGGTAGTGACTGCGGGTGAGTACGGCCTTAAGTTTGAAGACGATGGTGGGGAGTTCTACCAACCTATTCAATTTAATGTCGTCATTAAAGTTGCAAAGGCTGAAGGCCAACCGATGGCAACGCACGATTATGACGTTGTGTACAGCAACAAATACAGTTTTGATCTTCACCGTGATTTTGGTTTGAGTGCTGACGAGCAAATTGAGATTGTAGATAACACCGCACCAGATGTTGTCGGTGGTTTTAGTGAAGGACGTCTCCATGTGTATAAAGCGGGTAAAGCGACGCTAACTGTGCGCAGAAAAGAGAGCGCGAATTATACTGTTGGTCCTGATCAAAAAGTCTATGTGACAATTTTGAGTGCGCCGAGCCGAATTGAAGTTCAATCCGATGTGGAAGAGATTTGGAAGGTTGGCCAAACATTTGTTGCGCCGAAAATCTCTGGTACGGTTGGAGAAGTTACGTACCGATTTGCAGACAACGCTGCAACAGATGTGGTTTCCTTAAACAGCCAAACGGGTGCCATGCAAATTCTTAACGCGGGTAGCACAAAAATTATTGTTTCGGATGCGGGGGACGACAAAGTGGATCCGGGTGAAAGTAGTTTCTCGGTCACGATTAAACAAGGCACAAACCCTGTATCGGTTACTTACCCAACGGTAGAATTCTCCGCTGGTAGTGTTATCTCACCAGTGATGAGTGGTGGGACTGCGAAGGCAAGTTACCGTCTTATTAACCAAAAAGACCCTGTGGTCGAGCTAGTTTCTCCTGATACAGGGCGTTTGAAAATCCTGCATGCAGGCACGTACCAATTAGAGGTTACTCTTACTGGGCGCAACTACAAAGCTAAAACAATCGTCGTAAATGGCACTATTAACAAAGCGAATCACCCTGGTTTAAGTGCTTCTACAATGAAGGTGGAATTTGAACCATTTAAAAAGGTTAAGCTAGACTTTGGTACACCAATAGGAAACCGCAGCTATCAAATATCCAGCTCAACAATTAAAGGAGTCGCTTCATTAGATGTTGATAAGGAAGAGCTGACGTTACTTGACCTCCCACCAGTAAAAAGACGTTGGATTTCTCTCGACGTTTCGGAAGGAGAATCTCGAGATTACAAAGCGTTGGAAAGTAAGAAAGTCCAGCTGTATCTAAGCTTTGCAGATGAAGGTGTTGCGGATCAATATACATTGCTTGAAACTGAACAAACAGTATTGTTTAGCACGCTAAATGCACGTGAGTTTTCTAACTTAGAAGAAAGTGAGTTTGGTTTGATGAACGTTCGTTCAGTGCGAGAGCCAACGGACGAAGAATTGAAATTATACGGCAAAGGTAAGATTGCACTACTTGCATTCAAGCCGGTGGGTAACGATGACCAAACTCTAATAAAAGGAGCGTGGGTACACTTAGCTCGATTTGATGGATGTACATCAGAGCTGTTCGAAGATGATCTCAAGCCTTTTGAAGCAATTGACTATGATGACCCAGGGTACTGCACCAACGGCAGCACGATTCGTATGACTCGGTTCTTAATAATTGATGACTCGAAGATGGAAAAGGTAGAGTATGAGTTAGTAGCACCTGTGATTACTTACCGTCGTGGGGTTCGTGAATTTTTAGCAACGAATAAAGGTGGATTCTATGCCGACCCAAATGTCATTTACGGGAAAGGCGAATATGGTTACCCGAAATCACTTTACGAATGGTCGGTTATTAACATGAAGTATCAACCAAATTAATCATCGTTTGATACCCCTTAAAAAAGGAGTGCGGAACAGCACTCCTTTTTTCGTCTGGCGAACACGAGCTATTTCGTGTAGCGCATCACCCCTTCTTGCACGGCGGTCGCCACTAAGTGACCTTGCTGGTTGTATATTTCGCCACGGACCAACCCACGAGTATTGCTCGCCGTTGGGCTCTCTATCGCATATAGAAGCCATTCATCCATCTTAAACGGACGATGGAACCAGATAGAGTGGTCAATGGTGGCCACTTGAAAGTTAGGCGTCATTAATGAGACTTCATGTGGATGCATTGCTGTCACAAGGAATCCCCAATCGGATGCGTAGGCCAGAAGGTACTGGTGAATTAGCTGATTCTCTGGCATTTCACCATTAGCACGAATCCAAAGGTACTGTTTGGGTTCTGCTTTTTTGGGCTTCAAAGGGTTGATAACCGTAACGGGGCGAGTTTCGATTGGCTTTTCCCCGCAAAATGTTTTGCGTAAGCGTTTGGGTAGAAATTCTGCAATATGGCTTGCGAGCTCACTCTCTGAGGCAAAGTTTTCTGGACCAGGGATATCTGGCATTTCTTTTTGATGATCAAACCCAGGTTGATCGCCATGGTAGGATGCGGTTAGGTAAAAAATAGGGCGTCCATTTTGAATTGCTTTTACGCGTCTAGTGCTAAAGCTACGGCCATCTCTCAGATTTTCTACATCATAAATAATAGGTTTTTCTGGATCGCCAGGGTACAAAAAATAGCTATGGAAGGAGTGTACCGTGCGTGTTTCTTCAACGGTGTAGCGCGCAGCAGAAAGCGCTTGCCCAATTACTTGACCGCCATAAACTTGAGGCAAACCTAGGTTTTCACTTTGGCCACGAAACAAGCCTTCTTCTAATTTTTCGAGTTGTAGTAGGCTGAGCAATTCTCGTAGTGGTTTACTCATTGTGTCTCCTCACCGTTGTCTTTCATTCCAAGTTACCTCAACAGCCTCACTCTTGTGAAGTGGCATAGTTAAGAACTATTGAGTAACTTAGAAATAGTATTGTTCCAATTATGAAACAAAATCAATTGTTTGATAAATTCTAACTCAGTCAAACTATTGTCAAATAAAGTGACAGGAAGCAGACAGTTTTATATTCCACACCTATAATTGCCTCGGTTTAATGCTCTTTTCGAGGAATATATGAAAAAAACACTACTACTTGTTACTTCTCTACTCTTTGGGGCTGCGTTAGTGGGTTGCCAAACTTCTCAAAATACAGAAATGGAATCTACAGAAGCGTCAATGAAGACGATTACAGGTACAGTGGCTTATCGCGAGCGGATTGCCTTGCCACCAAACGCAGTGGTTACTATTGCGTTAGAAGATGTGTCCTTGGCGGATGCGCCAGCAAAAGTGTTGGCGAAACAGACATTCGAAACAGAAGGTAAGCAAGTTCCTCTTTCTTTTGAGTTGAGTTACGACAGCAATGAAATCAAACCAAACCATCGTTACAGCGTTCGTGCTCGCATTGAGGTAGATGGAAAGCTGCGTTTTATCAGCGACACACATAACGGTGTTATTACAGATGAAGCACAAACTCACCAATTAGATATTCGTCTAGTTGGAACACGTTAATACGACGTACTGAGAACAAAAAATGGCAGCTTAAGGCTGCCATTTGTATTTTTTAAGTGAAGTTTTGCCAACTTCCGATACTTCAATCCCTTCTGCTTCTAATTTCTTTTTTTGTCGCTCTAAGTCTCTGCCTTTTAAAGATATTTTTCCTTGGCTATTTACCACTCTAAACCAGGGGAGTTTACTGCCTTCTGGTAAGTTGCCCAGTGCTTTACCAACATGTCTCGCATAGCCCGGATAACCGGCCATTTTGGCAATTTCCCCATAGGTGGAGACTTTTCCTTTTGGAATTTGGTGAATTACAGCAAAGATTTGCGCTAAAAATTGGTCCATACTCAAAAGTGTCTATTTTGGGTTACTAAGGAATGGTAAACCATTGGACTTGTATATTGCTAACGGTTCTTAACCCTTGTGTTGCCAGCGACTCACTTTGAAGAATTACATTTTCTGTTCTTTAGTGTCGTTGGTTGATGAGCCTTAAACAGCATGAAGCAAACGCAAGCTAAGCTTGAATCTAGACCCTCTCAACGACTTTCAATCCCAGTTTTTGCCGTTGAGTTACCAAGTAGGTGGGGAAGCCAGGAGGCGCTATGATTTTATCGACACTTCAATTTTTCGTTACGACCTTACTCGCTGTTGTCTGTGTTCGGGCGATGAGTTTGAGCGAGGGTGACATTCCCGTTCTTGCACTTATGATCCCCGCGCTGTGGGTTCTGCCACAAGGTGGGTTCGCTGGCTTAGTATTGCTGGGCGCGATGATGGCTTTTGGTGCGACACTCTCAATGCAGCCAATTGCTTTGTCGGTTGGTGTTTTGATCCTTTTCCCACTTTTAATGGTGGTATTTTCTCGTAGAAGCTCTTTAGGTGTGTTGCTCACCGCTGGTCTTATTGTACTTACACTGCAAGTTGGTCTTATGGTCACACAGCAAGGCGGTAAGCTGGATGGTTCTGCTTGGGTTACAGTGGTTCAAACCATTGCGGTTATGGCGATGTGGTGGTCGGCTGCGCATTGGACGCCATCCAATAAACACAGCTGGTGGCCGTTGTTTTTGTTGCTCCCATTGTGGATTGCAGGCCTACCGTACGCCGTTCTTATGGCGTTAAGTTTGACGGGAATGTTAGCGTCAATGGAAGCACTTGCGAAGCTTCAACATACCATTCGTTGGAGCAAATTATTATGTTGGACATTGCCGACTGTGGGTTTTGCCGCTTTAGTCGTCAGCCCGACCACGGATGTGCCAAACCCTGTTTTCGTGGTTTGGATCTGTTTGTTAGGGACGGCTTGGATGACTGACTATATTTTACGTAGTAGCGATGAACAGGCTGAATTATGAGTTTTTAGTCAGGTAAAAAGTGACATGTGCGGCAGAGTATCGAATTGGTTGTGGAACAAAATGGAGATTAGTATATGTTCTTCATTTCATATTTACTACACTTCCAATAATAATAACCACAATATAAGTGGTTGATTTAAGATAAGTTTGTCATGACAACTTTTGCTCGAACACTGTTGCTTTTTGCATGTTGCCTCTTGAGTTTGAATGTAAAAGCCGAAGCCCCTTTAATTGCTCATTATAAAGTCGCGACTGAAGCGGATGATGTCGTCACTCGTGTTCTTTTCAATGCTGCTTCAAAGGAGTTTGGCTTTACCGTTCAATACGTGAACTACTCCAGCTTTGATGCCATTCTAAATTCAGTAGCGAATGGGGAAGCGGACTTTGCTGCGAATATCACTTACACACAAGAACGTGCTCAACGTTTTAGTTATTCCCGCCCAACAAATATCGAATATACCTACCTCTTTGGTTTAAAAGATTCGACGTTGAGTGACATTTCGCGTGTTGGCGTCCCCAAAGATACAGTTTATGCCCAATTACTTAAACAACACTACCCTGAGCTAGAACAGATCTCTTATCAAGGTCACGAACAAGCAGTAACACTGCTACGTTCAGGTGCTGTGGATGGCGTTGTCGATGCCATTAACCAGCTCAAGCCGATGCTGATGGAGGGGTTTGACGCCAAGATGCTCAATGATCAGATTTCGATAAAGCCCGTATCCATCATCAGTAAAAAAGATCATCATCTTGAAGAGTTGGACACGTTCGCTACGTTTATTCACGGGGAAGCGGTGCAAAAGCAGCTTCGCGAAGAAATTTCCCAGTATCAATTTGAATTAAGGCGAGCAGCGTTGCGTGATTCTATTCGTTTATTACCCCTTGATTTTAATGAACCAATACGGATTAAGCTCGAATCTATCTTTCCATATGTTGTATACAACGCAGATGGTAGTGTCGAAGGGATGACGGCTGATGTAGTCCTGAGAAGCTGTGAGATCTTGGCTTTAAACTGCTTGATCATTAGTGAGCCTGGTGAAAGCTGGGGTTCTATGTACCATGAGTTTATCCAAGGTAATTTCGAAATTTTGGCGCCGTTAACGGTCAGCCGTGAGCGGCGCGCATTTAGCTACTTTCCAAAGCCCCATTACGCGCCAGCATCGGTGATGGTCAAGCGTTTAGGTTACAAACCGAGCACATACTCTCATGTTTCACAGTTGATATCTGAGCGGATTGGCGTAGTTAAGGATGACTTTTTCGATCAAATGATGACGCAACTGTTACCGCTAAAAGAACTCAAACGTTATCGTACCCAACAAGAGCTCATTCAGGGGCTACTAAATGAAGAAGTCGATTACATTCCGATGGATACGGCGATGCTCAATCATTTTTTACGTCTCAGTGAATTGGTTCCGATAGAGCAGGATACCGCTATTGGCGAGTTTTATGAGTCACAACTCTCTGTTGGATTGGTCGCGAATGAAAAAGGAGCCATGCTTGCGCCTTTCTTCAGTCGAGCGATAGCGATGTTAGAAGTTGATAAGATCATTGCTCAGTACGATGTACGCCCAGATTGGCGTACCGCACTTGAATATGAGATTCGATTAGCGACGCAAACACAAGCTGTGTTTATCTTTGTATTATTGTTTGCTATTTGTGTTTCGCTTTATCTTTACCGTCAATCGAACACTGACAACTTAACAGGGTTAAGGAATCGTCGTGCGTTGCAAGTAAAGTATCGAAAAGGAGTAAACAAAGATCTATCCATACTTTACTTAGACATTAATCATTTCAAACGAATCAATGACACTTATGGTCATCGCGCTGGGGACGAAGTTTTACAACTACTGGCGCTAAAAATTCATTATGTCTGGTCGGGAAGATGTTATCGAATTGGAGGGGATGAGTTCATATTACTGGGTTATCCTACGCAAGCCGAGTTAACTAGAGCAATGAGAGAGCTCAGTAGAATCGATGTGAAAGGCAAATTATGTAGTGATTTGGAGTCTATAAGTATCTCTATTGGTTTCTCTGCAAAAAGGGAACGGCACATGAGCTTAGAGCAAGCGATGCATTTGGCTGATGAAGACATGTACATGAGTAAGCAGTCCTCACGGCACGACTCCTCTTATCGTGACTGCACGGTTTCATCATAAAGGAATGAATTGATCGAGTTTTGTTCAAACGGTAATGAAATGATGAAATTCAAGGTTTTTGCTCTTGCATTATGAGAGCTGATACTGAATAATCGCCCCATCGATTGAGGCAAGACCTCTCGAAAAGAATTATGGGGCTCTGGTCCTCTCGCAACAATAGCTCGTGAACTCGGTCAGGTCCGGAAGGAAGCAGCCGCAGCGTGTGACTTGTGTGCCGGGATGTGGCTGGGGTCCCACCCTTTGTGAAGCCTGCAATATATGTTCGCATAAATTGCAGGCTTTCTTCATATTTGCACCATAAGTCTTCATAGTCTATTTTTTTGTTGTGGGTTTACAACAAAAGTGATTTTGCTATGTTCGACCAAACCAAGAAGTCATCTCACGTACACAACATCTGTAAGTTCATGAGCTTGAAGAATGATGCAGTTGTTCGCACTCTGTCCATTTTAGAGTTTGATTTCTGTTTTCACCTCGAATATAACGCAGACATCAAAAGCTTTACCTCCCAACCTTTTGGCTTCAACTATCAATTCAATAATCGAAAATGCCGATATACCCCCGACTTTTTGGCGACAGATCACGATGACCATTCAATTTTCTTCGAAGTAAAACACTCTAGCCAGATTCTCAAACCTGACTTCAGGGACCGATTTAAAGAGAAACAAAGAGTTGCATTGAATGACTTTAACAGACGCTTAGTTTTAGTTACTGAGAAGCAAATTAGAATGGGTCCAACTTTAAATAACTTTAAGCTACTACACCGTTACTCTGGATTGCGAACCGTGACTGAGTTTCAAAAGTTAGTGTTGGCGTTTATTCAACGTAAACAAATGGTGAAGTTACAAGAGGTGTCTTTGTATTTCGGTTTATCGGAGAAGGACACACTTATCTCTACTCTACCTTGGATCTCTTCGGGGCAAGTTAAAACAGACCTAAACGGCATTGGCTTTGGTCTCGAAACCTACGTTTGGTGTTAACCATGTCATCGGACTCTAATAACATATTTGGGTTCTTTGATGAGTTTGAAGCTTCAGAGGGAGAGTCTCAGCCGCTTCCAATAGAGCTAATTCAAGAACCTATTGAAATCTCTTCAACTATTGATTCTCAATCTCCGAAGGTACAGCAAGAAGTTATCCGTCGTATCAAAATCATCGATTTCGTGGAGAAGCGTTTAAAAGGTGGATGGACCGAGAAAAACTTGACCCCTATCTTAAGTCTCATTGAACCAGAATTACAGCTCACTCCCCCGAGTTGGCGAACTTTAGCAACTTGGAAAAAATATTACTTTGAAGCGGGTAAAGACCCATGTGCACTTATTCCGAAGCATACGTTTAAGGGCAACCGCCAAAAAGAAATGGATTCGAAATCCTTGATTGACGAGGCAATTCAGAACGTATACCTGACACGTGAACGACTTAGCGTTGCAGAAGCATACCGATACTATAAGAGTCGAGTGATTCAAATAAATCGCGGGATTGTCGAGGGGAAAATTAAACTAATTTCAGAGCGTTCTTTTTATAATCGAATACACGACTTACCTCCATATGAGGTAGCGATCGCAAGGTTTGGCAAACGATACGCAGACCGAGAATTTCGCTCGGTTGGTCAGCAAGTCGTTGCGGCCAAACCAATGGAATATGTCGAAATTGATCATACCCCAGTTCCAGTTATTCTAATTGATGATGAGCTAGACATTCCTTTGGGGCGGCCTTATCTCACGATGCTGTATGACCGTTTCAGTAAATGTATCGTAGGTTGCAGCATCAACTTTAGAGAACCTAGTTTTGACTCTGTCAGAAAGGCGCTATTGAACTCGGTACTAGATAAGAGCTGGGTAAAACAAAAGTATCCATCTATTGATAATGAATGGCCTTGTCACGGTAAAATAGACTGTTTAGTTGTCGATAATGGCGCTGAGTTTTGGAGTCAAAGCTTAGAAGACTCGTTACGGCCTCTAGTGTCTGACATTCAATACAGCCAAGCTGCTAAACCTTGGCGAAAGTCAGGGATCGAAAAGTTGTTTGATCAGATGAACAAGGGGTTAGTGAACGCACTACCTGGAAAAACATTCACCAATCCTACTCAACTACAAGATTACAACCCAAAGAAGGATGCGGTGGTTAGAGTTTCTGTGTTTCTTGAATTACTCCATAAGTGGATTGTCGATTATTACCACATGGCTCCAGATTCAAGAGAGCGTGATATTCCATACCACAAGTGGAACCAATCGGAATGGACTCCTTCCTACTACGATGGTGCTGAGAAGGAGCAGCTTAGAGTTGAGCTAGGTTTGCTTAGACACAGAACCATTGGAGTGGCAGGGATCAGGCTTCATAACCTACGCTATCAGTCCTCAGAACTTATTGAATACCGTAAATATTGGGCATCCAACAATGGCAAAAAGCTGTTTGTTAAGACCAAAACAGACCCTTCTGATATCAGTTCTATTCATGTTTACCTAGAATCTGAAAAGAGGTACGTAAAAGTTCCAGCGGTAGACAACAGCGGATATACAAAAGGGCTGTCCCTTTTTGAGCATGAGCGAATACAAAAAGTACGTAGGCTTAACACTAAGCAGCTTGCTGACGATGAGGCACTTGCGGACACATTTCTATATATGAAAAAACGTATTCAGGAAGAAACCGATAGGTTCCACAGTGCAAAAAGTAGTAAGTCTAGCTTGCCTAAAACGGGCAATACTTCGAAATTAGCAAAGTTTAATGATGTGGGCTCAGACGGACCAAGCTCAATCAATACGACTCAAGTTAAACAAGAAAATACGGTGTTGTTCGATGTCTCAGGGCAATTATCTAATGATGATTTCGAAGATATTGAGGGGTATTAATTTGAACTTAACATCTAGTCAGTTTGAGCAACTAAAGTCCTTTGAAACTTGCTTTATCGAGTACCCTGAAATAACTGAAATCTACTCTATTTTGGATCAACTTCGTTTCAACCACTCTCTTGGCGGTGAACCGGAATCTTTTCTAATAACCGGTGAAGCTGGAAGTGGAAAGACGGCTATGATCAACAACTATGTCTCGCGCTATCAATCGGGTTCAACTTGGGGAAAACAACCAGTTCTCAGTACCAGAGTACCGAGCCGTATAAATGAGCAGAATACGCTCACACAGTTTTTAGTCGATTTAGATGGAAAGTCGGGCGAAAGAGGTACTCGACGACGTAATGAAATTGCTCTTGGAGAGGCTGTTGTAAAGCAACTTAAACGTAAATCTGTTGAGCTGATTATCGTCAATGAAATTCAAGAGCTTGTGGAGTTTTCTACAGCAGAAGAAAGGCAAACTATTGCGAATACATTCAAATATATAAGTGAAGAAGCAAAAGTCTCGTTTGTGCTGGTTGGTATGCCATATGCTGATGTCATAGCGACAGAGCCACAATGGAATTCGCGATTGAGTTGGAGACGAAAGATTCATTATTTTAAGCTGCTGAAAGCTACCAACCATTCGAGTGAAGTGGCAACTTATGGCTTTGACTTGGAGCAAAAAAAGCACTTTGCGAAATTTGTCGCAGGTTTGAGTGCGAGAATGGGTTTTGATGAAGCGCCAGTGCTTACAAAAAATGAGGTGTTATATCCTTTGTTTGTTATGTGTAAAGGGGAGTGTCGAGCGTTAAAGCACTTCTTGAAAGATGCACTACTTATGAGTTTCAATGAGAATGTCGATACGATAGACAAAGCGATATTGTCACGCACGTTTTCGTTTAAGTTTCCCTATTTGGATAATCCCTTCAATTGTCCTGTAGAGGAGCTTCGTCTTCATCAAATTGACTCTGGATCGTCTTACAACCTAAATGCCATCGCTTCAGAAGATAAAATACTTGCTCCACGTTTTACGGATGCAATTCCGTTGAGCATGTTATTGACCAAAAATGGACTTAAAGCCTAATATTACCCCTCGCTCTTCAAACTCTTCAGCAACGCTGCCTTCTCTTCATCACTCATCTTATCAATTGCGCATGCCAATTCAGCGCTCAATTCGTTTCTACAGAAAAAATAGTTTAGTGGCACATCTAACTCTTCAGCCATACGCTCAAGTGTACCAATATCTGGTACGTGCCTACCTTTCTCGTAATGGTTCATTCGACCACTAGCAGAACTTGGTTCCATACCAATTTTCACCCCTAAATCTTTTTGGGTGATTTTGGCTTTTTTACGCGCAGCTTTGAGCCTCGCTGGGATTGGGTTGTCTTTCTGCACTTACTCATTTCTTTTCAACCTTTAGATAACTTAGATTGTCTAAGTTTTACTGATTTTTGTATACTTAGCAATCCTAAGTTTTTATTGAATGAAAGAGTCACATGAAGAAAGTAACCAGAATTAACCTTGATATGTTTAACCTATTGATTGAAAAAGGGATGGATAATTTTTCTGTTATAGAAGCTAGGGATGCTTTGTTAAACGGTACTTCAACCTTTCCGAGCAGTGACGATGCTCGAAAGTATGTTTATAAGCAACTTTTATCATTTGAGGAGAAAGGATGGCTTTCTGTAACTGGGACTCGCAGGGACAAGCGCTACCACCAAACCAATGACTTCAAAGCGCTCACTATTGAGCCTAGAATGCCCAGAAAAAGAAAGGTCACTGAGGAATCAGTGACTGGTCAAATTCTCGATTCTTCCCTAAATACATTGGCGCAAGAGAAGAAGCGGCATGAAGGTGAGTTAGCGATAACTCTGGGAGAAATAGAAGAGTATCAATCATTACTGATGCGCTTTCCAAACAACAAGCAAGAGATACAACCACTATTTAATTTGGCAAGAGAACGCTCAGCCAAGCTATTAGGCAGAATTAATGCGTTAACGAACTGGATGCAAGTGGTGCAAGGTAATGCACAAAAATGTTGAGAGCATGGCAAGCTGAGTGCGTAGATCAGGCTATTAATAAGTTTTCATCAAATCGACGCCCACATTTTTTCTGTCAAGCCACTCCTGGTGCGGGTAAAACTGTTATGGCTGCAGAGGTTGCTAAGCGTCTTTTTCAAGAAGGTATGATTGACTTAGTTCTCTGTTTCTCACCGTCGCTTTCGGTTGCCGAAGGGATGAAAAATACCTTTTCATGGACATTGGAATGTTCCTTTAATGGAGGCTTGGGTTCTCTTGGGGGCTCTTACACCTATCAATCCATCCGTTTTTTAGATGAAAACTTCTGGAACACCGTTAGTAAATATCGGGTATTAGTCGTATTTGATGAGATCCACCATTGCTCGTTTGATGATGAGGGGCGGTCAAATTCATGGGGGCTAGAGATTGTGTCAAAGATCCAAAGCTTTGCTCGTTATACTCTGGCTCTATCGGGCACTCCCTGGCGCTCTGACCGTTTACCGATAGTTATGGCAGAGTATTCTGATCCAGAAGGCATGCTTGTTTGCGATTATCAATACGGCTTGCAACAGGCAGTTGTTGATGGGGTATGTCGCCAACCTAAAATTGCCTTGATAGACAACGAGCATTTGAGTATCCAGATTGGTAATAGTAATCAGAATTTTGCTTCCATTTTGGAATGCCTTAAAGAATCCGATGTTTCTTATCAAAGCGTCATTCACAATGAAGAAGCAATGGATTACATCTTGAATAGTGCCTGTAAAAAGCTAGCGCAGATCAGGGAACTTTCGCCAAACGCAGGCGGGTTGGTGGTCGCTGCTTCTATCAAGCACGCGAAAGATATTCAAAAACGCTTGGTCAAGCAGTTTAATCAATCAGCCACCATTGTGACTTATCACCACGTAAGCCCACTAAATGAAATTGAATCTTTTCGAAACTCGAATGTTCAGTGGATAGTCAGTGTTGGGATGATAAGTGAAGGTACGGATATTCCTCGGCTACAGGTTTGTTGTCATATGAGTTCGGTTAAAACGGAACTCTATTTTAGACAGGTCCTTGGGAGAATATTGAGAGTTAATGATTCACCCAACCAAGAAGCATGGTTGTATACCTTTGCTGAAGAAAGTTTGATTGGGTTTGCTGAAAGAATTGAGCAGGATATTCCTGATAGCTGCATGTACATTAAACAAGAGAATAATGTGCCGAGTGCTGTAGATTCACAATGCTTACCAATAAGCACCGTTTCGGAAAGCGCTCAATCTAATCGCTCTCAACCAAGCTTACTTAGTTGGGGAAAAGCTTCAGATATCATTAACCCAAATAATGTTGAGCCTACTTTAGCATTGGATGAGCTGAGGTTAGGCCAATTTAAACAGAGAGTCATCGCAGCGTTCACTTAAACTAATTCTGCTTCAATCTGTTTCAATGTTTTACCTGAAGAGTTTTTCTAGTAATCAGGACTACTGCAAAGATAGCCAAATAGGACGGCTGCGGCTTGCGAGGCACTCGTAAACAGAATATCTTCAGCCGTAACCAAATGATCTCCAGATGGTGCTAGCACACTTTACTATTCTAGGTTAGTACCCAACTTTGTATAGTCTTTAAATAAACTAGCCTGTGCAGTTGTTAGCGCTTGAGAGCCTTTCAATACGACAATGCCCTCATCAGTAAGTATTGTTTTTGCATCAAATTTTTTGACCTTCAGTTGCAATAAAGTGTTCTCTTGCACGTTTGTTTGGGGCGAAGCGATTTGAGTTACTCTTGCTCCAGTTATTTGTTCCCTAGAGAACAAATAACAGTACGAATGTCAGAGGACAATAAAGTTTTAACACAAACTAGCCATCACATGAGCTAGCTCGTTGCTGGACAGAACCTTGTCAGTTATATTACTAAATTAGGATGTAACGGATTAGTTGACGTATGGGAAAGTAACGCTCAGTTAAGGGGTGAAGCACGCAATACCTAAGCTGCTGCATGACACATCAACACCGAAACCACCGCATACCAAAGATGCCACGCGTGCTGAATCCCTATTGAACTGTGTTAGCTCGCATGGCTACGTGCCTGCTCTTCGTTATCCCAAAGAACAAAGTATGCATTACTCGGGAAGTCTTCATAATGTTCACCTTGGGAGCCGACTAATGAGCCTAGTTTTTGGCATTTATACACTTGCATCCATTTGCCCTTTATTTTTACAAACAAGAGACCATTTTGATCCTCATGAATAGCGCGAACATTACTAGATGGTTTCCTTGTGTAGATCCACCAAATATAGGGAAAAGTAGCTTCACCTGTTATGGCTAACTTTAACATTTTTGTTTGTAGTTCACGTAATGTCATTTGAGGTGAATCTGTAACTATAGTTTTTGCAATGCGGAGCGTTACAGGACAGTCCCAACCATGATACAGCTGAATGTTTGAGCGCATAACGGTTGTTCCGGCCGGATGACTAGAACCTAAGACCCAAGGCTTTGCTTCACCATAGTTTGAAGCTAACCGGCACCCTTTACTTCCAACTAAGCCAGTTAAACCTACACTTTTCACAGCTTGGCTCCACAATGAATTCAACTCTGAGTTCAAACTTGTACCTCCGATGAGAGCTAGGGCCGCATTAAGGTGATGTGAGCAACGCCACCACCAAACCTAAACCATTGCACCTTAAACACAAAACCCAACGATGGAATGAAAAATGCCAAGCGTTGGGAGTCACTCTTAAATGCTTGTAGAATGCGGTTTTCACTCAATCACTAACACAACATCAAGCTAAACCCTGTTTATAAATATTCGTTTCATTTTCTCGCGCTCTTCGGACTGATATAACCCTTTGTTTTATTAATCCGAACTCTCCTCGTAGAGTAGAAACTAACACCCATACTTTCCCGTTGCTTTCAAAAATATATGTATCTCGAACAGGGTCAGTGTTTGCCATTGTTTGTTGGATTCCTAGCTTCTCATAATCTAATGATTCTAGGGATTCCCAACTCTTTGATGCTATCCGAATAGATCTACTATCCGCCTCTAAAGCGGTTACAGCATCTTTAAACGATATTCCATGCTTTTCTGCGTTTGTTTGGTCTTTGTTTTCGTCCCAATCCCAGCGAGAACGGTGCGGATCAAAACTAACAAATTTGTCGCAACTTTCGTTGGCCGGACTATTAACTGGAGGAGGCCAGCCATCTAAGTATCGTTCTTCTTTCCCACACCTCAATGAAATACCATCCGGTAAATCAGACTCGGATATGAGTCCTGAAACGTCAATGAGAAATGTACAATTCGAACACGTATTTTCCATAAGTTCATTTTCATCCATTGAGTAGAGAGTTTCATAGCATTCTAACGCCGCATTATATTTTTATTTCAACCCAGCGATAGTTCTAAGATCGTTGTCATTGAGGAAAAATATTGGTGCTTCCATAGTGTCTTCAGAAGAAGTCATTACCGACAAACCTGAATACAAACCTTTAGACAATTGAAACTGGTCATTTTCGGGCATTTGAAAAGGTTGAACATAACGAAAGCCATTTTTCTCGTAAAAATCAACTTTACTATCAGGGCATACCAAATTAACACTACTCACTGAATCTGTTAGACTCTTTAAAATATTTGTACCTAACCCATTGTTTCTATACGGTTCATGTACAAATATTTTGTGTAGATAAGTCGCTGGATGCTGAGGGTGAATAAACAACAAAGCAAACCCGTACAAAGTTTCACCTTCGTGCTGCACCGCAACTTTTAAATGACCCGCGTTGTAACACTCCCTCAAAACATCGGAAATATAACCTAGCGCTACTTTTTGCTTTTGTTCGTCAAAATCAAATGCCAACGAAACCATTACTGTTGATAGCATGATATCACTGAGCATTCCTTCAGCTTCAATTTTGAATATTTCATCTAAGAAAAACTCCGGTCTAATTTCCATAACTATATCCCTATATGTTAAATACGATCTGAAAAATATAACTCCCAATTAAGGTGTGAGCTACGCTACCACAGCACTAAATTTTGACGCCATAAACACCGAGCTAAACCAGAACCAAAAGTGCCAAACGTGGTGAATCACTCTTAAATTGTTAGCACTAAAACTCTTCGATTGTGTCACGCTCTTCAAGATGCGATGTATCGAACTCGATGTAGCCATTTTCATCCATTGAAAACACTACATAATCTTCACATTCACCGCATTCATCCATATTTGAGCAGCCACGATATACAAACCAATCATAAGAGTAATCCAACTGATATTCACCATTATCTTGATACGTAACCTCCCCGATATCGATTCCATTGATATTCTCGGCACGACTATCAATATGAGAAAGATCTGGGATAAGAGAACGTTCAAAACTTGCTTTATTTGCCGTTAGGAATTTTTCTAAAGCACGACAAATTGCCTGTCCATTAGAAAATGGTTGCCCATCATTAGTAAAAACCATCAGTACACCTTAAATTTATCAAATTTAGCCATAAAAATTTTTATGACCATGTTTTATATGCATTTTTACCGCTTTCTTGCGACTAACCCGCACATGTTAAACACATACAGAACTCTTCACTAAAAACATTCCCTGGACAGAACCTTGTTAACGTTAAGGCTCTTGAAGTGAAAGTTTTCATTAGAAAAAATATGGTAATTAGACAAGCTGTATCGTCTGTGTTAGCTCTTGCCCCAAGTACAATTTTCCTCGCCTCGCATCAGAAATACCAATGAAATGCGTAGTGTTCCACCTCCAAGCTGACAGCCAAATTCTATAGCTCTTGTGTATTCTTAACTACGAATGCTTGCATGTTGGTATTAGGCTGTTCTACCTCGAATTTACCGTAAGTAGTCCTTAACTGTTGCCACAGGTTTGTCAACTTACCTTGCCTTCTGTGAAACGGATGGATCCATGCTGTAGATAAATAAGCATCATCGTCTTTGGGAGCCACCATCGTTACTTGCCCTATTAAACACTCCCTAACTTCCTGGCTGTCGATCATTCGAATGTCTTCGACTATTGGGTAGACAGCAACATTCTCCCAACCGTCATACGACGTATCCCAATTAAATCCGTCCTTACATTCCTTGGATTGGTAACGCCGCAATGCCACGCATGCTTCTTTTTGCCAAGTTGGTGAGTTCAAAGTGATTGGGTTGTCATACTTACAACCAATAGGGGCTGGTATAGGACGAATGATTAAACTTTGGGCTTCTGCATAAAACAAATCTGCCAGAGAACCCTCAATACTATTTGATATTGAGGAGTGTAGGTTTATTAATCCAAAGTGTTCTTCATTGAGATTGCCCTGATTATAAGATTTATTATTAACAGTAATGCTTTCTTGATCTTGTTGATTCAATCCTCTTAAAACTTGGGGGGGATTGAAGTCGATAACATGCATGGTTCCAGATGGTAATTTTTTGAACCAGTGAAGACTGTCTGCCCAATAAAATTGACTTGGGCTGCAACGGCACATCTCTACTAACTTTAGTAGAGCTTCCTCAGCCGAAGTGTTTGGTAATCTCAATAACTCACAATTAAATCTTTCTGGTGGTGTTCTTGGATAATGTTCTATACAAAAGTCTTTAAGTAGTTTTGCAGCGCACTCATTTTCATCGCCATAACTCACAAAAATGACTGGTTTATCATTATAATTGGCTTCGTTTTCAATTAAACAGTCGATCGCAAAACCTGTACCTTGAATGACTTTCTTAATGTTTAAAAAGTGTCGTTCAGCATTCAGGCTGTCTGTAATTTTCGAGATATACTCTTGTTTTTTTTCTCTTAGTGTCACTCTCTCACCTCAGCCACTTCAAAGCTTTTCTTGTACTGCCAATGCCATTTTTTTGATAGTAGGTCCTTTCAAACCAAGACTATTGCGATTTAGGTTCGAATCGCTCATATATTGAATATTCGATATTCAGGCGCAATGATACTGCTTTGAACTATTTATAGTGCTTATGCGTGATCGCTGTGTTTTAATTGAAGCCCAGTTTTTGTGGGTTGAATCCACATGTAGATAGTAAAGATAAGAAACGAAGAAAGTTGCGCCAATAGTCGTGAGCTTATCGCCGCCCTCAAATAAAAATATATGTCGCTCAGAACCTGTAGGTGTCATTCCGTTATCCATCGTATGCTTTCCTAGATCAAGTTAATGTTAGTCATTAGATAAAATAGGTCAATCTAGACTCAAAATATTGCCTTAACCTTTCAACTCTAAATCGTTACGGGGCAAAAGCGTTCTGCCGAGGGAACAATCGCGCTGAGCTCTTTTATTGGTTGATGTCATAACACTCCCCAATTTTTTAGACTGAAAAGTGTCCACCTAATTTAGAGCAGGGCATTAGTCAGAAAACAGCCGAGATTCACTCGGCTGTTTCTTTATTTACTTGACTATATGTACATAGTTATAGAATTCGACATCTCTCACGTACCCATGCTTTTCATACACAGATTGAGCTGTTTTGTTTTCTATACCTGTACTTAACACAACAAAGGCTGAATCGGTTTCCTTGGCTAGTTGATCTGCTTGTTCCAACAAGCGTTCGCCAATCCCTCGCTTTCTCTGAGATGAATCTACATACAAATCGTATAGAACCCAAATCTTACGCATTTCTAGCGAACAAAAAAGTGGATATAGCTGAGCAAAACCAAGCACATGCCCACTTTCATCGGCTGCGTAATACACGACAGATTCTTCATTCTCAATACGGGAACCGATAAAAGACGCTGGATCTTTACCTGAAATATCGACTTGGTAAAATTCAAGATACTTTAGGTAAAGTGGTACAATTTCTACAACGTCAAAGGCGTCCGCTTTTCTCACAACAATCATAACAAAACCTCAAAGGCATATGGGATGCCAAAAACCATATTCCTAATAGGTCTATTGTCAAATGTAGTATATATAATTTATGTTTTTTCGCTTCGATGAGTTTCCATTGCTTTCACTCCATCGATAAAGCGAACGTTTTTTTAATATATAGACAAGCAAGTTCAAATCCTGTGAGCGGTACCAATTAATCTCGACGTTCGACCATCATACCTAGTATCTGTTTAAGCCCCTTCTTTTTCACCATACTCTTGCAAAAACTCTTCTAATGGTATGGGTTTTGAAAAAAGAAAACCCTGTAAGTATTTGACATGATAGTTAGCCAAATATTCTTGCTGTTCTTCCGTTTCAACACCTTCAGCAACAATCTCGAGAGAGAGTCGATTCGCTAACTCTATCGTACTTTCAACTAAGTGCCTGGAGGTAGGGTTACTGCCCACTCCTTGAACAAACATTTGGTCTATTTTTATGTAGTTGACTTGAAATTTTTGAAGGTTAGCAAGACTCGAATGCCCAGTACCAAAATCGTCTATCGCGATTTTACATCCTAATTTTTTTAGGTCGCTAAACAACACCTCGGTTGATTCAGAAAAATCCAATACTTCTCGTTCAGTTAACTCCAAAACAAGCATGATATTTTCTTGATTTACAGTTTGAATAAACTCTTTACACTCATTCGCCAAACCCATTCCACGACAATGCTGGGGTGATATATTGACGCCGACGTGAAATGGCTTCGTTAGATGACTACTGTAGTCACACAGTTGCTTTGCCGTTTCCTTTAACAGTAACTCAGTCATTGGGACTAT
Organism: Vibrio sp. 1078-1; assembly: GCF_033340475.1. Lineage (NCBI taxonomy): Bacteria > Pseudomonadati > Pseudomonadota > Gammaproteobacteria > Vibrionales > Vibrionaceae > Vibrio > Vibrio sp. 1078-1. The sequence goes on from NZ_JAWOWM010000002.1 coordinate 28,574, forward strand.
TAGACCTGATTCTTCAGCTTGGGGAATAAATAAGTCTGGACGTACCACACCTTGAATAGGGTGCAACCAACGCATTAAAATTTCCACGCCCTCTATTTCTCGTGTTTTAGCATTAACAACGGCCTGAGCATAAGGAACGAACTCCTTTTTTTTGATGGCTCTCTTTAACTCTTCATCAAGACTTTGGGGACGAGTTGTATGCCACCAATAGTAAACCAGGAATGAAAGTTGTATTAACAGAATTAATAGAATGTAGAATTTTTTTTCGTGCCAAAACGCTTCCTGTAGTGAAGAGTATGAAAAGCCAACAGAGATGCTATAGGGAAAAAAGTCAGATTTAGAACTCTCCACCCCAACAAGCTGTTTCGTTGGGTCACGATTTAAAAGAGCACCGTTTTGATCTAGCCATATCTTACCCAAAGAGAAATAGGCAAGGTGAGAATCCAGTGTTGAGCTAAAGAGAGTTTGTCTAAGATGAAGCGCGTCAATTCCACTTAATGCCGCCATGTCATCCTTATTGGTACGCAGGACGATAAGTGGGTGGTTTTGTGCTACCTGACTTCCAGGCATTAACAGTAACTTATCCAAGACATACCTCTCGTCATCATCCTCAAATACCCTATCTCCCCAAAGGGAAGTGCAGTTTATATAACCGTCAACTGATATATTTGTTGTTCTAACATAAGGTATTGATGCCGCAATCTTTCTTAACTCATAAGATGCCTCATCACAGTTATTCCCTCTCAGTGCTAAGCTTAAGGTTCTCTCATTTGCTTCTTCAGCGTAAAAGAAAATGGAGTCAATTTTATGGACGATACTATCAGCCCTATCTAGCGCTTGTTCTTGCAACGAACTCAAAAAAGTTTTATACGAAAGCTGCAAAACTATTAGACTAAGGATGATACTTGCTAGGGTAACGAACAGTGGTCTGACTCTACTTAAGTCTATCATTTGGCTACCTAATCCCTTACTGCCCACGTTAATCTAGTTACGTGTTGTAGCAACTCTTTTAATATTGTTTCAATATATCTGAATTGTTCTATTGTTCCTAGCTTTCTCACACACCGTAAATACGCCTACCTCTTCCGCTTTAAATCAAAAGTTTCTTCGCACTTAAATAAGATTTTATACCCTAAAAATAGAGTCGTACGGCACCATGGATCCTAGTTTTGAAAGGATCTAATAAAACACGCTAACGGCAAACATGTTGGGATGCTTTCGGGTCGCAATGTTTATGGCTAATAACTTTGCTAATTTAGTCATCAATAAGTAAGGTCTGGTATTGAGCATTGACTGCTAGCAACTGACTCAAAGCCTTAAGTAAGACTCAACATCATCTAATTTCTGCCACTGTTGGTGAGAAATTCGAACGAGCCTACTTGACCTGTCTACAACTCTACAGTTCATACTATCCAAATACTAAGAACACTTGAGGCTCATCTCACATGTACTTGATTTCGGAATTGGCAGCAAAGGCGGGTATATCTCGCACCACCTTACTCTATTACGAGAAGTTAGGGCTTATTAACGGCCAGCGCCTTGATAATGGATATCGCTATTACAGCGAAAACGATTTGCAGCGACTGTATTTGATTCAGCAACTTCAAAGCGCAGGACTCTCATTGAAAGAGTGCGAACAGTGCTTAGTCGCGAAGTTAAGTAGAAGCTTATTGGAAAATCGGCTGACGCAACTCAACCATGAAATTGATAAAAAAATCCACGCTCGTGAGTTGCTACTGGCATTACTTGGGGAACGTCCACAAAGAGAGTTACACCATTCCCTGAGTCAAAGTGCGCCTAGCGCTTACTTAAACTGGTTAAGTACGCAGGGTTACAGTGAAAAAGAAGCGCTCCGATTAAAGTGGCTATCAAAAGATATGAACGAACACGAGAGTTACATGAAAGACTTTATGACGGTCTTTGCAACATTAGAAAGATGGGGGCCAGGGAGTCACAAGGACTCTTTAAAAGCGATTTCATTAATGTCGCCTCAGACAATGACCGATATTTTAGACATTGGTTGCGGCACTGGCACCTCAACATTACTGCTAGCCGATAACAGTACCGCGCACATTACCGCCGTGGATAATGAGCCTATTGCCATCGAACAGCTCAATAAAAAAATCCAAAATGCACAGTTACATGAGCGGATTTCTCCTGTTTGTGCCTCCATGACGGAACTGCCATTTCAGGCAAAGAGTTTTGATGCCATTTGGGCGGAAGGCTGTGTCTACATTATGGGAATGGAGAACGCACTAAAACAATGGAAGCCTCTGTTGAAAGACAATGGCGTCTTGATGGTGAGTGATTTGGTTTGGCTCACTGACTCTCCCGACGAAGAGACAAAACAGTTTTGGCTGGCAGACTACCCAGACATTCAATCGATACCTAAACGGCTCGCTCTGTTCAAAAAGCATGGCTACGAAATGATCGAACACTTCTCATTAGGCGTCGATGCATGGCAAAACTACTGGCAACCGCTGCAAAGCCGAGTTGAGGAATTACAAGCTGTTATGCCTGCGTCCCAAGTGTTATTGGACATTAACAAAGAGATTTCGATTTACGAGCGCAGTGCTGCAAAAGATTTTACCTATCAGTACTTTATTTTAAAAATTGCAAACTAGAGATAGATATATGAAATACGCTTTGTACAAACAAGAACAAGCTCAAGAAATCATTACACTGTTCAATAACACATTTTCGGATTCAGAGGGTAAAGAAGAAGGTGCATTAATTGCGAAACTCGTGGAAGACTTTCTCACTTTACCAACCAAAGATGAGGATCTTTATGTGTTTATTGCTCAAGATGAAAGTGAACGCATTGTCGGTAGCATCATTTTCTCTCGCCTATCGTTTCCAAATGGTGAAAACATATTCCTTTTAGCCCCCGTGGCCGTTGCAACAGATTGTCATGGGCAAGGTGTAGGTCAAGGATTGATCAAATTTGGGTTAGCGACACTGAAAGAAAAAGGCGTCACCGTTGCCATTACTTACGGGGATATCAACTTTTACTCAAAAACAGGATTCGCTCCAATCAGTCAGGACATAATTCAAGCTCCGCTAGACTTGTCCTACCCTGAAGGTTGGATTGCACAATCTTTAGTCAGTAAAGCGCTCCCTAACATCGAGGGAAAACCAACATGCTTACCCGCTATCGACAATCCATATTATTGGTAGTTAATTGGCGTGAAAATCCCTTCGTTTCTGAATTTAGATGGCTATGCTTAAACGCTATTTTCTAAGCGGCGCTCTTACCATGCTCACCTAGTCACAACGGACATACCGTGTATGTTCTAAGCAATTATTCTTTGATAACCTTTAGAAACCACTGATAAATTTGAGGGCTATGATGAAAGTAAGAAAAGCCGTTTTAGATGACTTACCCTACCTTGTTAACTTCACTGCTGAAGAAGCAAGAGAGGCTGAGGGGAGTATTAAGATCCCAGAAACACTTGAAAAGGGCATTCTGGTCGCGCTTCGTGACCCTTCAATTGCTACCTATTGGGTTTTAGTTGATGAGAACAACACTCCCGTAGGGAGTGTCTCTGCGGTTCGCGAGTGGAGCGACTGGAACGCTGGTTATTACTGGTGGATTCAAAGCATGTTCTTATCCAAATCCCAGCGAGGCAAGGGTCGTATGTCATTGCTTTTGGATGCGGTAAAACATGAAATGAAAGAACAAAAAGGCTTAGAGCTGCGCCTATATGTCCATAAAGACAACAGCAAGGCTGTTAGGGCTTATCAAAATGCTCATTTTTCTAAGTCCGATTATGAGGTAATGGTTTTAAGTGATTGAGAATGAGTTTTTAGTTAAGTAGTTCCAAATACATATGCTATTGGCAGCTATATGTCACAACTAGCAAAGCAATCCTTGGGGGAGTCGCTATGGGCTCAACGTACCAGTACAATAAAGTGACTCACTACAGCTACTGGAAACATATGAATTATCAGTTTCTTTTTAGTCTTTTTAACGAACATAACAATAGATAAAATTTCTTGGCTCAGCTCTCAATCACATAAGAGCTCTTACTTTCTCGACTTTGTGTAATCGCTTCAGCTAAAGACTCTAGCCTAATAGGTTTTGTTATCACCCCATTTGCACCAGCCCTCATATAACCAGCCGCTGTCTCGTCGGTGACATCAGCGGTGCAGCCAAGAATTGTTCCCTTAAAATCATGTTCATTTCGTATTATGCAAGTGGCTTCTATCCCTCCCATTTTGGGCATCTGGTGATCCATTAAGACGACATTAAAAGGTGCTTTTTGCACTTTTTTTAGCGCCTCCTCACCATTAGAAGCAATACAAACTGTAAAACCAAGTTTTTGGCACATGCGTTTAGCAACGAGTTGGTTCACTCGATTGTCCTCAACAATTAGCACAGTTTCTCCCTCAAAACTCTCTTGTAGTTGGGGAGCTTTTTGTATGTTACTTCGCATTCCAACAGGAGCTATAACTGTAGCTGTGAAGCAGCTTCCAATGCCCAACTCACTAGTAACGGTTACATTACCTCCCATTGCTAAGCATAATTTTTTGACTATTGATAGACCTAATCCTGTGCCACCAAAGTCATGCATTGTCCTTATCTCTGCTTGTTCAAAAGGATTAAAGATACTTTCTAAACGTGCTGTTGGAATACCTATCCCTGTATCAGAAACTTGGAAGGAGAGTTTTTCTGTCTTAATGTCATACTTTAATACAGCTTTCACCATACCGTCCGAAGTAAACTTGATCGCATTACCCACTAAGTTAAAAACAATTTGACGGATGCGAACGATATCTCCTTTTAGAACTAAGTTATTGGGAAGCTCTTTAGTGTCAAAAACAAGTTGGATACTTTTATCATTAGCTTGTGGTTTGAACGCATTCATTATAGGTATTAACAATTGATTGATATCAAACTCTTCTTCGCTAAGGTCTAACTTTCCTTGTTCTAACTTCGAAAAGTCTAGAATTTCATTAATAATCACCATAAGGTGCTCACCTGACTCTAGTAAAGTAGTCAAGTGTTCCCGAATTTTAGGATCTTTATTATCTGATATGAGCAGTTGAGTCATGCCGATAACGCCATTCATCGGAGTGCGAATTTCATGACTCATGGTTGCTAAAAACATAGATTTAGCGTGATTGGACTCTTCAGCTTTTTTTACCGCAGCTTGGAGAGCCAGTTTGGTCTTTTTTAGTTCAGTTATGTAGTGGCTAAGATATAAAACAATGACCGAAAACGTTAAAGCGGTAGTGAGTATTAATGAGTACACTGCGGCTTTACTCGTTAGAAAAATACTACTCATCAGACGTTCATGAGTGTGTTCGGCCACTTCGTCCATTGAATCTGAAAAAACAATTCGCTCTAATTTCTGTAGGGATAACTTGTTTTCTGTCTGTTGTTTCGCTTCAATTGTCTTCTCAAGTAAGGCTAACTGTCCTCTAGCTGTTTTGGTATAGTCTTCAACCATATGAGAAAGTGAATCCCCTAGCCAAAAAAAATGAGGAAACCTTACGGTAATATCATTGGATGCTTCAGATAGATCATTTAATGCAACGGTTAACTTTTCTATCTGGGTCAATATCTTACTTATTTGTGCGTGATCTTCGCTGTCCAATAAATGGATATAGTTTCTGATATGAACGAGACTCGCGGAGTGGGCTACATGAGAACTCTCTACGGCTTCTAGAAGGTTGCTTTGAGCCTTAAAAGAGAAAAAAGCAATCAAGGTAATAGCTAATCCAACGCCAATGAAAAACTCAAGTATATTCATACTTGGTGGATACCTATTATTCACTAGACTCCTCCAGATGAAACTCATGAATGACAGGGATAACGCTTTGTTTTTCAATGCAATAGAAAAAGAATGCGGCTGTGACCAACAAGAATGCCAGTGCCCCCCACGCAAACATTTTTAACTTAGACAATTATTCGACCTCATCACGTCATGTATACATACAGTCTAGTATGCAACTGGCCGCAAAGCTAACCCTCTGACCTCTCAACCATCTGAAAAATTAAAACAAAAGACTCGTGTTACCATAACTTAAAGTAGCTATAATAAGTTACTATCTGATGGCTTTTATTAAACGATTAGTTGAGTAGTGCAAGTTGCATCACTAACAACGAAATAAAATATCGTATAGTTATAAAGTACTTACCGTGACGATTTTGGACAGAACCTTGTTAGGGAAACTGCTGAGTTACCCATCAATTCATGAGTAGAAGTCCGTCAACTTTGTTAATCTATAGCGCCTTTAATCATCAAGTAGCTCACGCATACGTTCCTTTATTAAATCTACTAGGTGACTGGCGCCTTTCGCTTTCGCATCGCGAAGATCTTCAGCTAAAACCATCATTTCATCAGGCTCAAGGTAGCCAAAGTCGATAGAACGTTGATTCAATTTACACAACCCAATAGTGAAGTGCCCTTTTTTAGTTTTGTCCACATACCAACGGTCACGAAAAATATCGATATGCTCTGCATAATCATCGAAGTGAGGATGGACTAACAAGAAAGCCCCTGACGAAGATGGATACCTTTTCCGCTCTCCGTTGCTAAGTGGCTTTATGGTGTCACGATTCCATTTGATGGAATTACAATCTGCACAAGCAACGCATAAATTTTTAGGATAAAACATATACTTCTTATACATTTCTTTGGGCGCAATGTGCTCGACATGGCAATTTGAAGCAGATTGAACACTGACGTCTTTTCTACAATAAGCACATTTTGCCTTCTGCTCGATTCTGTAATGCTTACGAATATGTGATCTTAAAGCTTGTAATGATTCTTTTTGCTCTTCCTTGGTCCAATCATGGTGGGAAAAGTTTTCATCCCCAACTATTTCCTTGATTAGTTGTTTCTGTTCCTTGGAAAATACTACCTCTTTTTCAATGTCAGCCATATTTACAATAAACCTCATTGAGCATTTCTACCAACTCTATAACGGGGTCATCCTCGTGCAGCATAGATAATTGATCGTTAAGCATTTTTAGTTTTTCTAGATCTTGATTATCGAACTTTTTTTCTGACTTTACCTTTGAGAATACATAAATAGCTGTTTTTATTAGATACTCATTGCTATGGCCAGGGTTGTGAAAGAGAGTGGCAAGATGATAGTCGGATGAACGTAAGCTATGCTTTGAAGCACTTGTAAGTACTTGTTCAGTCATGTCCAATATTTCACAATTTTTAACCGCAATATCTGAAACTATAAGCGGTGAATGAGTTGCAATTATGAAGTGGCACCCAGAATATTCACTAAGGGACTCATTTAAAATTTCAACAAATCTTTGCTGCCAAGAAGGGTGTAAACTAATTTCTGGCTCATCTATTAATATTAAAGAATTATCATCAATAGATGAAATGATGCCTAGAAACAACAAGAACAGACATTGTTCGCCAGAACTTCTAGAAGCTAGAGGTCGTAGTTTTGCACTCTCTGATAACCCTGGTTCGAGAAAACATTGCCCGTTAACTGTTTCAATGTTGGCAACACTTACTAGCCCAGACATGAGCAAATCTGCAAGTTCTCTTGAATTGTATGGGATGGGCTTTTCTTTACATACAGAATCGAGAAGAACACCAGAGTCACTGAAATAAAGCAAAACCTCTGGTTTATCAATGATAAATTCCATTAGAAGAATCAACTCACTGATATCCTCTATCTCATAATATTCATTTGCTTTTCGCAACGCTATTTGAGTTTCAGGAGCAACACCAGGATCACCACTTTTTGCTTTATTCAGTTCATCGAAGGAAAATATAGGTTCTAAGCTAATCTTCAGAACATCATCAAATCCAAAACTTAAAAGAAATTTGCGGAGGGATTGTATTTTTCGAGCATCATAAGTATCCCTCGCTAATAGCTGGTTCAAAGCCGTTGATGCTATGCGAGTAGAAGGTAGTCGGTCAGGAGCAAATGGCTTTGAACCAATGTAGGCATAGTATCCACCTTGTACAAAGTCATTCTTTAACTTCCAGTTTTCGGCAAATTTTTCAAACTGGCTAGTTGATGCACATATAAGTTTTTGAGGAATTTGATGCTCAAAAGCTTTTTCGATCGCGCCCCATTTGAAGTCCTGTTTAAAGTAATCTCGACGTATGACGCGAATATCAGCAGACTTTGAACCCAACAATTCACCAAATAGCATTTGGTAGTAGTTGCAGATATCAAGTAACAACTGGGTTTTTCCGCAACCGTTGTCTCCAATAACTATTGTGAAAGCATTCTCCGCCGAGCTTTCACCTTTAAATAGAGAAGTATCGCCGATTATTCGAGCTCTAAACGCCATCAATCTACCTTTGGTAATACACTGGATTTAATGAGCGATTCTATCATATTAAGAAAAATCAGATGGTTACTAATGCACTTTTTGATGAATTCAGTTGATGAAAGGGCTGTATGACGACGATTACCAGAGTTGTCTGGGGCATTTCTGATTTGGAAATGGCAGGATCGCCTATACGATCACTGCCATGTTAGTTTGATACTTTAATGCTCAGTGAATGAGCTCTATCACTCTCTCGCAGGTGACAACACTACATTTTGCGTAGCAATTAGCTTATTTGATTATTTCGAGAGAAAACGGTGACAGTTTTTGCACCACGAGAAAGTGCAACGTACAGGTGTTTATTGTCCATTCCTCTTTCATTAGCATCGAGAATTAAGCAATGATCGGCTTCCAGTCCTTTAAGTAGCAATGTTGAGCCAATTGCTCGTTTAGGGATTCGGGTATCACCTTTTTGTCTTATTTGCTCCCTTATAATCATTGCAGACTCTGACATAGTTTTATCCGGTGAACTAACCGACAATGATACTAAGTCTTTCAATGCAGTATATGCGCTTCTACGGTATATCCTGGTGCCATTTTTACTCTCAACTTCTTGGAGAGCCGTCAAAATGTCAGAGCGTTCATTGCTACTGGCAACGTTAGATAGAGCGTGTTCAAAGGTGGTTGGTGGTTGCCTGTTTCTTCCACCAAGAATACTTTTAAGACGGGTTAGTGTTCGTGCCATTTCAACATTAGTAGCCATTGTACTCGCTGTAGTAAGAATACTTTCCACCAGATTTATACCGTTTAAACGATCAAACTCGCTAGCTGCAGTAATAACCTGAGCTAATTGGACTTGCTCAACGACTTGAGTCGTACGACTACTTTGCGCGTATCTATGTCGAGACCTTTCGTTCATTGAACTACCAATGACAAGAAAAGAATCAGTCTGATTTTGATTGATTATCCTTTGTTGAGCGTTGTGCTGATTAATAAGGTCAGTCTGAGCGTTTCCTGTTAGTGGACGCCACAGCACGTGGTTCGGGCAGTCAGTAAGATCTAAGCTCTCTCTTCGTAGTAGTGTTTCTCTGGCATCAAGTATCCATTCACCAAGGTCAGGCGCTCCGGCATTGTTCCAACGCCATGGTGTACCTAAGGTACCAAGCAATGGGAACCTTTGCTGCACTTCTTGCTGCCAGTCAGGCATTGGGCCTGCAAAACTGAATATGCATTGCATCGGGTCACCAAAAACCACCGTTGGCAGCACTTGTGAAAGGGAGGCGATGATATTGTGTTGGTTGTTGTCACAATCTTGGTATTCATCGACTAGCAGTCTTGAATATGAAGCCTTTATGATTTCGTGAAGTCCCCCTGAATTAAGAGAACTAAGCACCGATCGCCTGAGTTCCGGATAAAACTGTCGAGGGTTATCGGGGGATGCGCTTATTGGGCAAGATGCCGGAAAACTATTAGCTATTCGAAGCGCCCAACCATCAATAGTTGTCACTACATAATAAGAAGTAGGAACTGATAGTCGGCGTAAGCGCTTCTTAAGAGCGGATACACCAGCAGTTGTATGTGTTAGAACCAATATTGGTTTTTGCGCCCTAATCGACAAAGCTTCCGTAATCAGGTGTGTCTTACCACAACCTGCAGGCGCAACAATTGAACCTAAATCGCTATCGAGAACAGCTTCAATATTCATTAACTATTCGCCCAGCTAAACAGATTATGTACAGGTGTAGTTAACTCTTCGGTGAAAGAACCGTAATTAGGGCCAATAATATATCTACCAACATTTTCTGCGGGTTCTATATCTTTAAACCAGCTCTTTTTATTGGCAGCTCTTGCGAGGGTTGCTCGTTGGTCATCTGTAAATCGGCTAAGGCAATCTTCTAGAGTTACCGACTGATTTGAATAGGCTTGAATATGAGCGTTTATTGAGTCGGCTCCCTTCCTTTCGGCGGCCATATTCAATAGTTTTGGGATAACGCCCGCTGGACAAGCAGTAAAGATAACATCCTCTGTTGCTCTATTATGATCCCATTCAAATACAGAAATACCAGCTGCTATAGCATTTTCTCTGTGCTCTCGATGCTGTTCAGCTTTATCTGAATCCTTAAAAATTGCTGTAGGGTAACCTAGTGACGAAAAAACTTGCGCCCTTGCAAACATGGAATCACCACCGCCGTCCGCGCAATGGACGCCTTTGGATGTAATCGTCTGACCGAAATGAAGGTCTATTCCTCTTACTATTCCAATTTCCGTTTTTCCTTCACATACGATAACACTTTTGCTGAAGAAAGATTCGGCGCAAGCGCGTAACGTTGCTTGTTGTAGACCTTCTCCGTTTAGACTGTATATCGTATGTTGAATACGTTCAGGGTCAAAAGCTTCCTGAGCCGGTGTAGGTCTGCGCATTACGTGAAGTTGTTGAGCCTGCAATTCACGAAGTACGTAAGGCGAGTGAGTTGTGATGAATACTTGCTGCGTTGGCTCAGCATCTTTAGAGCCTAGCTCGTTAAGTAAACGAGTAATTCGATATGGCTCTAATCCGTATTCAGCTTCATCAACAATGATTACTTTAGAGTTACTGGCCGCTTTCTGCAGGCCGCTAATTAGAAGTCTGGACGAACCTGTTCCTAATTGTCTAAGAGGAGTATTATCACTGTTGTGAAGACTTATAGCACCATTAGATAAGGAGATTCCATTCACATCTAATAATGCTTTCAGTTCGCCAACAGGAACACCTAAGCCATTGGATATATTCTGGACTTGTTGCAAAACGCCAGCAACCCCTTCAACTTGCTGTTGTGCGAAGGCTTCACGAGTTTGCCTTCCTAACTGCGCAAGAGTGCTTGATACATCCAATGTCTCTTCAGAAAGCTTGTTAAGGATTGAACGGCTTCCCCAGGCAAGGTTCTGGTGCGCAGTTGTTCCTAAGCGAGCGGGAGATAAAAGCTCTCTATGTCTCCATGGTAATCTACGTTCTAATCCATCCGCTTCAGCCCTTTCCGAATACAGTCGCCAATCTGGGTCTAAGTCAGAATCTACAGTTAATTTTATGGTTAGAACAGGTTCAGTACCTTGCTGAGGCTCATCAAGGATTTCTTGAGTAGTAGCATTGTACCCCCTTAAGAAGAATCCATAGCTTTCGATATTCTTCAGATCATCATGCAGGTCACCTAGGGTGATTGTTATCGATAGTGGAGATTGGATATTAAGTTGGTAAAAATCAGCATCGTTGAATGAATAAGAACGTCGTGCACCGAGCGTAAGATCGATAGCATCTAATAGTGTAGATTTACCTGAATCACCGGGGCCAATTAGGCAATTTAATCCTGGCTTTGGGTGCCATGATAGTTTTTTGATTGTTCTAAAGTTTTGTATTTCTATATGGCGTATAACTGACATGAATAATTCTCTGCGTATCAAACTAACAAACTTACACCAGTATACGCCTGGCATCTGCTAGAGAATAAGATCACCAGCACTGATTTGATATTTTATGACACTACGCACTTAATGCTGGCGCTCAATAAATGAGGATTGATTGCGGTGCAACAAAAACTGAGTAGAAGTGCAGCAGCCACGATTAGTCCATTTCCACCCTGGTTGAGGGTAGGTGAAGCTCGTACTAGCTATGGAATGGGGTAACTGCTTGTTACCCAAATTAATTTTATGGCTGCTAGCGCTTCGTCCAGCACGTTTTGGGGCAGAACCTTCTTAGATCGTTCGCATCACAGTTTGTGATCACCAAGCGATTCTGTCGTATATTGGATGAGTTCGTAGGCGTTTTTTTGCAAAACACATTGGCTTCTATGGTTGCAATATATGAAATATCTTCGATACTAAAACTTAGACATTCTAAGTTTTAGTGGTGACATGTGGAAACGGACATTCAACTTTACCCTGATGAATCGCTCGAAAGCTTCTTGTTGCGCTTATCGCATGAACAAGGCTACGAGCGATTTTCTCATTTCGCCGAAGACATCTGGTTCGACACCATGGATCAGCATGAGGCGATTGCTGGTGCTTTCCCCTTAGAGCTCGAACGAGTCAATATCTACCACGCTCAAACCACAAGCCAAATGCGAGTGCGGGTTCTTATTCATCTTGAGAACCAATTAAAACTCAATAACTTTGGTGTACTGCGCTTAGCTTTATCACATTCAAAAGCTCAATTCTCTTCTCAATACAAAGCAGTACACAGATTCGGTTCTGACTACCCTTATACTTTTCTTCGCAAACGCTTCACGCCTATTTGCCCTCTGTGTGTTGACGAAGCACCCTACATTCGCCAGCAGTGGCAACTTATCTCTCACCAAGCTTGTGAACACCATGGCTGTAAACTGGTTCATCACTGTCCTGAGTGTAAGTCGAGACTTGAATACCAAAGCACCGAGAGTATTAGTCAATGTGAATGTGGGTATGAACTCCGAAACTCGCCAGTCGAAGATGCGCCAGAGGCTGAGGTATTGGTCGCTCGATGGTTGTCAGGAAATGATTCAAAACCCTTGGGATTGTTAACAGGGGAAATGACGTTATCTGAGCGCTATGGCTTTTTACTTTGGTATATAAATCGTTATGGTGATATCGATGACCTCAGTTTTGAGTCATTCATTGAATATTGTTGCGCTTGGCCAACGGCACTGTGGCAAGACCTCGATGCCTTGAAAGAGAAGGCAGAACTTGTTCGAGTAAAAGATTGGAAGAAGGTGTTTTTCAATGAAGCCTTCGATACTCTGCTTAAAGGTTGTCGTCAGTTACCTAGTCGGCAGTTGAGTCACAATACCGTACTGACACAGGTGTTAGCTTACTTTACTCAGCTCATGGCAACAGTTCCATCAAGCGTGAAAGGAAATATCGGTGATGCACTGCTCAGCCCTCTAGAAGCTTCTACATTGCTTTCTTGTACAACAGATGAGGTATATCGGCTGTATGAGTTTGGTGAGATCAAAGCCGCGATTAAGCCGCGAATGCATACAAAGATAGCGAGTCACGAGTCGGCGTTTACTCTAAGAAGTGTCATCGAAACAAAGCTGACTCGAATGAGCTCTGAAAGTGATGGTTTAAGTGTATATCTACCTGAGTGGTAATTATGACGAAATTAAGTGACTTATTGGCAATCGAAGACGAAGCAGTAAAGCAGGTTACGCTAAAGAAGATGTTCATGCCCTATACGGAAGAAGTCTGTGTTGAAGGGGGTGAAAAAGAAGCGTTGACGATCTTGCTCAATCTCAGCTCAAACCATAAATTAGATAGGTGCTTGGATTGGTTGGATGTTGCCCGAGCTAAAAGGCATTTAAAAGCGGCTGAGAACCTAGAGGCGTCCCTTGATGAAATTAAATGGTTCCACACTCATAATCTCAAGTTTCCAGACTGTCGAGTTAAAGATCAGCGGATACTTGCACAGGCTCTTACGACAACCGAGGTATTCATTTCAAGCGGAGTATTAGAGCAGCGCTTGGGATGGGCACATGACTCTGCGGTATATCGTCACACATTGTGGTTATTGAATCCTTTTAATTGGCAATCACAGCCCGTATGCATTCTTTCACTTATACAACAAGAAAGCCCCGTTTGGGTTGAGTTGCTCAAAGAGTTTGGTTTAGGTGCTAAGTCACTTGCTCGCTTAAAACATACAATTGAAGAACAGCTCCTTGATAATCATTTTCCCGATAGTGTCAGCCCTTTCAGCAAGCAACTACGGTTTCCGTGGGGGGATGATTATGTTTCGGTGACCCCAGTGGTTAGTCATGCCATTCAGAGCGAGTTAGAAGTAAGATCGAGAAGTCGAGAAAGTAAGCTTCGTTTTGTATCTTCGTCACTGCCTAATTCTGCAAGTATCGGGAACTTGTGTGGCAGTTTAGGTGGGCATATGAAAGCTCTTAACTACCCGCTAGAAGTCAAACCATCGAAAGGTGGGACGTTAACTGAAAGTCGCAAAAAGAGTGGTCACTACTTTGATGACTGTCAGGTAACTAACGCCAAAATTTGTCAGGTGTTAAATCACTTAATTGGATCAGAACCATCAAAAACACAGAAGCAAAGGGAGAGCGCTCGCAAGGTTAGAAGTAAGATATTGCGAAAGCAGATAGCCCTTTGGATGCTTCCTTTAATTGAGTTAAGAGATATCGTTGATGCTGACCCTAATCAACAGCAATTGGAACATGATGACACTTTAGCTCAAGCCTTTTTGGCGCTACCAGAATCGGACCTAGGCTCCTTAGCCAGTGAGTTTAATCGCCGCTTACATCTTACGTTGCAGAATAATAAGTATGCCGCCAAGTTTGCCTATCACCCTAAGCTTATGCAGCTCGTTAAAGCCCAAATTGTATGGATTCTCGAACAGCTCAGTAAACCTATTGGTAATGAAGATAAGGTAACGGGCGAGCAGTATATCTATTTGTCATCAATGAAAGTGCAAGATGCTGTCGCAATGAGCAGCCCTTACTTGTGCGGTGCTCCTTCTTTGACGGCTATTTGGGGCTTTATGCACCGTTATCAAAGAGAGTTCAATAAGCTAGTTAATAGTAATTCCCTGTTTGAATTTTCGAGTTTCTCTTTTTATGTTCGAAGCGAGAACATTCAATCGACCGCGAAGCTTACCGAGCCTAACTCGGTCGCTAAAGCTAGAACGGTTTCAAACGCGAAACGACCTACCATTCGTAGTGAACGATTGGCGGACCTAGAGATAGACTTAGTTATTAGAGTTCATAGTGAAAGCCGAATTTCAGATTTTAAGGCCGCGCTTAAAACGGCACTTCCCGTTGCTTTCGCCGGAGGGGCGTTATACCAACCACAGCTCTCGACG
The DNA here is from genome assembly GCF_033340475.1 of Vibrio sp. 1078-1. Classification (NCBI taxonomy): domain Bacteria; kingdom Pseudomonadati; phylum Pseudomonadota; class Gammaproteobacteria; order Vibrionales; family Vibrionaceae; genus Vibrio; species Vibrio sp. 1078-1. Next base: position 43,651 of record NZ_JAWOWM010000002.1, read on the forward strand.
CAGATTGAGTGGCTAAGGACGTTTACCAGCAGGAGCGAGCTTTTCCATGTCATAAAAGGTTTGCCAGCCTACGGGCGATGGTTATGTCCAAGTGAGAACCAGCCGAGTGACTTTGATGACCTAGAGCATTTAATAACGAAAGACGCTGATAATTTGCCAGTTTCTATTGGCTACCATTTGTTAGAACGTCCGACTAAACGGTGCAACTCGATCACCGATTGTCACGCCTATGCAGAAAATGCGATAGGGTTAGCTAAGAAAGTGAACCCGATAGAAGTACGTTTTAGTGGAAGAGATCACTTTTTCAATCATGCCTTTTGGTCGATAGAATGCAGTAGCGAAACTATTCTTATAAAAAACTATAGGGGTTAATCGTTTATGGAACTTTGCACTCAGCTGAACTACGTTCGATCACTCTCTGCTGGCAAAGCATATTTCTACTATCTATCTAAAAGTGGTGAGATGTGCCCCCTTGAAATTGATAGAACTAGGTTGCGCGCACCAAAAGGTGGTTATGCAGAAGCATATAAAGGGGGCAAGTTCGTAGAAAAGAATGTTGCTCCACAAGATTTAGCTTACTCCAATCCTCAGTTCATCGAAGAGTGTTATGTAAAACCTGGTGTTGATGATATCTACTGTGCATTCCCCCTTCGAATTCGAGCCAACTCTCTAACTCCAGATACCTGTAGTGATGATGAAGTGCGTTCTAAACTTTCGTTACTTGCTAAAACATATGAAGAGCTCAATGGGTATCAGGAACTTGCTCTTAGATACGCGAAGAACATTCTGCTTGGTACTTGGCTTTGGAGAAACAGAGAGTGTCGAAGATTGTCGATAGAAGTGACCACCAGTGATTCACAAACCTTGATTGTAGAAAACGCAACAAGGCTTTCTTGGTATGGTCATTGGGATGAAGCTTCAGCAGAATGCCTAGAAAAACTTACAGCTTATCTGATGCGAGCCCTATCTGACCCGACCGAATATTTCTACATGGATGTCAAAGCTAAAATTGGAGTTGGTTGGGGGGATGAGGTTTACCCAAGCCAAGAGTTCTTGGATGATCGAGAAGATGGTGCTCCTACTAAGCAGTTAGCTACCGTAGAATTATTGAACGGAAAAGAAACTGCTGCTTTTCATGGTCAGAAAATTGGTGCAGCATTGCAATCGATTGACGATTGGTGGCATGAAGAAGCAGATAAGCCATTAAGAGTGAATGAGTATGGAGCTGACCGAGAGTACGTTATAGCAAGGCGACATGTTTCCTATGGAAATGACTTTTACCAGTTAGTCAGAAATACAGAGAATTGGATTGAGACAATGACAGCTTCTCAGAGCATCCCAAATGACGTGCACTTTATTATGTCGGTCTTGATCAAGGGTGGGCTCTTCAATTGTTCCAAAGCGAAGTAAGGATGACTATGACGAAGCGTTACTACTTCTGTATACGTTATACCCCTGTTCAAGCCGACTATGAGCTGTTAGCAGGGCGTTGTATATCTCAAATGCACCTGTTTATGGTCAATAACCGACAAGCCATGAATAAAATAGGCGTGAGCTTCCCCGACTGGAGTGATGTTACGGTTGGTCAAACCATAGCCTTTGTTGCCGACGATAAAGAGATGATGATAGGACTCTCTTTTCAGCCCTATTATTCTTTGATGGTAAATGAAGGTTTATTTGAGGTCTCCAGTGTATGTGAGGTTCCAGACAATGCTTTAGAGGTGAGGTTTACCCGTAACCAAACGATTGGGAAAAGCTTTCTGGGTTCCAAGAAACGTCGAATCAAACGTAGCATGGCGAGAGCCGAACTACTTGATGCTGGAACATCATTACCAGTCACTAATGAAGAGCGTGTCGTCGATAGCTTCCATCGAATACCAATCTCCAGCGGTTCATCTGGAGAAGATTATATTTTGTTTGTGCAAAAGGAGTTTGTCTGTGAGCGCGGTGCAGCAAACTTTAATAGCTATGGTTTAGCCACTAATCAAGAAAGAAAAGGCACGGTACCTGAGTTACATTTTTGACCCTTTTTCTAAAGCTGTTTTTTAGAGAAATAAAAACAAGCACTTACAAAAGTACGAAGAAAAAGGGTATTTTGATGAATTGTGACTTTAAGCACGCAGAATCAGATGGTTAGAGACTATATTCTACAGTGTCCTGCCGCATAGGCAGCTAAAAATTGTTTGTGTGGGATTTGGACGAATTCTAACTTGTGTCCTGCCGCATAGGCAGCTAAAAATTTTTTCTATGAATGAGATCTTTGAAGCCGATAGTGTCCTGCCGCATAGGCAGCTAAGAATAGGTCAGGAAGAAAACAACCGACCTGCTGAACAAGCAGTTAGAAGCAAAACCATCAAGTTTAGGCTTGGTGGTTTTTTGTTTGTTTATAACCGACTTTATTCATTACATTTTGTGCTAGTAAAATTACAGCTAGGACGTTTCTGCCCCAAAGTGAGTTGCGATTGCTCGATGTCTCACTTCAAAAAACTATCATTTGACCAAATTTTTCTTATGCATGTAGTGTCTATAGAAACGTTGTAGTATATAGACAAATTACTTAAGAATGAATTGAGACTATGATGTATAAGATTAAGTTGGGCGAGAGGCCTGTAGGGTATGCAATTGCACCTGTTAAGTCAGGAGATAAAGCTGCGATTGAGTACAGAGGTTTGACAATCCAATCTGAAGGTCGGGAATTTATACGAAAAGTTAAATCTCTTGATACCATCCTAAGCAAGTTGCCGACTCCATATCAACCTCACACGATTAAGACATTTGTCGCTATTATAAACAATGAATTGGAAGCAAAGGTCTACATAAACGAACCCGATGTACTTGCCAAAATATCAGTAGGCAGAGTCGGTGAAATAAAAAAAGGAGACCCTGTCCATTTAAATGACATATTGCATGTTCAAGAATTATCGTTTGAAGGAATTGAGTTCCCAAATGATTGCGCCTATTTGGTCTTGCTCGATCAGGGCTAGGATCGAGTCTTTTACTATGATTTTGGGCCACTTCTAGAGAATGAGAACAAGAGAGAAATTGATTACTCTGTTACGGATTTTTTGAGTTATGGATATAGTAGAGCATTATTCTATGAGACCTATGACGTATCTGAAGATGACTGGGTAAAAGTCACCTCATCTGGTTGGTTCCCATTTGCCTTTACAACATATGAACAACAAAAATCATTAATACAGCACATTATTTGTGATTGGGATTATTCACATATTCTAGAAGATATAAATAAAGGGTTCAGCTTAGACCATCAACAGTGGTTGGATAGTATATTTTCTAACACCGATACCTCTTTAGCAAAGCATAAGGGAAGAGTTGAAAAAGCATTAAAGTTTCATAATCAAGGAGACTATGATACAGCCGTTCATTTGCTATACCCAAGACTAGAGTCTGCTCTTAGGGATGATTTCCTAGTGTCTAATCCTGAAAAAAAAGGGCAGGATCAAAAACGTCTCTCCAAACATATTGCCCAGAATATATCTAATCGGTCATATTCATTCTCACGCTATTTCCCCGAACAATTCAGTTCTTTCTTAACTAACACGTTTTTTCACAACTATGATCCACACAGTGATACTAACCCTGCTAGCAGAAATTCAGTTTCACATGGAGCCATAGACGAATCAGCAATTGGTATGAAGGAATCACTAGTAGGTTTCTTGATTTTTGATCAAATACATAGATATATAAAATTTAACAAGTCCGTGGTTGCTGAGTTACAAAAGAACACATGCAATTCAGATGGATAAAATGATGGATATTCCCGTAGACTTTTGACCGTTCTCGATACGTTAGATTATGCAAATTTAATGAAACTATAAAAGGTTTCTAAGATGCTTTTGTCCAGCTTCGAGCTAGCTACCTCTGGCTAGTTCAACTCGCACCAAAGCTTGTTGCACTTCGATTACGTTTCCGATAGTCAGCTAGTTTTGATATGCAAAAGTAATGTGTGGCAAAACGCAAGACCTAACCCCATTTCTTTTTCTTCCTGTGCTAACTAAGTTCGTTCTAACCATGCTCGAATCTGTTTGATAACGGCTGGTATCTCACTTTCTCCTCGCTGGTTTTGAAAAGCGTGATCCAAACCAGCGAGTAACACAAACGACACGTTCGAACGCGACTGCATCAGTTGCTCTGCTTGTCGTTTCGCCTGATCAGGTGAAACGTTAATGTCTCGCTCCGACTGCAAAATGAGAATGTCGGCACTGACCCGTTCAAGTATCGTCCTTTGGTCTAACGTCAGCATCTCTTTCCACCAAGCAAAACCATGGGAGCTCATATTGATGTCCATTGTTTCAGCGCTTACCACGGCTTGCTGAAAACCCAAGAAACCATTTTTTGCATCTATCAAGGCTTCCGATGGCATAGTTTGCTCCATATTATAGAGTACATCATCAACGAAGAAGCGCCCACCAGCGTTCAAAGACACTAAGCTATCAACCGATGGAACTTGTGACGCGACCATGGCGGCAACTACGGCCCCTTCACTCCCGCCAAGTACAATAATGTGCTCATAATTACTCTCGAGTCTTTCGATCACTTGTCGGTAGTCTGCCGTGCGCTGTGTCGGTGAATCCTTTTGAATGTACGCTGTCGGGCAATCAGGGCTATCGCCATCGGGATTCCACCTGATCGCTTGGTTTAGCCCGTATTTCTCTACCGTGAGTAAATCAGCCTCTGGCGCCGTTTGAGAAAATAGGTCATTAATCGTCGTGCTGTGGGAGACGCTATTGCAATCAGAGCCTTGCATGATAACCAACAAGGTATTACTCGGATTTTCCGCCGTTTTGGTGAGGTAATAAATTAACGATGAGCCATCTTGCCGCTCGATACTATGGATAGTAGAAGACGCTTTGGCGACGCCAACAATAAGTAGCGGTATTACTAGAATTATCCGAATCAGGCCCATTTCAATCCCTTAAAATTAATATAAAAGTTAAAATATTCACCTTTTGAGCACCGCGAATCGGTAAAGTTCATTTTGCCTTTAAGATTCTGAATGGAGTGGTGACCTAAAGCTCAACCAGCGTTGTTGTCCAAGGACGTTCTGAAGCCAATCTCGGCAAACACGACTCTGCCCCAAAACAAGTTAGATTTGTTTTTTGTAACATTTCCAATAATTACTTTTGACCCAATTAATCCAATGTATCAATATGCATGTCATTGTTTATGGTTCTTCTCGAAAAATAGCACCAGAAGATGAAACAGTTCTCTCGAAAGACTGTTTACTTGCAATGAAAAATATCAAAGAAGGGAACAAGAGATGGCAGGTTGGTATGTTACGGCAAATGATATAAAAAACTGGACAGGTACACATAAGCGTCGAGCAGAAGAAGTTCTCCCACTGTTAGTTAAAAAGCTCATACTTGCCTCATGTAGACCTAATTCAATTGATTTTCCCTCTGGAGATAGTGTCGCTGTAGGTGGCTGGGATGGAATCTTAGACGTTGACGAAGGAAATGAATTCATCCCATCAGGTAAGTCTGGTTGGGAGTTTGGGACTAACAGTGATGTAAAAAAGAAGGCTGATGGTGACTACACAAAACGGACGTCTGCACCTGCACCACTTAAACGAGATGAAACAACCTTTGTATTTGCTACTTCCCGGTTATGGACAAAACGAGATAGCTGGGCAAGAACAAAGGAAACAACAAACAAATGGAAAGATGTAAAGGGGATCAACGCCGAGTCATTGGCTAACTGGCTTGAAGCGTGCCCGGCTGTCCATCGTTGGTTTTCAGAAATGCTTGGTAAACGATTTCCTACAATTCGTGATTTAGAGCAAGAATGGGGGGAGTACACAAATAAAACAGAAGTTAAATTAAATTCAAAATTTCTCTTACATAAAAGAGAGAATGAAGCCATATCGCTTACTAATATAGTGACAGCAGGTAATGCGGAAGTCCACCGTATCAAAGCGGTATCTAAAATTGAAGCCTACGGATTTATCTTAGCTACTTTGGTTAATAATGATGAGGCAAACTCTAGGTGTTTAGTCATTAAGTCCCAAGAGTCTTGGGACTTAATGACTGCCAGTGAACAAAATTTAGTTTTAATACCTCATGAATTTACGCCTAGTGGTATTGGTGTTGCTCTAGCTAACAATCATACAGTAGTTATTGCTACTGATAATAAAGATACACAAGGTGCTTCAATAAACCTGAATCGTCAATCACGAATTACTAGAGAAAGCGCTCTTAAAGAGTTGGGGTTTGACGATCGTATAGTAAGTAAAATATACCAAGATACCAAAGGTTATATTGAACCATTACTCAGGCATTCATTATTGAAGCCAATTGATTACAACCCGCCTAAATGGCCTGATATTTTTTCACCTGAAATTTTGTTTACAGTATTATTTATCTCTGAGTGGAATGAAAGTAATAAATATGACAGAGAAATAATTGAAGCTCTCTCTGGGATGCCGTACGATGAGTTTCAAAAAGATATAATACGTTTATCAAAAGTTGATGATGCTCCACTGAGACAAGTTGGTGATGTTTGGCAGGTTATTTCAAAGATGGATTTTTGGCTAACCATAGCTTCGAAAATAGCTAAGCCGTATCTAAATAAATTCGGAGAGATAATTCCTTTAGTATTATCCGATACTGATCCATCTTACGATTTACCTCCCAGTGAACGTTTTATGGCGTCTGTCAGGGGAGCCATCCCGAAGTACTCTGCTCTTCTAAAGCAAGGCGTCTGTGACTCTCTCGCATTGTTATCGACATATGTAGATGAATTTTCAGAACAACTAAGTGCTGCTTCATATTCCTCATTGATTTGTTGCTGGATTCGTAAAGTTTTTGAAGAAAACAATAATGCCAGATTTTGGTTTTCACTTGGTCGCAGTACAAACTTGCTAGCAGAGGCCGCGCCAGATGAATTCATCGGGGCAGTTGAAACAGCTTCAATAGGTGAATCACCAATTATTTTAGGCCTGTTTGAAGCTGAAGGAGATGCTTTCTCCGGAGGTTGTTATCATTCTCACCTTTTATGGTCTTTAGAACTTTTAGCATGGAACAAGCAAAACTTTGCTAGAGTATCTATGTGCTTAGCACGATTATCGGAAATAGATAGCGGAGGAAAATGGAGTAACCGTCCTTTTAATTCGCTTGTTGATATTTATCTAGGCTGGGTAAACAACACATCTGCTACACATAAAGAACGGTTGCAAGTTCTTGAGCAAGTATTGGTGCGTCAATATCCTCAAATTGCTTGGCGTTTAATGATTTCATTACTATTAAATAAAACTAATACTTCAACTGGTGTATGTAAGCCGGAATATAGAGATTGGACAAAAGATACTGAACGCTCTATTAACGATGAAGAATATTTGGGATACGTGAAGTCAATAGTCGATTTGTTGATAAAAGAATTCAAAAAAGATGTAGACAACAGGATGCCAGATCTTGTTGAGAGCTTTGATTCTTATACTGAAGAACAGCAGGTAACCATTATCAATGAATTTCTTAGTATTAATCCTGATGAGGTTAGTGATAAAGCTAGAATTAACATCCTCAGTAAGTTAAGAAACACCATTTGTCATCATAGAGAGTTTCCAGATTCTGATTGGTCTTGGTCAGAACCCTTACTGGAAAAACTTGAGGAAGTCTATCACAAAATCAACTTCACTGACGTACTAAATGCCAGCATGTTTCTTTTTAACGAGCATTCGCCAAATTCAATTAATCTGAGTAAAAATAAAGATTTAGATTACAGTGAGAGAGAAAGATTAATTTTAAAAGAGCGTATTTATGCCATAGAGAAAATTAGTGAAGATAGTTTGGAAGATCTTGTTGATAATTGTTCTCTTCCTTATTTGGTAGGTGAATGCGCATTTAAATCATCAATATGTGAAAAGCTAAAATCAATAGCTATTGACTGGATAGATGAAGAAGGCTCAAGGCGTGATTTTTCTAATGGTTTCTTTTCTGCTTTATCTTATGATGACTTTGAGGCTGCAAAGGATATTATTGTAAAAAGTGTAGGTTGGTCTTCTGTTAAAAAGGCATACTATTTATTGTTCCTTCCGCTAATAGGAAAAGTGCTAGATTTAGTAGATGAAATGCCGCTAGAAGGCCAGTATTTATTTTGGTCTAATATTAATAAACTGATTGTATCAGACAGAGACACTAATACTATATACCGCGTAATAAGAAAACTATTAGAAAATGAACGCCCGCTTTCTGCAATATATGTAGTCTCACAACTACTCCGTGAAAAAAATGATTCAAGTGAGTTGGATGTGAAACTCTTGTCAGACATTTTGATAAGAATTGCTACCAAACCGAAAGATATAGATAGAGTTCCATTCCAAAGTGTTAGTCACACCATTTTAGAGTGTATTGAAATTCTACAAGACGCAGAGGGGGTTATGGAGAAAGAGATTTGTAACATCGAGTGGGCATATTTAAATGCCTTTAGGTCTAATGAATTCTCTCCAAGGTTTTTGATAAAAAGCGTCTCTGAAGAACCTACTTTTTTCTCTCAGCTTGTTACTTGGGCTTATAAAAGAAATGACAATAAAAAAGATTCAGTTGAAGATATTTCAGACGAACTACTTTTACAACGTGCTGATATTGCGCGGAAATTGTTAGACTCAATATCAATACTTCCTAGCCAAAAAGGCAATGAAATTGATGAGAATATACTAAGCGAATGGGTTTATGAAGCTAGAAGGTACTTGAGTGATTGTGGTCGTAAAGAAATTGGTGATTGCATCATTGGAAAAATTTTGTCTCGCTGTCCTATAGGAGAAGATGGTATATGGCCGCATGAATCAGTTAGGTTTGTTCTAGAACGATATAAGAGTACAGATATTGATAATGCTTTAGCAATTGGCAGAAGAAATGCAAGGGGCGTGACGTCAAGGCATCCTTATGCTGGAGGTGTGCAAGAGCGAGGATTGGCTGAACAGTACAAAACTGATGCTGAAAGGATACAGCTCATTTACCCTAGAACGGCAAAAATTCTCTTTTCAATAGCTGAAAATTACGAGCTTGATGCTAAAGATTACGATATGAGAGTAGAGTTGATGAAATCATAATATTACAACTAGCTAAAAGTAAAATAGATTGAAGTTTTTCTCCTACTTTTCCTAATTTGAACCACCGCGCCAGAACAGGGTTTCTAGCTCGGTTTTGTCCAGAAACGTGCTAGGACGAGGACGGCTAGCGCTAACTTGTCTTTGCCCCAAGTCTATCAACTACTTATTTGTTTGAACTGTCACCCGACCGAAAAACAAACAACAAAAGTTAGATTTAGCGATGGTATCAGCGCAAAAGCTACGTTGCAGTCACTTAGATTGGATAATTTAGGGCTGGGTTTATACGAACTAGCTAAAGAGTGGAGTAAACATTTAATAGTTACTAAGGGTAAGCCTAGCTGTTCTTTGAGAAATCTAGAGCTGTGGTCGATTGATAGAACGGAGCTGAATAATCCTGAAAGATATGGTTGAACTGCTCACGGCTATCAAGCACAAAAGCAACTCGAACGTGGTCTAGGTCGTATGTCGTTAAAACAGAGCGTAACCAACCCGCCAATGAGTCCTCCAATAGCGCCCTACAGCCTACGAACCACACCCATGTTTGCTGATGACTTCGAATAATATCTAAGATTTCTGACTTGTATCGATACCCATCTCCCATTGACGTTAGGTCTATGTACACAACATTAGCACCTAGTCCATGGTTAGTGCGGTTGTACGTATCTTGAAGCTCTTTACCGCATTCACTAGCAAATGTGTGAAACCTCATCATGCCCAACTCCCAATAGCCATGTATTAAGCGTTCTGGTGTACCTACAGGCCAGCTATCAAAGGTGTATAAATTATCTTTACGCATACACAAAATTTATTTTTATGAACAGATTAGAAAAGTGGAGCCTAATGGTTGGACACATAAGCCAATACCTTAGGCGATTGATCCTGCTCAGCAGCAAATCTCTGTCTGCCAAAGTAGACTTTATCAGGGATGAGGTTATTGAGTTCCTGATGATTAAGCTCCTCATTATAAAACACGATGTAGTGCCCGATTTCAAGTTCCACTTTATGGGGCGTGCTGTAAGCTTTTAAGTTTCAGACTTCGCCATAATCGCTCAATAAAAACATTGTCGACCCAAGGATCATATGTTTCTCGAGGGACTGATAGGAATGTGGTAATTTTACAACGTTACCTTTAAGTCGTTGGTCAAATATGCAGACTTTTGATGCAATTTTATGCGAACTTTTGCTGCAAGTTGTTTTGTAACTATTTGAAATCATGTTCGTGATATGCGATCATATATTGCAGGCATCACTTTGAAAGCCCTGCGTTATCGCAGGGCTTTTTTCGTTTTTGAGCCTCCTTTTATTTTGGCTACGCTTGGTGTTCAACGTCTTCTGATGATCAAGCTTCTTGAGGTTATTTAGGTATAATTTATAATCTCATCCGCTTGATACCGAACTGTCGTGAAGATTGTTTAGGGTACGCTCGCCGAATAACCATTTTCACCTGGGATACTTTAATGATTTCAAAAAACCAATTAAAACTGCTTCGTGCTTTAGGTCAAAAGAAACAGCGTAAAGCGCATGGCTTATTCCTAGTTCAGGGTGAAAAGAACGTACTAGAGCTAGCAAGTAGTTCATTGAAGGTGAAGCAGGTTTTTGCAACAGCGGCATTTCTCGAACAAAATGCTGGTACGCTAAATCGTTTTGATTGTGTTGAAGCATCGCTTGATGAATTGACCAAAGCGAGCACGCTTGTGAGCAATAATGCGGCCATTGCTGTGGTTGAAATTCCGAGTGTAAAAGAGCCTCAAGCGAAAGGCTTGATGATTGCGCTAGATGGTGTATCCGACCCTGGTAATCTAGGTACGATTATTCGTGTTGCAGACTGGTATGGCATCAAGCACATTATTGCGAGTACAGATTGTGCTGATCCTTATAATCCTAAAACGATCAGTGCGACCATGGGCAGCTTTGGCCGCGTACAAGTGAGTTTGGTGGATTTGCCAAGTTACTTGGAACACGCCAAATTGCCAGTATATGGCGCGTTTTTGGAAGGAGAGAGCGTTCATAAAACGGATTTCGCTGCTGAAGGTATTTTGTTGATGGGCAGCGAATCTCATGGTGTGCGCGAAGCCGCAGCAAAATTCGTGACAGATAAAATCACGATTCCGGCGTTTGGCGGTGCCGAATCACTGAATGTCGCGATGGCGACTGGCATTATTTTAGACAACATGCGCCGCCAACATAGCTAACGCAACAATTACTTAATAACAAAGCCAGTCAATTTGACTGGCTTTGTTGTATTTATTGCCTAGAAAAATCAGCCTGGCTGAATCTTGCGTTTAACGAAATACAGTGAATGTTGTTCGGTGAGTTAATTTTGTTTTAGTTCAATAGGCTGTGCCTATAAATAAAATTACTCCTTTCCATTTAGTAAAATCAGGAAATTAGGCGACACTTATCTAAAGGCCGCAATAAAATGCCCTTAAGGAGATAAGAATGCATTCATTAAAAGTAAAAGATTACATGACGTTGCAAGCGGTGACTTTCACGAAAGATATGTCACTTTCGGCAGCTTTAAACAAAGTAATGCAAAGTGTCACACTAGGTGGCCCTGTCATTGATGAAAATGAAAAAGTGGTTGGGTTTTTATCGGAGCAAGACTTATTAGATAAGTTGGTGAAAGCAAGTTATCACTGCCAAGATACACATACGGTACAAGAGTGTATGCATGATGATGTCTTATCTGTTTCTCCAGAAATGTCAGTAATTGAACTGGCTGACATGATGAAAGTTGGAAAGCCGAAAATGTATCCAGTGGTGGATGGCAAAGGTAAGTTGGTTGGTGTTATCACAAGAAGAGACGTGCTGCGTGCCATAGGAATGACATTAAATGAGTGCTTTAAGCATCCCGTTTAACCTCTCTGTTTAAACTTTACGGAATATTGCTTTTAAACTGGTTTGGAAAGACGCTTCGGCGTCTTTTTTATTTTCTATCGCCGAACTGTACAAATTTATCTTGACCTTGGAGCTTACTCTAAGGTTTATCCTTAGCAATAGGTAAATCACCGATACCAATAAGGAAAAAATTATGTGTACAAAACATCAAGGTTGCCAATCTAGCAAAATCAAAACTGCGGTGCCGCTTGGTGCAAGCGAGTCATGCTGTGCGCCAGTAAAATCTTCGCTCAATATCTCTCAGGCCAGTGTTGATGTTTCTGAAAGCTCTTGCTGTAGTGGAGGAGGCTGCAGCGTTGACACAGGCGAGGAAGACGATCCCACAAGGGAGAGTAATTCCTCCGTTCGGAACGCTTGGCTTGTGTCAGGTATGGATTGCCCATCTTGTGCGCAAAAGCTTGAGAAAGCCATTACGTCTTTACAAGGCGTCAGCCAAGCCAAGGTTTTGTTTGCAACAGAAAAACTGGTCGTCGATTTTGATGGTCTAGAGCTGATAGCTACGATAGAGCAGACAGCCCAAAAAACGGGTTTCCCGCTCTCTTCACTTGATGCTCCAAAACCAAGCACTACAAAGAAAGGCTGGCTTGGCGTCATAAGAGACAACATCCAAATTCTCTCGATTGCTGGTGCAATGGCTACTGCGGCAGTAATTTCTAAGATCGACCCTCAAATAAGCGCTTGGTTATTCACTTTGACGTGTTTACTTGGTTTATACCCAATCGCGCTCAAAGCATTTAAGTTGGCGCGTAGCGGTACGCCTTTTGCGATTGAAACGTTAATGAGTGTAGCGGCGCTCGGCGCTTTATATTTAGGTGAAACCGCCGAAGCCGCAATGGTGTTATTGCTTTTCCTTATTGGTGAAAAGTTAGAAGCATATGCATCATCTCGCGCGCGAAGCGGTGTCCAGGCGTTAATGGACTTAGTCCCAGAAAATTCAATTTTAATTATTGATGGAGAGCGTAAAGAAGTACCAGCTGCTCAGCTTAAACCAGGGGATATCATAGAAGTCGCACCTGGAGGTCGTTTGCCTGCCGACGGTGTTTTGCAAGATGCGCTTGCGAGTTTTGACGAAAGTGCGTTAACGGGAGAATCTGTTCCCGTTGAACATCAAACCGGTGGCAAAGTGATGGCCGGGGCTGTGGTTGTCGATAAAGTGGTTCGCTTACAGGTGACTTCCCGTCAGGGCGAGAATGCGATAGACCGAATTCTTCATTTGATTGAAGAAGCCGAATCTCGTAAGGCACCATTAGAACGCTTTCTTGATAAATTTAGCCGTTGGTATACGCCGCTAATGATGCTGGTGTCTCTGATGGTTATCGTTACGCCGCCATTACTATTTGCCCAACCGTGGGAAACGTGGATCTATCGAGGACTCGCCCTGCTGTTGATTGCTTGTCCATGTGCATTAGTCATTTCAACGCCTGCGGCGATCACTTCTGGCTTGGCGGCAGCTGCTAAGCGGGGCGCATTGATCAAAGGTGGTGCGGCGCTTGAGTTGCTTGGCAAGGTTGAGTCTGTCGCATTTGATAAAACTGGGACACTGACGCAAGGTAAACCAGAAGTGACTGATGTCTTTGCTTTTGATATGGATGAAGACAAGTTACTTAGCCTAACTGCGTCAATCGAGGTTGGTTCAAGTCATCCTCTAGCGGTTTCTTTAGTTACCAAAGTGCAAGAGCAGGGGCTTACTATTCCTGAAGCGTTGGATAAAACCGCGCAAGTAGGCTCTGGTGTCACAGGTTACGTCGATGGAAAAATGGTCCAAGTGGTCACGCCTTCAAAGGCAGACTTTCCACTTTCTCAAGAAGCCAAAGAGCAAGTGGTTACGTTGGAACAACAAGGTAAAACGGTTGTCATTGTGCGTTTCGATGACGAGGTCATTGGCGTGATCGCATGGCAAGATACATTGCGCTCAGATGCCCAGCAAGCCATCGCAATGTTGAAGGAACTTGGGGTCACGTCGGTGATGCTAACGGGTGACAACCCGAGAAGTGCAGAAGCAATGGCAAATAGAATAGGCTTGGATTATAAAGCGAGTTTGTTACCTGCAGACAAGGTGCATTACGTCGAGAAGCTATCACAACAACATACCGTTGCTATGGTGGGAGACGGTATCAATGATGCTCCAGCCATGAAAGCTTCGAGTATCGGCATTGCGATGGGAGGCGGTACGGATGTTGCGCTCGAGACTGCTGATGCGGCGTTAACACACAACCGTTTGATTGAGCTACCTGCCATGATAGAACTGTCGCGTGCGACGCTAAGTAACATTCGTCAGAATGTCGCGTTAGCGCTAGGTTTGAAAGGTGTATTCTTAGTGACAAGTTTACTTGGTGTTACTGGGTTGTGGGTTGCTGTATTAGCCGACAGTGGTGCAACAGCACTGGTGACATTGAATGCGTTGAGATTACTTCGTTTTGAGTCCAAGCAGATCAAATAACTGACCTAACCATTAATCCCACTCATTAATAGCCCGAGGCATTCGTGTACCGGGCTTTTTTTAACCGTATTCACCTGATGCGATCAGACGTTTTTCTCGTCCTTGAAATCACGCATTGCTATGCAACAAAATGATCTAACGCCCCTTAAAGTGTGATCAATACCAGTTTTGTTTGAAATTTCATTTTCATTACATTTTGTCATTGTGATTGTGATCACTCTATGTTGGTGAAAGGTTCGCTACAGTGCATCTGTACCCAATAACTGATTAATGAGCTTATTGTTCATAAAATAAGCCACAATAAGGAGCGACTTATGTCTCAAGCTGTATTCCATTTAGGTGTTACTGAAGCTGATCTTAATGGTGCGACTCTAGCGATCATTCCTGGTGACCCAGCGCGTGTTCAAAAAATCGCAGAACAAATGGAAAATCCAGTATTTCTAGCAAGCCATCGTGAATACACGCTATACCGTGCAGAGCTAGACGGTAAACCTGTTGTGGTTTGTTCTACAGGTATTGGTGGTCCTTCTACCTCTATCGCAGTTGAGGAATTGGCACAGCTTGGTGTTCGTACTTTCCTACGTGTTGGTACAACGGGTGCAATTCAACCACATGTAAACGTGGGTGACATGATCGTAACGACGGGGTCAGTTCGTCTTGACGGTGCGAGCCTACACTTTGCTCCTATGGAATTCCCAGCAGTTGCTGACTTTGAAGTAGCAACCGCAATGAAAGCAGCGGTAGAAGAGTCTGGCGCTACAGTTCACATGGGTGTGACTGCATCAAGCGACACGTTCTACCCTGGTCAAGAACGTTACGATACGTTCTCTGGTCGTGTTGTTAAGCGTTTCCAAGGCTCTATGCAAGAATGGCAAGACATGGGCGTACTTAACTTCGAGATGGAGTCTGCAACACTGCTAACAATGTGTGCGAGCTCTGGTTTAAAAGCGGGTTGTGTGGCTGGTGTTATCATCAACCGTACACAAAAAGAGATTCCAGATCATTCAACTCTGAAAGAAACGGAAGCGCGTTCAATTAAAGTGGTTGTAGAAGCAGCGCGTAAAATGCTTTAAGCCTCTATAGTTGGCATTTAAACAAACAGAAAAAACCAGAGGCTAACCTCTGGTTTTTTTCTACTTATAGAAATGCGTACAGCTAAAATTTAGGTATAAAAAAAGCAGCATTAATGCTGCTTTTTATCGTTGTGAATTTTAGCTTTTCTTAATGGCACTATATCTCGTCTGAACCGCCCGCGTCTTTAAACCAAGCCGTTAAGTGCGTTCTTAAATCTTTAAGCTCATCAGGGCCAATCAGGGCTAGCCCTAAGTCTTCAGCACGAGTAATGTCATTGTGACGAAGAGGACGGAAGCTCACCAACATTGCGCGCGCTTGCAAGCCACCTAATAGATCGCGAAGCGATTCTAACTTATATAAAGTATCGTCGCCGTCATCTCTCATGCCTTTGGTTTTGCACTCGATGATGTGCAGCTTGTTGTTTACAACTGTTGCGACATCTAACTCATTGCGTACTTCACTTTCACCAAGTTTACGATAAACCTGAACATTTAACGATCGATCTTGGATCGTCGGCATGGTGTCTTGGATTTGCTTCACGGTGCTGTGAACCAAAGTTTCTAACCACTCACCGTTTGAAAAGCGTCGAGCATCTTCATCTGCAAACGTTAAAACGCCATTCTCATAGGTGGCGATTTCTGCTTCTACTAAATCTGAAAGCAACATGTTGAGCTCACGGTAGCCCTGCTGTTTTTCGGAGAGCTCGACATCAAGCTTTTGTTCTTTGCGGCATGTGGTTGCAAGGTAGTTAAGTGTTGCTAGACCTGGCCCAAGCTCAAGCGCATTTGAGGCCCATCGTTCACCAAGTTCATACAATTTTTTATCAAGAAGAGGTGGTAAATCAACGTGGTGAAACTCGCCGCGTGCACCAAAGATAGTGAGGTAATCTGCAATCGTAATGTGATCTTCGACTTGGGTATCTTCTTTGCCATCAGGGTATAACCAACAAAGCTTATCGCTACTAGGCTCAACCACAAAAATTGGCCAGCGATAGGTACGGAAAACTTCGTACACCGACAACAAGCGATGACGAAGACCACAGCTCGCGTTCAATTTTACATCTTCGCCGCGTTCATGAAGGTCTTTTGCCAGTTTTTGAATTGCTTGTTTGATCAGAGATGTATTAACAGCGGATGGAATTTCAAAAAATTCAGAAGTAATTTCTCGTTGAGCTAAAACGGCACTCAGTCGGTCAAATATATCTAACTGGCTCTTGTCTCCGATGAAGACGATATGTGTGCTTAGCGTACGATTATCTAATAGAGGAGTGACCAATCTCACTGGGTCTTGGTCGATAATACCAACATGAACAGCCATAGATTTTCCTTTTTATGAGGCCGCTCGAAAAGAGTTGTGCAAGGGGATGAGCTGGCCTTATTAATCATATGTAGACATGGCCGACAAAAAACAAGGGCGACTTAACAAAAAGTCGCCCTTATACAGTTGATTGCACTAATTAATGCTCTTAATTATAAAGTATTTATAACTTAAAGCGGTGGACCAATTCATTTTGCTGATGAGCCAAGTGGGTCAGTGATTCACTGGTTTGTGCGATACTCGACATGGCTTGGAAACTTTCATCGGCGATGCTGTTGATATCTTCGATGCTGCGAGCAATGTCTGTTGATGTTTCACTTTGCTCTGCTGCTGCTTGTGAAATGTGCGTACTCATTTGGCTGATCTCAATGATTAGCGCCTGGATCTCTTCCATTGAGCTGTTCGCTTTTGACGCTTGCTCAACCGACATCTCCATATCGCTCATACAGCTTTGTATGACTTGGTTTGCCGATTGTGAGCTAGATTGCAGATTACTGATCATGGATTCAATTTCAGTGGTTGATTGAGTCGTTCTTGATGCGAGTACTCGTACTTCATCTGCCACTACCGCGAAGCCGCGACCTTGTTCACCAGCGCGAGCCGCTTCAATTGCCGCGTTCAATGCCAGTAGGTTGGTTTGCTCCGCAATGTTGCGGATCACATCAAGGATAGACCCAATTTGACCACTCATCTTTTGTAGCTCAGAAACTGCGGAGACCGATTCGTTCAAACGTGTTTCTAGTTGATTAATGGTTGAGATGTTACTGCTCATAACATTTCTGCCTTCTTCAGAGGCAGATTCGACGCGTTGCACCATTTCTAGCGAGCCTTGCGCACTTTGCGCGACTTCCTGCACTGAATGAGACATTTCTGTCATCGCGGTAGCGACGTTTGCCGTTTGTTCGCGTTGAGAGCTCAATTTAATTTGTGCTTGCGAAGAGGTGCGTTCGTTGGTTGTCGCGGTTGACGATAGGTTTTCTGACGCTTCGTTGAGTTTCACCAAGATCTCGTGAAGGTTGTCGGCGAGTGAGTTAATGTGTCCACTCACACGGCTGAATTCGTTGTTATAGCGAATATCGATACGCTGTGTCATATCACCTTCAGTCAGGCCTTCTAACACTTTTAGAATACGAGTCAACGGCTCGCGAACGCTTTGTGCGATGTGGTAGCCAATCGCTGTCGCGAGTAAAACGACAATGACGCCAATGATGATGGCTTTCGTTACACCGGCCGAATATATGTCACCTGCATCTGCCAATGATTCATTGAGCTTATCTGTTGCGGTTGTCGTAAATTGCTCAAGAATCGCCATGGTTGAATCCACTTTATTTGCTAGGTTGGCGATATTGTTATACAAAGCGGCGCGAGCATTGAGGTAATTATTATGTTGGTCTAGCACACCGCCACGCATACCGACGTCACGAGTAAATTGCTCTACAGATTCGCCAAATGCTTTTTCTAGCTCAGGAAGCTGAGTCACCAACCCGCGGAATGCGTAATTCAAGTGCGTTACTGCTTTGCGGTTTTTAGCTACGGCTTGCGTAACAAACTCAGGGTTGGAACTGGCGAGGGCATCAGAGGTAATTACTTCGGCATCTTTTAACTTGATAAAGTAGCTCTTTGCCATGACTTTGACAGAAATGCTGGTTTGATCTGCCACATATTCTTTAAGACCAACCGAAAGTTCGGTATTCAGTTTTTGGAAGCGGCGTGAGGATTTTTGCACTTCTTCTTGAGCCGCGAACATTGCTTCGTAGTTGTCCATGGCCTCTAGAGCTTCTGTAAAATAGCTCTGCTCTAACGTTTTTAACTGTGAAAACGGTTCGGCAAGAGAAGGGTAGATTTGGCTTGCGGTTTTCAGTTGAGCCAATGTGGATTCGAAGCGCTGTTGAGATCTAGCAAATTCCTGACGCATTTCATCCATGCGTTGTTTATTCTCTGTTGTCAGGAAGTCTTTAAATGATTTGTCGGCAGAAAGCAGCTCAACACTGGTTTGATTAGATAACGATACCAACGGTAGGGATGATTTAGATACCGTGCCAAATTTTCCGTGAATATCACTCATTCCTCCCATCATAATGGCAATTGTGACGGCAAATAGGATGATGATCAGTGCAAAGCCGGCATACATCCTTTTAATAACTGAACCTCGCATAAGTGAGTTTCCTCTCCCAAAAATAGACAAGCTACCCAAGCATTTTTGAGTTTACTTGGGTATAAAAATAATAATTGTCTTAAAAAAGTAACAAAATTCATTGGATTGTATTCAGTTTGTGACGCGCATTTTATGACGCACACGACAAAAAAAGCCTCGTTAATTAGCATTTGATTAATAATGTTAAGTGAACACTGTTTTTATTGAGCTCCGCTTTTGGTTGGCGCATACTAATTGGGGTCTAATTACGTTTATAAAATGGAGTCCTCATGGCGGAAGAAACGATCTTTAGTAAAATTATTCGCAAGGAAATCCCTGCCGATATCCTTTATCAAGATGATTTGGTGACTGCGTTTCGCGACATTAACCCTCGCACACCAAGCCATATTCTCATTATTCCGAATAAACTGATCCCAACAACGAATGATGTAGAAGCTGAAGATGAAGCAATGATGGGGCGTTTGTTCACTGTTGCTAGAAAGTTAGCGAAAGAAGAAGGTATTGCTGAAGACGGCTATCGCCTAATCGTTAATTGTAATCCACATGGTGGCCAAGAGGTTTACCATATTCACATGCACCTACTAGGCGGCCGCCCTCTAGGTCCAATGGTATTGAGCTAAGCTTTTAAAAGTGGGTGGCGATTCACCCACTTCTTTTTCCTGTCGAATGACACATTTGTGGAGATAAATGTGAAACTAGGTGTAAAGCTGTTAGGGCTGATGAGCTGGGCTTTAATGGCCTCTGGCTGCGCGAATTTATCTGCGGGCAATCTGTTTAGCCATTACAGCAACCAGAATCAAGAAGTTTATCAAGCCGTTGTTGCAGGGGAATATGCCAAAGCAAAACAACTTCAATCAAGTGAAGTGGGTGGCGAGATACTTGGCAATTTTGAAAAAGGTCGTATCTCTTTTCTTGCTGAAGATTACCCAACAAGTTTAAATGCGCTAGAAAGCAGCGATCGTGCTGTACGTGTTCAACAAGATCGTGCGACGATATCTGTGTCAGACACGGCAACGAGCGTCGGCTCTCTCGCAGTGAACGACAATCTCCAAGACTATCATCCCGCCGATTACGAACTTGGCTTTTTGCACCTGTATCTAGGACTAAATTACTTACAGAAAAACGATTTAGAAGGGGCACTAGTTGAAGTGCGTCGAGCTAATCAAGTTCAGGAAGCAGCAAGAAAGGCGCGTGAAAAAGAGCTAAAAGCAGCAGAGAAAGACCTTAACAAGCAAGGCATGTCTGCCAATTTAGGCAGTGTGTTAGCGAACTACCCTGATGCTGGTAAAAAACTAAGCGCGGTACAAAATGGTTATCTGTTCTATCTTTCTGGCTTGTTATATGAAGCGTCGCGAGACTTAAACAGTGCTTATGTTGATTACCGACGAGCACTCGCTGTAATGCCAGACAACAAGCAAGTTGTGGAAAGTACCTTATACGCTGCTAAGAAGCTGGGCATGCGTGAAGACTTGCGCATGCTAGAGAAGCGGTATGGCAAAGCACCTTCTGGATTAACTCAGTCACAAGGGCGAGTCATCGTTATTGATGAGCAGGGTGTTGTTGAGGCGATGAAAGGGTGGCGTATTGATTTACCGATTTACGACAGTCGCGATAATGGCGCGATTTATTCGTTGGCGCTTCCTTATTATCAGAACCGAGGTGCTCAACGTTTTAGCGATGTTGTTTTAAATGGTCAGGTATTGCCTTCCAGTACGCTGACTGATGTTAATGCGATGGCGCAAAACGATCTTAATGAACGTCTTACTACAATAGTGATCCGTCAAGCTCTTCGTGTTTGGGCAAAAGATCGAATCCGAAAAGAGGCGGCGAAAAAAGGCGATGATGTGGGCAACATACTTTTCAATGTATGGAACACATTGACCGAACAGCCAGATACAAGAAGTTGGCAAACATTGCCAGCGCAAGTGAAAACGGCTTCAAAAATCGTGAAACCGGGAACACAAAGTTTAAACTTGGGTGATCAAACCTATCAGTTTGAAGTGCCTGCACAGCAGACTACATTGGTATGGGTATCTCGTCAGGGAGCACACTCAACCGTGTGGCATAAACAGCTAGGGAGACTGTAATGAAAGCATGGCTTGTTTGTTTAGCAATGGCTATTGGTTTAGTTGGATGCGCCGAAAACACGGCTGGTATTCGAATTGATGGCCAAACGCAAAAAGTATTTTTTAATGATAACGTTTTAGGTAGTCGCTTATTAGTTGACAACATCACCACCACTTACGTTGATGATCGCCCACGAGGAGTCGTGCTGCTGAGTAGCAATTACAAAGGTGATCAGCACATTCTTTACCGATTTTATTGGTATGACAACAATGGTTTAGAAGTGAATACCAAACCTGGTCCGTGGCGAAAAATGATTGTGCGAGGATTTGAGCAAGTCACGTTATCTGAAGTTACTGTGAATCCAAATGGCACAAAATTCCGTGTGCAAATTAGAGAAGCACAAGACGATTAATCTTAACGGCTCTGCCGAAGCTGCCGCGCTAACGATGCGCTGGTATTGAAAAACTAAGGAACTCTCATGAAAAAAAGTATTATTGCTCTTTTAGGTCTTGCCGTCATTTTAGGTGGCTGTTCTAACAAAGTCTCTTACGGCGATGCGCAAGCAACAGAAACCACGACTATCGATTTTGGCTCAACAGATTTACAAAAAATCGCGGCTGAAATGGTGGATAGCATGATGATGTCGGGCTCTGTAGCAGCAATTACTCGTGACCAACGTCCTATCGTTTTTGTTGAGCGAATTAAGAACAAAACCAGTGAACATATTGACACTGAATCCATTACTGACACGATCTCTACTAAGATGTTGAACTCAGGTAAGTTCCGTTTTGTTGATATGGATCGTGTTGAGTCTGTGCGTGAACAACTTAACTTCCAAAACACGGATGAGCTTGTTAACCAAAGCACAGCTATCCAATTTGGTAAAATGGTTGGTGCTCAATACATGCTTTACGGCAACCTATCTAGCATTGTGAAAAATGCAGGTAGCGATAAAGATGTATACTACAAGATGACCATGCGCCTAATGGACCTAGAAACAGGTTTGATTGAGTGGGCGGATGAAACTGAAATTCGTAAAGCGCAATCTAAGAGCCTATTCGGTCTTTAATCGAACAGGGTGGAGAAGTCATCAATGGCATGGTTTTCTTGGCAACAAGCAAAACAGTTAGATCCGAGTCTTAATGCTCTCGATGGCTTCTTTACGGAGCCTCCGGTAAAAGTACAAACTGTTACCGGGGGGCTAACCAACCGCTGTTGGCGGTTGGAATCTTCTCAAGGCCTTGCATACATCTGGCGACCGACCAGTCATGTCTGCAAGGCTTTTTCAATTTCTCGTCACAGTGAATATCAAGTGCTGAATGCAGTCTCTTCATTGGAAATTGGCCCCAAGCCAGTTTTTATTCATGAGCAAGGGTTGCTGGTGGAATGGATAGAAGGAGAGGCTCTGACGGAGTCAGGCTTAGCACTAAGCAATTTATTATCCATTGCGGCGAAGATTCATCAATATCCGATAAGCGCAATTCCTTTGGTTCCATTTTCATATATTTCTCGCATCGATCATTATTGGCTTGAGCTTGATGGTCAGTATGTGGGTACGGAGTTTGAGGCTTTGTACATGAAGTGGCGTACGGAACCGAACGTTGCACCTGTTCCGCTTGCCCTATGTCACTTCGATCTGGGGTGTTACAACCTAGTGCGAGGGGAGAGTGGGGTGAAAGTCATTGATTGGGAGTATGCCGGGATTGCTGACCCTAGGCTAGATTTGACCTTAACTATTCAGGTCGCGAATGCGCCTGTGGAAGAAGCGGTAAAGCAGTATTGCCAAATTCGAGGTATCGAAGATGTGTCTCTTTGGCTGAGAGGTGTACACGCTTGGCAACCAAGAACCTTGGTGATGGCGATGCTCTGGTATCTACTTGCCTATAAATTGTGGGGAACTGAACAATACTTAAACAGTGCGTATGAGTTGAAAGGCTCATTGTGTATGGAAGATCACTGTTTTGAGAACTCGTGATATTTTCCCCTTTAACAGTAAGGAAATAGTGGTAGTTTTAATAAAAGTACCAGATACACACAGGGAGAGGTACACATGATTATTTACTTACACGGCTTTGACAGTACAAGCCCGGGTAACCACGAAAAAGTTCTTCAACTGCAATTTATCGACGACGACGTTCGTTTTATCAATTACAGCACCCTTCACCCAAAGCACGACATGCAACACTTGTTAAAAGAAGTGTCTAAAGTTATCGATCAATCTGATGACCCAAACCCGTTAATCTGTGGGGTTGGTTTAGGTGGTTACTGGTCTGAGCGAATTGGTTTTCTATGCGGTATCAAGCAAGTGATGTTCAACCCGAACTTGCACCCAGAAAAAACGATGGCTGGTCGAATCGATCGCCCAGAAGAGTACGAAGATATCGCAACAAAATGTGTTGATCAGTTCCGAGCGAAAAATCAAGCTCACTGCTTAGTGATTCTCTCTAAAGATGATGAAGTGCATGACAACTCGAAAACGGCAGCTGAGCTAGAAAAACACTATCAAATCATTTGGGATGAAACTCAGTCTCATAAGTTCAAAAAAATCTCTCATCATTTACAAGCGATAAAGGCATTTAAAAATACTTATTAATGTTGAGTGTAGACAGTAAAGCGGCGTTTTTATCGGCTGCTTTGCTGCGATTCCTTCTCTTGAGTATGCCGAGCCACTGTCTCTTTGAAAGGCACATTTTCTTGGTTTAACGCTTTGAATATTGTGTTCTCCTTACCGTTTTCTTACTTCCCTCCTATGTAGCACGAACACCTTGTTGTAGAGTAGTCGAAAAGTAGTCAATCCGTACTCGTTACACGGATTTTGGTTGCCTTCAAAGTTGGTCTCTATATAATGAACCGGACTAAAATAATTTGATAAATATCAAAAAAAATTGAGAGCGAGTAATAAACTTGCCCAAAAATTCTGGCGTCGTATGCGTACCAGATAAACGTGCCAAACCCTGACAAGTCATTGATAGATAAAGAATCAAAGTGAGTGGCAGTTTTTTAATCCAAGTAATTGAGACACCTCTAAGAACCAAGAATTCATCGGTTGGATGGATGCCGCAAATGTTTGTGAGTCATGCATCGAGCTGAACCCCATATATTCATTTTTGTAGAGGAAAATCATTGTGACACGCATTATCGTTGTAGGCGGCGGTGCAGGTGGTCTTGAGTTGGCAACTAAGCTTGGTCGAACTCTAGGTCGCAAAAACCGTGCGCAAATTACGCTAGTCGATCGAAAAGCGAGCCACTTGTGGAAGCCATTATTGCATGAGGTTGCTACAGGTTCTTTGGACGAAGGAGTAGATGCACTGAGCTACCGAGCTCATGCAAAAAACCACAGCTTCGACTTCCAAATGGGTAGCCTTCAAGACATCGACCGTGAACGTAAAGTTATCATCTTAAGTGAGCTTAAAGACGAACACGGTGAACTTCTTATGCCAAGCCGTGAGCTAGAATACGACATTCTAGTGATGGCAATTGGCTCGACATCAAACGACTTCAACACGCCTGGCGTTCGTGAAAACTGTATTTTCCTAGACAGCCCTGAGCAAGCACACCGTTTCCGTACAGAAATGAACAACGAGTTCCTAAAGCTGCACGCGAAAAACGGTAACGGTACGGTCGATATTGCGATTGTTGGTGCTGGTGCAACTGGCGTTGAACTATCAGCTGAGTTACATAATGCTGTTAAAGAGCTGCGCACTTATGGCTTCGGTGATCTTGATTCTAGCAAGTTGAACGTCAATCTGATTGAAGCAGGTGAGCGTATTTTACCAGCGTTACCTCCACGTATTTCTTCTGCTGCTCATCAAGAGTTGGTGAAGTTGGGCGTAAACGTGCGCACCGCCACTATGGTGACTAAAGCTGAAAAAGATGGCCTTACTACAAAAGATGGTGAGAAAATCCCAGCTCAAATCATGGTTTGGGCTGCAGGTATCAAAGCTCCAGACTTTATTAAAGATATCGCTGGCTTAGAAACGAACCGTATCAATCAGCTTGTAGTGAAAAACACACTACAGACAACACGAGATGATGACATCTTTGTTATTGGTGACTTAGCACAATGCACCCAGTCTGACGGTTCGTTCGTGCCGCCACGCGCTCAAGCTGCACACCAAATGGCAAGCCAGGCATTTAGTAACATCGTCGCGAAGATCAACGGGCGCGAGTTGAAAGACTATGTATATAAAGATCACGGTTCATTAGTGTCTCTAAGTCGCTTCTCAACCGTTGGTAGTCTGATGGGGAACCTAACTAAAGGGTCGATGATGGTAGAAGGCCGTATTGCTCGTGTCGTTTACATCTCATTGTATCGCATGCACCTAATGGCGTTGCATGGTGTATTCAAAACCGGTCTGATGATGCTCGTCGGCCGCATTAATCGCGTGCTGCGTCCAAACCTTAAGCTGCACTAAGGTTTTAAATCCACTCTGTGTGGATGTGTTGTATCTTAAAAAATGCAGAAGCCACCGCAAGTCGGTGGCTTTTTGTTTATGTTAGATCTGTCGGTAAAAGTGAGAACACAACGCCATCTTTAGGCTTACCCTGAAAAATAAACCGGTTTCTGGCGATGGCTTCTTTTTGTGCACCGACGGACTCAATTAAGGCTTGGCTAGCTTCGTTGTCGGGGTCACAAACAATCTCTAGTCGAGTTAAACTTAGCTTTGCGAAGCAGAATTCTGCTAAGGCTTTAACGGCTTCTTGGGCATAGCCTTGCCGTTGATAGCGGTCGGCAACCCAGTAACCAATACTCGCCATATTAAACGTATGATATAACTCATTAACCGCTGCCATTCCAACCAAAGTGTTACTTTGCCGCTCATAGATACCGAAACCAAAAGCCTCAGTTTTGACCCAGTTAAGACGGGTTGCCAACAGAAAGTCCTGCGCGGTTTTCAATGTGACGTTTTTATCACACCAGTCAAGCCATTGGTGCAGCGAAGGGGATTCTGCAAGTAATCGTTGTAGTGAATGTGCTTCTTCAGCAGGGATGAGCTTGAGCGCTAAGCGGGGCGCAATGATTTCAAAGTCTGGACTCATGAACTAATACGACTTCCATGTTGAGTGTAAGTAAATTGAAAGCTGTCTATTTATACTTGAACGCAGCTATTTTCCTTGCTCTGCGTTGGTTAGGAATAACTGAGGTATAGCAGATAAAAACAAAGCGCAGCTTTGCTGCGCTTTGTCGAACCGCTCGTGCTTATCGAACCCGACGAACTTGAATGATCATACCCATCAACGGGTTATCTAGGTAATGAGTCTCGCTGCTACGCATACGACGTTTTTGATCCATTCGATAACTCTTCAGGAATTTCTCTTCGGTTACTGTCGGCGATATTTCTGCCAAGTTACCTACTTGGACGTTACCATCTACTTCACCTAAGTCATCCGCCAATTGCTCAGTTGAGGTTGGTTCAAAACGCACCTCTCTAACACTTGGTTCGCGCAGATCTAGTGTTGTTTCGGCGAAGAGGTAATGCTGTACGTATATTTGGAATCGACCATCTAGTTCATATAAAGGGCCATTGACCGTCTCTTCACTGTAACCGTCGCTGGAAAATGTTTGATTGCCATTGATTGGGCGGCCATCTGCTTGATAAGAATCAGAGAAATCTCGCCCGCCAACGATGCGGAAAATTGGGGCGCTAGATTTACCTCGGTCACCTTGACGCCAGGCTACGTGTTTAAGCACTTTAAAGCCGGCATGATTATTTAGTGCCGCTTCTTGCGCGTTGAGACGGAAAGAAGAACTTGGCAAAAGTGTCACGCCTTTAGAGCGGCGGTAGGATTCACTCTCTAGGCTACCGACATTTTCCATATCGATTTTTGGCAGTTGATTCGGCCAAGATTCTGTTGTGCTTTCAGCGTCGACTGCTCGCTTGAAAATGATCACTTCAATATCAAATTGGCGCTGTGCCCAAGAGGGCATTGAGACACATAGAAGCAATAACGGGATCAGTATTCTCATTCGACTATTAGCTCGTTGGTAATAAATTCTGTTTAAAATCATTCAGTAAGTCTTGAACAAACTGAATGCGTTTACGTCGGTCCACCAATGGTACGCTAAACTTGAACTTAGTTGGACCTTCCATTGCAAATTTTTGCGGCTGTGATTGCAGCAGTTTAACTAAATACGCTGGATTTATGTCAGCATCAGGGTAAAACTCGATAAATCCACCTTTATCATGGGCTTCTATCTTTTTCGCTTTTAAACTACCAGCCGAAATTTTCAATTCTGAGACGGCAAGTAAGTTCTTTGTTGCGTCTGGAAGCAAACCAAAGCGATCAATCAGTTCCACTTTTAGCTCTGATAGTTCATCACTGCTTGTGACACTCGCAATGCGTTTGTACATCGACAGTCGTGTGTTTACATCCGGAATGTAATCATCTGGTAAGAGCGCTGGGATTCGCATTTCCACTTCAGTTTGCTCACGAAGCAGCTCATCCAAAGATGGCTCCTTGCCTTCTTTTAATGCTTGCACTGCTTGTTCCAGCATTTCCATATAAAGTGTAAAACCAACGGATTGAATTTGCCCACTTTGCTCATCACCAAGCAGCTCACCAGCACCACGGATTTCTAAATCGTGGGTTGCTAACGTAAAGCCAGCACCTAAGTCTTCCAGTGAAGCAATCGCATCAAGACGCTTGATGGCATCTTTGGTCATGGCTTTTGGATGTGGCGTTAATAAGTAAGCATAGGCTTGATGGTGCGAACGTCCAACACGGCCACGTAATTGATGCAACTGCGCCAAGCCAAGATTGTCCGCACGATCCATGATTATGGTATTCGCCGTTGGTACGTCGATACCGGTTTCGATGATGGTTGTACACACCAACACATTAAAGCGCTGATGGTAGAAGTCATTCATGATTCGCTCAAGTTCGCGCTCGCGCATTTGACCATGAGCCACGGTAATACGTGCCTCTGGGATGAGCTTCTGTAAGTCTTCTGCCGTTTTTTCAATGGTTTCAACCTGATTGTGCAGGAAGTAAACCTGACCACCACGCATAATTTCACGCAGTACCGCTTCACGGACCACTGGCTCTTCTTTTTGTCGAACAAAGGTTTTAATGGCTAAACGGCGTGCAGGAGGTGTCGCGATGATCGACAGGTCTCGCATGCCACTCATTGCCATATTCAGTGTGCGTGGAATTGGTGTTGCGGTGAGGGTAAGAATGTCCACATCCGCACGCATTGCTTTGACTTTTTCTTTTTGACGAACCCCGAAGCGGTGTTCCTCATCAACGATCAACAAACCTAAATCTTTGAATTTAATGTCGCTCGAAAGCAGCTTATGCGTACCAACGACAATGTCTACTTTACCATCGGCAACGTCTTGCAGAATGACTTTTTGTTCTTTGGCAGATTTAAAACGAGACAGTACTTCAACTCGGATTGGTAAGTTGGCAAAACGGTCACGGAAGTTTTCGAAATGCTGCTGAGCAAGCAAGGTTGTTGGTACGAGTACGGCGACCTGTTTACTGTTATCCGTTGCGACAAATGCTGCGCGCATAGCGACTTCCGTTTTACCAAAGCCCACGTCACCACATACTAAGCGATCCATTGCTTTTGCCTGGCACATGTCTGACAATACGGCATTGATGGCCATCGCTTGGTCATCTGTTTCTTCAAACGGGAATGTTGCTTTAAATGTTGCGTATTGCCCACGATCTAGCTCAAATTTGAAGCCCGGTTTTAATTCTCGTTTTGCATACACATCCAGCAATTCTGCCGCGACGTCACGCACTTTTTCTGCCGCTTTACGACGTGCTTTTGCCCACGCTTCACCACCTAATTTATGCAGTGGCGCACTCTCTTCAGCGCCGCCAGAATAACGGCTGATAAGATTCAGTGATGAAACTGGCACGTAGAGCTTGGCATCGTTTTGATACTCAAGGGTGACGTATTCCGTTTTCATACCACCGGCTTCAAGTGTTTGTAAACCGATGTAGCGGCCAATACCGTGATCAATATGAACCACAGGTTGGCCGGGTTTTAGTTCGGCAAGGTGGCGAATAACGGTGTCACTGTTGACGGCTTTTTTATCTTTGCGGCGTCGCTGGATAACACGGTCACCGAGTAGATCACTTTCACAGATCAGAGCGAAGTTCAGATCTTCGTGAATGAAACCATGCTCTGCTGCGCCTAAGACCAAGCTGAATCGATCACCCGAGTCTAGAGCTTGGTAAAGTGAGCCATGTACGACTGGCCGAACTTTGATGCCTTGCAACAGCTCCGTTAGTGCTTCACGACGACCTTCTGACTCTACCGAGAAAACGATTTTTCCGCTGAATTGCTCACTAAACTGACGAAGGCGCGAGAGCGGCTCTTTATTTTGTTGCTGAACGCCAAGCTCGGCTAACGATTGTACGGGTAGGTTTTGACGACCGGCACGCTTAACCACTTTATCTAGGCTCAATTGAGCGATAGGGAGCTGTTTTAGTTGACTGAAAAGTTCGTCTTTTTTCAACCAAAGCTGTTCAGGAGTCAAAAGAGGACGCAACGGATCAACTTTTTTCTGGTCGTATCGATATTCGACATCGGTTAAGAAAGTATCGACCGCAGATTCGATATCACCATATGTGATGACTTGAGAGTCTTCTGGCAAATATTCAAATAAAGTCTCGGTATGGTCAAAAAACAGCGGCTGCCAATACTCAATACCAGCGGGCCACGTGCCTTTGGTCACTTGCATGTAGATTGATTCAGGCTCGCGGCGTGCGTCGAACTGGGTGCGCCAACGTGTACGGAAATCTTCAATCGCTTCTTTAGTGGTTGGGAACTCATGTGCAGGCAGCAATTGGATTTGCTGAATATCGTCGATAGAGCGTTGGTTCTCTGGATCAAACGTGCGAATGGTATCTATTTCATCATCAAAGAAGTCGATGCGGTACGGGTCATTGCTGCCCATAGGAAAGAGATCCAGAATAGACCCACGACTTGCATATTCACCTGGTCCAAATACTTGATCTACATGGCGGTAGCCAGAATTTTCAAGTTGTACACGTAACTTCTCTAGCGAGAGCCGATCACCAGTTTTCACCATTAAAGTGTGTTGCAACAGAAAATCACGTGGCGATTGGCGTTGCAATACTGTACTGACCGGGACGATGGTTATGCCATCACGTTGACTTGGCAGTTGGTATAGGCGTGCGATACGTTCAGAGATGATTTCTTGATGCGGAGAAAAGTTATCGTAAGGCAGCGTTTCCCAGTCGGGGAACAGGCTTACCGTTTGGTCGGTGAATTGCTCAATCTCTGCCTGAAGCTTTAAAGCGATTTGCGGGTCAGGCACAACGAGTAGCGAGTGACTCGAATGCTGCTTGGCTAGCTCTGCAATGGCTAGAGGTAGAGCTGCGCCCGGCAAATTACCTAGCTGTTTTTTGTCGCCACGCTCTGAAGGGTTGGTGACGGAAAGAATCGTTGCTTTTGTCATAGGAATTATTTTTTATCTCGCTCCATCGAGCGCTGACGTAAAAGTTTTTGTTGTTGATACAGTGCCGCCTTTATCAGTAAATCTTGATCAGATTCTCGGAGCATCTTGTATCTAAGCGTGATAATGAAATCTTGCTCTGAAGCATCACATTCTTCTACTTGAGCGTAACAGTAAATCGCCGCAGCAGGGTGATCGAGGAACAGTTTAACACGAACGAGTTGTTGAGTAGTTAACGCTGTATCTGAGCGGAAACTGAGTTGACTAGCACCAAACTGCGTCGTTTGATATCGAATGGAGGCGTCATCTTGTTGTGAAAGCATAAAGCTCAACAAGAGGTTAAGTTTCGCGTTTTGCGTATCAAGCAAGTTGATCACATGCTTTAACTCTTTGTTTTTCAGCTCTAGACGCGCGTTGTCTGCCAACATATCTAAGTGACTAAATTCACTGGCGACAATAAATGGTGCTGGAATTTCGGAGGCAAATGTTTCTTCATCTGGCAAAGCAAAGTCCGCACTCAACGTTTCGACGTTGATGGTGAGGTTATGATGGACGGTAAAGTATTCTTGCTCTGTCATATAGTCGATCCTTTTGCCAGTGAGCGCTCCCTGTTCACTCAACAAACAAAGAGAAATAGGGCACTGATTATCGCTAACTGAATGAAGTTATCAAGTTTAGCCGGTTTGTCCTTGAACTTTTTGCCCTAAATACAGACTTATTGCATGTCGTTGACAAATTTAGCGATTCTCTTGTCTTCTTAATGAGAAGAGTAAGGTAAGATAATCCGCTAAAGCTTTATATCAAAACAACCAGTTGGTTTGTCTTATATGTATCATCCTATCTCATTGTTTATTGGCTTAAGGTATCTTCGGGGACGCTCTGGAGATAGGTTCAGCCGATTTGTTTCTTATATGTCGACGGCGGGTATTACGATCGGTGTAATGGCGTTGGTGACGGTTCTTTCTGTGATGAACGGGTTTGAATCGCAGTTAAAAGAACGCATTTTAGGTGTGCTACCTCATGCCGTTGTTTCGCAACACGATGGAAAAACGCCTATGACCGAGTCTGCCCCTCCATTTGTTCAAGCGATGTCGAGTGAATCTCAGCCGGAACCTATCGTTAGAGGAGAGGCTGTTATTCAGAGTTCTGCACAGCTGACGGCTGGTTACCTCATCGGTATTGAACCTAAGAAAGGCGATCCGATTAGCAACCATTTGATTGCCGGACGATTATCGTCACTTCAAGCAGGTGACTACAATGTATTTTTGGGTCACAGTTTGGCGCGTTCACTAAAGGTCTCAATCGGGGATAAAGTGCGCTTGATGGTGACCAACGCAACGCAGTTTACCCCACTTGGCCGTATTCCTAGCCAGCGAAACTTTACTGTCTCAGGCATTTTCAATACGGGATCGGACGTTGATGGTCAATTAATGATTGTGAACATGACGGATGCATCTAAGCTGATGCGTTTCCCTAAAGACACGGTTTCTGGTTGGCGTGTCTTTTTCTCTGACCCATTTATGGTGACGGATTTTGCTGACCAACCCATGCCTGATGGATGGGAATGGAGTGATTGGCGCGAACAGCGTGGTGAGCTTTTCCAAGCGGTGAAAATGGAAAAGAACATGATGGGACTTATGCTAGGTCTAATTGTGGGTGTCGCTGCATTCAATATTATCTCCGCTTTAATCATGGTGGTAATGGAGAAGCAATCAGAAGTCGCAATATTGAAAACTCAAGGCATGACTCAATCTCAAGTGATGACCATTTTCATGGTGCAAGGTGCAAGCAGTGGTGTAATTGGCGCGATTGTTGGTGGCGCTGCGGGCGTGATCTTGTCACTTAATCTAAATGCGATTCTTGAATCTGCTGGTGTGGCGCTATTCAGCTTTGGTGGTCATCTACCCATCTTGATTGATTCACTGCAAATTCTTTTAGTGGTGGTATTGGCGATTGCTCTTAGCCTTGCTGCTACGCTTTATCCTTCTTATCGAGCATCTTCTGTTAAACCTGCTGAGGCACTTCGCTATGAATAAGCTATTAGAATGTCGTGATATTCGTAAAGTCTACCGAGAGGGTTCGTTAGATACGGAAGTGTTGAAAGGCGTAAGTTTCGATATCGACAAAGGGGAGTTGGTTTCTATTGTTGGCTCTTCTGGTTCGGGAAAAAGTACCTTATTGCATATTTTAGGTGCGTTAGATGACGCAACTCATGGTGAAGTTGATTTTCTAGGGCAAAACCTATCAGCTTTGAGCTCGAACAAACAGGCGGCATTACGCAACAAGCACCTTGGTTTTGTATACCAGTTTCATCACTTGTTGGCTGACTTTACTGCGCTTGAAAATGTGGCGATGCCACTGATGATTGGCGGTGCTAAAGTAGCGGATGCAAAACAGGCGGCTAAAGCGCTGTTAGATAAAGTTGGTTTGAGTCATCGGATGCAACATAGACCCTCCGAGTTATCGGGCGGTGAGCGTCAGCGTGTTGCGATTGCGCGTGCATTGGTGAATAAACCTGACCTGGTCTTGGCTGATGAACCTACGGGGAACTTAGATCACAATACGGCACTGTCTATCTATGATTTGATGCGCGAGCTCAATAAAGAGTCAAACATTGCATTTTTGGTTGTCACGCATGACAAAGAGCTGGCAGCAAAAATGGATCGTCAAATGCACATGCAAGATGGTTTGCTCGTAGATCGTTTTGTGACTGATACAGCATCTGCGGAGGGCTAGTTTTGTTTACCTCTTTAGCTTTGATGATTGGTGGTCGCTTCAGTCGAGCGAAAAAGCGCAACAAGATGGTGTCTTTCATATCGCTTTCTTCGACTATTGGTATTGCGGTTGGCGTTGCTGTGATCATTATCGGTTTGTCTGCAATGAATGGCTTTGAGCGCGAGCTGCAATCGCGTGTGTTGTCTGTGATCCCACACGGCGAGTTAGAAGGTGTTAATGGACCACTTCAGGACTACACCAAAACGATGAATCAAGCTCTAAAACATGAACATGTTGTTGCGGCAGCACCGTATGTTCGTTTTACGGGTTTGGCAGAAAAAGGCAGTAAGCTAAAAGCGATAGAAGTTCGTGGTGTAGAGCCTACTTTCGAGCAAGCGGTGTCGAGTTTGTCGAATTTTATTGACCAAGCTGCTTGGCAAAACTTTTATGCTGGTCAGCAGCAAGTGATCTTAGGCCGAGGTGTAGCAAACGAGCTAAATGTCGGCGTGGGGGATTATGTGACGTTAATGATTCCGCAAACAGGCGGCGCAAATAAAGTGCAGGCTCCTAAGCGTGTGCGCGTGAAGGTGTCAGGGTTCTTAACGTTGAATGGCCAAATCGACCACTCTCTAGCGTTAGTACCATTAGCTGATGCGCAGCAATACGCGAGGTTAGGGGAAGGGGTCACAGGCATTTCACTAAAAACTGACGATGTTCTCAATGCGCCTTCTATTGTTCGCGAGGTTGGTAGCATGGTTGATGTTTACGTGTATTTGAAAAGCTGGCAGCAAAAGTTTGGTTTTTTGTATCGCGATATTCAGCTCGTGCGCACCATTATGTACTTGGTGATGGTACTGGTGATTGGCGTGGCATGTTTTAATATTGTGTCTACGTTGATGATGGCAGTGAAAGACCGAGCGGCGGAAATTGCAATTTTGCGAACAATGGGAGCAAAAGATAGCCTAATCAAACGGATCTTTGTTTGGCAAGGTGTATTCTCTGGTGTATTTGGTAGTCTCGTCGGCAGTGTTATCGGTGTCTTAGTGGCGTTAAACCTGACTCCGTTAATTAAAGGGTTAGAGAGCTTAATTGGTCATCAGTTTTTATCGGGTGATATTTACTTCGTCGACTTCTTACCATCACAACTACACTGGCCAGATGTGGCATTGGTGTCAGTGACGGCGATAGTGCTTAGTTTACTTGCGACGTGGTATCCTGCTTCGCGTGCCGCAAGGTTGAATCCGGCGGCTGTACTGAGTTCTAAATAGCGGATTGTTTTACAATATGCGAAAAACAAAAAGGACCGAATTCGGTCCTTTTTTGTATTTATCCGACTTGAGTAACATCGCGTTTCATTCTAACTGTTAGATGCCCCTCAACTGATAGCTCAAATGCTGATTTTTACGCAGTAAGGTCTTATCTTATTTTGCGTTTTTGCCAGCTCCGTACCACGGAGTAGCGCCAAAGCCCTCGAATTCCGAAGTAGCCAATAATCGCGGATACAACCCCACAAATTGCGCAGCCCAATAGAAATGGAGGTCCAATGGTGCTCATTTGCTGCATGATGAATTCCCACGATAGTTCAAAGTGAAAAGGTTGCGGGGGAAGACGCATCACTAGAGCACCTAGCTTGTACGCAAAGTAAAATAGCACAGGCATAGTGATAGGATTGCTGATCCATACCAAAGCGACGGAGAGGGGCAGATTGACACCCAACATAATGGCCAAACCAGCGGCCATGATCATTTGGCTCGGCAGCGGAACAAAAGCCATAAATAACCCGACAGCAAAAGCCCCTGATGCCGAGCGGCGGTTTAAGCACCACAAGTTTGGGTTGTACAACACATTGCCGAAGACCTTCAATGCTTTTTGGCGTTTGATCAATTCATGATCTGGCATGAAGCGTTTTATCAGCTTTCTAGGCATAGGACAGCATGACTCTCTCAGAAAAAAGTTGGACCTTGGCGTTATTTGTAGCGAGCGTAATCTCGTCAGCTTGGTGGCCGACAATACCAGATTGGCGTTGGTTGCTGCTGGGAATAATAACCACTGGCTCAATAATCAAATTACGTCGTGGCTTAATTAGCATAGGCGCAATTGCGGGCTTTATGGTTGTCATCGTCCACGGCAATGTATTGGAGTCTCAGAGACAAGCCCTTTTTCAAGCAGGGGAGAATATTACCATAATTGGTAAAGTTGACAGCCCTTTTACGCAAATAAGTCACGGTTATGAAGGTATTGTCGCTATAGAAGCGGTAAATTCTCAAACTCTGTTACCTTTTCTTAAACCTAAAATCCGTCTTATTACGCCTTTTCCACTCGATGTTAACAGTGAGTTTACGACATCCATCTCGTTAAAGCCGATTATAGGTCTACGCAACGAAGCTGGCTTTGATGCTGAAAAGCACGCGATGGGTAAAAATATTATCGCCCGAGCGGTTGTTAACAAAGACGCTCAGTGGATTGTTCGTTCTAATGTATCTCTGCGTCAATCCATTATTGCCGATGTCGCTGATGATGTGTCTTCCCTTCATCATTTCTCGTTAATAAGTGCGTTAGTT
This sequence comes from Vibrio sp. 1078-1, assembly GCF_033340475.1. NCBI lineage: Bacteria > Pseudomonadati > Pseudomonadota > Gammaproteobacteria > Vibrionales > Vibrionaceae > Vibrio > Vibrio sp. 1078-1. The sequence goes on from NZ_JAWOWM010000002.1 coordinate 79,379, forward strand.
TTTGCTGACCGTTCTTGGTTGTCTAAGGAAGATTGGCAAGCGCTCAGGGACAGTGGTTTACTGCATTTGGTCTCCATTTCTGGTTTACATATTGGTATGGCGTTTACTTTTGGGCTAGTCGTGGGCGGTACCGTTCGTTATCTATTACCCCAATACCAGTTGTTACCTAGCTTATATGGGCTGATCTTCGCTGTTGCCTACGCTTGGTTAGCGGATTTCTCTCTGCCTACTACGCGAGCAGTGTCGGTATGCGTTGTTTACGTTCTCCTGAAGTATACTCTGGTGCACTGGACTTCTTGGCGAGTTCTTTTGCTTGCAGTATCTCTACAACTGCTTGTCCAACCTTTTGCATCCTACAGTATGAGCTTTTGGTTATCGTACCTCTCCGTTTGTGCGGTATTGTTCGCAATTAATTTGATTCGACATCAAAGGGGAGGTTGGAAAGCGCGATTAAAAGCGTTATTGCTTACTCAATTGATGTTGAGCGCTTTAATCGTACCTGTTAGTGGCCATTTCTTCTCCGGTTTTAGTTTGTCCTCAATAGCCTACAACTTGGTATTTATTCCTTGGTTCGGATTTATCGTTGTACCTTTGATGTTTCTAGCCCTGTTCTCATCTTTGTTTCTTGAAATGATAGCGAAGCCTCTGTGGCATTTGGTGGACTGGTCATTACAGCCATTGAGCACGTCAATACAGTACGCAGTAGGTTCTTGGCAACCCATTAGCATGGAAATGACAATGCTGGTTATGGTGATAGTGGTTTGCTTAATATTTCAACGGTTCATGTCTCAGTACGCGTGGTATTTGTTACTCGGCATCGTTATTAGTATCAAGTTTGCAGCGGAGTATGAACCGCATTGGCGTATCGATGTATTAGATGTAGGTCATGGCCTTGCAGTGGTTGTAGAAAAAGACGACAAGGTGTTGCTGTATGACACTGGTAAAGCATGGCAAAGTGGCAGTATCGCAGAGCAGGTCGTCACTCCGGTTTTGCATCAACGAGGTTATGAAAGCATAGATACACTGATTCTAAGCCATTCCGATAATGATCACGCAGGCGGCCGCTTTTTCATTGAAGATGCCTTTTCTCCACAGCGTAAACTTAGTAGTCAATTCTTTATCGGATATGAACCTTGCACTAGAGGCGACCAATGGAAATGGCAAGGATTAAAGATGGAAGTGCTCTGGCCTCCTGCACTTGTTCAACGTGCGTATAATCCGCACTCCTGTGTATTACGACTTACTGACCCTATTTCTAACTTTAGTATGCTTTTTACTGGTGATATTGAGGCCATTAGCGAGTGGATTTTGCTTAGAGAACCCGGAAAGTTACAAAGCGATGTGATGCTAGTCCCTCACCACGGGAGTAAAAGTTCATCGAATCCTCGATTTATCGAGGCGGTGAGCCCGAGTGTGGCGGTTGCTTCTTTAGCAAAAAACAATCGATGGGGAATGCCAGCGGAAAATGTCGTTGCTTCATACCGAAAGCTTGGCATTACTTGGCTTGATACTGGTGAGGGTGGTCAGGTAAGCTTCTTTATTCACCGTGATAATTGGCGCTCAGAAACCAAACGTAGCGATACATTTGAGCCTTGGTATAGGCAGATGCTGCGTAAGGGAGTAGAATGAGAGTCTTAATGTAAGAAAATAAAGCACTTCTATGTCGATAAATACTGATGAAACGACTTGGCAGACGTTTAAGCGTCTATGGCAATTTATTCGCCTTTATAAGTCAGGTCTTGTCGTTGCAGTCATTGCATTAGTTATTAATGCCATATCAGATACCTATATGATTTCCCTGCTAAAACCACTACTCGATGAAGGTTTTGGGAACGCTGAATCTGATTTTTTACGCACGCTTCCATTGATTATTTTTGCCATGATGTTCATCCGTGGCATAAGTGGATTTGTCTCCACCTACTGTTTGAGCTGGGTATCTGGCAACGTAGTTATGCAAGTCCGTCGCATGGTGTTCAATCACTTTATGCATATGCCAGTGTCTTACTTTGATAAGGAAAAGACGGGCAATTTATTGTCGCGTATAACCTACGACTCAGAGCAAGTGTCAGCGGCAACTAGCCAAGCGTTGGTGAGCATTGTCCGTGAAGGCGCAAGTATCATTGGTCTGTTAGTTTTGATGTTTTACAACAGCTGGCAGTTGTCGCTAGTGCTGTTTGCTGTTGCTCCCGTTGTAGCATGGGGTATTGGTGTTGTTTCTAAACGTTTTAGAAAAATATCCAAAAATATGCAGACCATGATGGGTAACGTAACTGCATCAGCAGAGCAGATGCTGAAAGGCCATAAAGTTGTGTTGAGCTATGGCGGCCAAGACATCGAACGTAAACGATTTGAAAAAGTCAGCAACCAAATGCGTCAACAAAGCATGAAGTTGGTGACGGCTCAAGCGGCGGCTAACCCTATCATCCAAATGATTGCATCACTTGCAATTGTTGCCGTTCTTTATTTAGCAAGTATTGATTCGATTAAAGAGCAACTGACTCCAGGTACATTTACTGTTGTCTTCTCTGCAATGTTTGGTCTGATGCGCCCACTTAAAGCGCTGACTAACGTTACTTCTCAGTTCCAACGTGGTATGGCCGCGAGCCAAACGCTCTTCGCGTTAATTGACCTCGAGCCTGAGAAAAACGAAGGTAAGTTGACAGTTGAACGCGCAAATGGCGATGTTTCAGTTAAAAACGTAAGCTTTACTTACACTGGTGCAGAAAAACCAGCATTGGAAAATGTCAGCTTCGATATTCCAAGAGGAAAAACGGTGGCGCTAGTTGGCCGTTCTGGCTCAGGTAAAAGTACCATCGCGAACTTGTTCAACCGCTTCTATGATGTTGACAGTGGATCTATCACATTAGATGGGCATGATATTCGTGATTACGAGCTAAAGAATTTACGCCAGCAATTTGCACTAGTATCGCAAAATGTTCATTTGTTTAATGACACGATAGCAAACAATATTGCGTACGCAACGGATGGCCAATATGAGCGCAGTGATATCGAGAAAGCGGCAACACTCGCGCATGCGATGGAGTTCATCAGCAAAATGGATGATGGACTTGATACCATGATTGGTGAAAATGGTGCTAGCTTGTCTGGTGGTCAACGCCAACGTGTTGCGATTGCGCGAGCTCTATTGCGTGATGCTCCAGTGCTGATTCTTGATGAGGCAACTTCGGCTTTGGATACCGAATCCGAGCGAGCTATTCAAGCTGCACTTGATGAGCTGCAAAAAGATAAAACGGTACTTGTAATAGCGCACCGCTTATCCACAATCGAGAAAGCCGATGAAATTCTTGTGGTTGATGATGGTGCCATCATTGAACGTGGCAACCACGCTGAGCTTATTAAGAAAAATGGTGCGTATGCACAATTGCACCGTATTCAGTTTGGTGAATAAGCGCGGTGGTTGAAAAAATCTGGTTTGAAAACCATCCAATAAAATACCTCTTGTGGCCGCTTTTGTGGCCACTGAGTTTATTATTTGGAACGATAAGCAAGTCAAAGCGAAAGCAATACCAAACTGGCCGCAAGCAAGCTTATAATGCGCCAATACCTGTTGTTGTGGTTGGCAATATCACTGCTGGTGGCAATGGTAAAACACCAGTTGTTGTGTGGCTTGTTGAGCAACTACAGCAAATGGGCTTTAAGCCGGGGGTTGTTTCTCGTGGTTATGGGGCAAAGGCTCCTGCCTATCCGTTAGTGCTAAAAGAAGATACGCCAGCGAAGCATTGTGGCGATGAACCTAAGTTGATTCATCGCCGTACAGGAGCACCTGTTGCGGTAGATCCTGTGCGTTCAAATGCAGTGAAAGCACTGCTAGATTTGGATGTGGATATCATAATTACGGATGATGGATTACAACATTATGCGTTAGGCCGTGATATTGAGTTAGTGATTGTGGATGGGAATCGCCGGTTTGGGAATGAAAGCCTGATTCCATTAGGTCCTTTACGTGAAGGTATTGAGCGACTTAAAGAAGTCGACTTTATCATCACCAATGGCGGTCAAGCGCATACGGGCGAAATCGCAATGGCTTTAGCACCCTCTAAAGCTATTAATCTTAAGACTAAGCAACATGTGGATGTCTCGGAGTTGAAAGATCTCGTCGCATTTGCGGGCATTGGGCATCCTCCGCGGTTTTTTCATACACTAAACTCGATGAACGCAGATGTTAAAGTCACAAAAGGTTTTGCTGACCATCAAGACTTTGATCAACAAGAATTAGAAGCATTGGCTCAACAAGGGACCAATGTGGTTATGACCGAGAAAGATGCCGTCAAGTGCAGCCATTATGCGCAAGATAATTGGTGGTATCTGCCTGTATCTGCCCAGTTTGAATCAAACGATGCAGAGCAAATTTTAAATAGAATAAAAGAGGTTAAAGCGGCTTATGGATCACCGTCTACTTGAGATTGTAGCTTGCCCTGTTTGCAAAGGTAAGCTGACGTACGATAAAGATAATCAAGAGTTGATCTGCAAATTGGATCGCCTTGCTTACCCGATCAAAGAGGGTATTCCAGTTCTGCTAGAGCCTGAAGCTCGCACTATGAGCATGGATGAGGGACGCTAATGTCTTTTACGGTTGTCATCCCTTCGCGCTACGCATCGAGCCGTTTGCCTGGTAAACCGCTAGCGGATATTGGTGGTAAGCCTATGGTTCAGTGGGTTTATGAACAAGCGCTACAAGCGGGTGCGGAAGATGTCATCGTTGCAACTGATGACGAGCGTGTTGCGAAAGCGGTTTCGTCATTTGGTGGTAAAGTTTGTATGACCTCTCCCCACCACGAATCAGGTACGGAGCGTCTTGCCGAAGTTGTTGAAAAGATGGCTATTCCGTCAGACCACATTATTGTTAATGTGCAAGGGGATGAGCCTTTGATTCCGCCGTCCATCATTCGTCAGGTTGCTGATAACTTATCTGGGTGTGAAGCCCCGATGGCGACGTTAGCTGTAGAAATAGACTCGGAAGAGGAAGTGTTCAACCCGAACGCTGTTAAAGTTGTCGCAGATGAGCAAGGCTATGCGATGTACTTTAGTCGAGCAACCATCCCCTGGGATCGCGATAACTTTGCTAAACAAGACAAAACCATTGCCAACCCATTAATGCGTCATATTGGTATTTATGCTTATCGAGCTGGTTTCATTAATACGTATGTCAACTGGGCACCAAGTGCATTAGAGCAGATTGAGTGTCTTGAGCAACTGCGAGTGCTTTGGTACGGTGAAAAAATTCATGTGGCGGTAGCGAAAGAAGCACCAGCAGCAGGCGTTGATACGCCCGAAGATCTAGAAGCCGTGCGCGCGATTGTTGCAAAGCAAGCGTAACAAATGCTCATATAGATTTAAGAATAAACAAGGCTCCTGAATTAGGAGCCTTTTTGTTTTACTTGTATCGCGGTATTAGTTAAATGTTAGTGTCGTATTGGTTCCGTTTAGGGCAGGTCGCTAACACCTCTCGGTGACCGGTGTCTTTCACTTCTTGGAGAATGACATCAAAGCCCCATAATCGATACACGTGCTTTAGAACTTCTTCGTAACTATCATCAAGTGGGATGCGGTTGTGAGGAACGTACTGCAACGTAAGCGAGCGATCACCACGGACATCGACATTAAACACCTGAATGTTTGGCTCAAGATTAGATAAGTTATACTGAGCGGCTAGGGTTTCTCTAATGCGTTTATAACCCATCTCATCGTGTATCGCAGCGACTTCAATAAAGTTCTTATGATCATCATCGTTGATCGCAAACAACTTGAAATCACGCATTAATTTCGGAGAAAGGTATTGGCTAATAAAGCTTTCATCTTTGAAATTATGCATCGCGAAATGCACTGCATCTAACCAGTCGGTTCCTGCCAAGTCTGGAAACCACTCCTTGTCCTCATCAGTTGGTTCTTCACAGATACGCTTAATATCTCGGAACATGGCAAAGCCTAACGCGTAGGGGTTAATGCCATTAAAGTAAGGACTGTTATAAGGCGGCTGAGCCACGACACTGGTGTGGCTATGTAAGAACTCTAGAATGAACTTTTCAGACACCAAGCCCTCATCATAAAGATGGTTGAGTATGGTGTAGTGCCAGAACGTTGCCCAGCCCTCATTCATGACTTGCGTTTGTTTTTGCGGATAAAAATACTGACTGATCTTACGGACGATCCGAACAACTTCACGTTGCCATGGCTCTAACAACGGAGCATGTTTTTCGAAGAAGTAGAGCAAATTTTCCTGAGGCTCGCTTGGGAATCGCTCTTTAATGTCTTCCTCTTTCGTCTTGGCTGTTGGTACCGTGCGCCAAAGCTCATTAACTTGAGATTGTAGGTATGCTTCGCGTTCTTCTTGTCTTGCTTTTTCCTCTGTAATTGAGATTTTCTCTGGACGCTTGTAGCGGTCTACACCAAAGTTCATTAACGCGTGACAAGAGTCGAGAAGCTTTTCCACTTCTTTTACGCCATATCGTTCTTCACATTCGGCTAAGTACTTTTTGGCGAACAGCAGATAGTCGATAATAGAACTGGCGTCAGTCCACGTTTGGAATAGGTAATTACCTTTGAAAAAAGAGTTATGGCCGTAACACGCGTGCGCTATAACGAGTGCTTGCATTGTTACCGTATTTTCTTCCATCAAATAAGCAATACAAGGGTCGGAGTTAATCACAATCTCGTAGGCTAGCCCCATTTGACCATGTTTATAGTTCTGCTCTGTTTGGATGAATTTTTTACCAAATGACCAGTGATTGTAATTGATTGGCATGCCGATACTTGAGTAGGCATCCATCATCTGTTCTGAAGTAATCACTTCTATTTGGTTAGGGTAAGTGTCTAGGCGATAATGCTCCGCGACACGCTTAATTTCTTTGTGGTATCGCTCTAACAGCTCAAATGTCCAATCTGGTCCATCTGGCAACACTTTACTGTTACGCTTCTTAGGCGCCTCTCCTGAGAGGTTTCTCGTTGCGGTATTCATCGCTAGCCTCCTTACGCCGTTTCTTTTTGGAATAGTTCACGAAAGACTGGGAAAATATCCTCCACAGAGCGAATGTTTTTCATTGCGAAATTAGGAAACTCTTCAGTGAGTTTTTCGTACTCATGCCATAGAGTTTGGTGCGAGCGCCGTGTGATCTCTATGTAAGAGTAGTACTGACAGTTTGGAAGTAATTTGTTCACTAATAGATCCCGGCACCTTGGCGAATCATCTGCCCAGTTGTCACCGTCGGATGCTTGAGCTGCATATATGTTCCACTGACCAATCGGGTATCGCTCTTTTACTATTTCATCCATTAACTTGAGTGCGCTAGATACAATGGTGCCCCCGGTTTCTTGTGAGTAGAAAAATTCGTGCTCGTCCACTTCCTTCGCTTGGGTATGGTGGCGGATAAAGACGACTTCGACATTCTCGTAGGTACGAGTTAAGAACAAGTACAAAAGAACATAGAAGCGTTTTGCGATGTCTTTCGTTGCCTGATCCATCGAACCGGATACGTCCATTAGACAGAACATGACCGCTTGGCTCGATGGTACCGGGCGTTTCTCATAGTTCTTGAAGCGTAAGTCGAAGGTATCGATGAACGGCACGCTTTCGATTTTCTTGCGCAGTTCTTCAATTTCAGCCTTCAAGCGGTTCTCTTCAAACTGCTGAGCAGGTTCAATATTTTTGATGCGAGCAAGTTCGTCTTCTAACTCTTTAAGAAGTCGTTTCTTACCGGCAGTCATTGCAGTACGGCGCGCAAGAGATTGTTGCAGAGAACGTACTACGGCGATATTGGAAGGGATACCGGCAGTTTGAAAGCCTGCACGGTGTGTTTTCCATTCAGTGATTTTGGCAATTTGGTTTTTTTCTAGATTAGGCAGCTCGAGATCTTCGAACAAAATATCGAGGTACTCATCTTTTGATATTTGGAATACAAATTCGTCTTGGCCTTCTCCATCTGGACTGGCGTTCCCTTCTCCTGAGCCGCTACCCTGACCGCCACCTTTGGGACGCTCAATTTTATCACCAGCAATAAATTGATCGTTACCGGGATGAACTCGTTCGCGAACACCACCTTTGCCTTGATGAAATATAGGCTCATTGATGTCTTTGTGAGGGATAGAGACGTCTTCGCCCGTTTCCGTATTCGTAATCGAGCGTCGATTCACTGCGTCTGCTACCGACTCTTTTATTTGCTCTTTGTGGCGCTTCAAGAAGCGCTGTCGATTAACAGCGCTCTTGTTCTTGCCATTGAGCCTTCGGTCTATAAATTGCGCCATGAAATAGCCCTCTTCATGTTTCACAAGCGACCTAACTCAATACTGGGTTAGGATGACTTACGTACTCGTAGGTACCACTCAGAAAGTAGGCGAACCTGTTTCTCGGTATAGCCTTTTTCCATCATGCGAGCGACAAAGTCGTCGTGCTTCTTCTGATCTTCAGAAGAGGTTTTCGCATTAAATGAGATAACCGGAAGTAGCTCTTCGGTATTGGAGAACATTTTCTTCTCGATTACTGTGCGCAGTTTTTCGTAGCTGGTCCAAACCGGGTTTTGACCATTGTTATTCGCTTTCGCACGAAGCACAAAGTTAACGATTTCGTTTCGGAAATCTTTCGGGTTAGAAATACCAGCTGTTTTTTCGATCTTCTCTAGCTCAGCATTCAGTGAAGAGCGATCAAATAGCTGACCAGTTTCTGGATCTCGGTACTCTTGGTCTTGAATCCAGAAGTCTGCATAGGTGACATATCGGTCGAAGATGTTTTGGCCGTATTCAGAGTAAGACTCAAGATAAGCGGTCTGAATCTCTTTACCGATAAATTCAACGTATCGAGGTACTAGGTAGCCTTTCAAGAACTCGAGATATTTCTCTGCTGTTTCAGCAGGGAACTGTTCGCGCTCAACCTGTTGTTCAATCACATAGAATAGATGTACAGGGTTGGCTGCCACTTCGGTTTGGTCGAAGTTAAATACGCGTGACAAAATCTTAAAGGCAAAACGTGTTGAGAGACCGTTCATGCCTTCATCGACACCAGCATAATCACGATACTCTTGATAGCTTTTTGCCTTTGGATCCGTATCTTTCAGCGTTTCACCGTCGTATACGCGCATCTTAGAGAAGATGGACGAGTTCTCAGGCTCTTTAAGTCGAGAAAGAATACTGAATTGTGCCAGAGTCTCGAGTGTGCTTGGTGAACAAGGGGCTTGAGATAACTCACTGTTTTCGAGAAGTTTTTGGTAGATTTTGACTTCTTCTGAAACACGTAGACAGTAAGGTACTTTCACAATATAAACACGGTCCAAGAACGCTTCATTGTTCTTGTTGTTACGGAAGGTCTGCCACTCAGATTCGTTTGAGTGAGCCAGAATCATACCGTCGAATGGAATCGCAGAAAGGCCTTCTGTACCGTTGAAGTTGCCTTCTTGCGTTGCTGTTAGCAGCGGGTGAAGCACTTTGATTGGTGCTTTGAACATCTCAACGAATTCCATTAAACCTTGGTTTGCTTTACACAGCGCACCGGAGTAGCTGTAAGCGTCTGGATCGTCTTGCGAATAGTGTTCAAGCTTACGAATATCGACTTTACCAACCAATGATGAGATATCTTGGTTGTTTTCATCGCCTGGTTCAGTTTTGGCAATACCGATTTGGTCAAGGATAGAAGGGCGTACTTTCACTACTTTAAATTTGGTGATATCACCACCAAACTCGTGAAGACGTTTAGCGGCCCAAGGAGACATGATCGAGCGAAGATAACGGTGCTCGATGCCATACTCTTTTTTCAAAATATCGCCATCTTCTGTGGCTTTGAATAGGCAGAATGGATGGTCATTCACTGGGCTGCGTTCGCCGTTAGCAGTAAGAACATAAATAGGCATCTGTTCCATCAGAGCCTTAAGCTTTTCTGCAAGCGAAGACTTACCGCCACCTACAGGGCCGAGTAGGTAAAGAATCTGCTTACGCTCTTCTAGGCCTTGCGCCGCATGTTTTAGGTAAGACACAATTTGTTCTATAGCATCTTCCATGCCATAAAAGTCTTTAAAGGTTTCATAACGAGAGATAACACGATTCGAGAAGATTCGGCTTAGTCTCGGATCCTTTGCCGTATCGATTATCTCTGGTTCACCAATCGCCATCAGTAGGCGTTCTGCTGCATTAGCATAAGCGCTTTTGTCATCTTTACACAGGGCTAAAAACTCCTGTAACGACATCTCTTCATCTTTTGCAGCTTCATATCTTGATTGATAGTGGTCGAAAATACTCATGTCGCTTTCCCCTTTAATAGTCAGTCTACCGACGAACGTTGATTCAGGCTTTCCACCAACAGTTATGCTCGTTGTTGTTTGAATATACGTCCTGTTATCACATTTGGTTCGTACAGAATGTAAGATTGGCGACACCAAAGACTTTGCTTTATGGACGGTTTTTTCGTTACAACGGTGAGCGGTGGATATGAATTTTTCAATCACAGCCTTTCTCTACTTAAGCCTAGTCGGGGATTTGCAATTTTGCTTAACAATTATGAATTTATTGTAAAAGTGACATTTGAATCACTCTTTTATTAAGGACGAATTTATGTCGTGAATAGGTGCAATAGAAATCAAATATTTGGCAAAGACGGAAGAGTCTCAGTGATTCGTTGTTCTACATTGAGCAAGGCAAGTGAAAGAGGTAGGAAGAGAGCAAAGTCTTAGATAAGTTTGTGACAGGGTAAATAACAAGGAGAGCGGGCGCTCTCCTCATTCTTAGACGACCATTTTATGCGCTGAAGATTTGCGCTAGTTCGTTTTCACATAAATGATACTGACGAGGGCAGTTACGCCAAGTTTGCAGCATACGGCGGTATTTATCTAGCATCGGCATTTGGCTGTTAAAGTGATGATCTGCCTTGTCAAACTGAGGGTACAAACCTTCAGAATCGATGAGAAAACGTACGTAATGTACTTGTTGCGCTTCTGAAGCGATATCAAATCCCAAGAACTTCAAGCGACGTTGATCCACGTTGCTACGATCTTCATCGTCTAGCATGTTGTAAGACTCTTGCATCGCATGATACATCTCCATAACGTCGATGATCTCACGACACTCTGCTTCTGAGAGGCAGCCGAAATCTTTGTTCAACTCTCGCATTTGTAGTTCATAACCACGTTCAACGATCGTTTGTAAGCGTTTGTATTTGGCCGCATTACTTGGATCAAGTTGAGACATAAGGTTGTATTGGTTTGATAGAATCAAACGTTGAGCGTTTGACATTTCCATGGTGACCTCACTAGATATCTAATACATTTTTAATGTGCTTAGGTTAACGCTTAAGACATGAGTGAAACATGATCTCAACACATATTTAATACTAAAAAATGGCAAGAACTGTCACTTTTGACCAGTTTGAAAACACTTATTTATGGTAATGATTGTATATGTAGTCTCGGTCTGAAAATACTCTCAGCCACTCTGGCTTGAATACGGTTAAAACCGCCAGTGCCATACCATTTAATAGACCTTCTGGAAAGGCGAGCAACGGCACAAAAACAAAGTAGTTATGTTGAATGGTTTCCCAATCGTAGTGACCAACTGATAGGTGATAAAAAGAGTTAATGATGAGGTGCAGACTTCCTGTTATCGCGCCATTGAAAAATCCAGCAACGAAGATGAAAACAAAAATGTTTCGTGGTAAGTAGTGGTAACTCAGAAGAAACACTAAGTAACTAATGAAAATCGGAATTAGGGCAGATAGAACTAACGACGTGGGTAAGAGTAGCAAGGACACATCATGTAGTAGGTGGTTGACCAGCATTGCAGGGATACTGATTAGAAATGCCATGCGCCAACCATACATCATCGTCAGTGTTGTTAGTGCAAGAAAATGAATCTGTAATCCTTCTTTTACACCTGCTTGAGCTGTCCATAAAATACTGAAAAAGAAGAGCGTTGCAAAAACGAGGTGCTGAAATCCTTTTTCTTTTTCCAGTTTGGGCCAAACGACTTTTTTCCAATCTGGTAGGCAGTAGACTACTACTATCCAAATTGAGACAACAAGAGAGCCTAAGTTAAACAAATCCATGTTACTTCCTTCCTATGCGAACATGACGCAATCATTTCTATCGTTCTTTTTATACCTAAATGACCGCAGAGAAACTCACTGATAAGGCTTAGATATAATCAAAAAAATACCAGCAATAAGCTGGTATTTTAAAGAGGTTAGTCTTGCGGTTCACTTAGTATTTTACGTTATCGTTGTATTGAGCAAGAATGGATTGAATTTCATCCATGGTTTCTTTCGGTGGCGGGTTTACTCCTTCGAGTGGGTATTCTAAGCCTAACGCTTCCCACTTATGAGCCCCTAATTTGTGGTAAGGAAGTAACTCGACCTTTTCGATGTTATCCATGTCTTTAATAAATTCACCAAGCATGTGTGCTGCTTCTGGGTCATCTGTGTAACCAGGCACGACGACATAGCGAATCCATGTTTTCTTTCCGATTTTTTGCAAGTAACGAGCAAAGTCCAATGTGCGTCGGTTGGATACACCAATGAGATCTTGGTGCACTTCGTCTTTCATGTGTTTGATGTCAAGCATGACTAAGTCTGTTGCATCCAGTACTTCATCGATAACATCAGTGTGCTTACGAACATAACCGTTAGTATCTAGACATGTATGAATGCCTTCGGCTTTAGCAGCGCGGAAAAAATCACGTACGAATTCCGGTTGAAGCATCGCTTCGCCGCCAGAACAAGTAACGCCACCGCCTGATGCATTCATGAAGTGGCGGTAACTTTTCGCTTCGGAAATGATTTCTTCAACCGTGACTTCTTTGCCATCATGCGTGTCCCAAGTATCGCGGTTATGGCAATACTTACAGCGCATTAAACAACCTTGCAAGAAGACGATAAATCGAATACCAGGTCCGTCTACGGTACCACATGACTCAAATGAGTGAATACGACCAGCTGTTGACATCTTTTGCTCTCATTACTAGTAAATTCTAGCTGTTATTTTATTACAAAAAGCAGGGTTAAAACAGCTTTGTCGGTACTAAAGGCAAGGTTATTTGAAGAAAGAAAATAGATGGAGCCAATCTACATAAACGCTTGAACACGAGGTGGTTAATACCTACCCCGAGAACTTGCCGTGTATCTAGATTGACTTCGATGCTGGGATAATCCAGTTTTTAGAAAAAGGCGAACACGGAGAACGAGCCTGTCCCATAAACATCGGTTTGGGCTTCTTCATAATCCGGTGTTTTAATTGTAAAGGTGATGCTTGCACCGTAATTTTGGTTGTACCAAGATACCCCCGCGACGGCACTTGCTTGCCAATTTTGCAGAGTGACGTCGTATGGCGCTGATGGTTCAGGAATGCCAGGACGATCTCCTTCGATAGTCATGTCATTAAAGCGGTAACGACCTTCAAACCCGGTGAACAAGAACCAACTCGACGTGTTCTGAGCGATCATACTTGCTGAAAAAGGGCTTTCGACACTGATATTGGCGGCTCCGATGCTATTCGCTAGGTTTGTACCCCAACGAAACATGACGCCTTGAGAGACATCACTACGGAAGTTACCCGCATTGATGTCGTTAATGTTGGTGATCTCCCATTGTGTTTTTTGTTCTTCGCTGCGCATCAATTTGTTAAATACGCGGTAACCAAGGCTGAACGCAACTTTATCTTCAATCTGGTAATCCCAACCTTGAGGGTCCGTCGATCCTGTTATGCCGTGAACGATTTCTTGCGCCTTTTCTGATAGCGAACTTTCACCCGTAGCTCCTATGGTGAAATTGTACCGTACAGCTTTGTCACTCGTTAGGGAAAGGTAGTTGATTTCGGTGTGTAGGTAACCGGCATATGGGCGATCATTGATTAGTGGATAATCGGCTTCAATGTCGCTTGGAGTCCACATTTTGTGGCCAAGAACCAACTCTATTTTATCGATATTGGCGTGCTCTGAGTTAGCTAGACTCAGCCATTTCCATTGGCTTTCTTGTATCAGTTGGTCTGTCGCGTACGAAAGGAAAACACCATTCGTATAGTCTTGATCGACGCCAAAAATACCATCGTTGTCGATGGTAAAAGAAACCGTAGACTTAGTGGATGCTATTGCAACTGGAGAAAGAAGGGTAAGAATAATTAATTTACTAAATCTCATAGACTTTATTTGCTAACTTTTTTCGCATCATACGTAAGAATGCGGGCAAAAGTCTTTCGCGATATCACAACTTTCATTCAAGAAATAAAAAAAGGCTGATGCTACTTAGCATCAGCCTTTGTTGTATTACTAGAACGTTATTTCGCTATAGTCTTATAGAGACTCAGTGAATGTACGTGCGATTACGTCAGCTTGTTGCTCTGCAGTTAGAGAGTTGAAGCGAACAGCGTAACCAGATACACGGATTGTTAGCTGAGGGTATTTCTCTGGGTGCTTAACTGCGTCTTCTAGAGTTTCACGGTTAAGAACGTTCACGTTTAGGTGTTGGCCACCTTCGATACCCGCTTCGTGGTGGAAGTAACCATCCATCAGACCAGCAAGGTTAGCGCGTTGTGAACCCTCATCTTTACCTAGTGCGTTAGGTACGATAGAGAATGTGTAAGAGATACCATCTTGTGCGTCAGCAAACGGCAGTTTAGCAACTGAAGTTAGTGATGCTACAGCACCTTTCTCGTCACGACCGTGCATTGGGTTTGCACCTGGAGCAAATGGAGCACCAGCACGACGACCATCAGGCGTGTTACCAGTTTTCTTACCGTAAACCACGTTTGAAGTGATAGTAAGAATTGACTGAGTAGGGATTGCGTCACGGTAAGTCTTAAGCTTACGGATTTTGCCCATAAATACAGAAACAAGTTCACATGCAATGTCATCAACGCGTGGGTCGTTGTTACCGAATTTAGGGTAATCGCCTTCGATTTCGAAGTCGATTGCTAGACCGTCTTCGTCACGAATTGGCTTAACTTTTGCGTATTTAATTGCAGATAGTGAGTCAGCTGCAACAGATAGACCAGCAATACCACAAGCCATAGTACGTTTAACGTCACGGTCGTGTAGAGCCATTAGTGCCGCTTCGTAGCTGTACTTATCGTGCATGAAGTGGATAGCGTTTAGTGCAGTCACATATTGTTTCGCTAGCCAATCCATGAAGTGGTCCATTTTCTCCCACAGTTCATCGTAGTTAAGAACATCGCCTTCGATCTTAGGCATTTGCGGGCCAACTTGGATTTTTAGCTTCTCATCCACACCACCGTTGATGGTGTAAAGCATTGTTTTTGCAAGGTTCGCACGAGCACCGAAGAACTGCATTTGCTTACCAACAACCATTGGAGATACACAACATGCGATCGCGTAGTCGTCAGAGTTCATGTCTGGACGCATTAGGTCGTCATTTTCGTACTGAATAGAAGAAGTATCGATAGATACTTTCGCACAGAACTTCTTGAAGCCTTCAGGTAGTTGCTCAGACCAAAGAACAGTGATGTTTGGCTCTGGAGAAGGACCCATAGTGTATAGTGAGTTTAGGAAACGGAAGTTTGTACGAGTAACTAGCGTACGACCGTCAAGACCCATACCACCCATAGACTCAGTTGCCCAGATAGGGTCGCCAGAGAATAGATCATCGTACTCAGGAGTACGTAGGAAACGAACCATACGTAGTTTCATTACGAAGTGGTCGATCATTTCCTGAGCTTGTTCTTCAGTTAGCTTACCAGCCGCGATATCACGTTCGATGAAGATGTCTAGGAACGTAGAAGTACGACCTAGAGACATAGCCGCACCGTTTTGAGATTTAACAGCAGCTAGGTAACCGAAGTAAGTCCACTGAATAGCTTCTTGCGCAGTTTCAGCAGGACGAGAAATATCACAACCGTATTTTGCAGCCATTTCTTTGATTTGACCTAGAGCACGGTGTTGCTCTGCGATCTCTTCACGAAGCTGCATTGTCATTTGTAGGTCTTCGCCGTTCTCAAAACGCTCTTGTAGAGAAGAGAACTGCGCGAATTTATCCTTCATTAGGAAGTCAATACCGTATAGAGCAACACGACGGTAGTCACCGATGATACGACCACGACCGTATGCATCTGGAAGACCAGTCAGTACGCCAGATTTACGACACGCCATGATTTGAGGAGTGTAGATATCGAAAACGCCTTGGTTGTGAGTTTTACGGTATTCTGTGTAGATTTTTTTAACTTGTGGGTCTAGCTCGCGGTCGTAGGCTTTGCATGAACCTTCAACCATGCGGATACCACCGTTAGGGATGATCGCACGTTTTAGAGGAGCGTCAGTTTGAAGACCTACGATAGTTTCTAGGTCTTTTTCGATGTAGCCTGCATCGTGAGCAGTGATGGTAGAGATAACTGAAGTATCAAAATCAACAGGAGCGTGAGTCGCGTTCTCTTGTTTGATGCCTTCCATTACCTTAGCCCAAAGCTTGTTAGTCGCTTCAGTACCTTCAGAAACTAGGAAAGATTCGTCGCCTTCGTACGGAGTGTAGTTCTTCTGAATGAAATCACGAACGTTTACTTCGTTTTGCCAGTCGCCTGCAGCAAAACCTTCCCAAGCTTTAGCAAATTGCTCTGCCATGACATACCTACCTTTTTAGTAGAAAAAAATACGTACTGCTTCGCCGTTGAGCCAGCTATCCCCAGATAAAAGAGGGGAACAGTACACTCTTATGAATAACAATATTTATAGTCTTAAATTTACGTATTCGATTTACAAAACTATAAATATTGTCACTAGTTTTAACGTTTTTCTTTTTAAGCAACAGTTAGAGGTTAAACTAAAATTTTTTTGCAAACCTTAAACTAAATCAATAAATCCTCAAAAATCTCGATAAAAATGGGGTAGCGACGAGCGCTACCCACAAATTTCTGGACTGCTAGCTTATAGCCAAGCTTGGATGCCATACTGGCCTTCAAGCATACCAACTGCAAGCATAGCAACTAAACAGATAACAAGTACGCTTACTGGGATCACAATCTTGTCTACAAATGATAGGCGAGACGCGCGCTCTTTATCTCCAATTAAACCGTTGTTATCTAAAAGCATAGTTAGTGCCCAAGCTAGAACTGGGTTAACAACGGCAGAACCAAAGATACAGATACCTGCTGCTTGTGAGTCTTTCGAGTCCTTCACCATCTGCATGCCAGCTTCAAGCAGTGGTAGAGATACACCAACGAGAAGAGCAACGCGCATAACTGGAGGCCATACTGCAACGTCCATAGGAAAACCAAGGATTGCAACAATAATACATAGAGAGCCTAGTAAGATGGCGCCAGCAGGAATAGGGCGTTTCGCGATTGCAGCAGGGATCATGTAAGTCCCCCAAGATGATGTGATGTTACCACCACCCACTGCAGTACCGACCATTTGGCGAACGGAACACATTGTCATTGTGTCATCAACGTCCATCAGCACTTTCTCACTCTTACGTGGATAGTTCATCTCTTGGAAGATACGGTGACCCAAGAAGTCAGGTGACCACATTGCTACCGCAAGAATGGCGAATGGTAGAGAAGCGATGAAGTGTTCCATATTAGGAAGACCAAGCATCCAACCTTCTTCTGTTGAACCCCACCAGTAGATTGGATTTAGGTTTGGAAGGCCTGTCTCGGTTACGAATTTAATATCGAAGCCTGCGCCAAGAGCAAGTGCGATTGCAAGCCCAGTGAAGGCACAAACAGGGATCGCTAGCCAGCGTTTGTTCACTTTAGCAAGGAACGCGTATAAGCCAATGGTAACCGCAAGAACAATTAGACCGATGTAACCCATGCTACCAGCGGCAACCGTATCGGATTGCAAACCAACAGCCCAAGCTTGAATAGAGTTAATTTGGCTCATGGTTCCGGTTAAACCTAGGAAAATAAGAAGGCCACCAGCCGTACCTTCAGAGGTGAGGTTAACCAGTTTTGACCCACCTTTTAAGAGGCTCAAAATCAAACCAAACACACCAATGAGAATTGCTAATGCAAGAGGGTGAGCACCAGCAAGAGCGATGGTACCAATAAGAGGGATCATTGGGCCGTGGTTGCCTGCTAGGTTGGCTTTAGGGTTAATAAAACCAGAGGCAAGTACACAGAAAAGAAGTGCAGGGATGAGCATTTCTACACGCGCAACTTCGATAGCAAAGTCCTTGCCTAAGTTTACGTGGTCCCATGCTGCAGTAAGACCTTCAGCCCAAGACATCATTACCGCAGAGTACATTGCGATAATACCGATAGTACCAGCAAGCGCTGGAACAAGGTCTTCAAGCTCAAAGCGGAAGTCACGACCTGGCAAGTTCAAGCCAAAACGACGTGGCTTCATAATTTGTAGTTCGTGGTCTAGGTAGTCTGAACGGCTTGCGAACTCAGATGCTGGACGATGAAGCTCACGGTAGCTCTTGGTCTCGATATCTGAATCAGAGTGCGTTTTGTTAACTGCGTCTGACATAGATTCCTCATATATTTAAAAGTTATGAATTCTTCATTCAATTGTGTTAATCCGCATCCTGCGGCACGCTTATGCTAGCTATTGTTAGATTTGTTACACGTCGACACTGTGCCTAAGCATAGCTAATAACTTATTGTGTTGAGGCACAAAAAAAGCCTCATCTTTTGGCAGGAGTCTAGCAAGATAGCCATTTAGGGTGATTGATTTAGATCACTTTAAGAATGGTTGTGAAATAAAACTACAGAAAGTTTCTGGCATGCGAATGAGATGCGGAGATCTTGTGTAATTTCATTACACAAGTTGCATAAAATTAGAACTTTTTGTCCTTTTGCACGAGATGCAGATTAAATGTCAATATTCACGGTGATTATATAAAGCTGGCTTTATTCTTGCTTTGGACAGAGCAAAGACAATTTTTTGGCTAATCATTGCCGCTCAGTTTAGGAAAAAGACATGAAACAGCTTAAAGTACTGCCACTAGTGGCAATCATCTCAGGGTTAATGGTCGGTTGCGGCGGCGGTGGCGGCGGTGGCGGTGGTGCAGCGCCGAAAACTGCGTTTACTTTTGATTTTGCTATACCAGCAACAATGACTGAAAGTGAAGCAACTACGAAAGGTTGTACTGTATATGACCACAAAACTGAGCTGAACGGCGATAAAACGGTTTTAACCTACAGTGCAGCGTCAAAAGAGCAAGTGACCAACTATGTTATCGGTTACTACTCTGATGCCGATGGCAAAAGATCCGGAGACATTATCAAACCTACCACTGATAACTTTAAGTTTTATCTTGAAGATATCCCTGACGGCGGCTTTGTAACGTTTCAAGCAATAGAATTTAACGGCAAAGAAGCTCGCGTAAACACGTTTTCAAAAGAGTTCTTGCAAGATAAGAAACTACGTAATGCTACTTTTGCACTAAACCGAGACTCTTTGAACAAATGCTTTACTGGCGGTAACGTAGCAAGCAATAAGTTTACTAACTTAGATTACCGAAACGCTGAATCAGGTGGCGGAGATTACAACTTTGTCTCGCAAACCGATATTTTCACGTCTCCGAACCCTGATATGTTGCCTACTGATGAACTGATGGGGCTTAAAGGTGAACCAACGGCATTGTTTCAGTATGAATCAGGTTCAAGTGACAAAGCGCTTTACCAGTATGGTATTGGTTCGTGGGGAACTGGTGAGATAGCCTTAGTTAGAGCGGATAATACGTCAAACATTTATTCGTCTTCTGACTATACTTACGACTCGCTCAACATTGGCTTTGTTACTAACGGTTTTGCATATGACGCGTTGAAGCTGGATAAAACGGCCGTTGAATATAATCGCCCTAGTGCAACGAATAAAGAAACTTGGGTATACATGGCGTTCTCAGAGAATCAAGTTAATGGTTGGGAGTCTCTACTTAACGAAACGATCTCTGACGGATGGGATATTGACGTTGATCCGAGTGCTTACTTAAATATTGATAACCTGCCGAACACAAAACCAAGTGTATCAACGCAAGGAAGTGCAGAGTCCGTGATTGATCTGGACATGGGCTTAACATCGTCTACTGAAGGCTTTACTCGTGTCGCTTACTTTGCAACTTCAGGCGACTACAGAGTCACACATCGCATTTTCACAACAAGTGATAGTGATTCTGTTGTTGTTCCTGAATTGCATTACTACAACTTCCCAACATCGGCCGTTAACGGTTTGAAGGTTTCAGCTTCGGACGATTTTAATCGCACTGCTTTAGTAGTGAATGAAGATAGTAATATTGATTCTAAAGTTTTCATGAGCTTCTTCTCCAATGGTGAAGCGTCAGAGCCTGAACTAGATGAAGACCTAGATGGCATCATTACTTCTGAAAAAGAAGGCTTAGAAAATGAAGTGACATTACGTACTTCAAACTCGTTGGTAGTCAGTCGTTTTAATTAATTCATTGCGACCTCGAATAGGTTTCAATTAACACTTTTGTAAATTTATTAAGCCCCTTTGAAAGGGGCTTTTTTATATTTAATATTCAACTTTTGAAGAATATGTTGCTATATATTGCATATTAATTTGTTTATCGTATCTTTCTATTCGAATTATTTAGGTTAATAATTTGTTGCAAGTTTCAAGGGGCGGTGCTAATTTGTTCCGAATTAGAGAGGGCGGAGTCCCTTAATTGCAGTGACAAAAACACAGGGAGTAGGGCGCATGAATGATGTACCAGCGCTAGATATAAAAGACCTGCACAAAACATTTGGACAAAATGAAGTTTTAAAAGGCATTTCACTTGCCGCGCACAAAGGAGATGTTATCTCCATCATTGGCTCTTCCGGCTCAGGTAAGAGTACCTTTCTCAGATGTATCAACTTGCTAGAAACGCCTACCGCGGGCGAAATTTGGGTAAATGGTGAATTAATCCAAATGAAGAACAACAGAGCAGGTGAATCTGTTCCTGCTAATGAAAAGCAAGTCCAACGTATTCGCTCACGCCTGGCAATGGTTTTCCAAGGTTTCAACCTCTGGTCTCACCTAACCGTACTAGAAAACGTGATTGAGGCGCCTGTTCATGTCCTAGGCGTGCCAAAAGCTCAAGCGATTGAAAACGCAGAAGTCTTGCTTAAGAAAGTAGGCTTGTATGAGCGTAAAGATTATTACCCTGGGCACTTATCTGGCGGCCAGCAGCAACGTGCCGCTATTGCCCGTGCGCTAGCAGTTGACCCAGAGGTGATGTTGTTTGACGAGCCAACTTCTGCGCTTGACCCAGAACTTGTAGGAGAAGTTCTGGGGGTAATGAGAGATTTGGCAGATGAAGGGCGAACTATGCTGGTGGTCACGCACGAAATGGCGTTTGCGCGTGACGTATCAAACCATGTGATGTTTTTACATCAAGGCTTAGTGGAAGAACAGGGAAATCCAGCTAAGCTATTTACAAACCCGGATTCAGAACGATTACAGCAGTTTATCTCATCCATTTACTAATATTTGTTAGGCGGCAGACTATTGCCTCCTAAGCCAACACAACAAACAAAACGAAATAAAATAGCAATCACAGGAGTATGGAAATGAAAAAGTGGTTATTAGCAGCAACGATTGCTGCAACGGCAGTATCAGGTGTTGCCCAAGCGAAAGAATGGAAAACAGTTCGCTTTGGTATCGAAGGTGCTTACCCTCCGTTTAGCTGGACAGAAACTGATGGCTCAATAAAAGGCTTTGACGTAGACATGGCAAATGCACTCTGTGAAGAGATGCAAGTGAAGTGCAAAATCGTCGCTCAAGATTGGGATGGTATTATTCCTTCTCTGCTTGCACGTAAGTACGATGCCATCATCGCAGCAATGTCTATCACTGAAGAGCGCAAGAAAAAAGTCGATTTCACTGGCAAGTACGCACAAATTCCAAATAAATTTATCGCTAAGAAAGGTGCTGGTCTAGATTTTGATAATCTTAAAGATGTCAAAATTGGCGTGCAACGTGCGACGACACATGACAAGTACTTAACTGACAACTACGGCGATGATGTTGAAATTGTGCGTTATGGCTCTTTTGATGAAGCGTATCTTGATCTAGAAAATGGTCGAATTGCTGCCGTTTTAGGTGATGCGTCTGCTCTAGAAGAGGGTGTGATCAACAAAGCAGGTGGCGAAGCTTATGAGTTTGTTGGACCATCGTTAACCGATCCAAAATGGTTTGGCGAAGGTATGGGTATCGCTGTTCGTAAACAAGACAAAGATCTGACGAAGAAACTCGACGCAGCAATTATTTCACTACGTGAGAAAGGTGTTTACCAAGAAATTGCTGGTAAATACTTTAACTACGATGTGTACGGTGAATAAACCGTAATTAAGCGACCGTTGGCTTGTTCCTAGAAGTAGTCAACGGTCGATTTTTTGAGTTTAGGGATTAGGAACTCACCTATGCTAGATTTACAAGGATACGAAGCTTCGATTTTGAAGGGAGCTTTAGTAACAATAGAAGTTGCAGTGCTTTCACTCATTCTCGCCATGGTCTTAGGCATGCTTGGCGCATTAGCTAAGTTAGCACCTTACAAATGGGCAAGGGCGATTGCCACTCTTTACACCACCGTTATTCGCGGCATTCCAGATTTGGTTCTGATGATGCTAATTTTCTTTGGTGGACAAATACTTTTAAATAACAGCCTTTACTCCATCAACGAAACGCTCAACGAGTGGTTTGCCTCGAGTGATCCAAACCATGAATGGACGTCTTACTTACCTGATTATATTGATGTCAGCCCATTTATAGCTGGTGTACTCACGATTGGTTTTATCTTTGGCGCCTACATGGCGGAGACTTTTCGTGGAGCGATCATGGCGGTGGACAAGGGTGAATTAGAAGCGGCGAAAGCTTATGGGATGAGTTCTGCTTTATCGTTTAGAAGAATCTTACTTCCTCAGATGATTCGTCATGCATTACCTGGATTTGGTAATAACTGGTTAGTGTTACTTAAGACCACAGCGTTAGTTTCCATTATTGGTCTGGATGACATGGTGAGAATGAGCTCATTGGCAGCAGGTACAACGAAAATGCCGTTCACCTTTTACATGGCTGTCGCGCTCATCTTTCTATTTTTTACCAGCGTTTCGACCGGGCTACTCAAGCTTGTTGAGCGTAAGTTCAGTATTCATGCGAGGTAAGTTATGGACTTTTCTTTGATTATTGAAAGCTTTCCAACTTATCTTCAGGGACTTTGGACAACAGTTTGGTTAGTGGGATTAGCGTTGGTTATTGGCTTGTGTGTCTCTATCCCATTAGCCGTGGCACGCAATAGTACCAATTACGCTCTAAGCTTACCTTCTTGGGGATTCATTTACTTTTTCCGTGGAACGCCGCTATTGGTTCAGCTGTATTTGATTTACTACGGCATGGATCAGTTTTTCCCTGTGAAAGATACCTTGTGGGAGAACGCTTGGTTCTGTGCTTTGGTCGCTTTTATTCTGAATACATCGGCTTACACCGCAGAAATTATTCGTGGTGCGATTAATGGTTTGCCGAAAGGTGAGGTGGAAGCTGCGAAAGCCTATGGCATGAGTAAGTTTATGACATACAGACGTATTATCTTGCCGAGTGCATTGCGTCGAGCATTACCAGCTTATTCCAACGAGGTCATATTTATGCTGCACGGAAGTGCAGTCGCGGGCATCGTTACCATCATGGATTTAACTGGTGCTGCGCGTCTAGTTAACTCGCGCTACTATGCACCATTTGAGTCTTTCCTGACGGCGGGGCTGTTCTACATGGCACTGACGTTTATGATTTTGTGGTGTTTCAAAGTGGCAGAGAAGCGTTTCTTAGCTTATCTGCGTCCTTTAAGCTAATTATCAATAGAGGCAATAGCACCGGAGTGGGTGCTATTGCTTTTGATAATTTTGTTATCTTCATTCCTATTTTTCCAGCCGATGTAAAAGACTATTTCTTATTATTCATTAACTTACATTAACATTCGATAAACTCATTGTTTAGTAAGTAAAAATGAAAAAAACAATTCTATCGTTGGGCATTGCCGCCTTAGCCACAGGATGTGGTGGGGGAGAGGGAGAATCACAACCTAATGCTCAAGTAAAACCAACGCAAGCTCCAGTTCAACAAGCTCTGGAAACTGGTAATGCACTGCTCGTTTCTGACCCGAGCGATTTCATTCGAGAAAGTCGTCAGGTTGTAGAAGCCCACAAGATGCAGTCGAATACGATCAAATCTGCAATTGCGAAAAGCCTTTCAGGTCTTTATTGGGATCCAACCCATGATGCCGCGATCTTGGCACCTCAGTATGGCTTCAACGACACCATCTTGATGACCAATAAGGCCATGGCAAGCGGTTACAAAGATCAAGCTCTGTCAATTGGCGTTGCCGGGGAAAAGTCTAATGGTCAACGTTACGCACTATTAGGTAGTAACCCATTTAGAACGGCACAACGTTTTCCCGACTCTTCCAACGCAGCGATGACGAAATGGTTAAGTAACCTGGTCACTTGGTTGTCGGGCGGAGTTACTTCAAACGTCGTCATCGCGCAAATGGATCAGTCTTATTACTTTCCGGATGAGCAAGCGACTCGGAATTGGCTGAAAGACAATGTTTCACAAGAGTTGGCGTTTAACGAGGCCAACCTATGCGATGGTTCGAAGCTACTTAGCTGCTTGCAAACCAATACTCCAAACTTATTGATCTTGTCACAGCATCTGCAATCTGGAGATACCAACAAACCAGTACTCGAAGCTTTGGAATACGCTGAGCAAGTCCAAATTCCTGTTCTATACCTGCATTGGGATGGAGGACTAACTGATCTTGGCCAAGACATTTTGGAAAAATTCCATGTTGATTATGTGGGAGATAACTATTGGCGTAAGTTAGGCTTGGTCGACTGGGAACCTTCATCGTTGATGAACGTTGTGCCGGACTCTGTCATCACACAACAAGCGCTGTTGTCTCGTTTTGAATCTCAAAATTTCAACGTTGACTTGTCAAAGTGTGATGACAAATCCTGCCCTGACACTGCGAATATGGACAGTCAATTTTATGCAGGGGCAAACAGCATTCGCCATTGGTTGCAAAAGCTTGATGAACAAAAAGTAGATTTGTTTAATCAAAACGGCTACCAATACGAAAAACTCATGGTATTGCTGGCTGATCATTATCGTCAAACGGTTGTCTTCCCGATGGACAAACAATCAACCCAAACGACCGAATTCCTAAAGTCGTACTTTGCCGATTACGTGCAATACAACAGCCGAAGCGTAAACCCAAAACAACCAAATATGGGGAACTTCAGCCGTAGTGAGTTTAGCCCTGACATAAAGAGAATCAGTGCAACGATTAATATGGAATCAAAGCGTAACTTCCGTTCGGCTGGTGTGTATGCGCTTCCTGGGGAAACCTTTACGGTTAAACGTAATGACAGCAATGATGTGGCGACTAAGATTGTCATCAACACTTTAAGAAGTGGTGCAACTCATGAGTTCAGCAAAGATGGATACACGCGACCAAAACTGCTGACTTCATTCGGCTATGAAGTAAAGCCGGGTGAAACCATCACGCTGACTTCTCCTTATGGTGGTCCAGTACAGGTTCACTTTGACAAAAATGATGTTCCGGTTGAACTGAAATTTAATCATGTGGCACAGCATCCAGTTTGGAGAAGTGAGAAGGACAACGACGCTTTTATTCAACAGTTAGAAGCCAATTTATTCGATTGGGCTGAGCTGATCACTCCTGGGTTTGAAGTACACTCAAAGCGCGACAAAATGTTGGAGTCGGTCAACGATGAAATGTGGTCTACCCCTTCGGAAATGGCGCTTGCAACAGAAGAATATGTTCACAACTACCCGCATGTGCTGGCAGGTTTCCAAGGGCCGGGCATAGATGAAGTGCCTGAAATTATTCAATACGCCCAAAACCAAGGTTGGGAAATCGCCAATATTGATATAGTGAAGCACATGAACGCTGACCAAGCGACGTGTGGTTATGGTTGTTCGGGTAACCCTTACGATGCTTACTGGTCATTCAGCCCACTCGGTCACGGTGATTTACATGAGCTTGGTCATGGTTTAGAAAAAGGTCGATTCCGATTTTCAGGCTGGGAAGGGCATTCAACGACCAATTACTACTCGTATTACAGTAAGTCTCGTTTCTTCCAGAATACGGGAAAAGTTTCAACTTGCCAAAGCTTGGATTTCAAAGGCCAGTTTGAATTATTGCAAGCTAGCCGAACTCAAGCGGATCCAAACGCATACATGGCTGCGCAAAATCAAACCAGTTGGAGTTGGGGCGCTCGTGTTTACATTCAAATGATGATGGCGGCGCAGCATGAAGGTGTGCTTAAAAATGGTTGGCATTTATTGGCGCGCTTGCACCTGATTGAACGTGAGTTTAACCGCTTAAAATCGGACGACGCGCTTTGGGATGAGAGACGATTGAGCATTGGTTTTGCCAACTACTCTCGGGAAGAAGCAAATAGCATCTCGAACAACGACTGGTTGCTTATTGCTCTGAGCTACATCTCTCAGCGAGATATGACTAGCTATCTCGATATGTGGGGGTTCTCGTTCACAGAAAAAGCGAAACAGCAGGTTGTGGCGCTGAATCTACCGCCGATGCCGCTCACTTACTTTGCAAGTAGTAATACAGGCTACTGTCTGAACGAATTTGCTCAAACACCGATAACTATTGATGGTCAAACGGTTTGGCCGCTAAATCAGTGATTAACTGGTAATTTGTATGAAAAGGGAGACTGAGTCTCCCTTTTTATTGGACTAAGCTTAGCGTTGAGTCTCGCTTATAGCTTTGCAATATATTACTTAAATGTTGACCAGATTGGTGCGTGATCTGAAGGCTTCTCGATACCACGAAGCTCATAGTCGATACCAGATTCAATACACTTTTCCGCTAGAGAAGGGGTTGCCAAAATGACATCAATTCGTAGGCCACGGTTATCATCAAAACCGCGAGAACGGTAGTCAAACCACGAAAATTGATCGTTCACCTCTGGGTATAGCTTACGGAAGGTGTCCACAAAGCCCCAGTCTAGTAAGGTTTTCAACCATTCGCGCTCTTCAGGTTGGAATGAACATTTACCTGTTTTTAGCCAACGTTTACGGTTTGGTTCGCCGATACCGATATCTGCATCAATAGGGCTGATGTTGATGTCACCCATAACAATCAATTGCTCGTCGTTATTGTGATGATCGTTTAGGTAGGTCATCAGATCTTTATAGAATTGGCGCTTGTATGGGAATTTGGTTTCGTGGCTGATGTTATCCCCTTGAGGGAAATAGCCGTTTAGCACAGTGACCTTTTCGCCGTTTTCATTTAAAAACGTTGCCATGATCATGCGCTTTTGATGTTCCTCGTTATCCGTCGGGAACCCTTTTTGTACGTGTAGAGGCTCTTGCTTACAAAGCATTGCTACGCCGTAATGTGCTTTTTGACCATGGAAATACACTTTGTAGCCCATGGCTTCGACAGCTTCAATCGGGAATGCTTCATCGTGAACTTTAATTTCCTGAAGACCAATCACATCAGGTTGGTGTTTGTCGATTAGCGCTTGGAGTTGGTGCAGTCGCGCACGTAGTCCATTGATGTTAAAGCTGATTACTTTCATTATTTATCCTTTTGGGGGCGTACTTTTTTATGAATAGTATCATTGTGTAAGAGCACTGAAAATGAGTCTCGGTGAAAGGATTGAAACGCTCTGAGCTACTTTGCTTTTAATTTGTTTTCTAAGTCGTTTTGCACGATCTTTAAAGCGTTAAGCGCAACTTCTGGATCTATCTCATTGCTCTCAAGCAAATAGATTAAATCGACAGCCAGTTTGATCTCTTCAGGTGCGTCATCTAAAGGCGAGGTTGGTTGATCAGCCATTATTGATGTTTTTCCCTATGTGTAATTTGGTTCTCTAGCTTAAGAAGTGCTGCTTCACAACGCGCTAAACGTTGCTCGGTTGCTAGTAATACTTTTTGAGCGTCGGCACGCATAAAACTCGGAGCGCTTTCGACAGCACGTTCTTTTTCTAACACCATCTCGCGCAAGCGTCTTGCCCACTCTTGGTGTTGAGCGAGTTCCTGATAAAGCACGTTGATAGGCTTGCGGAAATAGCTGCTATGTTTGATTTCATTCTTACGAATTTTAGTGGTAGAAATCTCGCGTTGAATTGCACCGATTTGCGCCACTAACCGTTCAGTGAGGTACTCAGCACGCAAAGCGGTGAGCTTACCTTCATTTTGCTCACGCACAATCGCATCCAGCGTGGCTTTTGCTTCTTTTACGCAAGGAGTAAGTAAGCGAGAGCGGCAACCAAATAAACGCTCATCAAAAAGCGGAACATGATGTTCGCCTCTTTGACGGTCAAGAACAGCGGCTTGCTTCGCCATTTGTTCTAGATTTTCCTGGAGTTGAGAAATGTTCATGACAAGCCTACAAACCATGCGTCATAAGCCAATTTAATGGCTAGTATGCTGACGACAGTAACAAATACAGGACGAATGAATTTAGAACCAAATCTAATAGCGGAGTGCGCGCCAACAAAAGCACCAGCCATTAAACATACTCCCATTGTTAAGCCTAGCACCCAGTTGATGTGTCCGAGGAATGCAAAAGTGATCAAAGAGGTAAAGTTACTGGTAAAGTTCATTGCTTTTGCTAAGCCAGAGGCGAGCAAGATATTCAGTCGGTACAGCGCCATTGAACTTACTGTCCAAAAAGCCCCAGTTCCAGGCCCTGCGAGTCCGTCGTAGAATCCTATGGATAAGCCTTGCATGTACTGTTTTTTATGAAGTTTTGGGCAAGGCTCGGGTATTGGACTTTGATGAGCAGAGTGGGGTGTTTTATGAAAAACGGTATACAACGCTGCCGCCAAAATAACAAGCGGCAATCCTTTTTCCAGCCAATCCGTACTAATCGCATCTACAAATAGCGTACCTAATGTCGCTCCGACGAGTGTTGCCACGAATGCACGCCTCCAGCATTGAGGTTTGAATAGACGTTTTTTGTAGTACGTAAATGCTGCAGTAGAAGAAGCAAAGGTAGCGGCAAGTTTATTGGTGCCTAGTGCAATATGAGGCGGCAAGCCTAGCGAAAGTAGAGCAGGTACGGTAAGCATGCCACCACCACCGGCAACTGCATCAATAAATCCTGCGACAAAAGCGACAAGCGCCAACACCAACAGCATGGTTGGCTCAATCATTTCCATAAATGGTGATTCTTCTAATATTCTATTTTACGTTTAAATGGAGGTAGTGAGTCGATTAAGGCTTGTCCGTATCGCTTAGTGACTAGGCGTCGATCAAGAATCGTTACTCTACCAGAATCTCTCTCTTTACGCAGTAAGCGACCTACGCTCTGGATCAGCTTTTTGCTTGCGTCTGGTACAGTTATTTGCATAAACGGGTTTCCTCCTTTTTTCTCAATGTATTCGGAATGAGCCTGCTCAACAGGGGAGGTTGGAACGCCAAATGGAATTTTTGTAATCACCAAGTTTTCAAGTAATTCGCCAGGTAAGTCTAGCCCCTCAGAGAAACTGCCAGTACCAAATAAGACGCTGGTTTTATTTGATTCTATTAACTTTTTATGTTTTTTTAGAATTTCTTGACGTGAGCTTTCACCTTGAACTTGCAACGCCCAGCCTTTTTTTATGAACTTCAAAGAGAGTGCCTTCGCGACTTGGTTCATCTGCCAATAGGATGAGAATAATACTAAGTTGGCTTTCTTGTCTTCCAAGTACTTAGGCAATATCTCGATAAGATATTCAGTAAATTGAGGCGCTGGTGGTTCATATTTCATCGCAGGGATGAGCAATTCTGCCTGGTTTTGGTAATCGAATGGTGACGCAAGCGCTAAAAACTGAGTGCCTGATTCTGGTTTTCCATCAATACCAACCTGATGGCAAAAGTAATGGAAAGAGTTTAATGCACGCATCGTTGCGGAAACCAAAATGGCGCCAATACATCTGCTCCAAATCTGTTGGTCGAGTTGCCATCCAATTTCAAGTGGCGAAACACTCACAATGAAATCACCCTCGCGATCGGGGTGGGTTTCTAACCAGCGAGCTAAAGGCGCACCTTTTTCACGAGTTGGTTCAGCCATTAAATGCCATACTTGCGCTAGGTTTTCTAACCTTTGAATGTAGAAACCGAGCTCTGCAAGCGCTGGTTCAGCCAACCTTGTCGCAAGCTCCCCGTCTTTTACTCTTTCCGCAATAAGGTCGGCAATTTTTGCCACGCTCTGATTTGCTTTTTTACTGAACTGTTTTAGTTCTTTGGATTGGTTCTCTAGCCACTCAGGTAGTTCACCGTGTTCGAAGCGGTAGATACCCTCTTCAAATTGAGCTGGGTCGAACTGTTTGGGCAATTGAGTCAGTGCCGGTATCAAGTTCTGAACCGCGTCTTGAAGGTCGTTGCGAAATCGAGCTACGCGTTTCTCGTCTGCGAGTGATGAAAACTTACTAATCGACTGATTTAACTTCTCAAGCCATGCTGCCGCACCTTTTAAACTCGCAGATGCTGAAGCATGGTCACGAGCGACGTGAGGTAAGTGATGTGCCTCGTCGAAGACGTATATCGTATTTTCTGGCTCAGGTAAAATCACGCCGCCACCTAAATCTGCGTCTGCCATGACAAGAGAGTGGTTAGCAATGATGACATCGTTTTTATCCAACTCTGAGCGCGCTTTTTGGAATGGGCAGCCGCGGTGGCCTGGTAAACTGTTATTGCAACTGTGTTTATCACTGACAATCAGTTGCCAAAGCTTATCGTCGATGGGTTTAGGCCAAGAATCACGGTCACCGTCCCATTTACCTTGCGCAAGAGAGCGATGCATTGTTTCTAACAGCTCTATATCTTTTTGCTTAGGTTTGGTTTCAAACATGGCTAACTGGCCACCATCAGCACCGCTAGCAGTAGCGAGCTTTTCAGCGCAACAATAGCGTTGACGGCCTTTTGCCAAAATAAAAGAAAACTCTCGGTCGGTAATCCGACGAAAAAGAGGGAGGTCTTTATTTATGAGCTGCTCTTGCAGAGCGACGGTCGCCGTTGAGATAACCACTTTTCTATTGTTATGTACAGCCACGGGAATGGTCGCCATTAGATAGGAGAGCGATTTACCAATTCCAGTCCCTGCTTCTGCAACGAGTATTCGGTTAGATTTGTGATACTGACCGCACAGCGTTTTTGCAATCTCTGCAACAAGGTAGTTTTGTGCTCTTCTAGGCACAAAGTTATCAAGTTGATCTTGAAGGTTTTGATAGCTATTACGAATCGATTTTTGAATGTTACTGGTCAGCATACGGGCCTCAAATGCGTTGGAGGCGAATAGTAGCACACATCACTAGTTGTACAGTAGTTCACAAAACGGAATGCTTTTATAAGGAATGTAGATCTCCTTCACAAAAAAATATTGAACCTTATCTTAATGAAATTAATTTCATTATATGAAAAATATAAAACTCCAACTTGGTCTGATTTGTGGGTTTTTATTCTTTTTTTTGTTTTTTTAAATTTACTTATTGGATTAAAAAACCATTTGTTGATGATTTTGTAAATTACAAATAATAATGGAGATTGGTTAGATGTTCGTCGAATAAATAAAGGTAAACTTATCAAGTTATTGTTTTATAATGGTATTTTGTTTTTTTTACATTGGTATTTAGAAAATTTGACAGCCAGAATAATCTTTTGCACTCTTAGCTCCAGATTTTGAGGAGGTGCTGTATAACGTTTTGTTAACGCTCTACCTCAAACATATAAAAAAAGGGAACCGGACAAGGATATCCCGAACTAAGAAAAGGCAGTGGATTAATTATGAAAAAAACTCTATTAGCACTAGCTGTAGTTGCGTCTGCAACTTCAGTGAACGCAGCTGAAGTATTCAAATCTGAAGAAGGTTCTGTAGATTTCTACGGTCAGCTACGTCCAACTCTTCTATTCACAGAAAAAACTGATCACACAGCAGAGCTAAACACTAGCTCTTCTCGTACTGGTGTGAACGCGGTTTACGTTGTTGACGAAAGCCTAAAAGTTCTGGGTGAAGTTGAAATCGGTGTTGCTCTAGGTGACAACTACGACGCAGGTGCTGATTCAAGCGAGCGTACAGATGACTCTGTATACGTACGTCGCCACATCATCGGTTTTGATATGGGTGATATGGGTACTCTTCGCTTCGGTAAAGAAGGTACTTGGGCTGATGACGTATACTTCGCAGATTACTCTTACTTCTTCGGTGGTAACGCAGCGGAAACTGCATACGGTCACGCTTGGAACAACGATTCTCAAATCAAATACGCTTACGAAAATGACGCATTCTGGCTAAAAGCTGGTTACGCGCTAGGCGAAAAAGATTCTAACGAAGAAGTACTAGAAGTATTCGTTGGTAAATCTTTCAACGACCTATCTCTACACGCTGGTGTACTTACTGCGAACAACGACATCAACGTAACTAAAGAGAAAAAACTAGTTCTTAATGGTGTAGAGCAAACAGTTTCTCACACAGAGCGTACTGATAACGAAAACCTATCTTTTGAAGTAACTGCTGAGTACGCACTAAACGAGCACACTCTAGGTGCTACGTACTACTACAACGAAAACGAAGATAAGCTAGGTAAATCAACAGTTGATTCACACTACATCGTTGTAGCTGGTATGTTCGCTGTTGCTCCTAAAACAACTCTATACTCTGGTTACGAGTACCTAGCTCAGTCTACTGACGAAGCAGGTAAAGTAGACGCAGACTCCTCTTGGTTCTACGCTGGTGTTGAATACAAGTTCTCTAAATGGGCACGTGTATTCGCAGAAGCGGGTTACACTTTCGAAGGTACTGACTTCGACAACAAAGACACAGACGACGCAACTAACTTCGGTGTTGGTGCTCGTTTCTACTGGTAATCAATACCCAGTTTGATATTGTAAGACCCAGCTATATGCTGGGTCTTTTACTATGAAGATAAGGATGAAAAATTCTATGCAGTTATCATTAAAAGTGGCAATGGCACTGTCTATTTTTGCCAGTACAAACCTCTACGCTGCAACGACTTTAGTGGTTCCAGAAGACGTGAAGTTATTGGCCGTCAACATGGAGAAGCCAGATCTAGAAGGTGGTCTTTTTTCTAGTGAGAAGACAATCGAACTACCTGACGGAACGAATCAAATTGTCTTCAAATATCAACCTACATTCGAAATTAACGAAAACCTTAAGACGGTTTACAGTGATGTAATCGTTGCTAAATTTGATGCTGAAAACGAAAAGCTAACGTTTGAACTACCAGAGTTTAAAACTCTTCGCCAAGCGCAAAACAACATCTCGCCTCTAGATTGGCAATTACTGGATACCAAAGGCCAACCTATTGCTTTGGTCGAAGATGTATTAGAGTCAGATGGTGTTCAAATTGGTCGTAATTACCCTCAAGAATCTCGCAACTACAATATTGCTGGCGGTATCGCGAGTGTTGCCGTTAGTTATGTAACTGTGAATCAGCATCAACAATCAGTAAGTGATATCGAGCCTCGAGTTGAGACTAGTGATACCCGTTCAACAGCCGCATCGAACGACAGCCCAATGGTTGATGTATTAAAGACGATGTACCAGAAAGCGTCTCCGGCGGAAAAAGAGGCATTTAAAAACTGGCTTGCTGAGCAGTAATCCCTTAGTTCATTAGATAGGGCTTAACTGAAAAAGTACGAATCTAAAAAGCAGGCTTTAAGCCTGCTTTTATCTTTTCTGCTTATTAGAGAGAGATTTCTCTCCATTCACCAGGCATTAGGTCGTTAAGGACGATATCACCCATCGAATGACGAATGAGGCGCAAAGTAGGGAAGCCAATGTGCGCAGTCATGCGACGTACCTGACGATTTCTTCCTTCAATAATGGTAATGGCTAACCAAGTGGTAGGGATATTTGCTCGAAAACGGACCGGAGGGGTTCTGTCCCAGACTTGTGGTTCTGGAATTACTTCAACTTCGGCCGGTAGAGTCATACCATCTTTTAGCTCTACTCCCTTTCTCAATTTTTCAAGATCTTGCTCCTGAGGAGCGCCATCAACTTGAACCCAATAAGTCTTCGGCGATTTTGACTTTGGCTGCGTTAACTTCGCCTGCAAGATGCCATCGTTAGTGAGTACCATCAAACCTTCGCTGTCTCGGTCCAATCGGCCAGCCGCATAGACATTTTTGATCGGGATATAGTCCGCTAACGTTTTGCGACCATCGCCATCGGTAAATTGACTGAGCGTATCGTAAGGCTTATTGAAAATAATGACTTTGCGATCTTTAGGGGCCACTTTTGGCTTTTGGCTTTTTGTTGGGTGATTAGGGCGGCGGTCTTGCTGAGTACGAGTCTTCGAGCCATTGCGAGCTCCTGAGTGTTTAAAATGGCCCGTTTTAGACTGGTTACGACTGCGACCTTTTTCCTGACCTATACGAGATGACATGTTAACTACCCTGCAAAAATGTAAATGAACTGTGTTTGAAAGTTTTAAGTTTTCTCATGATCGGATATGATTTGCGCGCCTAAAACTAACAAACGCGCACAGAATGATAGACTAATTCGTGTTATTTGTTTAATTATATCAGTGCACTCATGGATTCAGAGCTTAGAGCTTCAAACTACAACAAAGAGTGCGAACCGCATGTGGCGTTAGTGAGGAGACATGTACTGCTAACGTGCAGCAATGCGTCAATTAAACCAACTCAGACGCTGAGTTGATCAGCCAACAAGTTGATTAAAAAATAGGGAAATTTCATGCCTACAGAAAAACCTACAATTATCTACACCATCACTGATGAAGCGCCGGCGCTAGCAACTTATTCATTACTACCAATCATTCAATCATTCACAGCATCGTCTGGCATCAATGTAGATACTCGTGATATTTCACTAGCAGGTCGAATTATCGCTAACTTCCCAGAGCATCTAAAAGAAGAACAGCGCATTGGCGATGCGTTGACTGAGCTTGGTGAACTAGCTCAAACTCCAGAAGCAAATATCATCAAGCTACCTAACATTTCAGCTTCAGTTCCTCAGCTTAAAGCGGCGATTAAAGAGCTTCAGGCGAAAGGTTACGATTTACCAAACTACCCAGAAGAGCCGAGCACGTACGAAGAGAAAGCGATTAAAGCGGCTTACGACAAAATCAAAGGTAGTGCGGTTAACCCAGTACTTCGTGAAGGTAACTCAGACCGTCGTGCTCCGACTTCGGTTAAGAACTACGCGAAGAAAAACCCACACTCAATGGGTGCATGGTCAGCAGAATCTAAGTCTCATGTTGCGAGCATGTCAGACAATGACTTCTTTGGTAGCGAAAAGTCTACAACTATCTCTGGTGCAACAGAGGTCAAAATCGAGTTTGTCGGTAATGATGGTACAGTTAAAGAGCTTAAGTCTGCGTTCCCATTACTAGATAAAGAAGTCATTGATACTTCAGTAATGAAGAAGAAGGCGTTGGTTGAATTTTTCGAGAAAGAGATTGCTGAAGCGAAAGCGCAAGACGTGCTGCTGTCTCTTCATATGAAAGCGACGATGATGAAAGTTTCTGACCCTGTCATTTTCGGCCATGCCGTAAAAGTTTACTACAAAGACGTTTTCGATAAGTACGGTAAGCTGTTTGAAGAGCTAGGCGTTGATGTAAACAATGGCATCGGTGATGTTTACTCAAAAATTGAGTCTCTACCTGAAGCGCAAAAAGCAGAAATTGAAGCGGCCATTCAAGCGGTTTACCAAACTCAACCAGAACTTGCGATGGTTGACTCTGATCGTGGTATCACAAACTTACATGTACCAAGTGACATTATTGTAGATGCTTCTATGCCAGCAATGCTTCGCTCTTCGGGTCAAATGTGGGGACCAGATGGTAAACAAAAAGACACCAAAGCGATGATTCCAGATCGTAGCTACGCAGGTATTTACCAAGCGGTTATTGATTTCTGTAAAGAGCACGGCGCATTTGATCCAACCACTATGGGTAGCGTACCTAACGTTGGTCTAATGGCTCAGAAAGCTGAAGAGTATGGTTCTCACGACAAGACATTCATTCTAGACGCTGCGGGTACTGTTCGCGTTGTTGATGCTTCAGGTAACGTACTGTTAGAGCAAGCGGTTGAAGAAGGTGATATCTTCCGTATGTGTCAGGTTAAAGACGCACCAATCCAAGATTGGGTTAAACTAGCAGTGACTCGCGCACGTGCAACAGGTGTTCCAGCTGTATTCTGGCTAGATGAAAACCGCGCGCACGATGCTGAGCTCATCAAGAAAGTAAACGCCTACCTACCAGATCACGATACTGACGGTCTAGAGATTAAGATCCTATCTCCTGTTGAAGCTTGTAAGTACTCACTAGAGCGTATGAAAGCGGGCCTAGATACTATCTCTGTTACAGGTAATGTTCTTCGTGACTACCTAACAGACTTGTTCCCAATTCTCGAGTTAGGTACGTCTGCTAAGATGCTATCTATTGTTCCATTGATGAATGGTGGTGGTCTATTTGAAACAGGCGCTGGTGGTTCTGCTCCTAAGCACGTTCAACAAGTAGAAAAAGAGAATCACCTTCGTTGGGATTCTTTGGGCGAGTTCCTAGCGCTTGCAGCTTCGTTAGAGCATTTAAGTGTAGCGACAAACAATCCTAAGGCTCAGGTTCTCGCAGATACACTAGATAAAGCGACCGGTGAGTTTTTAGACACCAACAAATCTCCGTCACGTAAAGTGGGTGAGCTAGATAACCGTGGAAGCCACTTCTATCTTGCACTTTACTGGGCGAAAGCGCTTTCAGAGCAAACGGATGATGCGGATCTTGCTGCTGAATTTGCACCAATTGCAAAAGCGCTGTCAGAGCAGGAAGAAACGATCGTTGCTGAGCTAAATAATGCGCAAGGCGTGAAAGGTGAGCTAGGAGGTTACTACTTACTAGACGATGCATTGGTTTCTAAATTGATGCGTCCAAGCGAAACCTTTAACGCAATCATTAACAAGTAAGTTAGTGTAAAAACACGTCGTTTTCGGCGTGTTTCCTATCCTGTAAGTGCGTTGTAAGTGTTCCTTTTGTAACACGTGCTCTAAATAGTAAGAAACCCGCTATCTTGGCGGGTTTATTTTTCTCTTCAAAACATCAACGTGGCGTTTCGAGAGCAATATTTTTATATTTCGACAGCGCTCTAATTATTTGGCTTGGCCTTCAAGAGGCACGACGCTACTCGCGTGACAGCCTTTGGGACCTTTTTCAATCTCGTAAGAGACTTGTTGGCCTGCTTTCAGTGTACGATAACCGTCCATCTGGATAGTTGAGTAGTGGGCAAAGATATCTCCCTCTTCTTCATCTGAACAAATAAACCCAAATCCTTTGGCATTGTTAAACCACTTTACTGTACCTGTAGCCATGCTTTACATCCCTCATGCATTTTTTACTGATGTTGTTACTGCAACCAAGTTATACCTTTAACTTGGTACTACCATTGTCAGCGAATGCCAACAAACGTCAAATCAATGATAAGTCACATTCATCAAACCACTTAAAGAAGAGAGGTTTCAAAATGATGATTTATGCATCGACACTTTCCACTGTAGTCAATGAATTTCGACAGTCAATAGCAGTGAGCAACAAACAGAAACATAATTGAAAACAAATCACTTTTGAGATTAACAAATTTGCAAACAGTTTTTCGTATATACGCAGAAGTTTAGTCAATTTGCCTATGAAGTGGCTCATACTGAAAAAGCCATACTGTCCGTGTTGCTTATGGGAGAAGAATCCTCTGACTGAATAAAAAATGAAGTTTTCGTGATAATTACCGTATTCTCAATGAGGAAGTGTGATCCAGATAGAAGATGATGGGGTGGTTTGCAATAGTCCGAAAGCAATAAATAGAAAGTTCTTTTATAAGAAAAAATGTGTAACTTATCGACAAGCATCTTTTATTTGCACCGTATCAAGACGTGCATTAGTCTCTATATTAGGTAGCAACTTTTATCGATCAAAGATCGAATTCGGTGCCATAACTCACTACACCGCGCTGCACGCTTGTGGTAGATTGTTTTTATAGGTCGAAAACATCAACCCTTTGATACGATATCTTTAGATTGCCATGAGTAAAAATTTTGAATGGGTCACTCCGGACTCTGATCTTCTGGAGCGAGAAAGTACGAAAGTCCAGCCACCTAAGCTGTACAATGTCGTACTCAATAATGATGACTATACACCTATGGATTTCGTCATAGAGGTGCTTGAGCGATTTTTCTCACATGATATTGATAAAGCAACTCAAATCATGCTTCAGGTCCACTATGAAGGAAAGGCAATCTGCGGCACATACAGCGCAGAAATTGCCGAAACAAAAGTAGCGCAAGTTACGATGTACGCAAGGGAAAATGAACATCCGCTACTTTGCACTATGGAGCAAGCGTAAACAAAGAAGACTTGCTCGAACAACCCCAGTTGTTTTTTCGGGAGGTACTTATGCTAAATAAAGAACTAGAGTCAAGCCTTAACGGTGCATTTGCTCGGGCGCGAGATAAACGCCACGAGTTTATGACTGTCGAACACCTCCTACTTGCATTGTTGGAAAATGATGCAGCTAAGGAAGCCCTTCTAGCTTGTAAGGCGGATCTTGACGCTTTACGCAACGAACTCGATATTTTCATCGATCAAACTACGCCTCTTATCCCAGATAGTGATGAGACGCGTGAAACGCAGCCGACTTTGAGTTTTCAACGTGTACTACAACGCGCCGTCTTTCATGTACAGTCGTCTGGTCGTAATGAAGTAACAGGCGCCAACGTGCTTGTTGCTATCTTCAGTGAACAAGAGTCGCATGCCGCTTACTTACTGAAGAAAAATGACATCTCCCGATTAGATATTGTTAACTTCATCTCCCACGGTATTACTAAAGCATCAGGTGCAGGTGAGGATTCATCATCAGACTCGTTTAGCTCAGAAAGTGTTGAAGAGCCTAATTCTGAAGAACGCCTAGAAAGCTTTGCGACGAATCTTAATCAAGTCGCTAAAGATGGAAACATCGACCCACTCATTGGACGTGATAAAGAGTTAGAGCGCACTATTCAGGTACTTTGTCGACGCCGCAAGAATAATCCACTACTAGTGGGTGAGGCAGGGGTTGGTAAAACAGCCATTGCGGAAGGTCTTGCATGGCGAATTGTCGAAGGGCAGGTCCCTGAGGTCATTCAAAACAGCGTGATTTATTCACTAGATATTGGCTCTTTGCTCGCTGGTACCAAATATCGCGGTGATTTTGAAAAGCGCTTCAAGGCGATTTTGAAACAACTTGAAAAAGAAGAAGATGCCATTTTGTTCATCGATGAAATACATACCATCATCGGTGCAGGCGCGGCATCTGGTGGTCAAGTCGATGCAGCAAATCTTATTAAGCCTCTTTTGAGTAGCGGTAAGTTGCGTTGTATTGGTTCGACGACATACCAAGAATACAGCAACATTTTCGAGAAAGAGCGTGCGTTGTCTCGCCGTTTCCAAAAGATAGACGTTGTAGAGCCTTCATTAGATGACACAACTAAAATCTTGATGGGCTTGAAGCCGAAGTACGAAGCTCACCATGAAGTACGTTATACCAATAAAGCACTGCGTGCCGCGGTAGAACTGTCGGCTAAATACATTAATGAACGCCATCTACCAGATAAGGCCATTGATGTCATTGATGAAGCTGGTGCGCGTAGTCGTCTTGCTCCTGCAAGCCGTCGTAAAAAAACGGTCGGAGTGGCTGATATCGAATCAATGGTTGCCAAAATGGCGCGAATTCCAGAGAAGTCGGTTTCTTCTTCAGATAAAGACATTTTGAAAAACTTAGATAGCAAAATGAAGATGTTGGTATTTGGTCAAGATAATGCGATTGATGCATTGTCCGAGGCGATCAAGCTGACACGTGCAGGTTTGGGTGTAGACAACAAACCTGTTGGTTCATTTTTGTTTGCAGGCCCAACAGGGGTTGGTAAAACAGAGGTGACAGTGCAGTTATCTAAGCTTCTAGGTATCGAGCTACTTCGTTTTGATATGTCTGAGTATGGTGAGCGTCACTCCGTAAGTCGCTTAATTGGTGCGCCTCCTGGTTATGTCGGTTATGACCAAGGTGGTTTGCTAACTGATGCTGTTATTAAGCACCCACATTCAGTCGTATTACTTGATGAGATTGAAAAAGCGCACCCTGATATCTTTAACCTGCTGTTGCAAGTCATGGATAACGGTACGCTAACGGACAACAATGGTCGCAAAGCAGACTTCCGTAATGTCATTCTTGTTATGACAACTAACGCAGGTGTGGCGGAAACCGAGAAGAAATCAATTGGTTTGATTCAACAAGACAACAGTCACGATGCAATGGCGGAAATTAAGAAGGTGTTTACTCCTGAGTTCCGTAACCGTCTTGATAACATCATCTGGTTTAACAGCCTTGATGAAAGCGTTATCCATCAAGTGGTTGATAAGTTCATTGTTGAACTGCAAGTGCAACTTGATGCGAGAGGCGTTTCAATGGAAGTATCGCAAGACGCTCGCCATTGGTTAGCACATAAAGGTTATGACAAAGCTATGGGGGCTCGCCCAATGGGGCGGGTTATCCAAGAACAGCTTAAGAAGCCTTTAGCTAACGAACTGTTGTTTGGATCTTTAGTTGACGGCGGTACAGTGAAAGTAACGCTGGTCAACGATACGCTTGAGTTTGAATACTTAAGTGAGAAAGAGACAGCGATGCATTAATCGTTATTCGGTAACAAACGCAAAAGCGCACGAGAAGATCGTGCGCTTTTTTATCTGAACTAAATCGGAAAAAATTGTGCAATAAAAAACGGAGCAGCTTGCTCCGTTTTTTATTGCATCCGAAAATCAGAGATTAACGAGCGCGGAAGACGATGCGGCCTTTTGACAGGTCGTATGGAGTCATCTCTACAGTTACTTTGTCACCCGTTAGGATACGGATGTAGTTCTTACGCATCTTGCCAGAGATGTGAGCAGTCACAACGTGACCGTTTTCAAGTTCAACACGGAACATAGTGTTTGGTAGAGTGTCAAGGACTGTGCCTTGCATCTCGATTACGTCTTCTTTAGCCATTTAATCCTCTTTAGAAATTAGGCAATATTAGCGGGCTATATTCTGCCGCTAAATAGTAATTATGTAAAGTTGAGGCGTATTCTACCCTCGCCAACGCTGATTTACTAGCCTTTGGTGGCGTTGAAAGCGTGTTTTGTAGCTCATTGCTGGGCACTCATCAATCTGATATCCCAAATATAGCCACTGTTGTTTGTTTTCTTGGCAGTATTTAATTTGATAAAGCACTGCTAACGTGCCAAGAGATAACTCGTAGTCAGGGTCAAAGAAAGTATAAAAAGCACTCGAGCATTGTGGCATCAAATCTGTCACTGCAATGGCGAGCAATTGATCTGATTCATCGTAAATGTGTAAAAACGACGTTGTCAGCCAGCTGGTTTGAGCAAATCGAGCAAACTCATCACGCTTTGGTGGGTACATAGTGCCGTTTTTATGCCGTTTGCAGATGTACCGACTGTAAAGCTCAAACCATTCCTCATCCATTTCAGGTTTCATTTCCCAGCGTACAGACTGTGCTTTATTAAGCAGCCTCTTCTGATTTTTTGATAGTCTAACGTCTGGAATCGAGACTCGAATTGGCTGGCAAGCGGTGCAATGCTCGCAATGCGGTTTATATATGGTATCTCCGCTACGACGAAAACCGTTAGCCATGAGCAACTGGTAATTTTCTTCAGTATGCAGCCTTTCATCAAGCGCCACCGCAACCCGCTCTTGCCGTTCAGGCAAATAACTACAAGGGTGATTATTCGTCAACCCTATTCGAATATGTTGTATATCCGTACTCATACTGAATCCTGCAAAACTTGGGGCTGATAGGCATCAAATAGTGTTTGCTTTTCTCTTAAAGATAGTAGTTTTTGCATAAATTCGTCACGCTCAAGTTCAAATGCGCCAAGTGATGCCAAGTGAGAATTCATAACTTGGCAATCGATTAATTGACCTTGCTTTGACGCCAAATGGTTGCATAAGTACCACAATGCAATTTTGGATGCGTTATCTTTTAGACTAAACATCGACTCTCCGCAAAAAAGTTGGCCCACGCAGATGCCATATAGTCCGCCAATCAGGTTGTTGTCATGCCATACTTCTACAGAGTGACAGTGACCAAGTTTGGCTAACTCAATGTAGGAAGCTTGCATTTCCTCGTTGAGCCATGTTTCCTCTACAGGGCGTGTTGAAGAACATAGTCTAATCACTTCTTCTGTCGCGAAATTGAGTGTTACTTTATAGTTATGTTTACGCTGAAATTTTTTGAGACTTTTAGATGGCTTAAACTGCAATGGGTCAAACACAGCGCGCGGAGAAGGGCTCCACCATAAAATAGGTTCACCAGGACCATACCAAGGGAAAATGCCTTGATAGTAACCATTGAGGATTCTCATGGGGTTTAAGTCACCACCAAAAGCCAGCAAACCATTGGGGTCGCTGAGTGCTTTATAGGGTGAGGGAAAGTTGAACGTTTCATCGAGTTCAGTTAAATAAATAGCCATAAGAAGTCGTTACCAACATTGGAGTCAGAGGAGTTTATGATGACCTGGTTAAGAAATATCGTAAAAGTATGGCTTGGGATCATACTGTTTTTACCACTTGTCGCCAACGCAGCCTATGAAAGAAATGTTGCCAAGCCAGTTAATGAAGTAGTTTACGGGAAGATTGACTCTGTCCGTTATATTACTCAACAAGAGGTTGTTCAATCGAAAAGTAACGGTTGGAAGACACTACTTGGTGCCACTATCGGTGGTTTAGTCGGTAATCAATTTGGTGGCGGTACGGGAAGAGAAGTCGCGACGGCAGTGGGTGCGCTTGCAGGTGCCGCAGTTGCTCAAAACCAAAGTAATTACCAATACACGGTTGAATATAAGTTAGTTGAGCTACTCATCAAAGTGAAGGGTGATAAGCTAATTAATGTCATCCAAGATGTTGATAAAAATATGTTATTTAGTCGAGGGGATGAAGTTCGTATCTTATATTTTGATGATGGAGTCAGGGTTGATATCACTTATTAACCCTAGGTTGTTTTAGCCTAACGAAGCTTAATCAGGCATGTACAGTCGGGCTGGCTTATCGTCAAATAAAGTCGAAATAGTTTGCTGTTTCGCCGTACTTCTTTCGCTCTTATTTACATCGCTGGCAATGCCTTTAATTCTGTATCTTTAGGCTGCTTGAGGATATTCATAAATTAGCGCCGATTTACTCTGGTTTTGTCGTGTTTTTTTGGGTAGTCTGAATTCACGAAGAATTGTTTAGCCCTCATAAAAAATCGTGTGTTGAGGGCACAAAGGATTATCAACTTTTAATGGAAAGCCTAACGTTACAACCTATCAATAAAATTCAAGGGGAAGTGAACCTTCCTGGCTCTAAAAGCGTTTCTAATCGAGCTCTTTTACTTGCTGCTCTTGCTAAAGGCAGAACTCGCCTTACTAATCTCCTCGACAGTGATGATATCCGTCATATGCTGAATGCGCTGACTAAACTAGGCGTTCAATACCAACTTTCCGAAGATAAAACAGAATGTCTCGTTGAAGGCCTTGGGCGTCCGTTTTCTGTCTCAGAGCCGGTAGAGTTATTTCTCGGCAATGCTGGCACTGCGATGCGACCATTAGCTGCGGCTCTTTGTCTTGGAGAAGGGGAGTATGTACTGACGGGCGAACCTCGTATGAAAGAGCGTCCAATTGGTCACCTTGTCACGGCACTGAAAGATGCTGGTGCGAACGTTGAGTACATGGAAAACGAGAACTTTCCGCCTCTCAAAATAATTGGTACTGGCCTAAAAGCAGGTACAGTTTCTATTGATGGGTCCATTTCAAGTCAGTTCTTGACCGCTTTCTTAATGTCTGCGCCATTGGCTGAAGGTGAAATTCGCATCAACATCGAAGGCGATTTGGTTTCTAAGCCTTATATCGATATCACCCTGCATATCATGAAGCAGTTTGGAGTCGATGTGATCAACAACGACTATCAAGAGTTTGTGATCCCAGCCGGTCAGCAATACATCGCTCCAGGTGATTTCTTGGTTGAAGGTGACGCGTCTTCTGCTTCTTACTTCTTGGCGGCGGCAGCCATCAAAGGTGGAGAAGTTAAAGTAACGGGTATCGGTAAAAACAGCATTCAAGGTGATAT
This sequence comes from Vibrio sp. 1078-1, assembly GCF_033340475.1. Taxonomy (NCBI): domain Bacteria; kingdom Pseudomonadati; phylum Pseudomonadota; class Gammaproteobacteria; order Vibrionales; family Vibrionaceae; genus Vibrio; species Vibrio sp. 1078-1. The sequence continues at coordinate 123,443 of NZ_JAWOWM010000002.1, forward strand.
TCAATTTGCTGATGCGCTTGAAAAAATGGGTGCAGAAATTGAATGGGGTGATGACTACGTAATTTCACGTGTTGGTCAATTAAAAGGCATTGATATGGATTACAACCATATCCCTGATGCTGCAATGACCATCGCGACAACAGCGTTATTTGCCGAAGGCACTACCGCTATTCGTAACGTTTATAACTGGCGTGTAAAAGAAACAGACCGTTTGTCAGCTATGGCGACTGAGTTACGTAAAGTTGGTGCGGAAGTGGAAGAAGGGGAAGACTACATCATCGTCAAACCTGTTTCTCAGTTAAAGCATGCAGCGATTGATACTTACGATGATCATCGTATGGCGATGTGTTTTTCGCTGGTGGCACTTAGTGATACGCCTGTGACGATTAACGATCCAAAGTGTACGTCGAAAACGTTCCCTGACTACTTCGACAAACTTAAGGCTTTAAGTTGCTAAATATTCTGACCTAAAACAGGAAAGCCAGAGTGAATAACACTCTGGCTTTTTTGTTTCCCAATACTATTTAACCAGCGTAAATTCCTTAGAAAGGTGATGCGCTAAGTATTTGAACATATTGAATACTGCAGTCGTATTTGAAGTTGGTAAACCTTTGTCATCAAGGAAGTATTCACCTTTAAAAACTAAAACACCTTCTTTTTCTTCTACGCTTGTTGCTCGCATCCCCTCGATGTAATCATCGTGCTCTTGGATGATTTGGTTAGCGATCAAAAGAAGGTCGAACTCTTCGATAAACGTTCTATCAGACATATTCTTTCTACCATCCTATTCAGTTAAGAACGCTGAGTATACCTACAACTAAAATGGGTTTGCATGATTAATTCAGTCAATCGTTCAGTAAGACTAAACAGATCAATTTTTAGAGTATAAGCATGATGCGGAGGAAGATGGCAGAGCATTGAACCAAACTATTTTGTGATGGGTAACAAAATTTATTGCATTGGATTAGCGGATGCTAAGTTTGCCTGTTTAGATATGCCGCTCAATACCTTTCAGAACCCTGTCTCTTTGAAGTATAAAGACGATGAATTGTCAACCAATCGGATCTGAATTTCAAAAAAGCAGTTGATCTTCTTTTCATCTCGCACAATAGTAAAAAAAGAAGCAATGAAATAGAACATTATGCGGGTGGCCTTTAAACAAGGTTTCTACCCGCATTATTATGAAGGACGTTAGAGTCAGTTATGGGTAAATCACTCGTTATAGTGGAGTCACCAGCCAAGGCAAAGACGATAAATAAGTACCTTGGTAAAGACTTTATTGTTAAGTCTAGTGTTGGTCATGTGCGTGATCTGCCTACGGCCGGTCAAAGCACTGGTGAGAAAAAAGCCGCAGCCATCTCAACTAAAGGGATGAGTCCGGAAGAGAAAGCGCGCGTTAAAAAAGAGAAAGACCGCAAAGCGTTGATCAAAAAGATGGGGATTAACCCATATCATGACTGGGAAGCGAATTACCAAATCCTTCCAGGCAAAGAAAAAGTTGTCAACGAACTACAAAAACTCGCCAAAGACGCAGATTGCGTTTATCTCGCAACCGATTTGGACCGCGAAGGAGAAGCAATCGCATGGCACCTTCGTGAGATCATCGGTGGCGATGAAGAGCGATACAAACGTGTAGTTTTTAACGAAATTACGAAAAACGCGATCCAACAAGCTTTCCAGACACCTGGCGAGCTGAACATGGATGGTGTAAATGCCCAACAAGCACGTCGCTTCATGGACCGTGTCGTTGGTTTTATGGTTTCACCTTTACTTTGGAAAAAAGTGGCTCGTGGTTTATCTGCTGGTCGCGTGCAGTCTGTTGCGGTGAAACTGTTAGTTGAGCGCGAGCGTGAGATTAACGCGTTTGTACCAGAAGAATTCTGGGACATTCATGCGAATACGAAAACGAAAGACAAAGCGGACTTTAAACTGCTTGTTGCTCAGAAAGACGGTTCTGCGTTTAAGCCAGTTAATGAGGCAGAAACCAAAGCAGCGATGTCTGTACTTGAGAATGCAAGTTACGAAGTATGTAAGCGTGAAGACCGTCCTACAAAGAGCAAGCCTTCAGCACCTTACATCACCTCTACGCTTCAACAGGCAGCGAGTACACGTCTGGGCTACGGCGTGAAAAAGACCATGATGCTAGCTCAGCGCCTCTATGAGGCCGGTTACATCACTTACATGCGTACTGACTCGACTAACCTAAGTGCCGAGGCTGTGGACGCTGTACGTGACTTTATTGGTTCTGAGTTTGGTGATAAGTACCTGCCAGCGAAACCATTGACGTACGGTAGCAAAGAAGGGGCACAGGAAGCGCACGAAGCGATCCGTCCTTCAAATGTGGGTGTTAAGGCGGAAGACCTGCAAGGTGTCGATGCTGATGCGCACAAACTTTATGCTTTGATTTGGAATCAGTTTGTAGCGTGTCAAATGACGCCAGCAGAATACGATTCAACAACCATCAGCGTAAAAGCGGCAGAATACACGCTTAAAGCGAAAGGTCGTATCCTTAAATTTGACGGCTGGACTCGTGTACAGCGTCCAATGGGCAAAAACGAGGATACAATCCTTCCTGCGGTACAACTTGGCGATAAGCTAAGCTTAGAGTCACTTGACCCTAAACAGCACTTTACAAAGCCACCTGCGCGCTACACTGAAGCAGCACTGGTTAAAGAGCTAGAGAAACGAGGTATTGGTCGTCCGTCGACTTACGCATCGATCATTTCTACGATTCAAGATCGTGGCTACGTGAAAGTTGATCAGCGCCGTTTCTACGCTGAAAAAATGGGTGAAATTGTTACTGACCGCCTTGATGACAGCTTTAACGATTTGATGAACTACGACTTTACTGCGCGTATGGAACAGAAATTGGACCAAATCGCTGAAGGTGAAGTGAACTGGAAAGCTGTGTTAGACAACTTCTTTGCTGATTTTACTGGCGATCTTGAAAAAGCGGAGCTGGATGAGTCAGAAGGCGGTATGAAGTTAAACCACATCGTCATGACAGATATCGAGTGTCCGACGTGTAGCCGTCCAATGGGCATCCGTACTGCTTCAACAGGTGTGTTCTTAGGCTGTTCAGGTTACGCGTTACCACCAAAAGAGCGTTGTAAGACAACCATCAACTTGGGTGACGAAGAAGGTATTATTAACGTTCTAGAAGAAGACGTTGAAACCGCAGCTCTTCGTGCTAAAAAGCGTTGTCCGATCTGTGAAACAGCGATGGACGCATACCTGATTGATGACAAGCGTAAGATGCATGTTTGTGGTAATAACCCGAACTGTGAAGGCTACCTTGTTGAATACGGCGAGTTCAAAGTAAAAGGCTACGATGGTCCAGTTGTTGAATGTGACAAATGTGGCTCTGATATGGTGCTTAAGAACGGTCGCTTTGGTAAATACATGGATTGTACGAGCGAAACGTGCAAGAACACTCGTAAGATCTTGAAGAATGGCGAAGTCGCGCCCCCGAAAGAAGATCCTGTTCATTTCCCCGAGTTGCCATGTGAAAACTCAGATGCGTATTTCGTACTTCGTGATGGTGCTTCAGGTCTATTTATGGCGGCAAGCAACTTCCCGAAATCGCGCGAGACACGTGCTCCTTTGGTTGCTGAACTGGCACGTTTTGAAGAGCGTTTACCTGAGAAGTTCAAATACCTAGCGACCGCACCGCAAGAAGATCCTGATGGTCGTCCTGCAGTTGTACGCTTTAGTCGCAAAACAAAAGAGAACTACGTTCGTTCGGAAGAGAATGGCAAACCATCTGGTTGGACAGCGCTCTTTGTTGACGGTAAGTGGGAAGTCACTGATAAGCGTAAAAAAGCGAAAGCATAAAAACGTACGATCTAAGTAATGTAAAAAGGCAGCGATATCGCTGCCTTTTTTGCGTTTTGTTTTTGCGTAAAGGCCACTGTGTTGTTCGTATAGATCTTTGCTGCTTTGACTGAGTTTTGCTGACGCGAGAAGATCCCAGTATCAATATTTCGTAGTCGCTGATGTATTTTTTATGTAAAAAATATTCGTTGTAACTTTCATTTTGCATTCACATATTTGTTATACATTGGGCTAAAAAATCGGCGGTGTAGTGAATCCGTTCGTAAATTGTTTTCACAATGTAATCGTTTGCTTTTCCATGTGTGATCTAGATATCGTCTTGAGTACGCAAGAGCTGTATGGTACACAGAATGGCGTATTAAAAATTGTAATTTAGAACCCGCTTAGATAATTTATTACAAAAATTAGTGCAACTGTGTGCATTGTTTGCGTCAAAAAATAAGGAAAGAGTGGACGTTGCATACTGGAAGTGCCGTAGCTTTTTTATCCGTGTTGTAAGAGTTCACAGAAACTCAGAGACGGTTGCTAAATGTATTCGCTTGACTCCCCGAGTATGACTCATTCAAGCGAGTACCAAATCCAAGCTATAACGATATGGAGAACAACAAATGGCTGGTGTTTTGGGAATGATTCTTGCTGGCGGTGAAGGCTCTCGTTTGAGACCTTTAACGGAATCTCGCAGTAAACCTTCGGTACCGTTTGGTGGTAGTTATCGATTGATCGATTTTGCTCTAAACAATTTTGTTAATGCGGATCTGATGCGCATTTACGTCCTAACCCAATTTAAATCTCAATCTTTATTCCATCACTTAAAAAAGGGGTGGAACATCAACGGCATTACAGACCGCTTTATCGATCCTATTCCCGCTCAAATGCGTACTGGTAAACGTTGGTACGAAGGGACGGCGGACGCGATCTATCAAAACCTGCGTTTTATGGAGTTAGAGGAACCAGAGCAAGTTTGTATTTTTGGCTCTGACCATATCTATAAGATGGATATCAAACAAATGCTGAACTTCCACTCAGAAAAGCAGGCTTCTCTGACGGTATCTGCATTGCGCATGCCACTAAAAGAGGCGTCGCAATTTGGGGTTATCGAAGTGGATAGCGAAGGCCGTATGATTGGCTTTGAAGAAAAACCAGCAAATCCGAAGTCGATTCCTGGTGACCCTGATTACGCTTTAGTTTCAATGGGTAACTATGTTTTTGAAGCTCAGGTACTGTTCTCAGAGTTGGTCGAAGATGCGGATAATGAAGCTTCATCACATGATTTTGGAAAGGACATCATTCCAAAGATGTTCCCTAGAGGTGATGTGTTCGTGTATGACTTCAGTACCAACAAAATCAGTGGCGAAAAAGAAGAGGTGTACTGGCGTGATGTCGGAACTATTGATGCGTACTGGCAAGCGCATATGGATCTGCTAGAAAAAGATGCACCATTTTCGCTGTACAACCGTAAATGGCCATTGCATACCTACTACCCACCATTGCCACCTGCGACATTTACCGACTCTGATAATGGTCGTGTGCAGATAATCGATAGTTTAGTGTGTAATGGCAGCTATGTTAGAGGCTCAAGAATCGAAAAGTCGGTGCTTGGTTTTCGCAGTAATATTGCTTCTGCTTGCGATATCAGCGAATGTATACTTCTTGGTGACGTAAAAATTGGCGAAGGATGTGTTTTACGTCGTGTGATTGTCGACAAGGATGCCGATATTGCTCCTGGTACTCAGATTGGTGTGAATCTTCAAGAAGATAAAAAACACTTCCACGTGTCTGAGGAGGGCATTGTTGTTATTCCGAAAGGGGCTCGAGTTGGCTACTAACTACTTATCTATTCTGTTTGTAGCTTCTGAGGTTGAAGGCCTCATTAAAAGTGGTGGCTTGGCAGATGTTGCCAAGGCACTACCGGAAGCCCTTCAAAACCTACAGCAAGACGTAAGAATTACCATCCCTGCGTACAGCAGTATTGATAAACTCGCAGACGCAGAAGTTGTATTAGAAACAGAATTAACATCATGGCCGCATACGGAGTATCGAGTTTTGCGGCTCATGTTAGGTCAAAATCCTGTTTACCTGATTGATTGTCCGCCGTATTTCAATCGACCATCAATGTATGCGGAGAACAACCAAGCGTATACTGATAACGGCGAGCGCTTTGCGTTTTTTAGTGCAGCATGTCTCGACATGTTACCCAAGCTCGCCTTTCAACCTAATATCATACACGCGAACGATTGGCACACAGGTCTTGTTCCATTTTTGCTCAAGCACAGGTATGGCAATGATCCGTTTTTTGCTCATACTAAAAGCGTCATTTCAATTCACAATGCGGTCTTTAAAGGAGTATTTAGTTATGAAGACGTGCAGTGTTTGCCAGAGTTTCATTGTAGAAACGTTCCCGATGCTGCGGTGAGTGCAACACATATTACGATGCTTAAAGCTGGTGTAATGAATGCAGATAAGATAAACGCGGTTAGTCCTACGTACGCAGAGGAACTAAAAACAGAGCTTGGCAGTCACGGCATGGCTTGGGAGTTTCAGCAACGCGCGCAGGACTTAGTTGGTATTTTGAACGGTTGTGATTACAGCGCTTGGAATCCGGAAACTGATACCTACTTGCCGGTTAATTACTGCGCCGACCAGCAAAGTATGTCGCAAGGGAAGAAAGCTTGTAAAAAAGCATTACAACAACGACTAAATTTGCCCGAAAAAAATGTAGCTATGTTCGGTATGGTTTGTCGGTTGACCCAGCAGAAAGGCGTTCATTACTTGTTGCCTGCTTTGGCCGATTTTTTGAAGCACGATGTTCAGCTAGTTGTCGTTGGGACCGGAGACCCTGTTCTTGCAGCTCAGCTACGAGAGGTTGCCGCGCAGTTTTCTAGCAAATTTGCCTTTGTAGAAGCGTATGACAATGAACTTGCGCATATCGTTGAAGCTGGTTCTGATTTCTTCTTGATGCCTTCTGAGTTTGAACCATGTGGCTTAAACCAAATCTATAGTATGGCTTATGGGACATTACCGATAGTACGCGGTGTTGGTGGCTTAAAGGACAGCGTTAGCGATTATGATGTAAACCCATCTGAAGCAACGGGGTTTGTTTTTTTCGAACCGACACCGCAGGCATTGTTGTTAACGATGCTAAGGGCACTGTTGCTCTACGCTCAAAACGAGCCTGAAGTGAATAAAGTACAGTTGCACGCGATGCAACAAGACTTTTGTTGGCAAAAGGCCGCAGAATCTTATTTGCAGCTTTACCACTCAGCGTTAGTTTGACTTAAAATTGTAACGAAAGGCACCGAATGAGGTGCCTTTATTATCTTGAGTAAGGGGAGTGTGGTAGGATGGCTTTTTACTCAATAGCACGATCTTTTTGATACTCAATATGACCCAGCCGCTACTTTTTCATAAAACCTATTTGCACCCTACTAGTAATGAGTGGGTTGTATTTGTGCACGGTGCTGGTGGTAGCTCTTCTATCTGGTTCAAGCAAATTAAAGCTTACAAGCAACACTTTAACTTATTGCTGATCGATTTAAGAGGGCATGGAAAGTCAAATCAGTTACTTAAAGAGCTCATTGCTAGCCGTTATACCTTTACGGAAGTTACCCAAGATATTTTGAAAGTATTGGACCATTTAAAGATCCAATCCGCTCATTTTGTCGGTATGTCGCTTGGTACTATTATTGTTCGAAACCTTGCTGAATTGTCATCAGAGCGCGTACGTTCGATGGTGCTCGGCGGTGCTGTCACAAGGCTTAACACTCGTTCTCAGATATTGGTGAAATTAGGTAATTTTTGTAAGCATATCCTACCGTACATGTGGCTCTACAAACTGTTCGCTTATATTGTTATGCCTCAAAGAAGCCAACGAGAATCTCGCCACCTTTTTATTCGCGAAGCCAAGAAGCTTTGCCAAAAAGAATTTAAACGTTGGTTTATTCTTGCCGCTGATGTAAATCCGTTAATGAAATATTTTAAAGATCGAGAGTTACCCATTCCGACTCTTTACTTAATGGGCGACAGGGATTACATGTTTATTAAACCTGTCAAAGAAATGGTTGCAGCACATAAGCTCAGCATTCTACGAGAAATCCCGAATTGTGGTCATGTATGCAATGTAGAGCGTCCAGAAGACTTCAATCAACACTCCATCGAGTTTATTAAACAGCAAGCTGTATGTGCTTAAAACTGAGTGCATCCACTGAATAGGAGAGCCGCTATAGCTCTCCTAGTTGATATCCACATTGCCAACATGCACCAAATTGCCCTTCGTTTATTTCATGACATTTTGGGCATTGCCAATCTTGATACTCATGCCTATCGGATTGTTTTCGATATGCTTTTACTATTTCTTCAGCTTTCATCTTTTGTGCCGTGTCAAAAAGCCACACATAAGGATCGGTATCATCACCAAACGGCAGTTCTCCTTTTAGGCCGAAAATACCTTCTCCGCGAACTTCACAGTAAATTTGTTCCACTTTAAGCAGCTCACATACAATGTGTGCTTCTGCTGGGTTTTTAGCGATAAATATTTTCATCAAAATACCCACTTCACCAATTACGAGTTTTGCTGACTTGGTGTCGGCCTTACTTTATTCATAACCCATTTAGTGATGATTGGAAATAGTCCCAATAGCGCAAAAGACGCTAATACTGCGGGTGAAACAATGCCCGATAGGCTTTCAATTGTTGCTAATTGAGTACCTGCATTCAGATATACGGCTGTGCCTGGCAGCATACCTATTTGGCTAGTGAGATAAAATCGACCTACAGACATCGGTGTTAAGCCCATCAGTAAGTTGATTAGAAAGAAAGGGAATACAGGGATTAGACGCAAGGAAAATAGATAAAAAGCTCCGTCTTTTTCGACACCTTGATTAATTGCGTTGAGTTTATTTCCGAATTTGTTTTGTACCCAGTCACGCAATAAGTATCGGCTGCTCAAGAAGGCCAGTGTTGCCCCCATAGTGCTAGCGAAAGAAACCAGTAGCAAGCTTGTCCAAAAACCAAATAAGGCTGCACCAAGTAAGGTGACTACTGCCGCTCCTGGGATAGAAAAAGCGGTAATTGCAATGTAGGTAAAAAAGTAAATCGCAGCCGAGAATACAAAATTCTGATCGATGTATGTAGTTAGTGCTTCTTGTTGGGCTTTTGCATTCTCTAAGGTTAAATACTGGCCAAAGTTAATACCTAAAAAGACGATAGCCGCTAGTAGGATGAGACCTAATATCAGTTTCTTATTCATAATTTTGATTCCAATTTGGGATATATGTAATAAGACAGTAGGAAAACCGAAAAAATTTCACAAAAAAACCGCAGATTAGACTGCGGTTTTACAAGATAGTTTTTAGGCCGACTTTTATTGGAGGCCGTTCATCAACTCATCTCGGCGAGCTTGAGGTACCACACTCCAATGAGTGCCGTTGATAGCACCTTCTAGTGCCCATAGCAACTCAATGTTGACGGTTGCAGAGTGCGTATCTCTTATCGCTTTATAGGCGTTAAGCGCACCTTCCTCTTCAAGCTTCTCTACGGATTCGATGCCGGCTTTTTTTAGCATGCGCTCGGTAGCCAGTCGTAAGTTAGGCAAATCTTTCAAACGGTTAGGTTTTGTACTTGCTTGCTGTTCTTTCTCAAGCTTTGCCTTTTTCAATGATTGATTCGCTACTTCGATTAAGCGTTCGCTTGATTCCCATAAATCGCTGGAAATAGCGTAGTACTTTGTAACGACTGGAAAGCCACGTTTTTTATAAACGTAAGGCTTTAGCCCTTGTTTCTCGAAGTCAGATGAAGTTTTTTGGTCTGCTCTGATATGAAGCTGATTGTTTACCACTAGTGCAAACATTGTTTCATCAGCGAATAGTCCGAAGCCACCAAACATTGAGCGCGACTTGATATTACCAAGTGCCTCAAATAGCTTCATAGAGTCTTTGAGTATCGGTTTATCCATGTTTTGTTATCTCGGTGTAATTAATATTACGCCACCAAAAGTCAGGTCCGAGAGAGTAGCAAACATGCGTAAAAACAATGTCATTACAGAGTAAAGTCATTGCTTACACACTTGCCATCGGTAACCCCGCTACCTTCCATATCGTAATATGGTTCAGGCCGGAGGCTTTGCGTCCCACTCTTTCGAATGGTTTGCCCTGTGCGTGACACAATGAGCATACTTCTTATATTGAATTAACATCACGGTTTAGCGTTAAAAGTGTGATATCGGTTCAATAAAAATGATAGATTGAATGCTCTATTTTGCATATGGAAAGGTGCAAATTGGCCTTTGAAAAGGAGTTCTTAATATATATTACATTTATATAAAACAGGGAGTTAACGTTAGTCAATTGTTATTAGAGTGGTGTGAAGTATTAGAGAATGCTTAATTTTTCCAAAAAAATAAGCGCCCCTGTAGAGCGCTTATTTAACACGGTTAAATACAGTAAAATTTAGTTCATTTTTTTCACAGTATTTCGAATTACAAGCTCAGGTTGCATTTCGAAAATTCGTTTTTCGTGTTCTTTATCTTTGATACGCTCAAGTAGAATTTCGAATGCATTTTTACCAACACGACGTTTAGGTTGGTGGATAGTCGTTAGCGGTGGAGAGAAGTATTCTGCAAGCTCGATGTTGTCGTAGCCGATCACTGAAATATCTTCAGGAATTTTGATCCCGTTTTGTTGCAAGCGGCTCATTAGGCCTAGAGCCATTGTGTCGTTAAAACAGAATACCGCCGTCGGGCGCTTGTCCATTGCGGTAATTTTATCTGCAACTAATACGGCCGTATCACATTCAAAGTTACCTTCAAGGATCCAGTCTTCATTTACAGCTAGGTTCGCTTCGCTCATTGCGCGACGGAAACCTGCAATGCGCTCTTGGCAAGCAAGCTTTTCAAAATGACCGCTTAGACAAGCGATATCCGTATGACCATTGTCAATCAGATGTTTGGTCGCAATGTAGCCACCTTCTTCTGAGTTATCCATGATTTTGTCTGCTTGCGAGCTCTCTGGGCCCCAATCCATGACCACTTTAGGAATGTCCGCATGACGGTCAAGCATCTCTTTTAGTTCTTCGGTTAAGTCAGAACACATCACTAGGATGCCATCAACGCGCTTTTCAGCCAGCATACGAATGTAATCGCGTTGTTTTTCGTAAATCCCGCCTGTGTTACATAAAATCAGAGTATAGCCTTGGCGGTAACAGTAGCTCTCAACGCCATCAATCACTTCTGAGAAAAATAGGTTAGTTGATTGAGTTACTAACATGCCAATCGTACGAGTTGAGTTGCATTTTAGGCTGCGTGCAACGGCACTTGGCGCGTAATTCAGCTCGTCAACGGCTTTCATTACTTTTTCTTGCGTTGCTTCTGCAACGAAACGCGTTTTATTGATAACGTGCGAAACTGTCGTAGTGGAAACGCCGGCTAAGCGAGCAACGTCTTTTATCGTGGCCATAAATGGTGTCCTGTATCGAGCTACTGAAATATGTCGTATTGGATGTACCTGATGCTCTAATGGTTTCACACCTAGCAATATAAAATTGGCGCTAAGTGTCTCGGCAGCGGTTGATCCAAGTGCGACAAAAGGGTGCGTAGCAGCATCGGTCGATGAATTTTATCTTTTTTCTATCTGATGAGAAATTGCCATCAACCTGTTAAGAAAACACAAAAACCGCTATATTTCAGCGGTTTACATATAAATCATATTTAATCGTTTGCGCTCACATTTTAGCCCTATGTGGACTGACTAGCAATGTTTTCAGCACGAGATTTGTGTATTTGAAGTCACATTTTGACTGCTAAATAACCAAGCGTCTTTGCGCTAAGTTAAGGCAAACGAATATTATACCCAAGTTACTTACAATTGGTCACTTTCGGCATACAGGAAGCCCGATAGGCAGGCTCCCTAAAAATAGGCGGCAATTATTCACCAAGAAGGTAGGCGCTGTCTAGTTTACAAAATGCAACTAATAGTTTCGCGACACTCGAGTAAAATCCAAATTCGTCGAATTGTTTACATTTGTCTGAAAACTGAGGTAACCAAGACATCAATTGTTGCTGGATAAAGTCGTTTTGTTTAACGAAGGCTTCTTCCATGTGTTTTTCTTGTTCAAGCTCGTTTGAGCGGATAATCATGTTCCCGAGAAAGTCGAGCTCAACGGCTAAGTGATCCGCAGGTTCCTTTAGGTTTTCGTCTACTTGAACGCCAAATTCAGCCATCAACTTTTCCATTTCCTCAGCTGGCTTGTCATTCAGTAAACCTGATTCACCAATGTACATGGATGCGTAAGGAAGAGCGCCGTATTTTTCTGTCTTCAAAAACAGTTCACAAAAGTCAGCTGCAAGCTCTAGTTGTGCATCTTCACGATCTTGTAACCGATTCAATGCATCAACTAGGCTATCAACAGCTGGTTTCAGCGACTCATTTTCACCTAAACCTGCGAGAAAACTGCGAATTTCAACACTGTGATAGGCTTCCAATTCTTTCTCTGTTAGTTCTTTTGCGAACAAGCTCGAAAACCACCAGTAAATTTCAGCGCGTTTTTCATTAAAAGCTTTCACTTCTTGCATTTTGGGCTCCTGAATGATGCTTCAAGTCATGCATCACAAAGTCAATTAGGGATATCCCCTAAGTGTAATCAATTAAAATGAATAGCAGTAACTATAATTGTTATGTTTTATGGTCAAAAATGACCGTTTATTAATAGCAATGGGCAAGCTTGTTTTGAATCAATAAAAACGCTAAATCTTGCGTTTTAATGTATCTATGACTAGAAATGTTACTAGTTATGAATAGAATACGTCTTGGATAATAAGAAGACAGAAAAGTGGTGTAAATGAGCTATCACGTATTAGTCGTAGAAGATGATGTTGTAACTCGTAGTAAGCTTGCGGGATATTTCCAAAATGAGGGCTACCAAGTCAGCGAAGCAGAGAGTGGCGCGGAAATGCGTGAAGTTTTGCAAGCGGGCGATGTAGACCTGATCATGCTGGATATTAACTTGCCTGGTGAAGACGGCCTGATGCTTACTCGTGAGTTACGTAGCCAATCGGATATTGGTATCATATTAGTAACAGGACGCACGGATAGCATTGATAAAATCGTAGGCCTAGAAATGGGTGCTGACGATTATGTGACAAAACCTTTTGAACTGAGAGAGCTGTTAGTTCGCGTTAAAAACTTGCTGTGGCGTATTTCAGCAGCGCGTAGTGGCAGCTCGAAAGCGAATGAAACCAGTGAAGAGCACATTGTGCGCTTTGGGGAGTGGACATTCGACATTCAACGTCGCGCACTTAGCCGCAACGGTGAGCCAGTAAAACTAACTAAAGCAGAGTATGAACTTTTGGTGGCATTATCGTCTTACCCTAACCAGGTGTTAAGTCGTGAGCGTATTTTGAACATGATCAGCCATCGAGTGGATGCGCCGAATGACCGCACCATTGATGTTCTTATTCGACGTATGCGCGCAAAAATGGAGTTCGATCCTAAGAACCCACAGATTTTTGTAACGGTGCACGGCGAAGGCTATATGTTTGCTGGTGACTAGTTTGAACATAACTCAATCGTAAAAAGAAAAGGAGAGCTTCGGCTCTCCTTTTTTGTGGCTTCAAGATAATACTAGTTTGCTTCAACCATTGGTGTTTGGCCGACAGTATCACGCAACCTTTGCCAAATACTGCCCAAGTACTCATGCCAATAAAGCTCTGTTTGTTCTAAGTAACGCGCTTTAGGTGAGTATTTATCCCAAGGTTGACTTATCTCGCTAATAGCTAAGAAGTTGGTCGGGGCTGGGATTGGTTTAATGCCTGCTGCGTTGAACTCATACAATGCACGGCTCATGTGACTCGCAGAAGTGACTAACACAATCTCCTTTTGTTGGACGAATGCAGCCGCTTGACGCGCCTCTTCCCACGTATCTTTCGCATCTTCTAATAAAATGATATCGGATTTCGCGACTCCCAACGCAAGGGCAACGTTCGCCATCATTCGCGCGTGGCTAATTTCAGATCCGCCAGCATAGCCGGATAAGATTAATTTCGCGCCTGGATACATTCTTAAAATACGAATGCCCTCAGTTAAGCGCATTAATGCTGCACGGCTTAACTGCGAGGTGGGTGGAATTTCGTCATCGATAACATGACCATTCCCTAAAACCATCACGTAGTCGATGGTGCCAGAAACTGGCAAAAAGGCTTTATGCTCTCGTTCTAACGGCATAAGAAGCTTGGTTGAAACAGGTTGGAAGGCAACAAGAAAAATGCCAACAAAAGAGAATAGAACAACGAAGCAGCCAGTTTTACGTTTTGTAGTAAAACTAATGAGAGCAAGACCCAACAAGCCTATCAGCAGCAATGCCGGAAGGGGCATAAGCATGGCTGACACTACTTTTTTCAGCTCAAACATACATAAATAGTCCGAAAAAACATCAATTGATAATAAAAATGAGGGTATCCCTCTTTATTCCTGCTTTCCTTGTGCCAGAATAGCGGCACAATCCGTTATGATAACTCAGCAGAAGTGACAGAAGACCGCAATTTCGACGATATCGCCCACAAATTTGCAAAAAATATTTACGGCTCCGATAAAGGGGAGATCCGCCAAATCATTGTGTGGGAAGATTTTCTACAGATTCTAAGTGAATTAGATGCTGACCAGCAACCCCTAGAAGTGTTGGACGCTGGTGGTGGTTTGGCACAAATGTCGCAAAAGCTTGCTAAGCTCGGACATCGAATCGCTTTATGTGATCTATCTTCGGAAATGCTGCAGTTGGCTAAGCAGGATATTGAAAAAAACGGTTTGCTTGAGCAGTATCGCCTGATTCATTCGCCTGTCCAATCCATCGGTGAACATATGGATGGACGGGTCGATCTGGTTATGTTCCACGCTGTGATGGAGTGGCTGGTTGATCCTAAGGCCGCACTTGAAACAGTTCTAGAACAAGTAAAACCGGGAGGTATCGCATCAGTCATGTTCTACAACCACCACGGTTTAGTCTATAAAAACGTGGTTTGTGGCAACATTCCTCATATATTAGACGGCATGCCTCACCGAAAAAGATTTAAACTACAGCCGCAAAAAGGCTTAAAACCTGAAGAAGTCTACCAGTGGATAGAAAATTCAGGTTTTAATATTTGTGGCAAATCTGGTATTCGCTCATTTAGTGATTACATAGGCAATATGGAATACATGGGTGATTACGAGTTTGAAGATGTGTTGGCGCTAGAAAAACAACTTTGTCGACAAGAGCCATACCTCTCATTAGGCCGCTACATTCATGTGTGGGCTAAAAAGAACGATAAACAGGAATAACAATGAGTGAGATGACTCTCAATGCTGCAGAGCAACCAATCGATGAGCTGGTTGGCTGGGTTAAGCAGCACGATTTCTCGTTGAACCTGACCACAGAGCGATTGGCATTTTTGATAGCCATTGCCGTACTGAGTAATGAAAGGTTCGATGAAGAACTGGGTGAAGGTGAACTGCATGATGCATTTGCCATCGTCACTCGACTATTTGATGAGACCGGCGAAGCCTCCGCTTTTCGTGCGAACAATGCGATCAACGAGATGGTTAAGCAGCGTCTTATGAGCCGTTTTGTCAGTGAGATTACTGACGGAGCGAGCATTTACCGCTTGTCGCCATTAGCGATAGGAATAACCGACTACTACGTGCGTCACCGTGAGTTCTCAAAACTGCGTCTATCTATCCAGCTATCCATGGTAGCGGATGAAATGGCGAAAGCAATTGAGGCAGCACAAAAAGGTGGCACACCGGGTCACTGGAAGAAAAACGTATACGGTGTTTTAAAATATTCTGTAGGCGAAATCTTCGATCAAATTGATCTCAACCAACGTGTTATGGATGAGCAGCAACAGTCAGTGAAACAACAGATTGCTGACCTGCTTAACAAAGACTGGCGTGAAGCGATCAACAACTGTGAAGCACTTCTGTCAGAAACATCAAGCACGTTGCGTGAACTTCAAGATACGCTGCAAGCCGCCAGTGATGAACTGCAAACTCAGATCCTCGATATTCAAGAAATTGTTTACGGTGACCCTGAGCTGGAGTTTATCGAAGAAGCCTTGTTTGGTCTGCAAATGAAACTAGACCGAATCACAAGCTGGGGCCAGCAAGCGATCGACCTTTGGATTGGTTATGACCGACACGTGCATAAGTTTATTCGTACTGCAATCGATATGGATAAGAACCGTGCGTTTAGCTCGCGTCTGCGTCAATCCGTCAAAGATTACTTCGATGCGCCTTGGTATCTGACTTATGCAGATGCGGAGAGGCTTTCTGACCTTCGTGATGAGGCCCTAGTACTGCGTGATGACGAGGTAACGGGTCAAGTTCCGATGGAAGTAGAATACGAAGAGTTTCAACAAGTCAATGATGAGCTGTCTGAACGAATTGGTGACATGCTAAAAGCGCATAAAGATCAAGGCACACCAATCGACTTGAGTGTGGTACTGCGAGATTACCTTGCACAGCACCCTTACACTCATCATTTTGATTTAGCTCGCATTATCGTCGATCAAGCTGTACGTCTAGGGTATTCAGAATCGGATTACCAAGCGATTCAACCAGACTGGAAAGCAATCAACGAATTTGGGGCAAAGGTACAAGCGAATGTCATCGACCGATACTAATGAATACATGTCAGAGAATCTGGCAAAAGCAATTTCTAACCCTCTGTTCCCAGCGCTAGACAGCATGCTTCGAGCAGGGCGTCATATCTCAAGTGAAGATCTAGACAATCACGCGTTGTTGTCGGATTTCGAACTTGAGCTTTCTTCTTTCTACCAACGCTACAACACCGAATTGGTGAAAGCGCCAGAAGGTTTCTTCTACCTTCGTCCTCGTTCAACGTCTCTGATTGGCCGTAGTGTTCTTTCTGAACTGGATATGCTGGTGGGGAAGGTACTGTGTTTCCTTTACCTAAGCCCAGAGCGTCTTGCGCACGAAGGCATCTTTACTAACCAAGAGCTGTACGACGAACTGCTTGCTCTAGCAGACGAAAACAAGCTGATGAAGCTAGTGACGAACCGTGCGACTGGTTCTGACCTTGATAAAGAAAAGCTGTTTGAAAAAGTACGTACGTCACTTCGTCGTTTGCGTCGCCTAGGCATGATCATCAACATCGGTGAAACCGGTAAATTCAGCATCAGTGAAGCGGTATTCCGCTTTGGTGCCGATGTACGTATTGGCGATGACATGCGTGAAGCGCAGCTGCGTCTAATCCGTGATGGTGAAGCAGTAGTGCACACCAAAGAGCCAAGCCAAGGCAGCTTATTGTCTGAAGAAGATCAAGACGACCAAGCCCAAGAAGAAACAACAGAAGAGGGTGAAGCATGAGCATGATTGAACGCGGTAAATACCAATCGCTGACCATGGTCAACTGGAACGGCTTCTTTGCCCGTACGTTTGACATCGATGGTCTGGTCACCACGCTATCAGGTGGTAACGGTGCAGGTAAATCAACCACAATGGCGGCGTTCATCACCGCATTGATTCCTGACCAAACGCTGCTGCACTTCCGTAACACGACAGAAGCGGGCAGCAGCCAATCGTCTCGCGACAAAGGTTTGTACGGTAAGCTACAGCCGGGCGCATGTTATGCGGCGCTAGACGTGGTGAACTCACGTAACCAACGCCTATTGTTTGCAGTAAAACTACAGCAAGTTGCGGGTCGTGATAAGAAAGTAGACATCAAACCGTTTGTGATCCAAGGTCTTCCAAGCCATGTGAAACCAACGGATATCTTGGTTGAAAGCGTATCTGCGACTCAAGCTCGTGTACGTCAAATCAACGAAGTAAAAGAATCGATCGCGGAATTTGAAGGCGTTCAGTTCAAAGCGTTCTCTTCTATCGTGGATTACCACGCGCAAATGTTTGAATTCGGTGTGATTCCGAAGAAACTGCGTAACTCTGGTGACCGTTCTAAATTCTACCGCCTGATCGAAGCATCGCTTTACGGTGGTATCTCAAGTGCGATTACCCGTTCGCTACGTGACTACCTTCTGCCACAAAACGGCGGCGTGAAGAAAGCGTTCCAAGATATGGAATCGGCGCTGCGTGAAAACCGCATGACGCTAGAAGCGATCAAAACCACGCAAGCAGACCGTGACTTGTTCAAACATTTGATTACAGAGTCGACCAACTACGTGGCAGCGGACTATATGCGCCATGCCAACGAGCGCCGTAAAAAACTAGAACAGACATTGTCTTTGCGTTCAGAGTTATTTGGTTCTCGCGAGACCTTGATTGAGCAAAACAATCTGCTTAACCGCGTTCAAGAAGAGCTGGAACTGCTGATCGAATCAGAATCTTCTTTAGAGCAAGACTACCAAGCGGCTTCTGATCACTTGCAACTGGTGCAAAACGCGCTGCGTCAGCAAGAGAAGATCGAACGCTACCAAGAAGATCTTGAAGAGCTGAGCGAGCGTCTTGAAGAACAAATGATGGTAGTGGAAGAAGCGCAAGAACGCGTGATGATGGCTGAAGAGCAAGCTACCGTTGCAGAAGAAGAGGTGGATAGCCTTAAGACGCAACTTGCTGATTACCAGCAAGCTCTTGACGTTCAGCAAACTCGCGCCCTTCAATATCAACAAGCAGTTCAAGCGCTGGAGAAAGCGAAGCAACTACTTGGCGATGACAGCCTAACGGCGGAATCGGCTCAAGCGCTTGTCTCTGAGCTTAAGAACAAAGAGTCAGAAAGCACCAATGCGTTGCTATCGGTTAAGCACAAACTGGACATGTCTTCTGCAGCGGCAGAGCAGTTTGAAACCGCGCTTAAACTGGTACAAAGCATTGTTGGTCAAGTTGAGCGCAAAGACGCGTCTGAACATGCGAAAACCGCAATTGCGAAAGCGCGTGAGTCACAACAAATCGCACAAAACGAACAGCAATGGCGAGCACAACACCGTGATCTCGAACGCAGCC
Organism: Vibrio sp. 1078-1; assembly: GCF_033340475.1. Lineage (NCBI taxonomy): Bacteria > Pseudomonadati > Pseudomonadota > Gammaproteobacteria > Vibrionales > Vibrionaceae > Vibrio > Vibrio sp. 1078-1. The sequence continues at coordinate 142,213 of NZ_JAWOWM010000002.1, forward strand.
TTAACCAGCAGCGTCAAGCACGTGAACTGGTTGCTGAATACAAAAAGCAATATCACGTTGAACTAACCGATGAGGTTACGTTTGAACAAGAACGTGAACGTCATGCGACGCAAATCGAATCACTAGAGATAGCTCAAGAAGAAGTTCGTGATCAGCGTGGTGAACAGCGCCGTCTAGAGCAAAACGCGGTGGCAGAAATTAGTAAGCTTGAAGCAATAGCACCAGCTTGGATTGCGGCGAACGATGCGCTAGAGAAACTGAGAGAGCAGAGCGGTGAAGAGCTTGAGGATCGCCATGCGGTAATGAACCACATGCAAGTTGTCCTTGAACAAGAAAGGGAGCTGTCTTTAGCTAAAGATAAGCTTGCTGAGCGCCGTAGCCAGCTAGACGCTGAGATTGAGCGTCTTGCTTCTCCTGGTGGTTCAAATGACCCTCGCCTGAAAGGTTTGGCAGATACGCTGGGCGGTGTATTGCTGTCTGAGATCTACGATGACATCACGATTGATGACGCGCCTTACTTCAGTGCGATGTACGGTCCGGCTCGTCACGCTATCGTTGTTTCTGACTTGTCAGGCATCGAAGAGAAACTGGTAGAGCTAGACGACTGTCCAGAAGACTTGTACATCATTGAAGGTGACATCGATGCCTTTGATGACAGCTCGTTCGATGCAGAAGAGTTAGAGGGCGCGGTTTGCGTTCGTATGAACGATCGCCAAATGCGTTACTCTCGCTTGCCTGAGATCCCATTGTTTGGCCGTGCGGCACGTGAGCAGCGTCTAGAGTTGCTGCGTAACGAACGAGAAGAAGTGGTAGAGAAACACGCAAAAGCGGCGTTTGATTCTCAGAAAATGCAGCGCTTGTACCAAGCGTTTAACTTATTTGTGTCTAACCACATTCAGGTTGCTTTTGACGCCGATCCAGAACAAGCACTGGCAACTATTCGTGATAAGCGTAACCAAATTGCTCGTGTGCTGGCGGATCTGGATGCGAAAGAGCAACAACAACGTTCTCAGCTTCAAACCAGCAAGCAAGCGTTGTCTTCTCTGGACAAGCTAGCGTCACACATGGTGCTTGTTGAAGATGAGTCATTGCAAGCGCGTTTTGATGAGCTAGAAGAGAAAATCGCTCAGCTTGCAGAGGCAAAAAACTTCTTAAACAACCATGCAAAAGCCGTCACGCAATTAGAGAATATTGCGTCTGCGCTTGATGCTGACCCAGAGCAATTCGATGCACTAGAAGCAGAATACAAAGCGGCAGACGAGCGGCTACAAGATCTTAAGAAGCAAATCTTTGCACTCTCGGATCTCGTTGAACGTCGTCACTACTTCGCTTACTCAGATTCAGTAGACCTACTGAACAAGAGTAGCGAACTGAGTGAGCAGTTAAAAGCTAAACTGGTTCAAGCTGAACAAATGCGTACTCGCTCTCGTGAAGAGTTGAAGCAATCGCAAGGTCAAATGAACCAATACAACCAAGTATTGGCATCATTGAAGAGTTCACACCAAGCGAAACTGGAAACGGTTCAAGAGTTCAAACAAGAACTTCAAGAGTTTGGCGTGAACGCTGACGAAGGTGCGGAAGAGCGCGCAATGCGTCGTCGTGACGAACTGCACGAGCGTCTACACTCGTCTCGCAGCCGTAAGAGCGAATACGAGCGCACGATCACCTCTACTGAACTAGAGATGAAAGGCTTGGCAAAACGTCTGAAGAAAGTTCAGAAAGAATACGTTGAGCTGCGTACGTTCGTGGTTGCTGCGAAAGCTGGCTGGTGCTCTGTACTTCGTCTGGCGCGTGAGAATGATGTTGAGCGTCGTCTACACAAGCGTGAACTGGCTTACATGTCAGCGGATGAACTGCGTTCGATGTCGGATAAATCACTGGGTGCGCTGCGTCTAGCGGTTGCGAACAATGACGACCTGCGTGATGCGCTGCGTCTATCAGAAGATAATGCACGTCCAGAGCGTAAAGTTCTGTTCTATATTGCTGTATACCAACACCTTCGTGAGCGTATTCGTCAGGATATCATCCGTACTGATGACCCAGTTGAAGCAATCGAAGAGATGGAAGTCGAGCTGGCGCGTCTAACGGAAGAGCTAACGCAACGTGAAAACCGTCTAGCGATCAGCTCTGAGTCAGTAGCGAGCATCATCAAGAAGACGATTCAGCGTGAGCAAAACCGTATTCGCATGCTGAACCAAGGCTTGTCGAACATTTCGTTTGGTCAGGTGAAGGGCGTACGTCTAAACGTGAAGATCCGTGAAAGTCACGAAGTGCTACTGAACGGTTTAGCGACACAACAAGAGCAACATAAAGACCTGTTTGAATCGACCCGCTTTACCTTCTCTGAAGCAATGGCGAAGCTGTTCCAACGTGTGAACCCACACATCGATATGGGTCAACGTTCTCCTCAGGTTCTGGGTGAAGAGCTACTGGATTACCGTAACTACCTAGAGCTAAGTGTAGAAGTGAACCGTGGTACAGATGGTTGGCTACAGGCTGAGTCTGGCGCGCTATCAACAGGTGAAGCGATCGGTACCGGTCAGTCAATCCTTCTGATGGTTGTTCAAAGCTGGGAAGAAGAGTCTCGTCGTCTACGCAGCAAAGACATTGTGCCTTGTCGTCTGCTCTTCTTGGATGAAGCCGCGCGTCTGGATGCGAAATCGATCGCGACATTGTTCGAATTGTGTGACCGTCTGGATATGCAGCTTCTCATCGCGGCGCCTGAAAACATCAGCCCAGAGAAAGGTACGACCTACAAACTGGTGCGTAAGGTGTTTAAAGACCACGAGCACGTACACGTAGTTGGTCTGCGTGGTTTTGGTCAAACGGATAAGCCTAAGACTGAAGCGCAAGAGATGATTGAAGAGTTTGAATCGTAAACTCCGAATCTAATAAAACGCCCGCAATGAACGCGGGCGTTTTTGTATCTGTTTGCGAGGCAGGCTTCGAACTACATAAGATAAGCCGAGACTGTAGGACGGCAGTCTCGGCTTATTAGCGGAACTTCACGAGGAAGCGACGTTTATTCCTCTGGAATATCGTCCCTGACTTCGATCATTTCAGCAAGCTCTTCGAGTGCTTGGACAGAAAGCTCAGACAAGCGTTGTAGGTGTTGGTCTAAGCTCTCTTGTTCTTCAAGCTCTGGTTCATCATTATTTGTTTCTTTTATTAGCATTTCCCAACCTCTCAAGTTGAGTAAGGGGAGCTCTCATCATACTCAAAAGGCAAAGTAGAAAAGAAACGATCTATGTTGATTTTGTTAGCTCGATCATTGATTCAACTTATATATGAGAAGGATGTGTTTAATAAGGAGAGCAAGTGCAAGGTTTTTGGATGCGGGAACAAAAACGCCAGTAATCATGACAATTACTGGCGAGTAATAACGAACATTATGTCGGAGGGTTAGAACAACGGCTTCACACCGAACTGCTCTGCCGCGTAAGCGACGCGTTCAATCGGTTTTGGATACTCAGCAGGTGTGCCAAGGCTCTCTATGTGTTTCAAACGAGGAAGCAAGCCTGCACCATTAGCGATTTGGATTGCCAGACCAGGGCGAGCGTTAAGCTCTAAAACCATAGGTCCTTCATCTTTATCCAGCACCATATCCGTACCCATGTATCCCAAACCTGTCATTTCCCAGGCACTTGACGCAAGCTCCAGCAAGCGCTCCCAATGCGGTACTTGAAGGGTCGAAAGGTCTTTACCTGTATCAGGGTGATGAGTCACTGGATGATCGAACTGCACCGCTCTGACGGCTTTACCTGTCGCGATGTCAATGCCTACTCCTACCGCACCTTGGTGAAGGTTTGCTTTGCCGTCGGAAGCCGCTGTAGAGCAGCGCATCATCGCCATAACTGGATAACCTTTAAATACGATGATCCGAACATCTGGTACGCCTTCATAACTGAAGCCATCAAAACAGTCATCAAACTTGATTAAGTTTTCAACCACAGCAACGTCATTTTTACCACCAAGAGAGAAAAGGCCAGCAAGCGCATTACTAATGTGACGCTCGACCTCATCCCTACCAATTGTAGAGCCGGAGGGTTTGGTATATACCCCGTTTTTGTGAGACGTAACAACCAGAATGCCTTTACCGCCACTACCTTGTGCAGGTTTGATTACAAAACCAGGCCAGTTCTCAACCATTTTGTGGATAGTCTTAACTTCAGCTTGGTTATGAATGACACCGATCAGGGCAGGAACTGTTGCTCCTGCTGCCTGTGCAATAATTTTGGTCTTTAGCTTGTCATCGACAAGTGGGTATTTAGAACGATCATTGTAACGGCCAATATAGCTGTGGTTACGCTTGTTCATCCCCATAATGCCTTTATGGCGAAGCTTAGACGGCGAAGTAAAACTTTCGAACATCGTTTAGTCCTCCGCTAGTGGTTTGAAGCGTCGTAGCTCAGTGAGGCGGTAACCTGTGTAAGTACCTAGTAATAGAATACCGGCCAGAACAATCAACTGTAGACCAATAAAGTTAAAGGTTAAGTGTTGAATGTATGAGTTAGTCATTGCGAGGTAAACTAATACCGCTGTCAGCAATGAACCACCACCTTGCAGAGCAACTTCCTTCGCACCTTCTTCTTCCCATAGGATTGACATACGTTCAATCGTCCAAGACAAGATGATCATAGGGAAGAAGGTAATTGTTAGGCCTTCCGTTAAGCCCATCTTAAACGCAACAACGGTGAACACCGAGATGATCATGATAACGGTAATAATGACCGCAGATATCCTTGCTACCAGCAATAAGTTCAACCTAGACAAATAGCTTCGAATAATCAGGCCTGTACCTACAATTAGCAAGAAACCGACAATACCCGTTAATAGTTGAGTTTGAACAAAAGCAACGGCAATCAACACAGGCATGAAGGTACCGGATGTTTTCAGGCCGATAATCACACGCAAGAACACAACGATCAGAGCACCGATAGGGATGAGCATGATGGTTTTGAACATCGCTTGCTCTTCCAAAGGTAAGCTATGAATTGAAATATTCAGTAATCCATCTGCTTCTATTTTGTTGTTTGTAGCTTGTTGTGGTGTCATTTCTTGCTTAATCATCGAGAAATGCACTTGGCTATTTTTACCACCAACAAGGTCAAGTAAGGATACGTTTGATTCATCCCACACTAACAAGTTGGGTTTCACTGCTTTTTGTTCGGATTTTGGTGAAAACAGTACCCAATCTTTACCTGACCAAACCTGAACCATTGGTTGAATTGTTTGGCGTCGACGACCATCTTCTAGTTCGATAACACCGACGGTTTTGCTCTGTATACCTGCGGTAAGCAAAATGTTATGCAGTGCATCAGTACGGCTGAAATCGTTCAGTAGTAGCGACGAGTTTTGGCTATCAGGGTCATTAAGCGCTTTGATAAGCTCACGAGTAAACGTCACATTATCGGCTGAGCGACTCATCGCACGTTCGATAAGGGCATTTGCCGCTGCTGCTTGTGGCGCTGAAAGCGTTGGTGGCGTAATGTCTTCCGTTGGCGGTAAAGGAGTGACTTTAGCCTGAGGGTCTACTAAGAACTGGGCTTTGTAGTATATGGTTTGTGGCCCTTGAGCTTGGCGAATTGACCATTCTGCACGACGGCCTGAATCGTCATTGATGTAGGAAACGCCATAACCTGATGAGGAAGCAGATTCACCGATAAGTGTGTAACCACTTTGTGTATGAGGTGCTGCAAGTGACGCTTTTACTTCGTTGCCGTTAGCATTGAACTCAATACGAGCTTCTACATCCCATACCTGGCGAGTTTCGCCTGGCGTCCAAGGCACGCCGTAGTTTTCATGTCTGAAAACACTCAGAGCAATGCCCGCAATCACCAATAAGATGATAGAAAGGTAAAACGGTATTTTTGACGTCATAATCTACCTTATTATTTTTTATCTTCGTCCGTTTGGATATAGGTACGACTTACATCGACAAGTGCTATGTCGCGCATAAATTCTCTACCCAGTAAAATAGGATGGTTCATATGTGAGCGATCTGCCAACGTAAATTGCGCTTTTTCATGAATTTTTCCAACGCGCACCCAAAGTTCTACCACAGCGCGGCGTTCTAACTCTTCACTGGTAACCTGGCGGATTTTGACGTAGCGAATGACAGGAGCTTCGATCCAAGTACTTTTCTCTTCTTCGGATTTACTGGTGTCTGCTAAGTGGAATCGGACCCATTTTTTGCCATTTCTTTCGAACTCTTCAATATCAACGGCATTTAAAGACGACGTCGCGGCACCAGTGTCGATACGTGCATCAAAAGTTTGCTTAATCGACTCTACAGTGACCTTTTCGATAGAGCCAAGGACAATATCGTGAGTTGGGGTTGGTTCCACAGGAGCGGGAGATTGGACAATAATCGGCTCTTTCGGTTTTTTTACTTCTGCCATTGCTTCATCGCGAAATGTAAGAAGTTCAACCTGTAGTTTATCGACTTGTTCTTCAAGGCTGTCGATATAGTCCGATTGGTTGCTGAGCTGTAGCTCTAGGTTGGTAATGCGATTATTGACATTCGCTTCTGAATTTTGAATCGCCGCTAACGTTTCTTGGTGGTACTGTTCGCCTTTGGTTAGTGAGCATCCAGATAGTAAGGCGATGGCAACAATCGGGGTCAATCGTAATAACATTGAAAACCTTGGGATTGGATTAAGTTGTTTATTTTTTTGGAGTTTAGCTTATATCGATAAAGCCTCACAAGTAAGAATGTTTCTCTATTACTTATTGTTTGAGGAATAGTGATGAAAAGCCAAAAATCAAGGACATAAAAGCGCATCCTTATTTAGAGCGTGCTTATATTTTGACGTGAAAAATGGATTCAAAAATCAAACTCGCTCATTACGAGGAAAGAGGGTAATGTCTTAACTCGTAAAATGAGTTAAGACAATGTCAGGAATCTCAGCGAATTATGATTTGCGAGCGACAAGAACCGCGCGGCGAGGGGCAGGGTAGCCTTCTACAGTCTTGCTTGGGTCGTTCGGATCTAAGTAGTCAGGTAGAGAGTTATGCGTCATCCAATCTGTGGTACGTTGTTCATCTAGGGATGTGATGTTTTCATCAACGATACGAACATCTTCAAAACCGACCAATTCTAACCACACTTTTAGGGCTTTTGCTGAAGGGAAGAAATAGACATTACGCATTTGCGCGTAACGAGAAGTCGGGACCAGTACTGCATTCTCATCACCTTCAATCACGAGTGTTTCCAATACGAGTTCACCACCAGATACCAATTGATCTTTTAGTTGCACTAAATGATCGAGAGGCGAGCGGCGATGGTAAAGAACGCCCATGCTGAATACCGTATCGAACGCTTCTAACTTAGGTAGCTGTTCAATGCCCAATGGCAATAGGTGCGCACGTTGGTCATCGCCCATTAGTTTACGAATTGCTTCGAACTGAATTAGAAACAGGTGAGATGGATCGATACCGACAGTTAAGCGTGCACCTTCGCCTAGCATGCGCCACATGTGGTAGCCGTTACCACAACCAACATCGAGTACGCTGCGATTCTTTAATGGTGAAATATGCGGAAGCACGCGGTCCCATTTCCAATCACTGCGCCACTCAGTATCAATATGGATGCCGTGTACGTGGTATGGGCCTTTGCGCCAAGGATGGAATGTACGAAGTAAGCTTTCTAGCTTTTTAAGTTCCCCTTGAGGCATCGGCTCATTGTTTGAAATCGTGACAGAATCAACAATGTCGATGTTGTCCGGTCTACCCGCTGGGATTTTGTTCAGGGCTTTCAACCAGCGACTAAAGTCACCGTGCTCTGCATTTTGCCAATCCGTTAGCTGTTGCGGAAGCACATTAAGCCAAGGTTGAAGACGAGTGTCTTGGGCAATCAATTGGTAGAAATTTGCAAAGTTAAACATAGTTAGTCAATCGCTGAGTTGATGGGTATAAATTATTAACAAAAGCCGAAATCGGTATGGTTCAGGCTTGGTATGCATGGTCTATTTAATCGCGAACATGGAGCCGAAGTTAAAGCATTGGAACCAAACGTCGTAGCTAGAAAAGCCAATTTTAGCGAAACGCTCTTTATGTTCTTTCTTTGAATCTGGGCGCATTACGTTTTCTATCGCGCTACGCTTTTGGCTGATTTCTAGTTCGCTATAACCATTCGCACGTTTAAAGTCGTGGTGAAGGTCAATTAACAGTTCGTTCGACACTTCATCTTCGAAGACGAACTTCTCCGATAGAATCAAAATGCCGCCTGGACGCAGGCCTGCGTAAATTTTCTCGAGCAAGGAGTAACGATCTTCTGGAGAGAGGAATTGCAAAGTGAAGTTCAACACCACCACTGACGCGTTTTCAATTTCGATATTGCGAATGTCTGCTTCTACTACATCCACAGGAGTGTCACTGCGGTAAGCGTTGACGTGAAGTTTACAACGCTCAACCATCGCAGGAGAGTTGTCCACTGCGATGATTTGGCAACCTTCTTGTTTGATATGGCGACGCATAGACAATGTTGCAGCACCCAAAGAACAGCCAAGGTCATAGATGTTTGAGTGAGGTTTTACAAAACGCTCTGCCAGCATACCGATTGCAGAAATGATATTGCTGTAACCCGGTACCGATCGTTGAATCATGTCAGGAAATACTTCCGCTACGCGTTCATCGAACGTGAAATCCCCAATTTTATCGATTGGAGCCGAAAAAATAGTATCTGGATTGCTCTTAGGGTTCATAACTAAGTCTCTGCATACAAGCCGCCTGAAAATGTCAGGCACCAAAAAAGGCGCGTATTTTATGGGAATTTCGCGCCTCTGTCATGTGTTGCGTTAGAACATCTGTAACTGCGAGTTGCCATCGTCAGCAGGGAAAGGTGCTAACTCAGGGAGCATGATACGCTTTTGTATGTCTTTATATAGGTTTGCGGCCAACTCTGGCGCAATTATATTGTCTGCGGTATGGATCATGACATATGGCTGTTTACCTTCGGCAATCCATTGTGGCAACTTGTTGAGCCATGGTTTAAAAAACTCGTAATTTTGCTGTTCTTCTGGATGACCAATAAAGCGAATCAAAGGGTGTGAAGCGGTAGCAATGGCGTGAACAGGTACTCGTGGTTTTTTCATTTGTGCATCAATAATCGCCTCATTGTCGGGCTTAGCGGCAAAGACTGGGCGGCTATCCATAATAATGCGGTCAATATTATTCTCTACTAACCATTGGTTAAGTGCTCGCTCTTCTTCGCCTTTGGAGAAAAATGCCATATGGCGAACCTCAACACCGAGAGGGAAGTTAGGTGGAAAGCTCGCACAGAACTTTTTCAGTCGAACAAGGTGTTCAGGACCAAATGCGGCTGGCAATTGAATTGTCCATTGGCCCACACGGTCATGCAAAGGCTCCATGACTTTCATGAAGTCTCTCAGTTGTTCGCTGCAACCTCTTAGCATTTGCTCATGAGTGATGGCTTTAGGAAGTTTGAAAGTAAAGCGAAAATCATCGTGGGTTGCGGCTCTCCAGTTTTGCACTGTATTGAGCGTCGGTGTGGCATAAAATGTCGTGTTGCCTTCCACGGTATGAAACACTTGCGCATACCTTTCTAAACGTTCAGCGGGCTTTGTCCCGCTGCCGTAAAAACTTTGTTGCCATTGATTGTGTGACCACATTGTCAATCCAAGTCGAAGAGGTAAGTTATCCATTATTCTTTACTGCTTGCTACTCGTGTGAATACTTTACGAGAGTTTTGCTGAAATAGGTAATTTCACGCTATAATCCTCCCCAATTTTTTCGCTTTGGTGCGCTTTTGAACATTTGTTGTACTAAAAAGCACCAGTGAATGATAAAACACACGTAATTGTATGTTGAGTAGTCGATTTTCGTGGACATTCAGCGTATAACTGAATCTTTACTCTGCTTAGCAATGAGGCTGACAGAGCGTAGTTAACAACATTTGAGAGATTGGGAATTTCATTATGCGTACCCATTACTGTGGTCACCTGAACAAGTCCCTTGCAGGACAAACTGTAGAACTTTGCGGCTGGGTTAACCGTCGTCGTGATTTAGGCGGTCTTATTTTTATTGATATGCGAGATCGCGAAGGTATCGTTCAGGTAGTTGTTGATCCAGATATGGCGGATGCGTATGAAGTGGCGAACACACTTCGTAATGAATTCTGTATCAAACTAACGGGTGAAGTGCGCGTTCGCCCAGAGAGCCAAGCAAACAAAGACATGGCAACAGGTGAAGTTGAGATCCTTGCGAAAGGTCTTGAAATCATCAACCGTTCTGATGTTCTGCCTCTAGACTTCAACCAAAAGAACTCTGAAGAGCAGCGCCTGAAGTACCGTTACCTAGATCTACGTCGTCCAGAAATGAGCGACCGCATCAAGCTACGTGCTAAAGCGTCTAGCTTTGTTCGTCGTTTCCTAGATGACAACGGCTTCCTAGACATTGAAACACCAGTACTAACAAAAGCGACACCAGAAGGCGCTCGTGACTACCTAGTACCTAGCCGTGTTCACAAAGGCAGCTTCTACGCGCTTCCTCAGTCTCCACAGCTATTCAAACAGCTTCTAATGATGTCTGGTTTTGACCGTTACTACCAAATCGTTAAGTGTTTCCGTGATGAAGACTTGCGTGCTGACCGTCAACCAGAATTCACTCAGATCGATATCGAAACGTCATTCATGACGGCTGACCAAGTTCGTGCAACGACTGAGAAAATGGTTCGTGAAATGTGGCAAGAGCTACTAAATGTTGACCTAGGTGAATTCCCAGTAATGCCGTTCAGCGAAGCGATTCGTCGTTTCGGTTCGGACAAGCCAGACCTACGTAACCCACTGGAACTAGTAGACGTTGCTGACCTAGTGAAAGATGTTGAGTTCAAAGTATTCTCAGGTCCAGCAAACGACGAAAAAGGCCGCGTTGCCGTTATTCGCGTTCCAGGTGGTGCATCTTTGACTCGTAAGCAAATTGATGGCTACGGTGAATTCGTTGGCATCTACGGTGCGAAAGGTCTAGCTTGGATGAAGGTTAATGACCGTGCAGCGGGCATGGAAGGTATCCAATCTCCAGTCGCTAAGTTCCTAAATGAAGACGTGATCAACGGCATTCTAGATCGTACTCAAGCGGAATCTGGTGACATTATCCTATTTGGCGCTGATAAAGCGGGTATCGTTGCAGAAGCAATGGGTGCGCTACGTTTGAAACTAGGTAAAGACCTAGAGCTAACGGATGAATCTGCTTGGGCTCCATTATGGGTGGTTGACTTCCCGATGTTCGAAGAAGATGACGAAGGCAACCTACACGCGATGCACCACCCATTCACATCGCCTCTAGGTGTGACTGCGGAAGAGCTAAAAGCAAACCCTGCTGCGGCAAATTCTAACGCTTACGATATGGTTCTAAATGGCTACGAAGTGGGCGGCGGCTCTGTTCGTATCCACAACGCAGATATGCAAGAAGCCGTATTTGATATTCTAGGTATCACACCTGAAGAGCAACAGCTTAAGTTCGGCTTCCTGCTTGATGCGCTGAAATTCGGTACGCCTCCACATGCTGGTCTTGCATTTGGTCTAGACCGTCTAGTAATGCTGCTATGTGGCACAGAGAACATCCGTGATGTTATCGCGTTCCCTAAAACAACAGCAGCGGCGTGTCTACTAACAGACGCACCAAGTATTGCGAACCCAGCAGCGCTAGAAGAGCTAGCAATCGCAGTAACTGCAGCGAAAGAAAAAGACGCAGAATAAGCGCACAACATTTGAAGAAAACTCCCGCAACTGCGGGAGTTTTTGTTTAAATAAACCCAAGAAACTTCCAAAGCAATTTCCCAAGCAACGCTTTTTAGAACATGTTTTGTTATTAAGCGTCAAAATACATTAAAAGGTGAATTATGGCTGGTCATAGTAAATGGGCGAATATTCGTCACCGTAAAGCAGCGCAAGATGCGAAGCGCGGCAAAATCTTTACTAAATTAATTCGTGAAATCGTTGTTGCGGCAAAAGAGGGGGGCGGTGAGCCAGAAAATAACCCACGTTTGCGAGCAGCAATTGATAAAGCACTGTCTAACAACATGACACGTGACACTGTCAACCGCGCTGTCAGCCGAGGTGCTGGTGGTGAAGGCGACGACAACATGGAAACCGTGATCTATGAAGGTTATGGTCCAGGTGGTACGGCGGTCATGGTCGAATGTATGACGGATAACCGAAATCGTACGGTATCTGGCGTACGTCATGCATTCTCAAAGTCAGGCGGTAATCTGGGGACGGATGGTAGCGTCAACTATCTTTTCGACAAGAAAGGCGTGATTTCATATGGCCCAGGTTTAGATGAAGATGGGGTAATGGAAGTAGCATTAGAAAGTGGTGCTGATGACATTGAAACGGCAGAAGATGGCTCGATTGATGTCTACACGGCCCCAGGCGATTTTGGACTCGTAAAAGATGCTCTTGATGCCGCAGGGTTTGAGGCAGAGAACGCTGAGGTGTCGCTGATCCCATCTACGAAAGCAGATTTGGACGCGGATACTGCGCCAAAACTACTTCGTTTGATTGACGCTTTGGAAGATCTGGACGACGTTCAAGAGGTTTATCACAATGGTGATATCTCTGACGACGTTGCGGCTACGCTAGATTAAACTCAAGGTGTCGGTAGCGGTATTTGCTCCGAAGTTAGCAAGTAATAATAAAAAGACTGAGGCCGAATTAGGCCTCATTTTTAGGAACATTCATGTCAATTATTTTGGGCATTGACCCAGGTTCGCGCATTACCGGCTATGGGGTCATTCGTCAAAATGGACGCCACTTGCAATACCTTGGTAGTGGCTGCATTCGTACTTCAGAAAAAGAACTTCCGGGTCGGCTTAAACAGATTTATGCAGGCGTCACGGAAATCATTACCCAGTTTCAACCGGACGTTTTCGCGATCGAGCAAGTGTTTATGGCCAAAAACGCGGATTCAGCGCTAAAACTTGGCCAAGCTCGTGGCAGTGCAATTGTTGCTGCGGTGAATGCGGAGTTGCCGGTATTTGAATACGCGGCTCGTCTTATTAAGCAAGCTGTCGTCGGCACTGGTGGCGCGGACAAAGCGCAAGTTCAGCATATGGTTCAGCAGATGCTTAAATTGCCCGCCAAGCCTCAAGCGGATGCAGCCGATGCTTTGGGTGTGGCGATTTGTCATGCCAATACTAACAAGACTCTCGTTGCGTTAGCGGGCAAAGCAACCAGTGCCAGAAAAGGGCGCTACCGTTAAAATTAACTGGATGTCTATCCAGTTCTTTATTATCCTGTCGCAAATTCATTTCCAAAGAGTATTTATAGTGATTGGACGTCTTCGTGGCATACTGATTGAAAAACAACCACCTGAAGTATTAATTGAAGTTAATGGCATTGGTTATGAAGTCCAGATGCCAATGAGCTGTTTTTACGAACTGCCAAATGTTGGCGAAGAAGCCATTATTTATACTCACTTTGTTGTCCGTGAGGATGCGCAATTGCTATACGGTTTCAACACAGTAAAAGAACGAGCACTTTTCCGTGAAGTGATCAAAGCCAATGGCGTTGGTCCTAAACTCGGTCTTGGTATTCTCTCTGGTATGACAGCAACGCAATTTGTTACTTGTGTGGAACATGAAGACGTTTCTACGCTGGTTAAGCTTCCAGGCGTTGGCAAGAAAACCGCAGAGCGATTGGTTGTTGAAATGAAAGACCGCTTGAAAGGGTGGGGCGCTGGCGATCTATTTACGCCATTTACGGATGCTGCTCCTGCGGATTCTGGTGCAACATCCAACAACGCAGAAGAAGAGGCAATCAGTGCGCTTCTAGCTCTAGGTTACAAGCCGACTCAAGCGTCGAAAGTGGTATCTCAGATCGCTAAACCGGACATGAGCAGTGAGCAAATGATCCGTGAAGCTCTAAAATCAATGGTGTAACGCTGGTTGCACAGTGAATATTTGTTCAAGATAACTCATTCTCTAAGGTTAATGCCAATCGCTTAACGATGTTTTTTTGTGTCATTCCAGCGAGCCTGGCGAGACTGGGAATCTAATAGCAGCACGCTGAGCGGTTAATGAAACAATTTGACCATAAATCGCTCGGATAGAAGATCCTGTATCACGCTCCTTCGTCGCTGTACAGGATGACGAGATATAGAAATATGCCACTTGCTGTTAAACGAGCGGCATTATTCTCTCAGGTAACCATTTTTCAAGGTAAAAAGATGATTGAAGCCGATCGTTTAATCGCGCCAGAAAACCCTGCCTTTCGTGATGAAGATGTCATTGATCGTGCTATTCGGCCAAAAAAATTAGCGGATTACCAAGGTCAGGACCATGTCCGTGACCAAATGGAGATCTTCATTAAAGCTGCTCAGTTACGTAGCGAAGCACTTGATCACCTTTTGATTTTTGGTCCCCCAGGTTTGGGTAAAACCACACTTGCGAATATCGTTGCCAATGAAATGGAAGTGAACATTCGCACTACTTCAGGCCCTGTACTTGAGAAAGCAGGCGATTTGGCCGCGCTGTTAACCAACCTTGAAGAAAACGATGTGTTGTTCATCGATGAGATTCACCGCTTGAGTCCGATGGTTGAAGAGGTGCTATATCCGGCGATGGAAGATTATCAACTGGATATTATGATCGGTGAAGGTCCGGCCGCTCGTTCTATTAAGATCGATTTACCACCGTTTACGTTAATTGGTGCGACGACCCGAGCGGGCTCTTTGACGTCACCATTGCGCGACCGCTTTGGTATTACTCAGCGCCTTGAGTTTTATAAGATAAAAGACCTCCAAGATATCGTGCAGCGAAGCGCGGATTGTTTAGGTTTATCAATGGAACCTGAAGGTGCATTGGAAGTGGCAAGACGTGCGCGTGGCACACCACGTATTGCTAACCGTTTGCTACGCCGTGTTCGTGATTATGCGGAAGTAAAAGGCAATGGTCACATTTGTGCCGATGTTGCCGATAAGGCGTTGAATATGCTTGATGTGGACGCCGAAGGCTTCGATTACATGGACCGTAAGCTACTACTCGCGATTATGGAAAAATTTGGTGGTGGTCCGGTCGGGCTCGACAACATGGCAGCGGCAATAGGTGAAGAAAAGGACACTATTGAAGACGTTCTTGAGCCTTATCTTATTCAGCAAGGTTATTTACAACGCACTCCGCGTGGAAGAATCGCGACAGATCGTGCGTATTTGCATTTCGGAATTGAAAAATAAGATTCCCTCGCTGGGCCTTTGTTGCCCAGCGCTTCATTAAAGTTGACCAAACTCACATTTTTTGAATTTTTTCTCATACTGGTTTAGTAAGTAAAAAGCATTGATTGTTAACTCGATGTTTGCTTGCAACTGGTTAATTTCTCTCCTGATTACTCTCTCTTAACATCCGTATCCAATACTGGTTGATCTAGATCAATGTGATGGATTTTTGTGCAAATTCCGCGCATAAACATTGATGTATATCAAAGCGCGTTACGGCTATAAACCTTTTGAAACAATCTGTTTTTACAAGTAATATTAGCCCCAGCTATATTAGCTGATGCTTAACAATTAACTAACCAATGAAGCACATTTTTGCAACAATGAGTTGTGATAATTCAACATTTTTCAAGTGTAAATAACACTTGAATATGGATTGCAATATGTAGAGAGTGTCATTCAGCCGACACATAGGAGTTACCATGATTGACGTAGTTGATCTATCGCGGTTGCAGTTTGCACTGACAGCGATGTATCACTTCCTATTCGTACCATTGACCCTTGGTATGGCCTTCCTTCTGGCCATTATGGAATCGATGTACGTAATGACGAACAAGCAAATCTATAAGGACATGACCAAGTTCTGGGGTAAGCTATTCGGTATTAACTTTGCACTTGGTGTGGCGACAGGCCTTACCATGGAGTTCCAGTTTGGTACGAACTGGTCTTACTACTCCCACTATGTAGGTGATATCTTCGGTGCACCGCTAGCGATCGAAGCACTTGTCGCATTCTTCTTGGAGTCAACTTTTGTTGGTCTATTCTTCTTCGGGTGGGATCGTCTATCTAAACGCCAACACTTAGCGGTTACCTGGCTTGTGGCACTAGGCTCTAACTTCTCTGCTCTTTGGATTCTTATCGCAAACGGCTGGATGCAAAACCCAGTAGGCGCAGATTTCAACTTCGAAACCATGCGAATGGAAATGGTGAGCTTCTCTGAGGTTGTACTAAACCCAGTTGCTCAGGTTAAGTTCGTGCATACGGTTGCTTCTGGTTACACTTGTGGCGCAATGTTTATTCTAGGCATCAGTTCATACTACCTATTAAAAGGTCGTGACATTGCGTTTGCTCGTCGTTCGTTTGCTATTGCTGCTTCTTTCGGTATTGCAGCTATCTTATCTACCATCGTTCTTGGTGACGAATCTGGCTACGAGCTTGGTGAAGTTCAAAAAGTGAAACTCGCTGCAATTGAAGCAGAGTGGCACACTGAACCTGCACCTGCCGCATTTACGTTATTTGGTGTTCCTAACCAGGAAACGATGCATACCGATTACGCAATTAAGATCCCTTACGTAATGGGTATTATCGCGACACGCTCTTTTGATGAGCAAGTAACAGGTCTTCGTGATTTACGTGATGAACACGTCGATCGTATTCGTGACGGCATGTACGCTTATGAACTTCTAGAGAAGCTTCGTGCGGGCGACAAGTCAGAAGAAAACATGACTGCGTTTGATGAAGTGAAAGGTGACCTAGGTTACGGTCTACTTCTAAAACGCTACACAGACAATGTTGTTGATGCAACAGAAGAGCAAATCCAAGCTGCTGCGGACGACTCAATCCCAACAGTATGGCCGCTATTCTGGTCATTCCGTATCATGGTTGCTTGTGGCTTCATCATGTTGTTTGTCTTTGGTGCGGCGTTTATCCAAACGTGTCGTCAGAAGATTGAACAGAAACAATGGATTCTAAAAGCTGCACTATTTAGCATTCCACTACCTTGGATTGCAATTGAAGCGGGTTGGTTCGTCGCTGAGTACGGCCGTCAGCCTTGGGCTGTAGGTGAAATTCTACCAGTGCATGTTGCAGCTTCTGCGCTAACTGCAGGTGAAATCTGGACTTCACTCTTCGCAATTCTGGCGCTATACACGGTATTCCTGATTGCAGAAGTTTACCTAATGTTGAAATTCGCTCGTAAAGGCCCAAGTAGCCTGAAAACGGGTCGCTACCACTTCGAGCAAAATGCTGACTCTGTTGAAGACAAAGTTAGTCGCCAAGTAGAAGCGTAAGGTAAGGAGATAACAAGATGTTTGATTACGAAATCTTGCGACTCATCTGGTGGGTACTAATCGGTGTTCTACTAGTTGGTTTTGCAGTAACAGACGGTTTCGATATGGGTGTAGGCGCGCTTGTACCTATCATCGGTAAAAACGACACGCAACGCCGTGTCATGATTAACTCAATTGCTCCTCACTGGGATGGTAACCAAGTTTGGCTTATCACTGCTGGTGGTGCACTGTTCGCAGCTTGGCCTTTGGTTTACGCAACGTCATTTTCAGGCTTCTACTTAGCGATGATTTTGACACTAGCAGCGCTATGGCTTCGTCCTCTGGGCCTAGACTACCGCTCTAAAATCGAAGATCCAAAATGGCGCAATACCTGGGATATCTGTATCTCAATCAGTGGTTTTGTTCCGCCAATCATCTTTGGTGTAGCGTTTGGCAACCTTCTACAAGGTGTACCATTCCAATTGAGTGAGTTCTTGATGCCAACATACCATGGCTCATTCTTTGGTCTACTAAACCCATTTGCACTGTTGTGTGGTCTAGTAAGCTTGTTCATGATTTTGATGCAAGGTTCTACTTGGCTACAAATGAAAACAACAGGCGAAGTGCATGTGCGTGCGCGCAACGTTGCTCAGTTGGCTGGTTTACTGACGGTTGCTGCGTTTGTAGCGGCTGGTTTCTGGATCCAAAATATCGATGGTTACGTCATTGTTGGCGGTATCGACACTAACGCTGCTTCTAACCCTCTAAACAAAGAGGTTATCCGTGAAGCTGGTGCGTGGATGAAGAACTTTGAAAACTACCCACTACTATGGGCTGCTCCTGTATTAGGTGTTGCAATGCCGCTTCTCGCTGTATTGGCATCTCGTCTTGAAAAATGTGCGATTTCGTTCATTACTTCAAGCTTGGGTGTTGCTGGTGTTATCTTTACTGCAGGTTTTGCGATGTTCCCATTCATCATGCCTTCAGACTTAATGCCAAGCCACAGCTTAACAATGTGGGATGCAACGTCATCTGAGCTGACTCTGAACCTAATGACAGGCGTTGCGTTTGTTATGGTGCCAATCATCCTTGGCTACACATCTTGGACTTACTACAAGATGTTTGGTCGCCTTGATGACCAGTACATTGAAGACAACAAAAACTCACTTTACTAAGGAGCATTTACTATGTGGTATTTCGCATGGATTCTAGGTGTACTACTTGCTTGTGCATTCGGTATCATCAACGCTCTTTGGCTAGAGCACTCAGAAATGATGGATAAAGACAGTGAGTAACCTCGCTGATAAGGTAGCGAAACTTCACGCACCAATGGATAAGACTCTGCTACGAGTCTTATCTCTCATCCTTGGCTTTATGCACGTAGGATTGGTGATGTGGGACCCTGAAGCTTACCATCAAGCAATTGGTGGTTTTAACTCAATCATCGCACCAGCACTGATTTGGTCTGTATGTTCAAGCATGGTGTATGGGGTGGGCTTCAAGCCAAGAAACTGGTACTGGCAAGTTTTGTTTAGTCCTTATTTCTCGTTAGCTATCTTAATTTATCTAACGGCACTTTATTTCATTTAGGCTGAAATATGCTGTAATAAAGTCGGTTACTAAATCATCGAATAAAAGCTAGGTATCTCGCCTAGCTTTTATTTTTTCTACAAATTTCAAAAATATTTCCTTAGCTCGGTACCAATTGCTGTCGCTTCAGTTATAGTAATTACTTTAAAGAATTGAATATATTGGTACTCCCTTGCAAGGCACATCAAATCTCTTTCACTGGCCGATCACCGTGTACTATGAAGACACTGATGCGGGCGGTGTTGTATATCATTCTAATTATCTAAAATTCTTTGAGCGCGCACGGACAGAGATGTTACGTGCTAAAGGCATTTCTCAACATGTGTTACTGGAACAAAATATCGGCTTTGTTGTCCGACACATGGATATCGATTTCAACCAAGGGGCTAGGCTGGACGAGCATCTGACAGTCGTAACCCGAGTGTCAGAAATAAAACGTGCTTCTCTGCAATTCTGTCAAGAGTTGGTCAATGATCAAGGCAAGATATTGTGCAAGGCCTCGGTTAAGGTAGCATGTATCGATAATAAGAAAATGAAACCAATAGCTATTCCAACCTTTATAAATTCGGAGCTAACAAATAGTGACTGCTGATATTTCCATTTTAGATCTCTTTCTTCAGGCCAGTCTGTTGGTAAAGCTTGTGATGCTGACGTTGCTTGGCATGTCAATTGTGTCATGGGCAATGATCATCAAGCGCAGCAAAGTGCTTTCTCAAGCATCAAAAAATGCAGAGCAGTTTGAAGACAAATTTTGGTCGGGTACTGATCTTTCTCAGCTTTACCAAAAAGTAAAAGCGCGTAAAGACGAAATTGAAGGCACAGAAGAAATCTTCTACGCAGGTTTTACAGAGTTTGCTCGCCTACGTAAGAGCAACGCAAATTCACCAGCTTACATCATGGAAGGCACTGGCCGCGCAATGCGCGTTGCTGTTTCTCGTGAAGTAGATGAGCTAGAAACAAGCTTACCGTTTTTGGCAACAGTCGGTTCTATAAGCCCTTATATCGGCCTATTTGGTACCGTTTGGGGCATCATGCATGCCTTTATTGCGCTGGGTGAAGTAAAGCAAGCTACGTTGTCTATGGTTGCACCGGGTATCGCCGAGGCACTTATCGCGACAGCGATGGGGCTATTTGCGGCTAT
Organism: Vibrio sp. 1078-1; assembly: GCF_033340475.1. NCBI lineage: Bacteria > Pseudomonadati > Pseudomonadota > Gammaproteobacteria > Vibrionales > Vibrionaceae > Vibrio > Vibrio sp. 1078-1. The sequence goes on from NZ_JAWOWM010000002.1 coordinate 162,163, forward strand.
TCCGGCAGTAATGGCGTACAACCGCCTAAGCAATAAAGTGAGTAAACTAGAGCACACTTACGCAACATTTTCTGAAGAATTCCACAGCATCCTTCATCGTCAAGCGATGGCTGGCCGAGACAGCGCGGATAAGGAATAAAGCATGGCGGGTTATCAACCTAAAAAGCGAAAAATGACAGCGGAGATCAACGTTGTTCCGTATATCGACGTAATGCTCGTACTGTTGATCATTTTTATGGCGACCGCTCCATTTGTGACTCAAGGCGTCGACGTTGATCTTCCGAAAACATCGACCGCAGAATCTATGCAAGACCTTGCTGGCGAGACTGACAGTAGCTTTATTATCATCGAAATTGATAGCGAGGGTAATTTAGGTCTAAGCGTAAATGATGAAGAAGTTCAGCGAGGTTTGTCGTTGCAAGATGTTATTGTGCGAGTGAAAGCGGAGCGAGAGGTTAAGCCGGATTCACCAGTTGCGGTAGGTGGCGACGCGGCAACACCATATGCCGATGTTGTTCTATTGCTAGATGAACTAAGTCGAGCTGGTATCCCTAAGGTAGGTCTAATGACCGATATCAGGGAATAGACATCAATTATCTATGAAAGATCACAAGAAGAAACCCAACCAATACGCCAAACCGATAGCAATATCGGTTGGTTTGCATGCAATTCTAGTTGCAGCCCTGCTTTGGGGGACGGACTTCAACATGTCTAAACCAGAGCCTACAGGGCAAATGGTTCAAGCTGTTGTCATCGATCCAAAACTTGTGCAGCAACAAGCGAAAGAAATTCGCCAGCAACGCGAAAAGGCAGCGAAAAAAGAACAAGAGCGTCTTGATAAACTGAGACGCGAAGCAGAGCAGCTAGAAAAAAACCGCAAAGCTGAAGAAGAGCAAATTCGCAAGTTGAAAGAGCAGCAAGCGAAAGATGCTCAAGCGGCGCGAGAAGCAGAAGCTGCACGTAAGATAAAAGAGCAAGAGCGCAAGCAGGAAGAAGAACGTGTTCGCAAAGAAAAAGAGCGAGCTGCTAAGCTAGAAAAAGAGCGCAAGGAAAAAGAAGAAGCCGTGCGTAAAGCTGAGCAGGAGCGTTTAGCAAAAGAAGCGGCTATAGCAAAAGCTGAGCAAGAACGTTTGGCTCGTGAAAAAGCAGCAAAAGAAGCGGAAGAAAAAGCACGTCGTGAGCGTGAAGCTGCTGAAAAAGCTGAACAAGAGCGCATTGCAAAAGAGAAAGCGGCAAAAGAGGCAGCGGAGCGAGAGCGTAAAGCGAGAGAAGCAGCTGAGCGTGCCGAGCGTGAGCGCAAAGCTCAAGAAGCCGCGTTAGATGATATTTTTGCGGGTCTCGAGGATGAGGTCAGTAAAAACAGTGCTGCGCGCAATCAATTTATTGACGACGAACTTTCTCGTATGTCATCCATCTATACTCAAAATATTCAGCAAAAGCTGATTAAGGATGACTACTTGCTGGGAAAGGAGTGTAGGGTAAACATCAAATTGATTCCGACAGGAACTGATATGATGGTCTCTGGTGTTACCGTTTTGAGTGGCGATACTCGAGTATGTGCTGCGGCGAAGCGAGCAATAGCTCAGGTAGGGACGTTCCCTAAATCTTCAGAATCAGCGGTCAATGAAAGACTAAAAGACATCAACATAACTGTTGCTTTGGACTAAAAGGAATAAGACGTGATTAGACGCCTTTTACTAGGAATGTTTGTACTGTTTAGCAGTATGACAAATGTGGCGAATGCCGCATTAGAGTTGGTCATTACCGATGGTATTGATTCAGCACGACCAATTGCTGTTGTTCCGTTTAAGTGGGAGGGCACACAAGCGCTTCCAACGGATGTTTCTGCTGTTATCGCCTCGGATTTACAACGTAGTGGTAAATTCAGCCCAGTTCCAACGAGCAAAATGCCACAAACACCGTTCAGTGAATCAGAAGTTAATTTTGATGCTTGGACCAATTTAGGTGTGGATGCGCTATTGACTGGTTCAATCAAGCAAAACGACCAAGGTGACTACGTTATCAACTATCAACTTGTTGATATTGTGCGTGGTCAGTTAACAGGTGGGAAGAGTAAGGCGCTTGGTAGTGACGGTGAATTGGTTCTGTCAAAAGATCATGTGCTGTTCAATAAAGTAGCCACTGTTCAAGGGCCTCGTATGCGTGAGTACGCTCACCGTATCTCTGATTTGGTGTATGAACAGTTAACTGGCGACCGTGGCGCTTTCATGACTCGTATTGCATATGTGGTAGTGAACGATAAAGACCGTTTCCCTTACCAACTTCGAGTCGCTGATTACGATGGCTACAATGAGCGTCTGGTTTTACGTTCTAAGCAACCATTAATGTCACCAGCGTGGTCACCAGATGGTAAAAAGCTTGCGTATGTTAGCTTCCAAAATGGCCAAGCAGAAATCTTCATCATGAACATCTACACCGGTGAACGTGAGAAAATTACTTCATACCCACGTCACAATGGTGCGCCAAGATTTTCGCCAGATGGCAATAAGTTAGCGATTGTTCTTTCTAAAACAGGCTCGCTTCATGTTTATACGTTTGACCTTAACACTCGTAAGCTGACGCAAATTACGCGTGGCAGATCAAATAATACGGAACCGTTCTGGCATCCGGATGGAAAATCGTTGATTTTCACATCGGATAGGGGTGGTAAACCACAGATTTATCAAGTAAATTTGGGCAGCGGTTCTATTGACCGTTTGACTTGGCAAGGCAGCCAAAATTTGGGTGGTCAGATTACTCCTGATGGGCGATTCCTAGTTATGGTGAACCGCAGCAACGCAGGATTTAATTTGGCGAAACAAGATTTGGAAACTGGTGCTCTTCAAGTCTTAACTAAGACCTTGCTTGATGAGTCTCCTAGTATTGCCCCAAACGGTGGCATGGTTGTGTATAGCTCGATTTACAACAAGAAAAACGTACTATCGATGGTGTCAATTGATGGTCGATTCAAAGCTAGATTACCGGCAACAAATGGGCGTGTTCGAGCGCCTGCATGGTCACCGTTTTTGTAGTAATAAGTTTGATTAATAAAGGAAAATAAGATGCAACTGAACAAGGTTCTAAAAGGGCTACTAATCGCGCTTCCTGTAATGGCTGTTACAGCGTGTAGTTCAAGCGACGACGCTGCTTCTAACACTGGTGCAGCAACAAACAACAATGGCGCAGTGGAAACAACAGTAGCTACGCCAATTGATCAAAGCGGTCAGTTGACAGAGCAAGAGCTAAAAGAGCAAGCGCTACGTGAAACTCAAACAATCTACTTTGCTTTTGACAACTCAACAATTGCAGCAGATTACGAAGAGATGCTAGCGGCTCACGCTTCTTACCTAAGCAAGAACCCAGCACTTAACGTAACTATCGAAGGTCACGCTGATGAGCGCGGTACACCTGAGTACAACATTGCTCTAGGTGAGCGTCGTGCACAAGCAGTAGCGAACTACCTACAAGCACTAGGTGTTCAAGCTGACCAAATCTCAATCGTTAGCTACGGTGAAGAGAAGCCACTTCTTCTAGGTCAATCAGATGAAGTTTACGCTAAGAACCGTCGCGCGGTTCTAGTATACTAATTCGAGGTAATCCTCATGTTCAGTAACACTAAGCGCGCTGTTGCGCTTACGTTACTGGCAAGTGCAGCGAACTTTGCGTTCGCTGCACCAGCTCCAGTATCCGATCTCAACAGCACATCATCCGTCTCTAAGAGCCGTTCATCTGAAACGGAAGTAGAACGTCTAGAACGTTTGCTACAAAATCGCAATCGCGTTCAGCTCCAAATGCAACAGCAAATTGACCAAATGTCACAAGAGATCAGTGAATTGCGTGGTCAATTAGAGCGAAATAGCTACGAAATGAAACAAATGTTGCAACGTCAACGTGAGTTGTTTGTCGAGCTGGATCGTGTTCGTGGAGAGATAAAATCCACACCTGCACAAGAAGCACAACCTGTGAAAACAGGTGGCCAGTACACTCCAAATGTTGATGAGCAAACGGCATATCAGAATGCAGTTGACCTCATTCTCAAAAAGCGTGATTACACTGGCGCAATTGCAGCGTTCCAGCAGTTCCAGAAAGATTATCCTGATTCTACATATTCAGCGAATTCTCACTACTGGCTAGGTCAGTTGTACTTCGCTAAAAAGCAGGATGAGGATGCAGTGAAAAGTTTTGCCGCTGTGGTGTCTTACAAAGACTCCAATAAGCGAGCCGATGCGTTGCTTAAATTAGGCGAAATCGCTGAGCGTAATAACAATGCAGCTCAAGCGAAAAAGTACTACCAACAAGTGGTTGATGAATACCCAGGTAGTGCATCTGCAAAACTTGCCAGCTCTAAGCTGTAAGACGTTATGTTTTGAAAAGGAAGCCTCGGCTTCCTTTTTCTTTTCCATTTTCTGTTGGTGCAGAACGGCTAAGTCGATAGCAATGATGCAGAGCCTCTGACCTTGTGTTGCACCGAATTTCGCTACTCGGAAATGCTACCTGTAACAAAGATATACGGCTAGACCGCTAGAAATCCCCGCGACAAGTTGGTTTTTGAAAATTAACGAGGTTACAATACTCGGATTAAAGGAAGTTGCGTAGAGCAAGAGCAATGAGCCATATATTAGATAAAATCGACACTGTTTACCCATTCCCACCGAAACCAGTTCCATTAAGCGAAGAAGAAAAAGCATCTTACATTGAGCGTATTAAAAAGTTACTCAAAGAAAAAGATGCGGTACTTATCGCGCACTATTATACCGACCCTGAGATTCAAGCCCTAGCTGAAGACACTGGCGGGTTTGTTGGTGACTCGTTGGAAATGGCGAAGTTTGGTAATCGTCACCCTGCAAGTACATTGATTATTGGTGGTGTTCGCTTTATGGGCGAGTCGGCCAAAATTCTGACACCAGAAAAGCGCATTCTAATGCCAACGTTGGAAGCGGAATGTTCGCTCGACCTTGGCTGTCCTGCGGATAAGTTCAGCGAGTTTTGTGATGCTCACCCTGATCATACGGTTGTAGTTTACGCAAATACTTCAGCAGCGGTTAAAGCCCGTGCCGACTGGGTCGTTACATCGAGCATTGCGCTTGAAATCGTGGAACACTTAGACGCTGAAGATAAGCCAATTATTTGGGGACCAGACCGTCACCTAGGATCGTACATCGCTAACAAAACTGGCGCAGATATGCTGCTTTGGCAAGGTGAGTGTGTGGTTCATGATGAGTTCTCTGCTGATGCGCTACGAAAAATGAAGAGCGTGTATCCAGATGCGGCTATTTTGGTTCACCCTGAGTCACCAGCAAGCGTCGTAGAACTTGCCGATGCCGTTGGATCAACGAGTCAGCTGATCAAAGCAGCGAAAGAGCTTCCTCACAAACAAATGATCGTTGCGACAGACAAAGGCATTTTCTTTAAAATGCAGCAACTTGTGCCAGAGAAAGAACTTATCGAAGCGCCAACCGCAGGTGCAGGCGCAACATGTCGCAGCTGTGCACACTGTCCTTGGATGGCAATGAACGGTTTGAAAGCAATTGAGAAAGCGCTTAGTGAAGGTGGTGAAGAGCACGAAATTTTTGTTGATGAAGCGCTACGTGTGAAATCACTTATCCCACTGAACCGCATGCTAGATTTTGCTGAGCAGCTAAATATGCAAGTGAAAGGTAATGCTTAAAAAGTAGGCGTAACTGAAAGTAAATCTCAAAAACCAGCCGAATATGGCTGGTTTTTTTGTGTCTTACTATCAATGAGTTACTATTGATGCAATCAATGAATATCGAGGTCATAAATTTATGGCGGTGTGGTTAGTAGTTAAAAAGTGGCTTAGTTCCCACCTTTTTAAATTGAGCAACCGAAGCCTTCTCATCTTTAGTGGCTTATATGTGAGCCTTTCATGGTGGCTGCTGGTTCTCGCTGGTGAAACAGCATTAACAGACAGTTTCGCTAACTTTATCTATTACCTCATGGTTACGGCGAGTACGGTGGGTTATGGCGACCATTCTCCAGTAACAGATATGGGTAAATGGGTTGTCGTACTATTTGTAATCCCCGGCGGTTTGAGCTTATTCGCCGCATTATTGGGGCGTGTCGCTGGAGCAGCGATGGACTATTGGCGAGCGGGTATTTTAGGAAAACGGAGAGTAAGAGTGGAAAACCATATTGTATTGTTGGGCTGGAATGGATCGAGAACGATGCACCTTATTCGCATGTTACAACATGAAGAAGAGGGAAAGCGCCCGATTGTTTTATGCAGCCGTTCAGAAATAGAGAACCCGTTACCTGGCGAAATCAGTTTTATCAAAGTGACCAGTTATACCGATTCGCAAGAAATGAAAAACGCCAATATTGCCGAAGCCGCTTGCATTATTGTGGATAATCTCTCGGACGACATTACCTTGTCAGCCGCTCTATACTGCGCATCTGTAAACCCTTCCGCTCATTTGGTCGCTTACTTTAAAGATGAAGCGCTAGGCCGACTTCTAAGTCAGCATTGCCCGAAAGCGGAATGCATACCTGCTGTTGGCGCAGAAATGTTGGCAAAAGCGGCGGTTGACCCGGGCTCAAGTGCGCTTCATCAGGAGCTTTTGGCTTCAACACGAGGTATGACGCAATACTCAGTTATTTATCCTGAGGGGCAGTCTGCCACCACTATTGAGAATCTCTTCGTTTTTCTCAAAAGACGCCATCATGCCACGCTGATTGCTTTTGATATTGGCGATGGTATTCAACTCAACCCAGATTTAGATGCTGAAGTACCCGCGAGTACCAAGCTGTTTTACATTGCAGATGAACGTATTGAAGATTTTGCCTGGAAAGAAATGAACAAGGAACAATAATGCACATGATTGCTGGCCTGTTAGCAGGCTTCCCAAACTTTTTACTCTATTTCTCTGTTTCTATTATTTTTGTATTGGCGTTTAAGTTCATCTACGTCAAGTTGACGCCATACGATGAGTGGCATCTGATTAAAGAAAAACAAAATACAGCAGCAGCGATTGCGCTAAGTGGGGCTTTCCTTGGTTACTGTCTCGCGATTTCGGGGGCGGCAAAAAACTCAGTCAATATCGTCGATTTTATGGTATGGGGCGTTGTCGCAATGCTTGCTCAAATTATCGCATTTGCAATTGTACGCTTTATTTTACTTCCGAAAGTGGCAGAGCGTATCGAAAAAGATGAACTGCCAGCCGGTATTGTATTAGCAGCAGTTTCTGTTTCGGTTGGCGTATTGAATGCCGCGTGCATGACCTACTAGGAGGAACGATGAAGCGGAGTTCTAACGTTAAACGTTCTTCCATGGACAAAAGCTTAAAGCTTGGGAAAATTCTTCCCTTTGCTGCCTTTGGTGGTATTTTCTTCTTTGCTACGTACGAGTCAAAAACAGAAGGGTACATTTTTTCTGATGCTGATGAGTGTAAATCTAACTCGCCTGAGTTTAGTGAACAGTGTGACATTGCATACCAAGAAGCTTTAGCTCGTGCCGAACAAAATGCCCCTCGCTACCGCAGCGAGTTCGAATGCGAGAATGATTTCTACGAGGATGATTGTTACTACAGTTCCAGTTCCCGAGCTTATGTACCTAACTTTGGCGGTTTTTTTTACAGTCGCTCATTAAGCGGGTTGAAAGGTTATAACAAGAGCTATTACTCAGAGCCGATGTACCGTTATAAATCCAAATTCTATAATGGAGCAGGACAATTCTTTGGCTCCTACCGAAATCAGCCGACCAAAGTTGCGACGAATAGCCTTAATAAACGTGGTGGCGGCACCATTGGCAGGGCGATGTCTCGAGGCGGGTTTGGTAAAGCGGTGTCGGTCAGTCGAGGCGGTTAAAAAGCACTATGTTTCGACGAGAAATACAAGAGCGCGAAAACTGGCGTGAATTAGCACGCCAGTTTGGTTTTGGTTTCCATACCATGTATGACCAACCGTATTGGGATGAGAGTGCTTACTATCAATTCACGCTGGAGCAAATTGAGCGCGATATAGAAGCGCCCACTGAAGAGCTGCATCAGATGTGCCTGGCTATTGTGGATGAAGTCGTTCGGAGTGAGCGGTTGCTGACGCAATGTGCGATCCCTGAATCTATGTGGGAGCAGGTCGCTTCTTCATGGAGACGAAGCGAACCTTCGCTTTATTCGCGGCTGGATTTCGCGTACAACGGGACCTCGTCAGCAAAATTACTGGAAAACAATGCGGATACGCCAACCAGCTTGTTTGAAACTGGCTTTTGGCAGTGGGTGTGGCTAGAAGATGTCGTAAATAAAGGTCGAGTTCACCAGAGCGCGGATCAATTCAATATTCTTCAAGACTTTTTGATCGAGCGCTTTGCCGAAATAGCAAAATACCAACCAGGACAAACACTTCACTTTAGCTGCTGCAAGTACACTGAAGAAGATAAAGGGACTGTCCAGTATTTAGAGGATTGCGCGCGAGAGGCAGGGTTAGCAACGGCATTCGTGCATGTCGAAGATATTGGAGTGACGGAAGATGGTCTGTTTGTGGATGCTGACGACAGAGCGATTCGTTGGATGTTTAAGCTTTACCCTTGGGAGTTTATGTTTGAAGAGGAATATGCGAAGTACTTAGCGACTGCGAACGTAAACTGGTTAGAACCGATGTGGAAGTCGATTCTATCCAATAAAGCACTTTTACCGTTATTGTGGGAGCGTTTTCCTAACCACCCGAACCTTTTGCCCGCTTATTTTGCTAACGATTCAAAAGCGAACACTATGAGAGATTATGTCATCAAGCCACTATTTTCTCGAGAGGGCGCGAACATCGAGATCGTCATCGATGGAAAACGTTTTGTTAAAACGTCAGGGCCTTATGAATCTAAATTTAATATCGTCCAGCAATACCATCCACTACCTAAGTTTGGGCAAAACCATACGTTAATTGGCAGTTGGTTGGTCAATGATAGAGCTGCCGGTATTTCGATTAGGGAAGACAGTAGCTTAGTGACTCAAGATATGGCGCGGTATATTCCACATGTAATTTTAACATGATCAAAAAAGCTCTCCATTTGGAGAGCTTTTTGTCTATTCAGCCGTTCAATCTTGATGGTCGACAGCGTTGCGTCTATTGTTCTTCAGCTAATGCAACACCGCGCTGGGTAAGACCACATAACATCACTGGCATTGCATTGAAGATTTCCTCAAACTGCTCTAAGCCTTCCATACCTTGTTCGGCCAATGTTTCAATGGTTGTTTCTGGGTCGTAAAGCATAGTAAGAGAAAGTAAAAGACCACCGAGTAGGGCATTATCTTCGCTATCCTCAGGCATCAACGTTTCCCAGTCATCACGCGCAAGTTGCCAGCCTTGTAATACACCTTCACAGAAATCGCGAGCCTGACTTGTTACAATGTCTTGCTCATCTAGCGCGCACCCTGCAGGCCACTGCCAAGTGCCTTCTAGGAGAGCGGGACGAGTTTGGTTCCACATTTGTACAATCTCGTCAATGTACTGCTCTAGTTGTTCACCGTCAGTAAATGGCGCTGTTTCTTCTCCACCCCATAAGAATGGCAACCACTCTTGAGGCATTAATACGTTTGGCGCTGCAGCCATCGCTGTTACAAAGCCTTGAGTTTTTGCTAGGTTTAGTAGTTTACCGTCAAGTTCTGGGAGAGAAAGGATGTCTTGTAGTTTCAAAATAGAATACCATTTGTTAATGGGCTGGTTGATTGCGCTCATCTTACCAATCAATTAGTGATAAATCGATATTAGGGAATGATTCACACATCTATGGAAATTCGCTCATCACTTAGAAAAAAAAGCATTCTCGCCCTAACACTTTACCTGTGCTTCTTTATCGCCACTATCGGTTCTGTCGCCTATTTGGTTGTTGAGCCACCGGTTAGACAAAAGCTAGAGCAAAACCTAGAGTTACGTACCCAACTTCTGGCTCTTGAGATCAAAGAGCCCCTCCTCAGTTCTACAGGTGTATTGAGCAGCTTAGTAGGGCTAGCCCAAGGGACTGAAAATATTCAATCTCTCAACACAATAATTCCACATATACTTCAATTGAGTGACAAGATGCTTGTTAGTGGTGGCGTATGGCCTAAACCCGAACTCAAAGCAGAACAATGGAGATATAAAAGTCTATTCTTCAATAAAAACAGTGATAGTGGTATTGACCAAATTCACTCCTACAATAACCCCGAATCTGGCGGTTATGATAATGAACCCTGGTATGTCGCTGCCGCCGATGCTCCGGTAGGTTCTGTTAGTTGGTCTACGGTTTACATCGATACCTTTACTCAGGTCCAGATGATTACCGCGTCTTCTCCGTACTACCAAAACGGTCGATTCGCTGGAGTTGTAACGGTAGACCTATCACTTGATGCACTTTTTCAGTTTATTCGAGAGCACACGAACCAGCATTCTTTGGGGGTAGTGGTTCGCGATGCTGACTCAAACGTGATTATTGAACACAACTTTCAACTGACGGACGAAATTTATGTCAGCGAGCTTGATTTCGGAGAGTTCGACTGGCGCATGGAAGTTGTCAACGCAAAAGCTAAAGTCGCCGATCAAGTGTTTGAACAAGTGATGAGCGTTGAGGGGAGGATCATTCCATTTTTGCTCTTGTGTGTCTTGGTCGGTTACTACTTACTGAATCGCTATATTGTTGAACCAATTGTTCGCATTGCCGCTAAGATTGACGACTCTAAAACAGGTGGGATCATAGATATTGAGTACGATAGCGATGACGAAATCGGACAGCTTATCGAGAAGTTCAATGAAAAGACGATCTATTTGGAGCAGGAGAGAATAAAAGCTCAGGCTTCGACAAACGCTAAAACGGCATTCTTAGCCACATTGTCCCACGAGATTCGCACACCAATGAACGGTGTACTAGGAACTGCCCAGATACTGTTAAAAACACCACTTACCGATGAGCAACGTAAGCACCTGAGAACACTTTATGATTCAGGTGATCACATGATGACATTACTCAATGAGATTTTAGATTACTCAAAAATTGAACAAGGGCATGTTGAGTTTGAAAATAAGCCTTTCCCAATTGAGTCGATTATCGGCAGTATCAAGAGTGTTTATCAAACTCTATGTGCAGAAAAAGGTCTTCGCTTTAGAGTAGTCTCGCATTTACCAACGGGTCGTTGGTACAACAATGACAAAGCCCGTTTGCGTCAAGTACTGTTCAATCTACTCAATAACGCTGTTAAGTTCACAGATCGTGGCATCGTAGAGGTAGAGCTAGCCGAGAAATCGAGTAAGGCAGGCACCAAGCTGATACTAAAGGTAAAAGATACAGGAATTGGTATTTCAAAAGAGGCACAAAAACGCATTTTTCGTCCTTTTGAGCAAGCGGAGTCATCAACGACTAGACGGTTTGGTGGAACAGGGCTTGGTTTAGCAATAGTCAAAGAAATCGCGGAACATATGGGTGGGCAAGTGGTTGTAGAGAGTCAGGAGGACGCTGGAACGACTTTTACTGTCGAAATTGCCCTTACACCTTGCAAGCCAGGTAAAGTAGAGTCAATCAATACACATAAATTGAACTGTAAAGGGTTGAAAGCACTCATTGTTGAAGACAACCGAACAAATGCGATCATTATGGAAACTTTCCTCCGAGCCAAGGGCTTTGAGTGCACAAGTGTCGAAAATGGTCAGCTTGCAGTCGATGAGGTTGCGATCAAACCATTTGATTTGATACTGATGGATAATCATATGCCTGTTCTAGATGGCGTTGGGGCCATATCAGCCATTCGAGCAATGAGTTCACCTGCTAAGTCGGTACTGATTTTTGGCTGTACAGCGGATGTGTTCAAAGAAACACAAGAGCGTATGATTAATGTAGGAGCAGATCACATAATAGCGAAACCAATAGTGGAGTCTGAATTAAATGATGCACTGTATCTTCATGCGACACAGTTATATCAGTACCAATCGGACTTTGATGGAAATGCAGCAGATAGCTTTAATGCTGAAAAGTGGTTACTCAACTTCTATGTCGCTCTAGATAATGGACATCTTAATGAAGCACTTGAGGCTATTTCAGCGATCATTGCGGAGGCTCCCCTTGAACTCAGTGGCGACGTTTCTTCAGTCGCCGAACGGATAAGAAGTAACTTAAAGCGTCAGCAATCCCCAGACCAAGATGATATCGATACATTAACGATTTTGCTGGCCTCACCATAATTTAATCAATATGGCGCAACTGTGAATTGTTCTTACTATTCATACGTCATCCAGCTTCGTGACAAACTCTTCTAACCCGCAATGAACAGGCTTGCAGTTTTACTTTTACGAGTAAAACAGCAAGACCTTCTACTGTGATTATATCGGTAATACTCTGAATTTTCGCAGCTTGGTAGCATAAGCTATAGGAGTGACTGTTTTCGGTCCGAGTTTTGTTCTAACTTTACGTCAAAATAATTATCGTAACCCCTTTTTATGTAAGTGAAATCCGTGTTTTTGTACCATTTTTACGTGATTTTAGGCGTTTTTACTCGCCATTGGTGAAAAAAACTACTTTTACTGTAAAAGTTGGTTATAAATTTACAACTTAATTTTAAATACAGAACCATAAGCTAGTTTTTGTGTGTTCTAATTGCATCATTAACTGGCTTGATGTCTTTTTAGTGGTTAATAGTTTTATTATTCTTATTAATTGCAGTGTTTGATTTTAAGGGTTTTGTAAATGAAGTCTCGTGGACCATTTTGTATTCGTCACGCCGCAGCGGATACCTTTGCTATGGTTGTTTTTTGCTTTATCACAGGGATGATTGTCGAGATTTTGATTTCAGGGATGACATTTGAGCAATCTCTAGCATCGCGTACGCTATCGATTCCAGTGAATATCGCTATTGCTTGGCCGTATGGGGTTTTTCGTGATTGGGTGCTGCATCAAGGTAGTAAGGTGTCACCGTCTTCCTTTATGAAAAACATCTCTGATCTGGTCGCTTATGTACTATTTCAATCTCCAGTTTATGCGGGTATCTTATTCGCGGTTGGCGCGTCTACAGATCAAATTGTGACCGCAGTGGCAAGTAACGCTGTTATTTCTTGTGGCATGGGTGTGTTGTATGGGTACTTCTTGGATATGTGCCGCCGTTGGTTCCGTGTTCCCGGTTATTCTCAAAGCATGTAAATGCCCCAGTTTTGCTCAATTTAGTTACTTAGTGAGCAATCGATTCGAAAAGGGCGCTTTTTTTTATGTTTAGCCTTGACCATCAGGCACATAATCATTAAATTAGCGCCTCGTTAGCCAATGATGCTAACCAAAATTTGATTCGGTGAGTTGTCCGAGTGGCTGAAGGAGCACGCCTGGAAAGTGTGTATACGGCAACGTATCGAGAGTTCGAATCTCTCACTCACCGCCACATTCTAAAAGGTCTGATTTATCAGGCCTTTTTTCATATCTGCACTAAAGTAATGCGTCATTGAAAGTACACAAGAGTGCTCAAGGTGCAAGCGCCATTCTATCTACAAGCCAACTATTCACATCTCACCTCTATACAACGCCAAAATTGAAGATGCTATACAGAGGCAGCCATAATCTGATTGGTGCGGGTTAGCACATCCGCTTTAATCTAGAATTTAGCACCCATATCACATGAGGTATGAATACGGCCACAAGAATGAACGTATTGCTACTAGATGCTAAGCAAAACAGCCATGAACACGAATACAACAGCAATCATACCAAAGAGATCTGTGTTTGGATTGAGGTCATCAGGGTTAAATTTTTCAATGCTTTGCGTCGTTTTGCATCTTATCTTCATGTTCTTGTCCTTATTTTATGTACGATTTCAACAGCAACATAACATGCAATTGAGTGTTCACAAGTCATAAAAAGCATAAGTATACTTGTACCTCATTGAGCGCAAAAAATACTCAAAGCGTTTTAAAGTGGCGGTCTACCTTTTGTAACATCAAATGTTCTTTCTGTTTTTGTGCCTGTATCGCTATAGTTGAGAAACGGTTATCTCGTTCTAGTTAGGAACAAACTACTGGCTGCCGCTACATTCTCTCAGCGTTCCCACTCAGTCGCCTTGGGTAGATACTTTAGTCGTGAGTACTGCAAAAAAACGCCGCATGAGCAGCGGCGCTTTGTTGAGGAATTACCTTCCTACTTGTAGCTAAGTTCTGTCGCTTTGCCTTTGAAGATCCGGTATACCACAAAGGTGTAAAGCAATATCACCGGCATAACAATCATCACACCGTAGCCCACGATTATTAATGTCGCAGGTGAGGAGGCCGCTTGTTGTGCGGTCATCAACCCCGGCACAACTTCTGGGAAGAAGCTATACGCAAGACCAAGAAAGCTCAACGCGAAAATGACGGTGACACCAAAGAAAGGCCAGCGCACACCCAGATCATTCACCATTGGAACCTGACGCAAATAGCGATCAACGAGGAAGATGGTCGCAAACACAATCAGCGGAACTGGGGCAAGCAACAAGATTTCTGGGAAGCTGAACCAACGCAAGGCAACTTGTTGATTTACAATTGGGTTTACAACACTCACTACCAAGATACCCAGAGCCGCTAACCAACCAGCACGGCGAGACCAACGCGCCGAACGTATTTGCAAATCACCTTCCGTTTTCAGTACCAACCATGCGCCACCGATGTAAACGTACGCCGCTGTTACACAAAGTGCGCTTAACCATGCAAAGCCAAATGCTTCGGTTGATTGCTCAAACCCCATGATGTAACGACCCACCATGTAACCCTGAGTTAGTGCGGTGATTAGCGAGCCAATTCGGAAGCACCAATCCCAATGAGGCTTATGATCCGAGTTGGCTTTGGCTCGGAAGTCGAATGCCACGCCACGCATGATCAGTGCGATAAGCATGATGGCGGTCGGCATATAAAGCTCCGTCAAAATCAAGCTATGAGCGGTAGGAAAGGCAATCAGCAGAATACCGACGGCTAACACCAACCACGTTTCATTCGCGTCCCAGAAAGGGCCGATAGATGCTATCATTCGGTCACGTTGCGCTTCATTATCACTTGGCAACAGGATACCGACGCCAAGGTCGTAGCCGTCGAGCACGGCATACATAAAGACCGAGAAGCCAAGCAGCAGAAGATAAATTTCTGGTAGATAGTTGAGCATGATTAGGCCTCTTGTTGTGTCGGTGGGACTTCATGGGCTGCAACGTCTTTGCGCGCCAAATAGAATAGGGTATGGATGTACGCAACCAGCAATGCAGCATAAATGGCTAAGTACATAATGAGCGAAGTCATCACGCTACTGCTCGCAACCGTGGTGACGGCTTCGGATGTTCGCAATACACCGCTGACCAACCAAGGTTGTCGACCAATCTCAGTAACATACCAACCCGCCAGTGTGGCTATCCAACCAGAGAACGTCATGGCTAATACTGTGTATAGGTAAGGTTTAGGTAGCGATTTTTTGCGTGTTAGCTTCACCGCGCCATACCAGCTAACTAGCAGCATAAGGACACCTACACCAACCATCACGCGGAAACCAAAGAACAAGGGCTTCACTGGCGGGTGGTCAGGCGCAAACTCGTTAAGCCCCTGGATTTCCCCGTCTAAGTCATGCGTAAGAATCAAACTCGCCAACTTAGGGATGCCCACTTCAAAATCATTGCTGCGAGTTTCTTCATTTGGCATCGCAAACAGAAGAAGAGGCGCGCCTTGCTCGGTCTCCCACACACCTTCCATCGCTGCAATTTTTGCAGGTTGATGTTCAAGCGTGTTTAACCCGTGAAGGTCACCGACAAAGATTTGTACCGGGATGAACCCAGCCGCCGCGAACAACGCGACTTTTAGGCCAAGTTTGGCTGAGCGATGATCTGGCTTTTTCATTATTTGATAAGCCGAGATACCCGCAATCAAGAAGCTGGCAGTCAGCGCCGATGCTAATAGCGTGTGTAGAAGACGGTACGGTAAAGAAGGATTGAAAATGACTTCTTTCCAACTGGTCACATGAACAATGCCGTCAATCACTTCATAGCCACTTGGTGTGTGCATCCAGCTGTTAAGCACCAGAATCCAAAATGCGGACATACTTGTCCCAACAGCAACCAGAACGGTGGCGAGAGTATGAACCCATTCCGGTACTCGTCCTCGCCCAAAAAGCATTACACCCAGGAAGGTGGCTTCCATAAAGAAGGCGGTCATCACTTCGTATCCGAGCAATGGTCCAGCGACGTTTCCGACTCGTTCCATAAAGCCTGGCCAGTTGGTACCAAACTGGAAACTCATCGTAATGCCGGATACCACACCCAAGGCGAAAGTGAGAGCGAATATCTTGACCCAGAAGTAATAAACATCGAGCCATACGGGGGCTTGTGTGCGGTTATATCGCCATTTGAAAAACACCAACATCCATGCCAACGCAATGGTGATGGTCGGGAAGAGAATGTGAAAGCTGATATTGGCCGCGAATTGGATCCGCGACAGCATGAGGGTATCTAACATCTTGGTTCCTCAAAAACGTGCCATACTAAAAATCGTGTCTATCTGTAATTTAGTTACGAAAAGTCAGGCAGTTTGGATTCATGTATCGAGAAATACAGGTGATTCTGTTTTCTTCTAACCATGATTTATATCAACTAAGGGAAAGAAAGGAGTGTAGGAAATTGTCTCAAAATGCCACTAATAGTCGCGAGAAGTGAGTAAAAGAAAGCAAATGTAACTGAAGGAGCATGGATTAAGATTAGTTCGAATTATCCTTATGATGGTTTCGATAATCCTGAAATAAAATTACATAAACAATATTTTTAGTAAGGAAATTTGCCTTGCCTTCACTTTGAACCTCCATACTATTTATACACTAGTCATGTCGAGATCGTCTCAAACACAGCAAGCTTACTGACAGTTAAGGTGGGAAACTTTAGCTAATTGATAAACTTAAAATTGCACCGCTAATGACATATGCATCATAAGTTTGTTAGGACTCGACCAGAAGTGCGATAGGCTACATTTTTATACTAGCGAACGATTTAAAGCTAGGTAATTCGGCTTTCACTAGATCAACAAGTCGACTGTGGACCATTTTCGATTCCTGATGAGTTTCAATCCAAACTGACACTTACTTTTCAGCAAGTGTGCTAGTGTCTTTCTTGTTATTTATTAAATAATTAATAAATGCCGATCTGGTAAAGAGAGTTGTGGACAGCTATCTCGAGCAGTAGACTGGCGTTAGCCAGAGAGTCTGACTTTGAGGGGGGCATTCTACATGAATCTTGGATTCTGCCACCGCAAAGCTGATATTGAATTTGATGGAGATGGATAATGAACGACAGTTGGGCTAATTTCTTTCCTTACTTTGCTGGAGCTTTTAAGCTTATTGTATTAGGGATAGGAGCCTACTTAGCCATTAAATGGCATTTTGACGAAGAGCGAAGGGTAAGAGAAGCGGAAGGTGTGGTGTTTGATAACCCAAGTCTCATGAAAAAGTTTGCGAAGACGCTAACTCTGCCATTCCTTTTGTGTCTTCTAGTTCTTCTTGTTATATATGCTACCAACTGGTTCCTGTACTGACGGCTTTATTGTTTGTTGTAGTAAAGTTGAATGCTGCCACCTCTGAGAGTCGAGCCGTAGTTGAAGTTAACACCTATGCCGAAATTGTCCAACCAATCAAAGGGCTTTGGTGCATAAAATAGCCATCCTATAGAAGCTTCGTAGTAATGCGGACTTCCAAGTTCGTCGCTTAAATCATGCGAAAGGTCGACTCTTTTAATCCCAGTAAATAAAGCTTGCTCACCGTGATAAATATTGTAGTAACCGGTGATTTCATTAGATAGGTACCAACCTTTAGGGTTGCCTATATTGCCGTTATTTGCGCTTCCCCAGCTGTGCCCAATGAATGAATTCAATGTCGAACTGGCATGCCATTTCCCCCAACTTGTGGGAGACGTGTATTTGGCTTTAATGGATGGTTGAACTATTGCCGCCCATGCTGAAACGTTAACGGCACGGCCGTCTAGGATTCTTCCAATGATGGATGAAAGTTTATTATCGGTAGAGAATGAGTTTTTATAACGCATAAGGTGAGTCGTCGTTCTGGTGCTAAGGGTGACGTTTTCACTTGCTTTGTATAGATACCCATAACCAATCGATGCACCGTATGTCCTTTCCTTGAGAAGATCCTTACTTGTGCCGAATAGTTTGAGATCATTCTCTGTTTGTATCGTAAATGCCTTAAACGACAGCTCATGTAAGTCCTCGCTGCCCTCTATGTCAAAGTTAGTCGTGTAAGGGAGAACATATACGGATTTGCTTCGACGTTCATTGATTGACTCGTCAGTCCCGAACTCTGGGTTGGCGGTATCAAATAATGCATTCGGATCAAAGTCGCCAATACCAAACGCAATTGCGTCAGTGTCGGACAGCAAAACCGCGATAGAAAAACGTTGTTGGAGAAGGTTGCTAATTTCCTTATCTAGTGGATCCGCTTGAGCTGTGTTAGGAAGAGAGAGTAGGAGAGCGAGCGAAACGACTCGCCACTCCACTGAGGCGAAGTTGGGTTGGAACATTTTGGCTCTTTCAAATGGTTCATGCATGGAGTTTTCGGACGTACCGGTACGCTAACATTAGTTTAATCGTTGAATGTTCGGTGTAACTTTGAGAAATCTATGTTTTCTCATATTGATATGAAAAAGTTCCTTAAACGAGTTTAGCTTCAATGTGTATGCTGCACCAGATTTGTTTAGCAACATCATTCTTTTCTGAAGATGTAGCAAGACTTTGTGACTAGGTTGCATTATTTTCTTTAATGCGTCTCTTGAGAGGAAAATAGCAAACTTTTTTATTGCCTTGGCGCTCAAGAAAATCTGAATCGTTCACTGTGCTACGGGTTAACTTCGAAAACTTGTAAGCATCCTGTCTGCCAACATCACGACTAATATCCTCACGGAGTAACCCTAAATACGTCAGATAAACAATGGTTTTTTTTTGAGCTTTAGAAGAAATGTTCGGACCTTTGCATATTCCGCGGTGGTGCTCAATCCTAGAACTGTGTTTTGTATGTGTTCTCAGTAAATCATTGAGTCGATCTATTCTTCAAAATGTGGTCCCTTTTAATTCACTTTCTGTTACATATTTTTCGTTTTGAAAGAGCATTTTAATTTGCATCTTTTGAAAAGATCTCTTTGTTAAATTTTGTATAAAATCAACTAATTGTTGAAATTAGAACCCTTGTCAAAAAGTCATTAGATTTCATGTTGAATAGCCTCTTTTACCTAATAGTATACTCTATTTGTTTGATATAATTTCCGGCAGTTTGTATACCATAAATAAAGAGAGTCTATTCATGTTCCAGAACTTAACGATCAAGCAGAAGATAGTGATTCCGCTGTCATTGATTATTGGATTGTTTATTGTGAGCTCTGTATTAAACGTTATGACAAGTTGGAAGCAATCTGAATTGAGTGAGACACTCAACGAACAGATCGTGCCGAACTTATTAACGATTGAGGATGCTTACCGCGATCTTTACCAAGCTACATCTGCAATCCAAGGTGTTGCTCTTTCTGATACTCAAACCGATATTGATCACCACATCGGTGAATACAAAGACAACGCATACAAAGCGCTGCCGCGTATGGAACAAATGATTGAGCTATCGCAAGCCGGTGTGACGCCTTCTACACATGGTAATGAAGTTCGAACGCTTGTCTCTTTGGGTGAAAAATGGTTAGCAAGTTATGAGGCGATGCTACGTTTACCTCAATCTCAATGGCGTGGTTACTACAATGAGCACAAACATATCTTTGAAGACCAATTTATCGAGGTTAGAGCGCAGCTTAACGTTGTAAAAGATGCAATAGAAGAAAAGCAAAGCCAATTGAAGGACGAAATATCAGCGGCTGCAACAAGAGCAGAACTCATTCTTGAAGCGGGCATTGTGATTGTTATTCTGGCCGCTATTGCGATGGCGTTTTTGTTGTTGCAAACGGTTGTGAAGCCTATCAATGATATTAAAAATGCGATGACAGAAATTGCGTCCGGTGAAGGAGATCTAAGTCAGCGAATCGATGTAAAAACACAAGACGAAATTGGCAATTTAGCAGACGCATTTAACCAGTTTGTGTCTAAAATTCAAGTGACAGTCGCTCAGGTAATTGAAAGCTCAAATACCTTACGTAACGAAATGGCAAATCTTAGCTCGTTGACTACGACCATCGCGAACTCGACCGTTTCTCAGCAAAAAGATAGCGAGGCGGTAGCGGCGGCAGTGCATGAAATGCAAGTCACCAGCAGAAATGTAAGCGATAGCGCTAACGAAGCTGCGGTTGCGAGCCAAACAGCGAATGATGAACTTACCAATACCAATGTTATTTTGGATCAAACGGTTAGCTCAATTCGTAGCCTCGCAAGTGAAATCGAAAGCGCAAGCCACGTCATTAACACATTGGATCATGATGTGAGTAACATTGCGTCCGTACTGGATGTAATTCGTGGTATTGCCGAGCAAACAAACTTATTAGCGCTTAACGCAGCCATTGAAGCGGCTCGCGCTGGAGAGCAAGGGCGAGGCTTTGCTGTGGTAGCGGACGAGGTTCGTTCTTTAGCCAGTCGTACGCAACAGAGTACGGGAGAAATCCAAACCATGATTGAAAAGCTACAATCTGGTGCAGGACAAGCTGTAGAAGTGATGCGCGGTAGCCAAAATAGCAGTGATGAAACGATCAAGTCCGCTGGCCGAGCGAGTGAATCCCTTTCTGAAATCTTGAACGCGATTTCACGTATGAACGAGATGAATACACACATTGCAACGGCTGCGAGCCAGCAAAGTACAGTAAGTGACGAAGTAAATAGCAACGTACAAGGCATTGCAGACAGTAGCACTTCAATTGTGGAAATCGTAAACCAAGCGCAAGCTTCTTTAGCCATGTTGTCAGAGCAAACTCAACGTTTAGATCATCAGGTCAGTCAGTTCAAAGTATAAGCTTGAGAACAGCAATCTCACTGACGAAATAACCCGCTTCTTAGCGGGTTATTTTTTAGATAAGTGGCGAACCTGACTTGTGAAATTTCGACTATATTTACATTCCTTTCTCACTTTAGTTCGTATACCAGAGTGGGCAAATAACCCTAGACAGCGGTAACAAACTCTGTACAGCGTGATGATGCTTTTATCATCACTTTTGCTGCTTTTTAACCATTGCAATTGCACACAGGAAAATGTGATTTCCAACCCAAAATCTTCAAATTTGAGAACTTCATAACACCTTTACCATAAACGTTTTTCGTAAGCGTATAGAACTGTAAATTTTGTTGTATGTACAACACTGGGTATTTATCATCCTAATTAATTTGTTCTGGATATACATCCATTAGTCATTATTAAGTCATTCTAGAAGCTTTTAATAAGGAATCTTGAAGGCTTGTCGGTAGATAAGAGAGAAAAATTCATGAGACGTAAAACCACGCTATCTCTACTGATTGCGTCGAGCCTTTTTGTGGTTGGATGTCAACCTAGCGAAGAAGGATCGAGCCAAGGTGGGGGGGCTGCGCCCGTAACCGAAGTAGAAGTGTTAACAGTGCAGCCAACGCGCCAAGCATTGACAGTAGAGTTGCCGGGTCGTAGCAGAGCATTCAAAGAAGCAGAAGTTCGTCCGCAAGTCACTGGCATTATTTCGGAGCGAAATTTTGTTGAAGGTGGCCTTGTTGAACAAGGACAGTCGCTATATCAAATTGATGATTCATCATTTCAGGCGGATTTGCTGAGCGCTGAAGCGGAATTAATCCGTGCGCAAGCTGCGGCAGAGTCGACCTATGCCACGGTGAAGCGTTACAGAACCTTGATCACCAAAAAATCCATCAGCCAACAAGACTTGGATGAAGCAGAAGCGGCATACAAAGAAGCGAAAGCGCAGGTCCTAGTCGCAAAAGCCAAGATCAACACAGCAAAAATCAACTTAGATTATACGCAAGTCAAAGCTCCGATTAGCGGGGTGATCGGTAAATCGAGTGTGACAGCGGGTGCGTTGGTTACGGCTAACCAAGCTGCCAAATTAGCGACCATTCAACAGCTTGACCCTATCAATGTTGATATTGTGCAATCATCCGCGCAACTGCTGCGTTTGAAAGCATCACTCTCCCAAGGCCATATGCAAGAAGATGACTCTGCGCAAGTTACATTGATGCTTGAAGATGGCAGCACTTACGAACACAAAGGCACAATGAAATTTACTGAGGTCAATGTGAACGAAAGTACGGGCAGCGTGACGCTTCGTGCCGAATTCCCAAACCCTGACGGTTTGTTGCTACCTGGAATGTTTGTTCGTGCGACGGTCATTACTGGTGTCGACCCTGATGCGATTCTAATACCACAAAATACGGTATCTCGTGATGCGACAGGTAAAGCGACAGTGATGACGGTTAATGGCGAGAACAAAGTGGAAGCGAAACCAGTGAAGACTGCCGAAGCGATCAATAGCCAATGGCGCATTATTGATGGTTTGAACGCGGGTGATAAAGTCATTACCGCCGGTTTACAAAAGGTAGGGCCAGGCAGTTCGGTAACTATCCAAAACGGTGAACAGGAGTAATCATGGCACGATTTTTTATCGATCGTCCGGTATTTGCTTGGGTTCTCGCGATTCTAACGATGTTGGCGGGGGTAATGTCATTATTCAATTTACCCGTCTCGCAATACCCAACGATTTCACCGACGACGATCACCATCAGTGCTCGCTATCCAGGTGCATCAGCAAAAACCGTTGAAGACTCGGTAACGCAGGTTATCGAGCAAAACATGACAGGATTAGATTACCTTCGCTACCTATCATCGAGCAGTGATGCATTTGGTAATGCGACAATTACCCTGACGTTTGATAGCGAAGCTGATCCTGATATCGCGCAAGTACAGGTGCAGAACAAACTGCAATTGGCATTGACTTCATTGCCGATGGAGGTACAAAACCAAGGTATTGTCGTAAATAAATCCAATACGGCATTTCTCATGGTTGTCGCAGTTTATTCTGAAGATCCAGACTTTACAGAAAACGATATCGGCGACTTTGTTGTAACGAATATTCAAGACCCGATAAGTCGTGTAACTGGTGTCGGACAAGTGCAGGCGTTTGGTGCGCAGTATGCGATGCGAGTTTGGCTGGATCCATTTAAGCTTACGCAATTCAACTTGACCGCAATCGATGTAGCGAACGCGATCAGTGAACAGAACGCGCAAGTTTCTTCAGGTCAACTTGGTGCAGCACCTGCGCAGGAAGGCCAGTTGTTGAATGCAACGATTTCGTCTGCAAGTCGTTTGAGCAGTGTGGAAGAATTCCAAGACATCATTCTTAAGTCTGACGCCAGTGGTTCTAATGTTTATTTGAAAGATGTTGCTCGTGTTGAACGTGGTGCAGAAAGTTATGATATTCGAGGCCAATATAATGGCTTCCCAGCATCGGGTTTAGGTATTTCATTAGGTACTGGCGCAAACGCGCTTGAGACAGCCAATGCGGTAAAAGAGCGCTTAGACCAACTGAGTGCTACGTTCCCAGAAGGGTTGCAGATTGCTTACCCATTTGAAACGACGCCATTCGTCAAAGCCTCGATTCAAGAAGTGGTTAAAACGCTATTAGAAGCCATTCTTCTTGTGTTCTTAATCATGTATCTGTTCTTGCAGAACTTCCGTGCGACGATCATTCCAACGATCGCAGTGCCTGTCGTACTGCTCGGCACCTTCGCTATTTTGTACGCGACTGGATTTAGCGTAAACACGTTAACCATGTTCGCGATGGTTCTGGCTATCGGTTTGTTGGTGGACGATGCCATCGTTGTGGTGGAAAACGTCGAGCGTGTGATGCATGAGGATGGGTTAGAGCCCAAAGAAGCGACCAAAAAATCGATGGGACAGATCACTGGTGCCCTGATTGGTGTCGGTTTGACGCTTTCAGCGGTATTCGTCCCTATGGCGTTTATGTCTGGTTCTACCGGGGTTATTTACCGTCAGTTTTCAATAACTATTGTGGCGGCTATGACGCTTTCCGTTTTGGTTGCGATAATTCTGACTCCAGCATTGTGTGCTACGTTGCTGAAAAAAGGCGATGCTGAGCTTCTAGAGAAGAAAGGCTTCTTTGGCTGGTTTAACCGCAAGTTTGATGCGATGACAGCAGGCTATGAAACCGGCGTTGCCAAACTTCTAAAACGCACAGGTCGCATGTTGGTTGTATTTTTGGCAATGAGTGCAGGTGCTGGCTGGTTATTTATGAACCTTCCAACGTCATTTTTGCCAGATGAAGACCAAGGCACAGTATTCTCAATGGCTATTTTGCCGCCTAACTCAACACAAGAACAGACGGAAAAAACACTTGAGAAAATGCGTGACTTTTACCTAGTAGACGAAAAAGACAATGTAAAGTCAGTCTTCTCCGTTGCTGGATTTAGTTTCGCAGGCCAAGGCCAAAACATGGGGATGGCATTTATCGGTCTGAAAGATTGGTCTGAGCGTGAAGCGCCTGGCGCCGATGCCGCTTCCATTACTGGTCGAGCGATGGGGTACTTCTCTACCATTAAAGAAGCTTTGGTGTTTGCGTTCGCCCCTCCAGCGATTCAAGAGCTAGGTAACTCGACAGGTTTCGATTTCTATCTCCAAGACTCGTTGAATAAAGGGCACGATGCATTAGTTGCGGCTCAAGGGCAACTTCTGGGCATGGCAGCACAAAACCCGAAACTTGTCGGTGTTCGTCCAAACGGTCAGGCAGATGCGCCAATGTACAAAGTTAACATTGACCACGTCAAACTTCGTGCTTTGGATGTCAGTATCAATGACGTAAACCAAATCCTGTCAGCTGCATGGGGCGGGGCTTACATTAACGATTATATTGATCGCGGTCGTGTGAAGAAAGTGATGGTGCAAAGTGATGCGGAATACCGCATGCAGCCAAAAGACTTCGATTCATGGTACGTACGCAACGCTAAAGGAGAGATGGTGCCTTTCTCTGCTTTTGCGAGTGGCGAGTGGACCTATGGTTCTCCTCTTTTGCAGCGCTTTGATGGTTTGCCAGCAATGAATATTCAAGGCGGTGCAGCTCCTGGTGTAAGTACTGGTGAAGCCATGGAAGAAATTGAAGCAATGGTAGAAAAGCTACCAGAAGGTTTCACGGTGAACTGGAATGGTATTTCGTATGAAGAGCGCCTTTCCGGAAACCAAGCGCCGATGCTATATGCGCTATCTATCCTCGTCGTATTCTTAGTTCTCGCCGCTTTGTATGAAAGTTGGTCAGTACCTTTCGCCGTGGTGTTAGTTGTGCCTCTTGGTGTGCTTGGTGCTGTGCTCGCGGTAATGACGCGAAGTATGGACAACGATGTGTTCTTCCAGGTGAGCTTATTAACGACGGTCGGCTTGGCAACCAAAAACGCCATTCTGATTGTTGAGTTTGCAAAGGACTACTATGAGAAAGGCGCTGGGCTTATCGAAGCAACCTTACATGCTGTTCGCGTTCGTCTGCGCCCAATTATCATGACATCGCTTGCTTTTGGTTTGGGTGTGGTACCACTTGCTATCAGTTCAGGTGTGGGATCGGCAGGTCAAAACGCAGTAGGTACCGGCGTACTTGGTGGCATGATCAGTGCCACGATATTGGGTATATTCTTCGTCCCAATCTTCTTTGTAGTGGTTGAGCGATTGTTTGATCGACGTGCGAGAAAAGAGTCGGAGGCAGAGTTGTCTGAGACCAGCACTAAACCCACTCAGCAAAGCGAGTAGGACTTGCTTGTTTTAACTGAGTTATACTAGTGATAATAAACACGATTAAAGGGCGCTTCGGCGCTCTTTATTTTATGTTTTCACTTGGTGGTTACCGTCTATGACGCGAGCCTGAAAGACGGCGTGTTGTGTGCAGTATCAGCACAGCCTTTTCGGCCGAATGAAAGCCTAAAGAAGAAAAACGACGATGAAAGATCAGAAAATTTCCCCAATTTCCGTTTTGGATCAAAGCCCTATGTTTGTCTGCGGTGTGATGCAGCGCATGTACCGCAATCGTGCCCAAGCCGAGCTGTCTCGGCAAAATTTGATGACACTAGAAATGGCAAGTGCACTGGCCGCTTTAGAAGAATTTCAACCTATGAGCCAGCAAGCGTTGGCTGATGCGGTTCGAACTGAGCGAAGTGTAGCAAAGCGGATGGTGGACAATCTGGAAAAGAGAGGGTTTGTTCAAGTTTCTAAAAGTAAATCGAATCAGCGCCTTAAAATGCTAAGCATGACAAAAGAGGGAGCAAATGCTTTAAAGCAAGTTCATCAAATCATGACGAATTTACAGAAAGAGTTTTTTTCTTGTTTGTCGGAATCTGAAGCGAGTGAATTTTTTCGTCTGGTAAGAAAGCTCACTTTTGCGAATCACGACCAGTAACTGACATCAATGCCGTTTAGCGTCTTTATTTTATCGCGGACCAATTATATTAAGCTGTAGAACTTAAGAAATAGGATGCCCAACGTACAGGTCACGGTAGAAAGCACCGTAGTGAGTGCGATGATATTTGCAGCTAACGTGGCATTGCCTCCCATGGAACGCGCCATGACATAGCTGGCAGCAGCGACTGGAGAGGCGTTCATAAAGAAAAGAATACCTAGCTCAATTCCTCGAAACCCTACTAAGTAAGCTCCCATGGTGATGATGACTGGCGCTACGATGAGCTTGTAACTGCTCGCAAACCAAGATGGACCTTTCTCTTTTCTCATCAAGCTAAAGTCAAGTGAGCCGCCCGTACACAACAGCGCCAAAGGCAATGTCATTTTGGACAAGTAGTCTCCTGCGTCAATAACCACATTCGGTACTGGAATAGCGAGTAAATAAAAAGCCATTCCTAGAACAATGGAGATTATGAGCGGATTCCTAGTCAGTGTTCGGCCCATCATCTTTGCTGCTTGCGAGGCAGACGTTGCCCCCTTGGGCGATAAGCAAATTACCGCTTGGACGTTATAAATAAATGTGGTGACCGCGACATAGAGCGCTGCTAGCGCCACACCTTGAGAACCATACGCATTGGCAACGTAAGCGATGCCAATAATACCTGTATTTGCTCGGAACCCACCTTGGATAAGAACGCCTTGGTCAGGCGATGCTTTGAACAGAAGTTTGACGGAAAGGTAGGTGAAAATGAAAAACGAAATACTAGCGATGACGCCGAAATTGACAAATCCACTTGCCGCGGAAAAGTCGTGTTCTGAAGCCAAAATGCTGACAAATAACATTGCAGGCAAGGTAACTTGAAACACCAGTTTAGAGCCTACTTCGATAAAATTATCGTTGATTAGACCAAAGCGCTTAAAAAGAACGCCAAGTACCAACATCAAACAGATAGGTCCGGTTATCGACAAAGAGAATTGCAACTGATGTAAAACAGCTTCCATGTAAGTATCCGCAGCAAAAGAAAAAAGTGTTCCTGTTGCCTATTAAGCCACAAACCCGGAGGGTAGGACAGTAACGTGATGAAATTTTCTTCTGTTGTAGGTTCCGGAGTCATTTACACTCCAAGTTATGGACGAGGTCCCAATTTAACAAAGCGGTACTGGTCCTACGTGCGATATGTTGGTTAACTCGTTGTCGTGATGCATCCACATGCGTATTAGATGTGAGGGCTGGTCATCGTAGTTATGGATAGGAGTTCATCAATGAAAAGGAAACACAACAAAACTGTACTGTGTGCGTTTGTCTCTGGTTCGGTATTTGGTGCGGTTTTGGTCATTGCGATGTCTTTACCAATGTAATCCTCTTAATTGGCTGTTGGAACACTCACACTAATTCAGTACAAAACAGATTGAGTTCTGCGGTGTGTGCTGTTAGTTTAAAAAACATGAAAATACACGTTCGCCCTTCATTAACAACCTTCTCTTGGTGGCGCTCTAAATAGAGCGGCGCGGAATACTTACATTCTTAAGCTGCTGGATGGTAGCTAAGAGTGTTTGATCTTTTTATCTCCAGTAGCGATCTATTAAATACTTGGAGACAAATATGAATACCCATAAAAATACATCTCAGCGTGAAATTATACTTACCGGAGATCGAGCAACAGGTCCATTACACCTCGGGCACTATATTGGTTCATTGCAACAACGAGTCAAATTGCAAACGGAGCACGAGCAAACGATCTTGGTCGCGGACATGCAAGGGTTGACGGATAACGCGCATAATCCATCAAAGGTATCCTCTAATATTCTCAATGTCGTTGCAGATTATTTGGCTGTTGGTATCAACCCCACTCAAACTACGATCTCGTTGCAGTCTCAAATTCCAGCGTTAGCCGAGTTGACAATGTATTACAGTAATCTTGTTTCTATCGCACGATTAGAGCGAAACCCCACGGTTAAAAATGAGATTCAAAGTAAAGGCTTTGAACGCTCTATTCCTGCTGGCTTTTTAACATATCCAATTTCTCAAGCTGCCGATATTACGGGGTTTCATGCGACGCTAGTACCAGTGGGTGATGACCAACTGCCGATGTTAGAGCAAACTAATGAAATCGTGAGAAAAATAAACCATCTGGGTGGAAAAGAGGTTCTTAGGGAATGCCGTCCATTACTTAGTGATGCACCTCGTTTGCCGAGTACTGATGGCAAAAATAAGATGTCTAAAAGCATGGGGAATGCAATCAACCTAGGGGCGTCTGAAAAGGAGATTTCTGCGGCGGTGAAATCTATGTATACCGATCCCAATCATCTGAAAATTGAGGACCCTGGCCAAGTCGAAGGGAATATTGTATTCATCTACCTCGATGCTTTTCATCCTGATAAAAATTATGTCGAACAGCTAAAAGACCATTATCGACGAGGTGGGTTAGGTGATGGTTTGACCAAGAAAGTGTTAGAAGAATGCTTACAAGAGATGCTTCGCCCTATTCGAGAAAAGCGCGCTATGTATTTGAATGATAAAGCGCAGCTGATTGATATTTTAAAACAAGGTAGTGAGCGTTCTCGCGAGAAAACCGAAAAAGTGCTATTTGATGTGAAAGATGTATTTGGTTTAAATTTGTTCTGAATTAAAAGTAGAGAGTTGAACATAAGGCACGACGGCTGGTTAGCAACGTGCCTTTTTAAGTTCCCAGTCAGTCAAAGCGCATTGTTAAGAAGAAAAAAATTCACGACGAAAATCCGCGACTTCTTGTTGGTAATAGCTTTGCCATTCCGGTTCTGACAAATTTGAATGGCTAGAAGCTCTTTGCGTTCTTAGCTTGGACTCAAGTTGTTGTAATGCTTGTTGATAATCTTTGACTTGTTTTTTTTGCTCTGTAATTTGCTGCTGACGAGCATGAATGTTTTTACTTTCTTCTTTCGTTAAGTAAGTTCGTTCTAGCTCTGCGATGAGCGCCAAGCGATCTGGTAGGCTTATACTATTAGGAATCAGGGTGACCGCACGCTCATATTTTTCCTGGTCGCTTGTTAGCCCGATAGCACCTGCATGTTCTTGCCAGTCAATGGTGAGTTGCTCGAAAGCTCGCAAAAAGTTATCTGGGCTTTGAGTGTCCAGCTTTTGGGCTTCTAAGTTGAAATCGTACAGCGCGAACTCATCCGCGAAAACAACATCAGCCAATTCTCCCCAGATGCTTCTTGCTTCGTTCTTCAGCTGTGCAATACGCGATGCCAGTGATTGTTGCTCATCAAATAACAAATTTCCTACACTCTCTTGCCATTGGCTGCTGAGCTGAGGGTAGTTCGCCAAAAGCTGGAATCGAGCTAAAGATAAATGCGCCTCAAACAAGGCGATCTGCTCTTCACAACTACGGTTCAACATACACTCTTGCCAAAACGTCTCAAGTTCGGCGACAAGTTTCCTGCCTTTGAGTTGAGTTAATCGCTCAGTCGTTATTTGAACTGTGGAAGGGAGCTTAGCGGTTTGTGGTGAAGTATCTGTATCGGGCACGATGCTACTCGTTTGTAGTGATGTACTGGAGACACTCTTATTTTTTGTCTTAGGGAAAGGAGAGGAAGCGAGCTCTTCTTTTTGAACATCGTGACTGAAAGTTAAAAATATCATGCCCGCCATAAGGGCGGACATGATTATCAAAGCGATTTTCTTCATGGCTTGATTGTTGCGCTTACTGGGAAATGGTCAGAAAGGTTATAGTGTTTCCATAAACTCTCTGCGGTTGTGCGCGGCACGTCTACACGGTTGTCATTGAATGATTTCACCCCGTATTCACTACTCACCATAACATAGTCAAGGTATTCCACGTTTTCGCCACCTGATAACGCTTCACCTGCAAAGTTATTGATACGGGGATCAAAGGTTGACTCCGTGTAACCAGAGTACTGAGGTTCGATGGCGCTTAAGTTAGCGATCATTTGTTGGTAGTCACCAGGGAACTTTCTTTTGTTTACGTTAAAGTCGCCGCTGTATACCACAGTTTCGCTTGAAGGAATGTTAAGAGATTGGGCGAGTGCGCGGATTTGTTTGAACTGGCGCTGACGATACTCACGGGCGGTGTCTGTATCGAAAGATGCGGTATGGGTAGCAAACACATGGTAAGCCTGACCACCTTTAATTATTTCCGCATAATTTACGCCTTTATCGGCAAAGCAGTCTGTACCAGAACAATCGGGAAAGACATATTGCGCTTCGTTCACGATAGGGTAGCGACTAACTATGATTACGCCACCATCATGAATATTAACGCCTTCTTTATCTAACATCTTTGTTTGGTAAGGATATTCCTTGGCTAACTCACGTAAGAATGCTTCACGGCCGCTGGCAAACACCTCTTGCAGCGCCAAAACATCGTAACCTTTTACATGTTGAGGAATCAGTTCGTAACGATCTCCAATGTGCGATGCAATAGCCGTCAACGCCCAGATGTTATAAGTCATCAACTTAAGGTTTTGTTCTTCGTTGTCGACAGACTCCGCTACCTTGCTTGGCGTGATGGTGTAGTAAAGATCATCATATCGAGCGGTACTGTCTGACTTAAATGCCAGTTCGGTTTCTCTCGCACCAAAAGCGTTAGTGTTGGCACGATGAATGTTACGATCATCTTTGAGTGATAACTCGACATCGGCTGCGGACAAGCCGTATTCAATGGTCGAATTGTACCAATGGCCTTCCATTATTTGATTGAGTGTTATGCTTTCACCTTCAGGGCTAGAAACCACCGTTTCAAAACGGTAAGTTTGATTTGATTTCACGCCCTCCCAACGGTTGAAGCTTAATACAGATTTAGTTTCCCACGGACCAAGTACCTGCACATGTTGTTGCCACTCTTCTCCGTATTGAAGCAAATCACTGCCTTCATGTTTTACTTGAATAGTTAACGGTTGATCAGAGTTATTCGTTAGGTAAACGTCGGTATCTGCAATGCAGGGTAACGCTATCAAGCTACTTAATAAAAGGCTCCACTGCGAAAATTTCATCTTATTTTTCCATCATTTGAACTAGAGCAATCATTCTTGTTTATAAATGTTACTTGCACGTTAAATATGGATGACATCTAAGCCAGCGCTGAAAATTGTTATCAGAATGTGATCTTTATTCAATGGTTAGGATGGGGGTATTGAGTGTGTGGCCGTTGAAGCGGTGGAAAAATAATACCAACAGTCAACGAATTGCATTCACTGCAATCAAGCTGTCATCTTTGCTCTATAAGTTGTGCGGCGTCATTCATCTAGCCATATGGCTAGAACTCAAATTGATAGATGGAGCACCATGGCTAGAGCAGTAAATCCAACCGATGAAACCATCATTAAATTGTTACAAGAGCAAGGTTTGATTAGAAGTGAAGCAGAAGCACGTTTAAAGAAAGAGGTGTACCGCTTGCAACCTAATGAGATAGCAAAAGTAAAAAATTATGCCCAGCATTTTGGGATAAATGCGAAAGAAAAGCTCATCGATGAGATCTTGGATCTGCGCCGAGAAGCGCTCATGAAAAGATGTAGACACAATACGGAGCATGCGAGCCTATCTCTAAAATAGCA
Organism: Vibrio sp. 1078-1; assembly: GCF_033340475.1. Lineage (NCBI taxonomy): Bacteria > Pseudomonadati > Pseudomonadota > Gammaproteobacteria > Vibrionales > Vibrionaceae > Vibrio > Vibrio sp. 1078-1. Next base: position 194,018 of record NZ_JAWOWM010000002.1, read on the forward strand.
TGTGATAAAACTATCAATTACTGGTCAAGATTTGATCTCTCAAGCCGATGTATATAAGAGCGTTCAATGATATCGAGCGCAAAAAACAGTGTGTTTTAGAGGTTAAGCTTTCACTTAAGTGAGAGGTTTGGAAAGGCTGCGGGGAGAAAGTGCATGCGTATTAAAGACTTAAGTGTCGTAAAGAAAATATCGGTTAGTTATTTAACCGTTTTTGCCGTGTTTGGTTTAGTGTCAGTAATGTTGGTGCAAGGTTTGTTAACACTGAATAAAGACATTTCAGTGTTAACAGATAAAAGTTTACCTTCTGTTGCGATTTTGAAAGGTATCCAAGTTGATATTACTAAAGTGCGTAAAGATGAGTTCTCTTTATTGCCAAACGCAAATCACCCCAAAATTGGTGAATGGTTAAAAGGCCTCGACCAATGGCGTTCTGATGTGCAGGCTGGTATTGCAGAATACGAAAAGCTCGACCTTAATAAGCGTGAAACGCAGTCCTTTAGCGTTTTTAAAGAAACTTGGAATCAATACATCAAAGAAACGAAGACTTACAACGTATTGCTAAGCCAAGGCGATGCTGAAAGTGCAAATGATGTAATTTTATCAAGTTTCGATACCTACTCAAAAGCGTTGAGCAGCTTGGATGATACCCTCGCGTTGAACGATGAGTTGGTGAATTTGATTGGCGAAGAAGTACAAAGTGAAGCGGCATTTACACAATACAGCGCTGCTGTTGGTGCGCTTGTCGTCGCATTGGTCATGGTAATGTCTGCCATGTTGCTTTCTCGAGTCATCTGCGGGCCTGTTGATCGAGCACTGGAATTCGCTTCCAAAATCGCCAAGGGTCAATTGAATAATCAAATCGACGAAAGCGAATTGAGCAAAGACGAGTTAGGAACGCTGCTCAAAGAGCTTGTCGGTATGCAAACAAACTTACATTCGTTGGTTTCTGAGATTAATGACTCAACGATTCAGCTAACGGCAGCAGTAGAGGAAGTGAGTGCTATTTCTTCTCAGACCGCTTCTGGTATGCAAAATCAACAAATTGAACTTAGCTCGGTGGCTTCTGCGATGACAGAAATGCAAGCTGCTGTAAGTGAAGTGGCACAAAATACCGAAGTTGGCGCAACCTCTGCTTATTCGGCTGCGGAAGTGGCAAAGCAAGGAACGGTGACGTTACAACAAACTATCGCAGTAATTGAGCGTGTATCACATACGATCCAAGAATCAGATGAACTGGCACGTGAGCTTGAATCGAGCTCAAACAATATCAATGTGGTCGTAGATGTGATCCGCGGGATTGCCGAGCAAACAAACTTGTTAGCACTGAACGCCGCAATTGAAGCCGCTCGGGCTGGTGAACAAGGACGTGGGTTTGCTGTTGTGGCAGATGAGGTTCGTTCTCTGGCGCAACGCACTCAAGACTCCACTTCACAAATTGTGGAAATTGTTAATCAACTACAAGAGAGCAGCAGTAAAATAGGGCATTCAAGCCGTGATTGTCAGGAGGGTATTTCTCAGTGTGTTGAGCAAGTTAATGATGCTGATAGCCAGATAAAAGAAATTGAACATTCTGTCGATAACATAGCGCAAATGAGTACACAAATCGCAACGGCGTGCAGTGAGCAGAATTCTGTATCCGAAGAGCTGAATCGCAGCGTGGAGCATATTAATAGTGCTTCAACAGAGATGGCTGAGGGAGCTTCACAAACGGCTGTGGCTTGTCAGCAGATTAGTAGCCTAGCGCACAACTTGAAAACTCGAATGGGTTCATTCCAGCTCTAGTTGTTGTGTTTCAGCTTTATTCCTAACCTCATTGCTACAATAAATAAGCCGGACGAAATGTCCGGCTTATTTATTCTCTGTCTATATAAGTTCAGAGTATGCTCAACCTTGGGAGAATATGCTCGCTAGGCTGGAATACCACTGTGAAACTTAAAATCTGTATCTGGCGTAGAAATTAAATCTGCCTCTATACGTCCAAAGTAGGCGATGCGCTCGCTGATATCTTTGCCTGCGATTTGCTCCGCTAATACAAGATAATCCTGGTAATGGCGTGCTTCTGAACGTAATAAAGAAATGTAGAACTTTGCGATATCGTCATCCATATGTGGTGCTAGTTTGGCAAAACGCTCACAAGATCGGGCTTCGATGTACGCACCAATGATGAGTTTATCGATCAGCGTTTCCGGCTCATGAGTCTTCATATGCGAAATCAGTCCTTTAGCATAACGACTTGCTGGAATATTTTTGTACTCAATTCCACGACTTTCCATGATCTCTAAAACTTGATAAAAGTGGTGTAACTCCTCTTTTATCAAAAGCACCATCTTATCGATCAAATCTTGGCTGTATGGTGAGTCGGACTTAGCCATGATTGACTTAGAAATATTGCTCTTGCCTTTTAAAGTTTCCAATGAGCCTACGTTACGGTAAGCAAAATCTTCGTAGGGCTTAAACCAGTCAAGTAGAGCATGTGAACTGGATTGGTCAACGGCATACTTACGAATTAAAAACATGGCAGATTGGCCAGCTTTTAGTTCGCACAGTAGGTGGTCTAACAAAATGGTTTGAAGGTTCTCTGGTTTCTTTGCTTCCTCTACCCATTCATCAGGTGTACTGCATCGCAGAAATTGGTTAATGGGAGCAAGAAGATCTTGATAGGCGTCTAGATTCATCATTTTAGTTTTAGTACTTCACATTTTTATTGGGCATATCCGTTGTCTTGCGGATAGAAAAAAGGCTGCAATTGCAGCCTTTTTTGACCTGAAGTGAATGTTACCACTTTTTCTTCTCGCCGAAGAGAGCTTCCATGTCATTGTCACGCTCTTTGTCAGCAATCTGCTGCATTTCGGCATCGCTTTTATCTTGGCGCTTTTTATCTAAGTCACCTAACATCTCTTCAAGCTTTTGTTTCGCTTGAATAGAATAAGGATCGCTCTTAGTGCTCAAAGCATCGATACCTTTACGCAGCAGTTGAAGCGCGGTGCCTGGTTGGCCACGAGCGATAGAGTCGTTTGCTCTTTTGATGACATTTTCAATGTTGATGCGAATTTGCATCGTTTCCAAGCGCGCATTTTCGGTGACGTAAGTCTGGGTATCCAATCGGCCTTTGTTGTGCTCGTTACGGATAGTGTCGCGAAGTCGTTTAACCAGCTTAAGCATGACGATAGCTTGTTTATCACTACTCGGCATCTTGAAAGTGGTACTCTCGCCAGTAGGACCATTCTCTTTTAGCTGCGTAATCTGCTGCTTCATATTTTCGATACGTTGAGCAAGTTGCTTGTTCTTCGGGTCCAGCTCATGCATGCTCTCTAGCGCGTCAAGAATACGATTGTTTAGACACAGCAACAGCTCTTTACTAAAAGGGATATGGTGCGCATGACCAATCAACTCTTCAGTACCATCTATCAAGGCTACATATCGCGCTGATTCCTGCCTTTTTGCGGTTTCAACTTTAACCTTATATTGCAACATAATGTTATAGCCTAGGATTAACACCAGTAGGATGGCTACCAAAGCGATTATTAAACCAATATTCATATCTTTGCGTCTGCTTTACTTTTCTGCGGCTAGCGTTAAAGAATACATGAATCTTATCTTACTCGGCACCTTATTTGTTTGATTATTTTGTCTCTCCCACGTTTTAGTTACTGATAGAAGTCACATCATAGAACTTCGGTCATTTATTGGCTCAACTTTGTGCATATTGTTTCTTGCTTGAAGATTATTAGTATGTGATTGAGGTATAAGTTAGAAATTGCTGTTCATTTCGATTTGAACGCGTTATAACTAATTATTATATCGCTCGCTTGAGTGGCCAATAAACTCTCTCATGAATAAGTAAGGGATTACGATGAAACTGCAGCAGCTGAAGTATATTGTTGAGGTTGTAAACCATAATCTGAATGTATCTGCAACGGCGGAAAGCTTATATACCTCTCAGCCAGGTATTAGTAAACAGGTTCGGTTGCTGGAAGACGAGTTAGGTATTCAGATTTTTGAACGTAGCGGTAAGCACTTAACGCAAGTGACGCCAGCTGGAGAAGAAATTGTACGTATCTCTCAAGAAATTCTCGCTCGTGTAGAAAGTATCAAAGCGGTGGCTGGAGAGCACACCCATCCAGAAATGGGGACGCTGAATATCACCACGACACATACGCAGGCTCGTTATGCACTGCCAGATGTCATCAAAGGTTTTACTTCTCGTTATCCAAAAGTGTCGTTACACATGCACCAAGGTACACCGTCACAAATGTCTGAGGCGATAGCTAAAGGCACTGCGAATTTTGCGATTGCGACAGAAGCTCTTCACTTATATCAAGATGCCATCATGCTGCCTTGTTATCACTGGAATCGTTCAATAGTTGTGCCTAAAGACCACCCACTAGCGAAGAAAGACAAAGTAACGATCAGTGATCTTGCCGCTTACCCATTAGTCACTTACGTGTTCGGTTTTACTGGTCGTTCAGAGCTGGATACAGCATTCAACCGCGAAGGTTTAACCCCGCGAGTGGTGTTCACGGCAACTGATGCAGACGTCATTAAAACTTACGTTCGTATGGGTATTGGTGTGGGTGTGATTGCAAGCATGGCTGTGGATGAAGAGCAGGACGGTGACTTGGTTGCAATAGATGCGAGCCATTTGTTTGGCGCGAGCACCACGAGCATCGGCTTCCGCCGTGGTACATTCTTACGCTCTTACATGTTCGATTTTATGGAGCGTTTTGCACCGCACTTAACGCGTCCAGTGGTTGAGCAGGCGATTTCGTTGAAGTCTAATGCAGAAATCGAAGAGATGTTTAAAGACATCGAGCTTCCGGTGAGATAACACTTCATTGATGTTTCGATTCCCTCTACAATGCGCTCGTTGTAGGGGGAGCTATGAAAACGCAATTTCAGTTTATTAATGACTGCTTAATCGAAAACCAATCTTTGTGGCGATTCGAGCCTTTTAAAAGCAGCATTCACACATCATTACCTTGGCAGGAGCAACATCCTCGACTGTGCCAATGGCTAGCGTCTCTTACTCCCTCTCAAATCGAAGAATACAAAGCAGCACCAGAACTCGCGTTAAAAGCACTTAGTCCGTTTTTGCCTGAGCTTGAACAACTCGCAGAACTGACTCATTTAGAGCTTTTGTCGTTAAACGGCTTGGAACTCGCTCGTGGTTTAGATAACGGTATTCCGGGACGTAAGTTGGAGCAAATTAGCTCGATGGGTGAAGCTGCAATTCAACAACACTGTGGCGAAGAATGGCTAGAATGGTGCTCAGGTAAAGGTTACTTGGGGCGAATCCTGACAACGCAAACCGATCAGCCTGTAACCAGCTTTGAATACCAACAAGCACTGTGCGATTCGGGGCAACAAGCAGCCAATGAACATCATTGGAAGATGACGTTTATTCAAGGCGACGCGTTTGATAGCAAAGCGAAAGCCGTGTTTAAGCCAACGCAACACGCAGTAGCACTGCATGCATGCGGTGACCTTCACGCTCGTCTAATGCAGTACGGCAGTGAAAATGGGATTGCTGCGATGACCATATCACCTTGTTGTTACCACTTGATTCAGTCGGAACAATACCAGCCGATGTCGGAATCGGGCAGGGCTTCTTCTCTCTCATTGTCTAAGCAAGAACTGCGTATCCCATTACAACAAACGGTGACAGGAGGAGAGCGCGTGCGTCGTCATCGTCAGCAGGAAATGATGTTTCGTCTTGGGTTTGATTTGATCACGCGACAAGCTTTGGGAATGGCAGAGTATCAGCCTGTGCCGAGTATCCGTAAGTCGCAATTAAGTGATGGTTTTGAATCTTTATGTCGCTGGGCAGCGGAGCAAAAAGGCATTGTTCTTCCTCAAGAAATCGATTTCTCTCATTTTGAAAAGTTAAGCGAACAACGCTTCTGGCAAATGGAGAGAATGAGCTTAGTGCAACTTGTTTTTCAACGTCCGTTGGAGATCTGGCTCGCATTAGACAAAGTGCTTTATCTTGAAGAACGTGGTTACCGTGTTAGATTGTCAGAGTTTTGCCCTAAATCGGTCACACCTAGAAATATTTTAATTTGTGCATATAAGATTTAGTTATTCTTTATAGCCAAACGCTCTATATGAAAAAGCCCACTTATGAGTGGGCTTTTGTAAACAAAACGTGACAAGTTATGTTTTATTTTGTCATTAATTAAACATAGCGATAGCTTGAGTTGGTTCAACGTATTCCAAGTCAAAGCTTTCTGCTACTTCTTTACATGTTACTTTTCCGTGAATAACGTTTAGACCTTCAAGGAAGCCTTTGTCTTCTAGAAGTGCTTCGCGGTAGCCTTTATTTGCTAACTTCACGATGTATGGAAGCGTAGCGTTGTTGAGTGCAAATGTTGAAGTGCGAGCAACTGCGCCAGGCATATTTGCTACACAGTAGTGAACCACTTCATCAACGATGTAAGTTGGATCTGCGTGAGTTGTCGCGTGTGAAGTTTCGAAACAACCGCCTTGGTCAATTGCCACGTCAACCACTGCTGCACCAGGCTTCATCTTAGCAATGTGCTCTTTAGTGACCAGTTTAGGTGCTGCTGCGCCAGGAATTAGAACGGCACCGATAACAAGGTCCGCTTCTAGAACATGCTTCTCGATAGCGTCTTCAGTAGAATAAACCACTTTTGCGCGACCTTGGAATTCTTCGTCAAGCTTACGAAGTGTGTCTACGTTACGGTCTAGAATGGTGACGTCAGCGCGAAGGCCAACCGCCATACGAGCAGCGTTTGCACCAACAACGCCACCACCAACGATAACGACTTTTGCAGGTTCAACACCAGGTACGCCGCCTAGGAGCAGACCACGACCGCCGTGCGATTTTTCCAACGTTTGCGCACCAGCTTGGATAGACATCCGACCTGCCACTTCTGACATTGGTGCTAACAGTGGCAAACGACCCATATTATCTGTTACAGTCTCATAGGCTATACAGACAGCTTTGCTCTTGATTAGCTCATCAGTTTGTGGAAAATCTGGTGCTAGGTGTAAATAAGTAAATAAAATTTGCCCTTCGCGGAGCATTGCTCTCTCTACTGCTTGGGGTTCTTTTACTTTTACAATCATGTCTGCTTGCGCAAATACGTCAGCAGCATGAGGGAGAATGGATGCGCCGACAGCGATGTAATCATCGTCTGAAAAACCAATGCCGGCACCTGCATTGGTCTCAACTAAAACTTGGTGACCATGTGAGATGAGTTCTCTCACGCTAGCTGGGATCATACCAACACGATATTCGTGATTCTTGATTTCCTTAGGTACGCCAATGATCATCCTGTATCCTCTTTCTATAATGGTTGTATTAACTGTTAGTAGGGTGTTATTGTCGAATTAATAACTAGTATAGTTATAGATTTGTAAAATTTGGCACCAAATATTAAAAAGTTGTAGTATATTTTTTTGCAAGGAAGTAATAAGGTGGAATAAAAAATGGCAGACAACTATAAAAAGCCGTCCAAGGAACTAGACCGTATCGACCGCAACATTCTTAATGAGCTGCAGAAAGACGGTCGTATTTCAAACGTTGAGCTTTCAAAACGTGTGGGACTTTCTCCAACGCCATGTTTGGAGCGTGTACGTCGCTTAGAGCGTCAGGGTTATATCACAGGGTATACTGCATTATTGAATCCGCAGTTCCTGGATGCATCACTATTAGTATTCGTTGAGATTACGCTAAACCGTGGTGCGCCGGATGTGTTTGAGCAGTTTAACTCAGCTGTTCAAAAGCTAGACGACATACAAGAGTGTCATCTTGTTTCAGGTGACTTTGACTATCTTCTTAAAACCCGTGTATCAGATATGGGTGCTTACCGCCGACTATTGGGCGATACGTTACTACGTCTACCTGGCGTAAATGACACTCGCACATACGTTGTTATGGAAGAAGTGAAACAATCTAACCAGCTTGTGATCAAAACTCGTTAATTTCTTGCAAAGAAAGCGGTATATGCTTCCGCTTTCGCCAGAGAGTAATTGGGTTTTTCTCCTTGATATGGTTAAATCAATTTACCGAGCGGCTTGATGCCGCTCGGAATGTTTTGCAATTTCCTATTTCATTTCCATATTCAAGTTGATTTATGTTCAAAGAGAACGCAAAGAAAGTCGAAACCATTATCAAAACCAGTGAAGAGCCCCAGTCTTCACGCTTAAATGGCTTCCAACGCTTAAAAGAGTGCTGCTTTATCGTTGGCGTTCTTAGCTCGGTATTGCTTGCGGTTGCACTATTTACCTTCAGTCCGGCCGATCCTTCTTGGTCCCAAACCGCATGGGGAGGGGATATCGATAATGCTGGTGGCCTTTTCGGCGCTTGGCTAGCCGATACTCTATTCTTCACATTTGGCTCTCTCGCTTACCCAATCCCTTTCTTGCTAGCGGCGGCTGCATGGGTGATTTGCCGTAAACGAGGAGAAGATGAGCCCATTGATTTCATGCTTTGGGGTACAAGGCTGCTCGGTCTTGTCGTCCTTATTATGACCAGTTGCGGTCTTGCCGATATTAATTTTGATGACATTTGGTATTTTTCATCCGGAGGTGTGGTCGGGGATGTGTTGTCTAGCCTCGCTTTACCTACATTGAATGTACTCGGTACCACATTGGTACTGCTGTTCTTGTGGGGAGCGGGCTTTACGCTCTTCACTGGCATCTCATGGCTTAACATCGTGGAATGGCTTGGTGATCGTGCGTTAGCACTAATTGCCGCGCTTGCAAATAAGGCAAGAGGTTCAGAGCAGGAAGTTTTAGAACCTCAGCTTGATGAGTTTGTAGAAGACAAAGTCTCTACGCCTAAACATAATGTAGACCATGAAATTGATGATGAGCCGCTTCCTCATTTAACGGCGTACGATGTCGATGAACCGAAAGAGTCGGCGCCAGCGCATGAGTACCCTATTTATATGCCGCAAGCTAAACCTGATAAGCCTGCGCAACAGGCGATGGTAGAACCGACGCCACCACAACGCAAGTCTACGGTTAATGCTGCGCCAGTTTATGCTGAACCTGAGCCTCAAACACAACCTATCCATACGGTTAACACTGATAACGTTGATCCGCTCTTGGAACGCACCAAGCAACTGAATGTTACGATAGAAGAGCTTGAAGCAGCGGCGCAACAAGCAGATGACTGGGGAACTGAAGAACAGGCAGCCCCATCATTTGCAGACACTTACTCTTCCTATGTAGAGCCACATACAGCTACAGAAGAACCGATCAGTGTTGAACCAGATTATGCGGAGTACGAACAATTTGAAGCAGAGCAAGTACAGCAGCCAAGTATTGAGCATCCTGTACATGAAGAGCCTGCAATTGATTCTGCTGTATTAGATAGCATCACGGCGCAAACAGAATCGAGCCAACATATTGAGCCTACGATCTCTGACTTTGATGTGTTAGATGATGAAGACGAAGTGGAATCTCAGCCTGCACAGCAAGCACAGCCAACAACGCCTCATCAGCAAGCAGCAACACCTTCAACAACATTTGAACCTGCACCTCAAAAAGTGGAAGTAGAAGAGGTCCAAGACAACGACCAAGACGTTACCGCATTCCAAGATATGGTTTCCAATGCGCAAGCCAAAGTCGCTGCAACACAGAACCCATTTTTGGTACAGAAAGAAGAAAACTTGCCAGTTCCGGAAGAGCCACTCCCAACGCTCGAGTTGCTTTATCATCCAGAAAAACGTGAAAACTTTATCGACCGTGATGCGCTAGAGCAGGTCGCTCGATTGGTAGAGAGCAAACTCGCTGACTACAAAATCAAAGCCGATGTGGTTGGTATTTATCCTGGTCCAGTGATCACTCGTTTTGAGCTTGATTTGGCGCCGGGGGTGAAAGTAAGTCGTATTTCTGGTCTTTCAACTGACTTAGCGCGTGCATTGTCTGCGATGGCGGTACGTGTTGTGGAAGTAATCCCTGGCAAGCCTTACATCGGTTTGGAACTGCCAAACATGAGTCGTCAGACGGTCTATTTATCTGATGTCATCAGTAGCCCTCAGTTTGAGCAAGCAACGTCACCAACAACGGTTGTGTTAGGTCAAGACATTGCGGGCGAAGCTGTGGTGGCAGATCTTGCGAAGATGCCACACGTGCTAGTAGCAGGTACAACAGGTTCTGGTAAGTCGGTAGGTGTGAACGTGATGATTTTGAGCATGCTGTATAAAGCAGGCCCAGAAGATGTACGCTTCATCATGATTGACCCGAAAATGCTAGAGCTTTCTATTTATGAAGGTATCCCTCATCTTCTTTCTGAAGTTGTGACTGATATGAAAGACGCATCAAATGCTCTACGTTGGTGTGTGGGCGAGATGGAACGTCGTTACAAATTGATGTCGGCATTAGGTGTACGTAATGTGAAGGGCTTCAACGAAAAATTGAAGATGGCAGCAGAAGCGGGCCACCCAATCCATGACCCGTTCTGGCAAGAAGGCGACAGCATGGATACTGAACCGCCATTGCTAGAAAAGCTGCCTTACATCGTCGTTGTTGTTGACGAATTTGCTGACCTAATGATGGTGGTAGGTAAGAAAGTTGAAGAACTGATTGCTCGCTTGGCGCAAAAAGCGCGCGCGGCAGGTATTCACTTAATTCTTGCGACTCAGCGTCCATCGGTTGATGTTATTACCGGTCTAATTAAAGCGAACATTCCAACTCGTGTTGCGTTTACGGTATCGACTAAAACGGACTCTCGTACAATCCTAGATCAAGGCGGCGCAGAATCACTACTTGGTATGGGTGATATGTTGTATCTACCGCCGGGATCAAGTCATACAACTCGTGTTCACGGTGCATTTGCATCAGATGATGATGTTCATGCTGTTGTAAACAACTGGAAAGCGCGTGGTAAACCGAACTACATTGAAGAGATCATCAGTGGAGATCAAACTCCAGAAAGTCTATTGCCAGGTGAGCAAATGGAAGCGGATGAAGATGTAGACCCGCTCTTCGATCAAGTTGTTGAGCACGTGGTTCAATCACGTCGAGGTTCGGTTTCCGGTGTTCAGCGCCGATTTAAGATAGGTTACAACCGTGCCGCCCGTATTGTAGAGCAGCTTGAAGCGCAGGGCATCGTAAGTGCTCCGGGTCATAACGGTAATCGTGAAGTACTGGCACCTGCGCCACCAAAAGATTAATGAACTTGTGTTACTCACCTCAGTCCAACTGAGGTGAGTGGTTCTAATAATAGGTATCTGAATGAAAAAACTATTTTCAGCGAAACTTTTCTCTGCGCTTGTTTTAAGCTTTTCCCTCTTTTCTACCGCACACGCAGCATCTCCTAAAGATGAATTAAACAAACGCCTTTCTATGAATGATGGCTTCAGTGCGGATTTCTCTCAGCAGGTTATCAGCCCTGAAGGCGAAACGGTGATGGAAGGAGAAGGTACGGTTGAAATCGCTCGCCCAAGCCTGTTCCGTTGGAGTACAACATTCCCCGATGAGAACCTATTGGTCTCTGACGGTAAGACATTGTGGTACTACAGCCCATTCATCGAGCAAGTGAGCATCTACTGGCAAGAGCAAGCAACAGAGCAAACGCCATTTGTTTTGCTAACGCGTAACCGAGCAAGTGATTGGAATAACTACAAAATATCTCAAAAAGGTGACCAGTTCACTCTCATTCCTACCGCAGTAGACTCCACACAAGGTCAATTCCAGATTAATATTGATGCCAAAGGTGTGGTGAAAGGCTTCAACGTGGTTGAGCAAGACGGTCAAAAAGGTTTGTTCACCTTTAACAACGTGAAGCTGGGTAAACCAAAAGCAGACAGATTCACATTCACAATTCCAAAAGGTGTGGAAGTGGATGACCAAAGGAATTAATTGGTAGTGAGTAATTACACATTAGATTTCTCGGGGGACGAAGATTTTCGTCCCCTTGCTGCTCGTATGAGACCGGAAACAATCGAGCAATACATTGGACAGCAGCACATTTTAGGCCCTGGTAAGCCACTGCGCCGTGCGCTAGAGGCGGGTCACATTCACTCGATGATCCTTTGGGGACCACCAGGCACAGGCAAAACGACATTAGCGGAAGTGGCTGCAAACTACGCCAATGCTGAAGTAGAGCGTGTGTCTGCCGTAACGTCTGGTGTGAAAGAAATCCGTGCTGCAATCGAGAAAGCACGTGAGAACAAAATGGCGGGTCGCCGCACCATCTTATTTGTGGATGAGGTGCATCGCTTCAACAAATCTCAACAAGACGCGTTTTTACCGCATATCGAAGATGGCACGGTTACCTTTATTGGTGCGACGACAGAAAACCCATCGTTTGAGTTAAACAACGCATTGCTGTCACGTGCACGTGTCTACAAGCTAACGTCTCTCGATAAAGATGAAATCTCACTGGCGCTGAATCAAGCGATCAGTGACAAAGAGCGTGGCTTGGGCAATACACCCGCACATTTCGCTGATAACGTATTAGACCGCCTAGCAGAACTGGTCAACGGTGATGCTCGCATGTCTCTCAATTATCTTGAGCTGCTCTACGACATGGCAGAAGATAATGCGCAAGGTGAAAAAGAGATCACGCTTAAGTTGCTGGCTGAAGTGGAAGGGGAGAAGGTCTCTCGCTTCGATAACAAAGGTGATATCTGGTATGACTTAATCTCTGCGGTCCACAAATCCATTCGTGGCTCTAACCCAGATGCGGCGCTTTACTGGGCTGCACGTATGATTGCTGCGGGTTGTGATCCTCTTTATATTGCCCGTCGATTACTTGCGATAGCATCGGAAGATGTCGGCAATGCGGACCCTAGAGCCATGCAAGTGGCACTCTCCGCGTGGGACTGTTTTACACGCGTTGGTCCAGCAGAAGGTGAACGTGCGATTGCACAGGCGATCGTGTACTTAGCGTGTGCGCCAAAAAGTAATGCCGTTTACGTTGCTTGGAAACAAGCGCTAACGGACGCTCATAACTTACCTGAATATGAAGTGCCGCATCACCTTCGAAATGCGCCAACCAGTTTGATGAAAGACATGGGTTATGGGGCTGAGTATCGTTATGCTCACGATGAGCCTGGTGCTTACGCAGCAGGTGAGCAATATTTGCCGCCTGAAATGGGCGATCGTAGGTACTATCAGCCGACAAATCGTGGTCTGGAGACCAAAATCGGCGAAAAGTTAGATTACTTGGCTACTTTAGACGCAAATAGCCCACAAAAGCGCTATGAAAAGTAGGCGTTTTTGGATACATTTGTTTAGTAAATTTTTTTAACGCGTACGCTTGGAAAGTGCGCGTGATTTCACAACAAAAAGCATAGGATTAACAATGCTGGATTCTAAATTACTTCGTACAGAGCTGGATGAAACAGCTGCTAAACTGGCGCGTCGTGGCTTTAAGCTAGACGTAGATACTATTCGTAAACTTGAAGAACAACGTAAGTCCATTCAAGTAGAAGTAGAAAATTTACAATCCACGCGTAACTCCATCTCCAAGCAAATCGGCCAAAAAATGGCGGCTGGCGACAAAGAAGGCGCAGAAGAGATCAAGAAACAAATCGGTACGCTAGGTAGCGATCTTGATGCGAAGAAAGTTGAACTTGAGCAAGTAATTGCTCAACTAGACGAATTCACGCGTTCTGTACCAAACATCCCAGCAGATGAAGTGCCAGATGGCAAAGATGAAAACGACAACGTTGAAATCTCTCGTTGGGGTGAGCCAAAGTCTTACGACTTCGAACTGAAAGATCACGTTGACCTAGGCGAAATGGGCGACGGTCTAGACTTCGCAAGTGCAGTTAAGATCACTGGCGCACGTTTCATCGTGATGAAAGGCCAATTTGCTCGTCTACACCGTGCAATCGCTCAGTTCATGCTGGATCTTCACACTGAAGAGCACGGCTACACAGAAATGTACGTACCTTACCTAGTAAACTCTGACAGCCTATTCGGTACTGGTCAGCTTCCTAAGTTTGGTAAAGATCTTTTCCACACTGAGCCGCTAGTAGAAAAAGTAAACGACGAAGAGCCACGTAAACTGTCTCTAATCCCTACTGCAGAAGTACCTGTAACGAACCTAGTTCGTGACACGATTTCTGACGAAGCGGATCTACCAATTAAGATGACAGCTCACACGCCATGTTTCCGTTCAGAAGCAGGTTCTTACGGTCGTGATACTCGTGGTTTGATTCGTATGCACCAGTTCGACAAAGTTGAGCTAGTACAAATCACTAAGCCAGAAGATTCAATGAACGCACTAGAAGAGCTAACAGGTCACGCTGAGAAAGTTCTACAACTTCTTGAGCTTCCTTACCGTAAAGTGGTTCTATGTACAGGTGACATGGGCTTCGGCGCTCGTAAGACTTACGACCTAGAAGTTTGGGTTCCTGCTCAAGAAACTTACCGTGAAATCTCTTCATGTTCTAACATGTGGGACTTCCAAGCTCGTCGTATGCAAGCGCGTTTCCGTCGTAAAGGCGAGAAGAAACCTGAGCTTGTACACACGCTAAACGGTTCTGGTCTAGCTGTAGGTCGTACAATGGTTGCTATCCTAGAAAACAACCAAGAAGCAGACGGCCGTATTGCAATCCCTACAGTACTTCAGAAGTACATGGCGGGCGCAACGCACATCGGTTAATTCATTAACCACTAGAACACCAAAACCCAGCCTTAGTGCTGGGTTTTTTGTTATCTGCGTCGAGTGAAAATACGTTGTTATGTAAATGTAGGATGAGGTATTGCATAGTTAGCCTAAATTATTAAAACCAGTCCCTAATGATATTTTTCTAAGCTTCATTGAGCATGACAAGCTCCTCCAAAATATAAAGAGGAGGTACTTTCATGGCTTCAATAAGAGTAAGCGGCTCTGTTGGCTTGGGTGGTAAAAATGTGGATGGTGACATTCGTACGGTACAAAGGTCTATTAACCAATTGCTTGGTTCTTTAAAGGGAGTAAAGGAACTTAAAGTGGATGGGAAACTAGGCTCTAGACCGGAAAACTCCAAAACTGTCGGCGCAATTAAAGCTTTTCAGAAAAACCTTGTTGGGATGGCTCGTCCAGATGGAAGGATAGATGTGAATGGAAGAAGCCATCGTAAGCTGAATGATTATTTAAAACGAACACCTGAGACCGCGGTGGCATATACGTTACCTTTGGTTGGCTCAAGAGATGCGTTGACGGACTTGGATTATCGCAAAGTAGCTGAAACTCTTGGATGCGAAGTCGCTGCTATTAAAGCTGTAGCGGAAGTTGAGAGCCGAGGAGAAGCCTACTTTAGCAATGGTAAGCCAAAGATTTTGTTTGAGGCTCATATATTTTCGAGACTCACTTCAAGAGCCTACGATAACAGTCATCCAAGTATTTCAAGTCGGCATTGGAATCGAAGTCTTTATGTTGGTGGTATCTCAGAATACGTACGTCTAAATAAAGCGATTGAACTGAATTCAAATGCAGCAATCCGCTCCGCATCTTGGGGACGTTTCCAAATTATGGGCTTTAATTTCAAGTTAGCTGGTCATGTTACCGCTGAATCCTTTGTTAAAGCTGTATTCGAGTCGGAGAAGAAACAACTTGAGGCTTTTGTTACGTTTATCCAAAAGTCTGGCTTAGGTGAGCATATAAGAGATAAAAATTGGGCTGCCTTTGCTCGTGGTTACAATGGTTCTGAGTATCAGAAAAATCAATACGACGTCAAATTAGAAAAGGCTTACAAAAAATATGCTTCGATTAAAAATGCTGCGTAACATTTCTTTGCTTGGACTTATTTTTAGTTCATCTGCTTGTGCTTTCAGCCACACTAATACTGCGCTATTTAAGTGTGATGCTTCACATCCTAACCGTCTAGAAATATCAATAGAAAACATAAACAGTCAGGTTCTACTGTCGGAGCTTAGCTTAGGGGGGAGCAGTATTGAAAGATCTTTAGTTATAAAGGACTTTAAATTAGACCAGTATCATCGAGCGTTGGTAGATGAGAAGTCACTGGAATTTAGTATTGGTGAGCGCGTCATATTGGTTAGTGAGTACTTTAGCGAGGAGTTTGATGAGGTTGAGAAGATACTCAGTGTTACTTTGAGAGAGCCTGAGCAAACGCAGTATTTTGAATGCGAGGAAGGGAGTATGAGTAACCTTGCATTGCTTTTCCATGAGAGCGCCGAATAATCGATTACAGAGTAATTATTACTAAAACGTAATAGTGTTTTCGTATTTACCTTAATTATCTTGTTATTTGTAATTGATATAATCATCCACCTTACCACGGTAAGTAGATTTTCTCATTCAAGTAACGAGGAGGGCTTATGGCCGTAGGGTGGGCCAATGACGATAGCGTCAGCCAACAAATTCAAAACACAATAGACGACGAGATTTCCCGTGTTCGTGGCAGTATCGCAAGGGGTGAAAGCGCCCATTATTGCGATGAGTGTGGTGATGAGGTCCCAGAAGCACGTCGTTTTGCTATGAAAGGCGTTCGTTTGTGTATCGAATGTCAGTCAACAATCGAATTGGTGTCTCAACGCCAAGCATTGTTCAATAGACGAGCGAGTAAAGACAGTCAACTTCGATAACTTTACTGCTCTAATAAATAACGAGACGGTTTGAGTCTCATACTCAAACCGTTTTCATGTTCAATTGAACTATGAAGCGAAGCAGTCTTTACGTTGTAACGCAGCATCAATCGCATTCACTAACTTTTCAATATCTTCTGGCTTGCTGATGAACGGCGGCATCATATAAATCAGTTTGCCAAATGGACGAATCCACACTCCGTGTTCAACAAACAAGGCTTGGATGGTTTCCATATTCACAGGGCGATACGTCTCCACTACGCCAATGGCACCTAACCAACGGGTGTTTTTTACCAACTCGTGTTCTTCAAGTTTTGGCAGTAACTCAGAAAACAACGCTTCGATTTGTTGGGTTTGCTGTTGCCAGTTACCTTGTTCAATCAATTCCAAACTTGCAGTGGCAACAGCGCAGGCAAGTGGGTTACCCATAAAGGTTGGGCCGTGCATAAAACAGCCTGCATCACCACCACAAACGGTGTCTGCTACGTGTTTGCTCGCCAGGGTCGCAGAGAGGGTCATGTAGCCGCCAGTGAGTGCTTTCCCGACACACAGAATGTCTGGTTGAATGTCTGCATGTTCGCAGGCAAACAACTTACCGGTACGACCAAATCCGGTAGCGATCTCATCTGCAATCAATAACAAGCCGTATTTGTCGCAAAGCCTACGCACGCCTTTGAGAAATTCTGGATGGTAGATGCGCATGCCGCCTGCGCCTTGAACAATAGGTTCTAGGATCACCGCAGCAAGTTCTTCATGGTGCGTTTCAATCTTGTGCTCGAAGTCGGTAAGGTCCTCTGGCTTCCATTCATCCCAATAACCACAAGTTGCTGACTCCGCAAAGATATGCTCAGGCAAAAAGCCTTTGTAAAGAGAGTGCATTGAGTTATCAGGATCGGTAACCGACATAGCCGCAAAGGTGTCGCCGTGATAACCGTGTCGCAAAGTAAGAAACTTCGGTCGGCGTTCGCCTTTTGCATGCCAATATTGCAGTGCCATTTTTAAGCTGACTTCTACGGCAACGGAGCCTGAATCGGCAAGGAATACATGTTCAAGGTTATTTGGTGCAAGGGACAATAGCTTCTTACACAAACTGATTGCTGGCTGGTGGGTAATCCCGCCAAACATCACGTGAGAGACCTGATCGATTTGCTGGTGAGCGGCTTGATTTAAATGCGGATGGTTGTAGCCGTGGATCGTCGACCACCAAGAAGACATGCCATCGACCAGCTCAGTACCGTCTTCCAATTTAATATGAACACCATTTGCCGATGCCACTGGGTAGCAGGTCAGAGGTGTCAATGTCGAAGTGTAAGGATGCCAGATATGCTGGCGGTCGAAGGCGAGATCCATGTGCGATTCCAATAATAATTAAGGTTAAAAAACAGACAGGTGTAAACTTTGATCTTTTGCGTTGTGTTGACAGTTTATCGAGACTCAGTAGACTGTCAACACAACAACAAAAGTGACTAAAGGAATACACGTGGAAGTTCGTCATAACTGGACGCATGCTGAAGTGCGCGATCTCATGGAAAAACCATTCATGGATCTCCTATTCGAAGCGCAGCTTGTACATCGTCAATATCAACAAACCAACCATGTTCAAGTAAGCACGCTTCTGTCGATTAAGACAGGTGCTTGTCCAGAAGACTGTAAGTACTGTCCTCAGAGTGCTCGTTACACCACAGACATCGAGAAAGAGCGTCTGATGGAAGTAGAACGCGTACTCGATGCTGCGCAAAAAGCCAAAAATGCTGGTTCTACTCGATTCTGTATGGGCGCAGCATGGAAAAATCCAAAAGAGCGTGACATGCCGCATTTGACCGACATGATCAAAGGCGTGAAGGGCATGGGTTTAGAAACGTGTATGACATTAGGCATGTTGACACCAGATCAAGCAAAACAACTGGCAACCGCAGGTTTGGATTACTACAACCACAACCTAGATACGTCTCCTGAATTTTACGGCAACATCATTACCACACGTACTTATCAAGACCGTTTAGATACTTTGTCTCATGTTCGTGATGCTGGCATGAAGATCTGTTCCGGTGGCATCATCGGTATGGGTGAAAGTGCTAACGACCGAGCAGGTTTGTTGGTTGAATTAGCTAACTTGCCAGTGCATCCTGAAAGTGTGCCAATCAACATGCTGGTTAAGGTGAAAGGCACACCACTGGAAGAGGTGGACGATGTTGAGCCATTCGATTTCATTCGCTTGATTGCGATTGCGCGCATCATGATGCCTCAATCAGCGGTTCGTCTATCGGCTGGCCGTGAAAACATGAACGAACAAATGCAAGCGCTGTGTTTTATGGCGGGTGCAAACTCAGTCTTCTATGGCTGCAAACTTCTGACGACTCCAAATCCTTCTGAAGATAAGGACATGATGCTGTTCAATAAGCTCGGCATTAACAGCCAAGAAGTGTCTCAAAAACCTGATGAAATCGAAGAAAACGAGTTGCTGGATCGCGTTGTAGAGCGTGTTGCTGCCCGTCCGACAAAAGACGACCTTTTCTACGATGCCAGCGTTTAAATCTCGTATCGAGTCCGCTCTTGCTAAGCGTAAAACGCAAGGGTTGAATCGTTCTATGAATGTGGTGTTTGCCGGTAACCAGTCCGTTTTGGAGCACGAAGGCAAGCGCTACATTAATTTCTCAAGTAATGATTATTTGGGCTTGGCCAATGATCAAGCGCTCGTTCGTGCGTGGCAGCAAGGTTTAAGCGTATACGGCAGTGGCAGTGGAGCATCGCCAATGGTCACTGGCTTTAGTGCAGCACACAGCAATTTAGAAGCCGCACTAACTGAATGGTTGGGCTACGACAGAGCAATTCTGTTTGGTTCTGGATTCAGTGCTAATCAAGCCTTGTTGTTCACCTTGTTAGAAAAGTCAGACGTATTGATCCAAGACCGTTTGAATCATGCTTCATTGATAGAAGCGGGGGCGTTGTCACCAGCTAAGATGAAGCGCTTCAAACACAATGACATCGAGCACCTAAAGTCGCTGATTAATAGCGAAGACAACCATCTAGTTGTGACGGAAGGGGTATTCAGCATGGACGGTGACTGCGCGCCGCTCAGCGATATAGCTGAAGCCACTCGCAGTCATGATGCTTGGTTTGCTGTCGATGACGCTCATGGAATTGGTGTTCTCGGTCAATCCGGTGGTGGTTCTTGCGAGTTGGCAACGGTTAAGCCTGAGTTATTGGTCGTTACCTTCGGTAAAGCGTTTGGTATGTCTGGCGCGGCTATTTTATGTGACCACTCAACGGGAGACTTTTTGACTCAGTTTGCTCGTCACCATGTTTATTCCACAGCGATGCCTCCGGCACAAGCGTATGCGTTGACTCATGCAGTCTCGATGGTTCAAGAGCAGTCTTGGCGACGTGAAAAGCTCTCTGAGCTTAGTGAAGTGTATCGAGATAGCCTTAGCGGCCTTGAGGGGTTTGTTGAGACTCAAACTTCGATTAAGCCCTTTTTGATTGGTGAATCTGAATTGGCTTTGCGAGTAGCAGGTGCTTGTCGCCAAAACGGTATTTGGGTGACTGCTATTCGCCCTCCGACGGTGCCTAAAGGAACGTCTCGTCTTCGAATCACACTCACTGCCAATCACACTAATGAACAAGTTAAAACGCTTTCAATCGCATTGAAGCAAGCATTAGGAGCGCTGTAATGGATAATGCAACTACCGCATTAGCGCAAACGCTCGCGTTAGAGAGTTTCCATCAAGATAAAGGCGCGATTGCCTCTTCGTTTGGTAAAGCAGCAGAAACATACGATAAATATGCGGCTTTTCAACGTGATGTCGGGCATCAGCTGCTTGATAAACTTCCTGAAAACTTGACGGGAAAACGTGTATTGGATTTAGGTTGTGGCACGGGTTATTTCTCCCAACTACTTCAACAACGCGGTGCGGAAGTAGTCTGCGGCGATATCTCTCAAGCCATGTTAGATAAAGCAGAGCAGCGTTGTGGTGCAGTACGAATGCATTACCAAGTTGCTGATGCTGAAAACTTACCATTTGACGATGATAGCTTCGATTACGTGTTTTCAAGTTTAGCGCTGCAATGGTGTACAGATTTAAGTTACCCACTAAAAGAAGTGCGCCGCGTGCTAAAAAATGGTGGGAAAGCGTGGTTCTCTACACTGGTTGATGGATCACTGTATGAGCTGCGTGCATCATGGGAAAAAATTGATGCATATCAACACGTCAATAACTTTCTAACGCTCAATCAGGTAAAAATTGCGTTAGCGCAATCTCGATGTGACAGCCATCAACTAGACTTGACCACCATCACAGTTTGGTACGACTCTGCATTTTCAGTTATGCGTGACCTCAAAGGTATAGGTGCAAATCACGTAAGCGGGCGCTCACACGGTTTAACTAGTCGCGAGACTTTGTTAAAAGTTGAGCATGCGTACCAAGCGTTTAAAAACGATCAAGGTCTTCTACCTGCAAGTTATCAGGTTTGTTTTGGAGTAATACATCTATGATTGATGCTTTTTTTATTGCTGGTACGGATACTGATGTTGGAAAGACGGTAGCGTCTAAAGCCATTTTGCAAGCGATCGCAGCAAAAGGACTAAACACTATTGGTTATAAGCCAGTGGCAGCAGGGAGTGACAAGACTGAAGCGGGATGGCGCAACTCTGATGCTTTACACTTACAAGACGTCGCAACACTCGATGTGGACTATGATGATGTGAACCCATACGCTTTAGAGTTGCCTGCTTCTCCCCACATTGCAGCGAAGCATGAACATGTCGAAATAAGTTACGATGTTCTGAGTCAAAAACTGGCTCAACATAAGCAGCAAGCCGATGTTGTTCTCGTTGAAGGTGCTGGAGGCTGGCGTGTGCCAGTATCCGATACGGACTGTTTATCTACATGGGTAAAAGAAGAGCAGTTACCTGTTGTACTGGTGGTTGGCATTAAATTAGGCTGTTTGAGCCACGCTTTACTCACAGCGGAGAGTATTAAAGCGGATGGTTTGAATCTTGTTGGCTGGGTGGCAAACCGCGTCAACCCAGGCACAGAGCACTACGCTGACATTATCGAGATTCTAGAAGCACGTATCGATGCACCTAAGCTTGGGGAAATTCCATATATTCCAAGTGCTAAACGCAAAGAGCTAGGCAAGTACATTAATGTAGAGCCGTTGCTAAACACTGACTAATGGTGTTTAGGATAAAAGACTAAAAAACCCAAAGGGCTGCGCAATGCAGCCCTTTCTTGTTGGTGTAACCTAAAAAGTCAGATTACTTATCTTGGCTGAGCCCCATCAATGCTTGTTGTGTTTCTGCAACACGCTGAGACATATGATGATCGGTTGAAATACCAAGTTGTTGCTTTGCCTCGTCCTCTGAGATGCCTAGGTGACAACGTAGTAAATCAATAGCCATTTGATAGTCGTTAGTTTCTACCATGGTTTTTCCCTCAATACATGGAGTTTTTGAGCTCACCCAATGCACTTTTTGCAATGTACTTAGAGTAGCTCTGTTTTGTTCATCTCATTCGAATTTAGCATGTCCATGTAGCCGCACAATAAGACCAAAGTCTATAGCAGAGCTAACGTACTGTTTTTGGTCTATTAAAAAATTTCTAGCTAAGTTGCTAAGAGGTGATAGATTTAACACCAAGATCATCTATCAATAGATGATGGGTAGGTCAGAGCTTATTTCATCATTTTGATAAATGTATATGAACGGAGGTTCCAGCTCCTACCAAAGCATGTTTTGAAATCGCTTGAATCAAATATTTCAGTCTCGAAAACAAATGTTGCAATTTATTGCTTAACCTTGTTTTTATCGCGGATAGACTATATCTATAACGCACGGAACATGAAAATCAACGGAATTGGCTTTTATAGCGATTACCATTTGTTCCTTATAACAATCCGTTTTAAAAAAACGATAAGCTTCCTCGGAGAAAAGTAATGAAGCGAATTATGTTATTCCTAGCAACTAACCTAGCTGTCGTGCTAGTGCTTAGTGTTGTTCTGAATATTGTTTACGCTGTAACTGGAATGCAACCAGGCAGTCTGTCAGGTTTACTTGTAATGGCTGCTGTATTTGGTTTTGGTGGCGCATTTATTTCGTTGATGATGTCAAAGGGTATGGCACTACGCTCGGTTGGTGGTATGGTCATTGAAAGCCCGCGCAACGAAACGGAGCATTGGTTAGTCGAAACTGTGGGTCGTCAAGCTCAACAAGTGGGTATTGGTATGCCAACGGTGGCTATTTATGATTCACCAGATATCAATGCATTTGCGACAGGTGCAAAGCGAGATGACTCTCTTGTCGCAGTTTCTACTGGTCTTTTACACAATATGACTCGTGATGAGGCAGAGGCAGTACTTGCACACGAAGTGAGCCATATTGCAAATGGTGATATGGTCACGATGACGTTGATGCAAGGTGTCGTGAACACGTTTGTTATCTTCCTATCACGCTTTATTGCCAATATCGTGGCATCGAACGATGATGAAGAAGGCCAAGGTACAAATATGATGGTTTACTTTGGCGTATCCATGGTGCTTGAACTGGTATTTGGTTTCCTAGCTAGCTTCTTGACTATGTGGTACAGCCGTCATCGCGAATTCCACGCGGACGCAGGTGCTGCGCGCCTCGTTGGCAAAGAAAAAATGATTGCGGCTCTAGAGCGTTTGAAGGTGAGTCATGAATCTCAACTGGATGGCACCATGATGGCATTTGGTATCAACGGCAAGCAGTCGCTGACTGAGCTACTAATGAGCCACCCTCCGCTAGATAAACGTATTGCAGCGTTGCGAGGCCAGCAATACTAACTATGTCTACTTAAATAATTGTTAATTTGCTGAAAAGGCTTGGTTTTGACCAAGCCTTTTTTTTTCGCCGATTGATCGCGTGCGAACTTCATCACGTACTACTTACAGAAATAAAGTTATACAAAATTATTTTTGTACAACTTTGGTGGAATGAACTATCTTGTACATATAATAATTTTGTACAATTTAATGGGCGTGTAGGAGTAAAAAATGGACATACAGTCTGTTGGCAATATCTATCAAAAGCTCAACAAAGCGAACTTACATCTGCTTAAGGATATATATCACCAAGATGTAGTATTTGAGGACGCAGCGCATCGTTTAGAAGGATGGCCAGCACTTTCGGATTATTTCACCTCATTATATGCCAACGTCATCAGTTGTGATTTTGTAATCCATGAGCATCAACAAGTCGGAGATACAGGCTTCCTAACTTGGACAATGGACCTTCAGCATCCCAAACTTCAGAAGGGTGCGCCTATTCTCGTCAATGGTGTTTCGCACCTCAAATTTAGCGAAGGTCAGGTCATTTATCACCGGGACTATTTTGATCTCGGAGAGATGCTCTATGAGCATTTACCATTACTAGGTTCAGTCGTTAAAACCATCAAGCAGAGGTTAGGACAATGAACAACACCATCTTAATCACAGGCGCCACCTCCGGAATAGGAAGACAGCTTGCGCTAGATTACGCGAACTCAGAATGGAATGTGATTGCTTGTGGTCGGAATCAAGATGTTCTTGCAGAACTGGAGGCAGTTTCTTCCAAAATTCATACACTGCAGTTTGATGTGACAAATTATGAGGAAACTCAGCAGGCTCTCTCCAATTTGCCCTTTACGCCAAACACATGGATTTTTAACGCAGGCGATTGTGAGTACATGGATGAGGGAGTGGTCGACGCGAAACTCATGGCGCGTGTGATGAACGTAAATGTTGTCGGTGTTGCCAACTGCGTTGAAGGCTGCCAAGTACATTTAGAGAGAGGGCACCGCATTGTTATTGTTGGCTCTATCGCATCAGAAGTGGCACTGCCTCGTGCAGAAGCTTACGGCGCATCCAAAGCGGCAGTCAGTTATTTTGCACGCACGCTCGCCGTCGACTTGAAAAAGAAAGGGATCAATGTGGTAACGGTGTTTCCTGGTTTTGTTGAAACGCCGTTGACTGACAAAAACGACTTCGAAATGCCAATGATCATTTCTACTCAGCAAGCGTCGGACTCTATCAGGAAGCAATTAGCCGCCAACAAGACCCATATCTATTTCCCAGCGAGATTTACCAGTATTTTACGTTTTATCTCGTTACTTCCATACAGTTGGCAAGCTCGCCTAACTGCTAAACTCGTATCATAAGAAGGAATAAAAATGAAAACAGCAGGAAGAAAGAAGATAGCGATTGTGGGAACGGGAATCTCTGGCCTTACTTGTGGTTATTACTTGCATAAAGAACATGATGTAACGCTGTTTGAAGCGAACGATTACATCGGTGGCCATACTGCAACCGTTGATGTGATCCTTGATGGTAGAGAATACGCGATAGACACCGGGTTCATCGTCTATAACGATCGTACGTACCCTAATTTCATTAAAATGATGAGCGAGATTGGCGTTGAAGGTCTGCCGACTCAAATGAGCTTCAGTGTCAGAAACGATGGGAACGGACTAGAGTACAACGGCCACACAGTGTCGACATTGTTTGCTCAAAAACGCAACTGGGCAAACCCCAAATTTTATCGATTTATCTTCGAGATACTTCGTTTCAATAAACTTGCCAAGCGCTTCTCTAGCGAGCAATCCTCGCAATCTCAGACGTTAGGTGAGTTCCTTGACGAACACAAATTCAGTGCTTTCTTTACCGATAACTACATTTTACCGATGGGTGCTGCGATTTGGTCGTCGACTTTAGCTGACATGCGCGCATTCCCTCTTATGTTCTTCTTACGTTTCTTCCTCAACCACGGTCTGCTAGATGTGACTAACCGACCACAATGGTATGTGATTAAAGGTGGTTCACGTTCATACATTCCACCATTGACCAAAGGCTTTGCCGAGAATATTCGTCTTAATAGTCCTGTCGAAAAAGTGGTTCGCAACGAAAAAGGGGTTGGCGTTCAAGTTCGCGGAGAAACGCATTGGTTTGATGACGTTATCTTTGCTTGTCACAGTGATCAAGCAATGAGAATGCTAGAGGATATCAGCCCAATTGAGCAGGAAATCTTGGGGGATATGACATACCAAGCAAATGAAGTTGTTCTTCATACCGACTCTGCCGTACTACCAAAACGTAAGGCAGCATGGGCATCATGGAACTACCTATTGGAAGGCAGTGAGGAGGAACAGCAACGCCTCCCTTCGCTAACTTATAACATGAACATTCTTCAGCATATTCAATCAGAACACACGTTTTGTGTAACGTTGAATAGTACTGAGCAAATTAACTCAAATAAAGTCTTGCGTTCGTTCACTTATCATCATCCAGTATTCACCACTGAGTCTATTGCAGCGCAGCAGCGCAAAAATGAGATACAGGGTAAACAAAGTACCTGGTTCTGCGGCGCTTATTGGTACAACGGTTTTCATGAAGATGGCGTGCGTAGCGCGCTTGATGTTGTGAAAGAACTAGAAGAAAAGTACCGCGAACAAAATGTGGTTCCTTTCGAAAAAGGCGCAGCGTGATATGGATAGCCAAATGAACAGCCGATTGTTTATAGGCAACGTTCGTCACCGTCGATTCACGCCGGTGAATCATGAGTTGAACTACTCTTTATTTATGCCCGCCATCGATGTAGACGAGCTCGATGCTTTAGAGAAAAAAGTATGGGGTTTTGGTTCGCGTTGGTGGCATTGGGCTCGCTTCAAGCGCAGTGATTACATTGGTGAAGGTAGCGTCAAGTCGGCAGTGCACAGCAAAATTGAAGAACTGACAGGTGTTCGCTGTACCGGCAAGGTAATCGCAGTCTGTCACTTGCGTTATCTAGGACTTTATTTCAGTCCCGTTAATTTCTACTACGTTTATAACACGGAAGGAGAATGGAAGTATCTCCTCGCAGAGGTGAGTAACACTCCTTGGAATGAACGACATTACTACGTGGTGTCAGCAGATAAAGAAGAAGAAAAGTTTGGTTGGGAACAAGTTAAAGCATTCCATGTTTCACCATTCAACCCGATTGACCAACTCTACCGCTGGAGAATTAAACCTTTGACAGACAAGTTGAACATTCATCTTGAATGTCACAAAGGAGAGAAACACTTTGATGCCACCATGGTTATGAAAGCCAAGCCACTTTCAAGCAAAACCTTATTGAGGTGTTTGATCGTTACACCAATACAAACGGTAAAAGTAATGGTTGGTATTTATTGGCACGCATTAAAACTTTGGGTGAAAGGCGCACCTTTTTATTCTCATCCTAAATATTCAACGCATGAAGAAATAGAAGCCGATACTGAAAAAACAGACAAAAAAAATAAAAAGCACAAGGAGAATTCTGCATGTTAAATACTAGTTCTATGACATTGCCGCGTAAATTGACGACAACGCAAAAAGCGGCTCGCGGAGTTATTTTTCAATGTCTGCAAAAAATGGAAATCGGCTGCTTAACAGTTATTGAAAGTTTTAAGACGGAAACGACAGAGCGAAGCGAGCGTTTTAGTGCGCCAAATGGGGAGTACAGTGGTCAACCTGTTGTCGCTACTATAGAGGTAAAACATCCAGGCTTTTATTCACGGATCTTGCAGGGCGGCAGTATTGCTGCTGGTGAGGCTTATATGGATGGGTGGTGGGATAGCCCCGATTTAACCTCATTAATGAAACTGATGGCCCTTAACATGCGTGCTCTAGATAAACTCGAAGAGCAAGGCAGTTGGTTGACTAAAATACTGTACAAGTTCAGCCATTGGTCAAACAGAAACTCTGAAGAGAACTCACGTAAAAATATCCATGCGCATTACGACTTGGGTAACAACCTATACGAAGCGTTCCTTGACACCAATATGCTGTACTCGTCGGCGCTTTACAATCATGCGGATGACTCTCTAGAGCAGGCTCAAATCAACAAAATGGATCGTCTATGTCAGCAACTTGAGCTGAAATCTACCGATCATGTTGTTGAAATTGGCACTGGGTGGGGCGCTATGGCGATTTACATGGCTGAACAATACGGTTGTCAGGTCACCACAACAACGATATCTGAAGAGCAACACGCGTACGCGGAGCAAAAAATCAAAGAGCGTGGCTTAGAAGACAAAATCACTCTACTCAAAGAAGATTACCGAAACCTAACCGGCACTTATGACAAGCTCGTTTCTATTGAAATGATTGAAGCTGTGGGCAAACAATTCCTGCCTTCGTACATTAAGGTCTGTGAGTCTTTATTGAAGTCTGGTGGCTTGATGGCGATTCAAGCGATTACGATTGCCGATCAGCGTTACGATTACTACAGTAACAACGTCGACTTTATCCAAAAGTACATTTTCCCGGGTGGTTTTTTACCGTCGGTAACCTCACTAACCCAAGCAACAACAAAGTACAGTGACTTAGTGACGCGAGACTTGTTCGATATTGGTTTGGACTACGCCAAGACGCTGAACGAATGGCACCTTCGTTTTAATCGAGCAGAGAATGAAGTGCGCTCGTTTGGCTACGACGACCGCTTTGTGCGTATGTGGCGCTACTATTTGAGCTACTGTGAAGGTGGCTTTTTGGCTCGCACGATCAGTGCAGTTCACATGACGTTTCAACGCCCGTAGTTCGTTATGAAGGTATTTCTTGCTTCGACATGGTTCCAACTCTGCTGGTTTGCAGCGGTGCTTGGAACCTATCAATGGCAATGGGTCACGTTATTCCTTACTTTGGCAACCCTACTATATTGTCTGAAAAGCGATGCATCTTCGCTCAAAAGTATTGGTGTTATCGTCACGAGCGGGCTCGTGCTTGATACGCTCAATCAACAACTCTCGGTCTTTGTCTTTCCAACCCCATGGCTGCCAGTCTGGTTATTATGCTTGTGGGTTTTGTTTTCTTGGTATGCCTATCAACTTAAGTCAATTTTGTACCGTTTCCCAAAAACCTACGTATCAATAGTAGGCGGACTCGGAGGAACAGTGAGCTACTTTGCTGGCTATAAGCTCCAAGCCGTTGAATTTGGATTTAGCACTGGCGCTACACTGGCAATGTTGTTTGTCGAATGGTGCGTCATGATGCTCTTGATACTCAAGGTGTACGGAAATGAAAAGCTTGAAGAGAGTTTTAACTCAGAGACTGACTAGGTTGCTTGCGTTGGTAATAGTAACTGGCTCTTTTGCTCTGCAAGCTCAACCTGTTGGAAATAGCGAAGCTGCCAGCAACATTGCGAATTGGAAGGGGTGGAAAACTGTTGGAGAAGCCCAACTTACTTGGTTCATCTTCGATATTTATCACTCAAGATTAAAAGCGCCTGATGGAAAGTTCATCGTAAGCGATGACGTATCGCCACATCCCCTTGCATTGGAAATTAATTACAAGAGAGACATCAGTAAGCAACAGCTGCTTGATGTGACGGATGAGCAGTGGGCGAAATTGGGTTTTACTGACTCATATCGAAAAGATTGGATTAGCGAGCTCGATCGTATGTTTCCTGATATTCAAAAAGGTGACGAGCTTACTTATCTAACAGATGGAAAATCTGGTCAGCTTTTTTATAAGCAGGTTGGGGACGTGCAAGTAAAGAACGTTGGTATCATTGAAGACGAACGAATGAACGATGCATTTTTGGCTATATGGTTATCACCCAACACAGAATTTCCGAAACTCCGAAAACAATTGATAGGGCAGGTTAGATAGTGTTTAAACGAATTTTTAAATCAGCGACTTTAGTGGCAGCTGTTTTTCTTTCGGCATGTTCCGCAGACATTGATAATTACCGCTCTTCTACACCGACTTTTGACGTATTCGGTTATTTCGAAGGCGACATAAAGGCGTGGGGGATGGTGCAAGATTATACCGGACAGCAAACGCGTCGCTTTGAAGTCGATATAGTGGGTACTGTAGCGGGTGATACGCTGACGCTGGTGGAAGACTTCGTGTTTGATGACGGAGAGGTGGACCAGCGAATTTGGGTTATCACTAGATTAGAAGACGGTCGTTATGAAGGTAAGGCAGACGATATTATAGGTGTAGCAACAGGGGAAGAGCAGGGCAATGCGTTACAGTGGCAATATGACTTTGAGCTACAAATGGAGGATTCATCAGTGACGGTTGCTTTTGATGATTGGCTTTATCGTCAGGATGACAGACACGTTTTCAATCTAACGAAAATAAAAAAGTTTGGTGTGGAAGTAGGAACAATAACCTTGTTCTTCCAAAAGCAGCCATAACAAATGGGGCTGATCTTCAATTAATAATCCATTCCATATAACTAAAATTATTTTCTCCCGACCTAACTCTCCTAACTAAAAAAGGTTGACGCTTTCGCGTCAACCTTTTAGGTATCTGGTCGTTACACGAGGATTACAGCTTATCTGTCAGCTCGATTGCTTGACCGATATAGTTCGCTGGCGTCATCTCTTTCAGACGTGCTTTCTCGTGCTCAGGAAGCTCAAGACCGTCGATGAAGTTACGCATTGCTTCGCCGTCTACACGCTTACCACGAGTTAGCTCTTTCAGCTTCTCGTATGGCTTCTCGATGCCGTAACGACGCATAACTGTTTGTACTGGCTCAGCTAGTACTTCCCAGTTCTTGTCTAGTTCAGCAAGAAGCGCTTCACGGTTTACTTCTAGCTTGCTGATGCCTTTAAGCGTAGAAGTGTAAGCGATGATAGCGTAGCCAACACCAACACCAAGGTTACGTAGAACCGTTGAGTCAGTTAGGTCACGTTGCCAACGAGAGATAGGCAGTTTCTGTGCTAGGTGGCCGAATACAGCGTTCGCAAGACCTAGGTTACCTTCTGAGTTTTCAAAGTCGATTGGGTTAACTTTGTGAGGCATTGTTGAAGAACCGATCTCACCTGCAATAGTTTTTTGCTTGAAGTGGCCCAGTGCAATGTAACCCCAAACGTCACGGTCGAAGTCAATCAGGATAGTGTTGAAACGAGCGATAGCGTCGAACAGCTCAGCGATGTAATCGTGCGGTTCGATTTGAGTTGTGTAAGGGTTCCAAGTTACGCCTAGAGACTCTGTGATGAACTCTTCAGAGAACTTGTGCCAATCTAGCTCTGGGTAAGCAGAAAGGTGTGCATTGTAGTTACCTACTGCACCGTTGATTTTCGCTAGGATCTCAACGTTTTCGATTTGCTTGAATTGACGCTCCATACGGTACGCCACGTTTGCCATTTCTTTACCCATAGTAGATGGAGAAGCAGGCTGACCGTGTGTACGAGATAGAAGAGGAATGTCGCGGTATTCCACTGCTAGTGCTTTGATAGCGTCGATTAGGTTACGGATTTCTGGAAGAATCACGTTCTCACGCGCTTCTTTAAGCATTAGAGCGTGTGATGTGTTGTTGATGTCTTCAGAAGTACATGCGAAGTGGAAGAACTCGTTTACTGCGTGCAGTTCAGGAACGTCTGCTACTTTCTCTTTTAGGAAGTACTCAACCGCTTTTACGTCGTGGTTAGTTGTACGCTCGATCTCTTTGATACGGCGTGCATCTTCTTCAGAGAAGTTTGCAGCAAGGTCGTCTAGGAATTGGTTTGCTTCTGCGCTAAACGCTGGCACTTCTGCAATTTCAGCAGTAGCAGCAAGCTTTTGTAGCCAGCGGATTTCAACGATAGTACGGTACTTTAGTAGACCGTATTCACTGAAAATTTCGCGTAACGCAATTGTCTTGCTTCCGTAACGGCCGTCTACTGGTGAAACAGCAGTCAATGCTGACAGTTCCATGATGTTCTCCTGAATTGGGTTTCTAAATTTCGTGAGCTTTATACCAATAACTGTGGCAATTGTCACGAATATTGCGCAAACGTTTGCGCGAGATTTGTTTTAGTCGAAAAAAATGAGCTCGCGATAAACGCGAGCTGCTTATTTGATATTTTACTACAGACGAGCAAGAAGGATTTGTGCTTGCTCTACCATCTTCTTGCGCCCGAAGATTAGGTGGCGACGCTTACCACCAACTTGACGCCAAAGAACTGCACTACGAATGCCAGATAACAACAGCGCACGAACTTTGTGTTGGCTTGCCGTCTGCTGCAGTACAGATGGCGTGCCCGTTACTTGAATGCGTGGGCCAATAGGGCTAACGACATCCAGATAGATGCTCGCTAAATTGCTGATCATTTGATCGTCTAGTAGCTCAAAGTGCTCTGACTGACGCTTGGCCATTTGAATACGATCGCCAAGCTGAGACATAGCATCGTTACGAGAGCTTAACTTACGTTCTAACGCCATTAAACTAATAATGTAACGAGTAATTTCACTGCCTGATGGTGTGCTATCAATCCCTTTAACCAAGCATTCTAGGCCGAGCTTTAGATCGGCTTCGCGACCGAATACGCCAACTGTGTTAGCAGGGTTCGTGCTCAAAATAGCGTTGATTGATGTTTCAAAAGCATCTTGATCACAATGTCCGTTTCTCGCTACCTGTTGAACTAAAGCAACAGCTTGGCAAATCCCAGCGAAAGCGATAGTACGGTCATAAAGTGTATTCGCCACGTAACGACTCCTAAGCTTGAGAATATTTAATGCGTTGCTCGATGATGCCGCCACCTAGGCACACGTCACCTTTGTAGAACACTGCTGATTGACCTGGAGTTACAGCAATTTGTGGCTCGTCAAAGATAACTTTAATGTTTTCATCATCGATAGGGATGATTGTACAAGGAATATCTTCCTGACGGTAACGAGTTTTCACTGTGCACTTCATAACATCGCGAATTGGCTCACGATCTACCCAGTGAAGTTGTGATGCAAGTAGACCTTCTGATTTTAACATTGGATGGTCTTTACCTTGAACGGCAATCAAAACGTTACGTTCTAGATCTTTCTCACCAACGAACCATGGGTCCTCGTTACCACCGCCGCCTTTACGGCCACCGATGTGTAGACCTTTACGCTGACCAAGCGTGTGGTACATCAGGCCTTGATGTTGACCAATCACTTCGCCTTCAGGTGTTTCGATGTTGCCTGGTTGAGCTGGAAGGTAGCGACCTAGGAATTCAGTAAACTTGCGTTCGCCGATGAAACAAATACCCGTAGAGTCTTTCTTCTTCGCCGTGATTAGATCTTGCTCTTCCGCGATGCGGCGTACTTCTGGCTTCTCTAGGTCACCAACAGGGAATAGGCTACGTGCGATTTGCTCGTTGCTTAATGTGTACAGGAAGTAGCTTTGATCTTTGTTGCCATCTAGACCACGTAACATTTGTGTTTTTTCACCGTTTTCTGGGAAAGAGCGACGCACATAGTGGCCCATTGCAATGTAATCAGCATCAAGTACTTCATCAGCGAATTCTAGGAATGCTTTGAACTTGATTTCTTTGTTACAAAGAATGTCAGGGTTCGGAGTACGGCCCGCTTTGTATTCAGCAAGGAAGTACTCAAATACGTTATCCCAGTATTCGGCAGCAAAGTTGATAGTGTGTAGGTGGATGCCTAGCTTGTCACATACTGCCTGAGCGTCAGCAAGATCTTCTGCCGCTGTACAATATTCTTCGTTGTCATCTTCTTCCCAGTTCTTCATGAAAAGGCCTTCTACTTGGTAGCCTTGCTGCTTTAGAAGATACGCGGAAACAGATGAATCAACGCCGCCGGACATACCGACGATGACTTTCTTTTGGCTGTTATCAGACATTACTAAACACCACTTAAATAAACGGGATGCAGATTCTATCAGAATCCACAGACCGGTGACAGATCCGAGATCGAAATCACAATTCGTTTCGCTGGATTTTTCTTCAACAAAGATTCGAACGAGTAATTTCGCAAGTATAGAAGAGGTATATATGGCATAGTTGGCCAAAATCCAAGAGGAAACATCAAATGACAGAAGAAAACCAATTTATGCAAGAAAGTGAGTTGATTGAAATTGTTGAAAATCAGCTCGAAGATGGTAACCCGCTTAAAGTAAAAGAAACCCTTATGCGTTTAATGATGACTGGCACACCACGTGAAGATGCGGTTGCGATGATGGCATGTGCGATGTCAATTGAGATTTTTGATGTAATGAAGAATGAGGGTGAGTTCAACCTAAAGCGTTATAGCGAGCACCTTGAGCAACTACCAGATCTCAGCTTTATGGAAGGTGAATAAGCCACCTAAAAGAAAAAAGTAGTCAGCAAACGTTTGCTATAATCGCTTTTATTGCTGCTTTATTATTAGCGGTATAGAATCCGCTCTCCTTTTCATCCCCTTACTCAGACTGACAATATGAAATTTCCTGGACAACGCAAATCGAAGCACTATTTTCCTGTTCATGCTCGTGACCCGCTGGTGAGCCAAGCACAAGAAAGCAAGAAGATGACGCGCACTCACATCATTGGTATTGACCAAACCTTGGTTGATATTGAAGCAAAAGTTACAACGGATGTGATTGAAAAGTACGGTCTGAGTAAAGGTCACTCTCTGGTTATCGATGACGAAAGAGCAGAAGAGTTATACCAGCAACTGAAAGAAGAGAACTTGATTACCAATGAGTATGCGGGCGGTACAATTGGTAACACGCTACATAACTACTCCGTGCTAGCGGATGACCGCTCCACACTACTTGGAGTGATGAGCCAGGATATTAAGATTGGCAGCTACGGTTACCGTTATCTTTGTAATACATCAAGCCGCATGGACTTGAACTACCTACAAGGTGTAGATGGTGCAATTGGCCGTTGTTTTGCTCTTATCACAGAAGACGGTGAACGTACTTTTGCTATCAGCGAAGGGCAAATGAACCAACTCCATCCTGATAGCATTCCAGAGAAAATCTTTAAAAATGCATCAGCACTTGTACTGACGTCATATCTAGTACGTTGCAAAGACGGCGACCCAATGCCGGAAGCAACAATGAAAGCAATTGAGTACGCGAAAAAGAATGATGTGCCTGTTGTTCTGACTTTAGGCACAAAGTTTGTTATTCAAGATGACCCTAAATATTGGCAAGAATTCATTCGAGATAACGTTTCAGTCGTTGCGATGAATGAAGATGAAGCAGAAGCACTGACGGGGGAATCTGATCCACTTGCTGCGTCTGATAAAACATTGGAGTGGGCTGATCTAGTATTGTGCACGGCGGGTCCTGTAGGTCTATTTATGGCTGGGTATACGGAGGATAGCGCGAAGCGCGAAACTTCTTTGCCATTACTTCCAGGGTCAATTGCTGAATTTAATCGTTATGAATTCAGTCGTCCGGCGAAAAAAGACTCATGCGAGACGCCAATAAAAGTGTACTCGCATATCTCGCCATATATGGGTGGCCCAGAAAAAATTAAGAATACAAATGGCGCAGGTGATGCTGCGTTATCTGCTGTTCTTCATGATATGGCAGCAAATAAATACCATAAAGAAAATGTGCCTAATTCAAGCAAGCACAGTAACGAGTATTTAACTTACTCTTCTTTTTCTCAAGTCTGCAAATACGCAAACCGTGCTAGCTACGAAGTTCTCGTGCAACATTCACCACGATTGTCGCGCGGACTTCCTGAGCGAGAAGATAGCCTAGAAGAAGCATACTGGGAACGTTAATACGAAGCGATTTAATTAACTATTCTGTAACTAAAGTAAAAGGCACATTAAGAAATGTGCCTTTTTTATTTGTAATGGTTTAAATAAAAAAGGCTCCCTATGGGAGCCTTTTAAAAAATAGCACGGATCTAGATTAGGAACTCATCCAGAGATTTACCTGCATCAAGTTGCTCTTGAATCGCCGAAGGTGTACGACCTTGGCCAGTCCAAGTTTTCTCATTACCGTTTGAATCTGTGTATTTGTATTTAGCAGGGCGAGGTGCGCGCTTCGCTTTGCCTTTCGTCTTAGTTTCGCCAGATAGCGCAGTAATAAGTGCTTCTACGTCAATACCGTCTTGAGCGATTTTCTCAGCAATCTCTGCAAGCTTAGCTTCTTGCTCTGCTTGTGCTGCGCGTTCTGCTTCTTCTGCTTCACGACGCTCATCTACGACAGTAGTGAGTTTATCTAGAGCTTCTTCCAATTGTTCTAGAGTCAGCTCACGAGAAAATGCACGAAGGCTACGGATATTTAGAAGGGTTTTAGTCAGCTCTGACATAACGATTCCTATTAAAAGGTTAATGTGTTGGGCACTTTTTATCGTTACGATTAAATAATGCCAATCTATAAATAAACAAAGAGTCCTTATATTTAACTTTATCTTTTCCTTATGTGCAAATGCTAAATCAAGATTTTGTTTAAATTTGACTATTTTTTAAAGCAATTAATATTATTACACTCGAAATAAATCATTATTAGATGAGAACTAAAATCAACAATCATTATTGTATAGAGAGAGTGATAGCTTGGTTTTTTATAAAAAAATTTGAGTTATTACTTAAAAATATGAAGCATCCATCTTTAATGCTGTGTCATATATCCTTAATTTATTGATATAAGATAAACCATGATATTTCTAAGGTAGTAATAATGTTTCATAAATAACATGATTGATGTGATTTCAGTTGCACAAAACTTATGGAAGTAGGCAAGGTTTATAAATTATCTCAGTCATTATTTATTTGTTTAATTTAGTTTGATGTGTTGCATTGACTCTCATCATAAGTACAATGGCTGCCACCTGATGCAATATTGCAGACAATTTGTTGTTAATTTGTACAGTTAGTGGTTAATTGTTTGTTGTTGCCGTAGAGGCGCGGTCTCGAAGAGTAGCTATTATTGGGGTGATGCCAATGAATAATAGTGGAAGGCGAAGATTGCCGAAGTAAGTAACTCATCAAAGTTACTTGCTGGGGTTGTATCTGAAAGGAACAACACTGCCATAGTATATATTCACATTAAACTATGGAGCGCTACTGTAGGGTTGGGTGGAGTGTTCGCTTCCCTGTCGCTAAGTTCAACATGAGCACGTATCGTATGCTACGTGACTTGTCTGCAGTAGATCTCTAGCCAAACTTTGGTTTTTGAAGATCATGAATTTAATAGATTTTTCTAGTTCTCCTGTTTCATTATTGCCACCTATTGTCGCTTTGACTTTGGCGATTTTGACTCGACGTGTATTAGTTTCCTTGGGTGTAGGTATCGTGCTAGGTGCGGTGCTACTTAATAGCTGGTCTATCAGCGACACCGCAGGTTACGTCAGTTCTCAAGTTTCTTCTGTCTTTATTGAAGATGGCGGAATTAACACTTGGAACATGAGCATTGTTGGTTTCCTAATCTTATTAGGTATGACAACAGCTTTATTAACGCTATCTGGCGGTACTCGTGCTTTTGCTGAATGGGCACAATCTCGAGTGAAGAGTAAACGCGGCTCCAAACTTCTTGCCGCCTTTTTAGGCGTATTCATTTTTGTCGATGATTACTTTAATAGCCTTGCTGTTGGTGCGATCTCTCGCCCAGTAACCGATCGCTTTTATGTGTCTCGCGCTAAGCTTGCGTACATTCTAGACTCAACCGCCGCTCCAATGTGTGTAATTATGCCTGCTTCTAGCTGGGGTGCTTACATTATTACTATTATTGGCGGGATCTTAGTCTCACATGGGATCACAGAGTATTCGGCTCTTGGCGCATATGTTCGTCTTATCCCAATGAACTTCTACGCCGTTTTTGCGCTGCTAATGGTGTTCGCTGTTGCGTGGTTTGGTCTTGATATTGGTAAAATGCGTGAGCATGAAATCTCTGCATCGCAAGGTCGTGGCTTTGATAAAGACAAAGAAAATGACTCGCAAGAAGCGCATGACCTAAACGAAGAGCTAGATATCCGTGAAAGTGAAAAGGGTAAAGTGTCAGATTTGATACTTCCTATCGTAACGCTGATTATCGCGACTATCGCTTCAATGCTTTACACGGGTGGCCAAGCATTGGCTGCTGATGGTAAGGAGTTTGCGCTTCTTGGTGCTTTTGAAAATACAGATGTAGGTACATCACTAATCTACGGTAGCTTGCTTGGCTTAGCTGTTGCACTGTTTACTGTTGTGAAGCAAGGTCTACCAATGGCTGAGATCGCACGTACACTTTGGATTGGTGCTAAGTCTATGTTTGGTGCGATTCTAATCTTAGTATTTGCCTGGACCATTGGTTCTGTTATCGGTGATATGAAGACTGGTACTTACCTTTCGACAATGGCGCAGGGCAACATTAACCCACACTGGCTACCAGTTATCCTATTCTTGTTGTCTGGCCTAATGGCGTTCTCAACAGGTACTTCATGGGGTACGTTCGGCATTATGCTACCAATCGCGGGTGACATGGCTGGCGCAACAGACGTAGCGCTAATGCTACCGATGCTGAGTGCGGTTTTAGCTGGTGCGGTATTCGGTGACCATTGTTCACCAATCTCAGATACGACTATCTTGTCATCGACGGGTGCACGTTGTAACCACATTGATCACGTATCAACACAGCTACCTTATGCATTATCAGTCGCGCTTGTTTCATGCGTGGGCTTTATTGCCCTTGGTATGACTGCTTCAATTGCGTTTTCGTTTATTGCAGCGTCGATAACATTCGTTATCGTTTGCGCTATTTTGTCATGGCTTTCAAAGTCTAAAATAGCGTCTTGCCAGAGTGCGTAATTCACTGATTTAAAAGGTGAAATTGTAGGAGGCTTCGGCCTCCTTTTTTATTTGTATTATACAATTCGAATTTTTTTAAAATTAAGGGTTGAAAAAAGTAATCAGCTTGGTTAGTGTGGTTGGTAACAAAGCAAATGAGAAGAGCCTTGAAATAAGTATGCGTAATTTTGTAATGAACATTCATCACCATCATCACCCAATCTAGTCTTTCGGGCGATGTACGCATACCCGGGAGGCAGGAAACTCCCGGAGGTAAAATCAAAGTAAAAGCAGATTTTAAACCCTCGGGAGACTTCAATCTCCCGAGGGTTTTTTAGTTTTATTAGTTTGAAAAATACTTAGATATCAAAATCTTGCATAGGGACAAAGCAATGCAAACACAACGTTTAAGAATCGCAATTCAGAAAAAAGGTCGTCTTAGCAAAGAGAGTCAAGCTCTACTAAAACAGTGCGGCGTAAAGTTCAACGTAATGGGCGAGCGTTTAGTTGTCCATTCTGAAAATATGCCAATTGATTTACTCTTGGTTCGTGACGACGACATCCCAGGTTTAATTATGGATGGCGTGGTTGACCTTGGCTTTATTGGCGAAAATGAACTAGAAGAAGTTCGCCTTGACCGCAAAGCATTAGGTGAACCCTGCGAGTTTGTTCAGCTTCGTCGACTTGATTTTGGTGGCTGTCGTTTATCTATCGCAATCGACAAGGACGAAGAGTACAACGGTCCACAAGACTTAGCTGGCAAGCGTATTGCTACAACGTATCCTCAACTTCTAAAAGCGTACATGGATGAAGCCGGCGTTCCATTCTCTACATGTATGCTGACAGGCTCTGTAGAAGTTGCGCCTCGCGCGGGTCTCGCTGATGCTATCGCTGATTTGGTTTCTACAGGTGCAACACTGGAAGCGAACGGCCTTAAAGAAGCTGAAATTATCTTCAAATCAAAAGCGACATTGATTCAACGCACAGGTGAGTTCGACGCAGACAAAGTGGCGCTAATCGAAAAGCTGTTAACTCGCATGCAAGGCGTGCAGCAAGCGAAAGAATCTAAGTACATTATGCTTCACGCCCCAGCAGAGAAGTTAGATCAAATTAAAGCACTACTGCCAGGTGCTGAAGACCCAACTGTTCTTCCTCTTTCTGCAGATAAGCAGAAAATGGCTGTTCACTTAGTGAGTTCTGAAAACCTGTTCTGGGAAACAATGGAACAGCTGAAAGAGTTGGGCGCAAGTTCAATTCTCGTTCTACCAATTGAAAAAATGATGGAGTAAGCATCATGAGAACAGTCGTTTGGCAATCATTAAGTGAGAATCAGCAAGACTCTATTTTGGAGCGCCCTGCTATTGCAGAAGGTGCCAATATCACCACTGCTGTGGCCGAAGTTATTGCTAAAGTTCGAGAAGAAGGTGACTCTGCTCTTATTGAGCTGACAGAAAAGTTTGACCGTGTTAAGCCTGAATCCATTCGTGTTTCTTCTCAGGAAATTAAGGCAGCGTCAGAGCGTTTGTCAGAGTCAATGAAGAGCGCATTAGAGCAAGCTTACGCCAATATTTCTAAGTTCCACAAAGCGCAAAAGCCGCAACCGATCAAGGTGGAAACCCAGCCAGGTGTCCTTTGTGAACAAGTAACACGCCCAATTCAAAAAGTGGGTTTGTACATTCCGGGTGGCAGTGCGCCTTTGCCATCGACTGTTTTGATGCTCGGCGTTCCTGCAAAAATTGCAGGTTGTCGTAAAGTCGTTCTTTGTTCTCCACCGCCAATCGCTGATGAGATCCTTTATGTCGCGAAACTGTGTGGCATTGATGAAGTGTACAACGTCGGTGGTGGCCAAGCAGTTGCTGCAATGGCTTATGGCACCGAGACGGTATCGAAAGTAGATAAGATCTTTGGTCCGGGCAACGCTTACGTGACCGAAGCAAAACGTCAGGTAAGTAATGATTTCCGTGGTGCTGCGATTGATATGCCAGCAGGTCCATCAGAAGTTCTTGTAATTGCCGATGAAACCGCAGATGCAGACTTTATCGCTGCGGATCTTTTGAGCCAAGCGGAACACGGTCCTGATTCTCAAGTGGTACTTGTGACTCCTTCTCCTGTGATTGCTGATCAAGTGACGGATGTGGTTCAACGTCAGCTTAAGGAGCTATCTCGTGCAGACATCGCAGAAAAGGCTCTGGCATCAAGCTTGATCATTATTTCTGAGTCGATGACGCAGTCAGTTTCTATTTCCAATTACTACGGTCCTGAGCACTTGATTGTTCAGACTAAGAACCCTCGTGAGCTTCTACCTCTATTAGATAACGCAGGTTCTATCTTCCTAGGTGATTGGTCGCCTGAATCAGCAGGTGATTATGCATCGGGCACTAACCACGTTCTTCCTACTTACGGTTACACACGCACGTATTCAAGCTTAGGCTTAGCGGACTTTTCGAAACGTATGACGGTTCAAGAGCTGTCTGCTGATGGTCTAAAGAACCTTGCACCAACGGTGGTCACCATGGCGGAAGCAGAAGGTCTGGATGCACACAAACGTGCAGTGACCATTCGCGTAGAAAAACTGGCAGCTAAGTAAGAGGATATTGAGATGGAAAAGCTAGCGCGCAAACAAGTCCAACAACTTACCCCTTATATGTCGGCTCGTCGAATTGGTGGTACCGGTGACGTATGGCTAAACGCCAACGAATCACCATTCAATAATGAATACAAAACAGACTTCGCTCGTCTTAATCGTTACAGCGAATGTCAGCCTAAAGAACTGATTTCTGCTTACGCAGCCTATGCGGGTGTGAAACCAGAGCAAACATTAACATCTCGTGGTGCGGATGAAGGTATTGAGTTGTTAATTCGTGCATTCTGTGAGCCGGGTGAAGATGCGATTCTTTACTGCCCACCGACTTACGGTATGTACGCCATCAGTGCAGAAACCATCGGTGTAGAGCGCAAAACCGTGCCGCTAACGTCAGATTGGCAACTAGACCTTGCAGGCATCGAAGCTAATCTGGATAACGTGAAACTGGTTTTTGTATGTTCGCCAAACAACCCAACAGGTAACTTGGTTAAGCGTGAGGACATTGTGTCTCTGCTTGAGATGACAAAAGACCGTGCAATCGTGGTGATGGATGAAGCGTACATCGATTTTTGTCCAGAAGCGTCAACGGTAGACCTACTGGCGCAATACCCGAACCTTGCAATTCTGCGTACTCTGTCGAAAGCTTTTGCGCTTGCAGGTCTACGTTGTGGATTTACGCTTGCGAACGAAGAGCTGATTAATGTACTTCTTAAAGTTATCGCACCTTACCCAGTCCCAGTTCCAGTGGCAGAAATTGCGACTCAGGCGCTTTCGGAAGCTGGTTTAGCGCGAGCGAAGTTTCAAGTTCTCGATTTGAATGCAAACCGTGCTTACTTGCAAGTTGGCCTTTCAATGATTCCGGACTTGGAAGTGTTTGAAGGGTGGGGGAACTACCTATTGGTGAAATTCCCAGATGGCGATGACCTTTTCAAAGCGGCTTGGGATACGGGCATTATTTTGCGTAACTCGCCAATTGAAAACTGTGTGCGTATCAGTGTGGGTAACCGTGACGAGTGCGAAAAAACGCTTGGATTTATCAGAAACTACTACGCATAAATAGAGACAGAATTTATCGCTCTCGCTCAATAGCGGGAGCGCCAAAAGAATAGCAATAAGGAAGTTCGAGTGAGCAAACAACAAAAAATCCTTTTTATCGACCGTGATGGCACCTTAATTGTTGAGCCGCCGATTGATTTTCAAGTAGACCGTTTAGATAAGCTAAAACTAGAACCATTTGTTATCCCAAGCCTGCTGTCGTTGCAGGATGCAGGATACCGCCTAGTGATGGTCACGAACCAAGATGGTTTGGGTACCGACAGCTACCCACAAGCTGATTTTGATGCACCACACAACATGATGATGGAGATCTTTGAATCTCAAGGTGTGAAGTTTGATGATGTGCTGATTTGTCCTCACTTCGATGAAGATAACTGCTCTTGCCGTAAGCCTAAATTGGGCTTGGTAAAAGAGTACCTTCAAGGTGGCAAAGTGGATTTTCAAAACTCTGTTGTGATTGGCGATCGTCAAACCGATCTTCAACTTGCAGAAAACATGGCAATTCGTGGCATTCAATACAACCCAGAAACCATGGGTTGGAAACAGATCCTAAAAGATCTCACGGTGAAGGCTCGCGTTGCTGAAGTGGTTCGCACCACAAAAGAAACAGACATTAAAGTATTCGTTAATCTTGACGAGCAAGGCGGTAACGATATTTCTACAGGTCTTGGCTTTTTTGACCACATGCTGGATCAAATTGCGACGCACGGTGGATTCCAAATGGTGTGCAAAGTGGAAGGTGACCTGCACATTGATGATCACCACACAGTAGAAGATACCGCTCTTGCGTTGGGTCAAGCGTTGAAAGAAGCACTGGGTGACAAGCGTGGTATTGGTCGCTTTGGCTTTAGCTTGCCAATGGATGAGTGTTTGGCGCAATGCGCACTAGACCTATCAGGTCGTCCTTACCTTAAGTTCGACGCGCAATTCAGCCGTGAGCAAGTGGGTGATCTTTCAACAGAGATGGTGGTTCACTTCTTCCGTTCTCTGACTGACACATTAGCGTGTACGCTGCACCTGTCTTCTGCGGGCAACAATGATCACCACATCATTGAAAGCCTATTTAAAGCGTTTGGTCGTACGTTACGCCAAGCAATCAAAGTAGAAGGCACTGAGCTACCAAGTAGTAAAGGCGTGCTTTAAGGCTAACGTTAGCAAGGAGAAAAACAGTGACAGAACAGAAAGTTGTCATTATCGATACTGGCTGTGCCAACGTTTCTTCGGTGAAGTTTGCCATTGAACGCCTAGGCTATGACGTAACGATTTCAAAAGATCCGCAAGTCGTATTATCCG
Source organism: Vibrio sp. 1078-1 (assembly GCF_033340475.1). NCBI lineage: Bacteria > Pseudomonadati > Pseudomonadota > Gammaproteobacteria > Vibrionales > Vibrionaceae > Vibrio > Vibrio sp. 1078-1. The sequence continues at coordinate 236,904 of NZ_JAWOWM010000002.1, forward strand.
CAGATAAGCTATTCCTACCGGGTGTGGGAACCGCCAGCGAAGCGATGAAGAACCTAGAAGAGCGCGATCTGATCAGCTTGGTAAAACAGGTAGAAAAGCCATTACTAGGTATCTGTTTAGGCATGCAACTGTTGGGCAAAGTGTCTCAAGAGAAAGGGCAGAAAGCCGACGAGTTAGTTGAGTGTCTTGGACTTTGTGATGGCGAAGTGAAGCTACTACAAACTGGCGATTTGCCGTTGCCGCATATGGGGTGGAACACGGTCTCTGCAAAAGCAGGTAATCCACTTTTCAAAGATATTGAAGAAGGAGAGTATTTCTACTTCGTGCACAGCTTTGCGATGCCTGTTGGGGATTACACGATTGCGGAATGTGAATACGGCAACCCGTTCACAGCAGCAGTACAAAGCGGTAACTATTACGGCGTGCAATTCCACCCTGAGCGTTCTTCAAAAGCGGGCGCGAAGCTTATTCAAAACTTCTTAGAATTATAAAAGGGATTTAGTGTGATTATTCCAGCTCTTGATTTAATTGAAGGACAGGTGGTTCGCCTTTATCAAGGTGATTACGGCCAAGTAACTGAGTACAAAGTCGACCCAGCAGAGCAGTTCAACTTGTACCACCAAGCTGGTGCTAACTGGCTGCACTTGGTGGATTTAACTGGCGCGAAAGACACGACAGCACGTCAACTTGATTTAATTGCAAAGCTACTAGCAAGCACGCCAGCGAACATCCAAATCGGTGGCGGAGTGCGCACAGAGCAAGACGTGATTGATCTGCTAGAAGCGGGGGCTCAGCGTGTTGTCGTTGGCTCAACAGCAGTAAAACAGCCAGAGCTTGTGAAAGGTTGGATGGAAAAATACGGTGCAGAGAAAATCGTTCTCGCGCTAGACATCAACATCGACCAAGACGGCACGCGTAAAGTAGCGATCTCTGGTTGGCAAGAAGATTCAGGCGTGACTATCGAAGCTCTGATCAACGATTACCTGACGGTAGGTTTGCAGCACGTGCTTTGTACGGACATTTCTCGTGACGGTACGCTAGAAGGCTCAAATGTAGAGCTTTACGTTGACCTATGTAAACAGTACCCACAAGTGCAGTTTCAATCTTCAGGTGGCATTGGCTCATTAGCAGATATCGAAGCGCTAAAAGGCAGCGGTGTGGCTGGCGTGATTGTTGGTCGTGCGCTGTTAGATGGTAAGTTCACAGCAGAGGAGGCGTTTGCATGTTGGCAAAGCGAATAATTCCATGTCTTGATGTCCGTGATGGACAAGTGGTGAAGGGCGTTCAGTTCCGCAATCACGAGATCATTGGCGACATCGTTCCTCTGGCACAGCGTTATGCGGAAGAAGGCGCTGACGAGCTTGTGTTCTACGATATTACCGCTTCAAGTGATGGGCGTGTCGTCGATAAAAGTTGGGTCGCTCGCGTTGCAGAAGTTATTGATATTCCTTTCTGTGTGGCTGGTGGTATTAAATCAGCGGAAGACGCAGCGCGCATTCTTGAGTTTGGTGCAGACAAAGTGTCTATCAACTCACCTGCATTAGCGAACCCACAGCTGATTACTGACCTTGCTGATAAGTTTGGTGTGCAATGTATCGTCGTTGGTATCGATTCATACTACGACAAAGAGACGGGCAAGTATCAGGTTTACCAGTTTACTGGTGATGAAGAACGAACCAAAGCAACGCAATGGGAAACACGTGATTGGGTGCAAGAAGTACAAAGGCGTGGCGCTGGTGAAATCGTACTGAACATGATGAACCAAGACGGCGTACGTAACGGTTACGATATTGAACAACTTAACATGGTGCGTGAAGTGTGTAACGTGCCATTGATTGCATCGGGTGGGGCAGGTGCTATGGAGCATTTCGCAGAAGCCTACCAAAAAGCAAATGTGGATGGCGCGCTTGCCGCATCGGTATTCCACAAACAAGTCATCAATATTGGTGAACTAAAGCAGTATTTGAAACAACAAGGCATTGAGGTACGACTATGAGTGTGAAAGCCGCCGAAGTAAGTTCGCTAGTTGAGCGAATCAACTGGGAAAAGGTGGATGGTCTGGTACCTGCTATCGTACAAGATTTCCAATCAAGCCAAGTGCTGATGATGGGTTATATGAACCAAGATGCGTTGGCAAAAACGGGCGAAACAGGTCAAGTGACGTTTTTCTCTCGTACCAAGCAGCGTCTTTGGACGAAAGGTGAGACCTCCGGCAACGTATTGCAACTAGTGAACATGCAGCTCGATTGCGACAACGATACGCTACTGGTGAAAGTGAATCCCATTGGTCCTACGTGTCACTTGGGTAACACAACTTGCTGGGATGTGGACCCTCAAGAGGAGTCACAAATGGTGTGGCTTCATCAACTTGAGCAGCTATTGGCTGCCCGCAAGAGTGCCGACCCAGATTCCTCTTATACTGCCAGTCTTTATGCCCGTGGCACCAAGCGTATTTCGCAAAAAGTGGGCGAAGAAGGCGTTGAAGTCGCGCTTGCGGCGACGTCGGGCGATAAGGCGGAGTTAGTGTGTGAATCAGCAGACTTGATTTATCACTTAATGGTATTGCTTCAAGACCAAGGCTTATCGATGAATGACGTAGTGAACAAACTGAAAGAGCGTCATAAGTAAGCTTGCGATAAGTGAAAGCCCCTATGCTCTCGAGCCTAGGGGCTTTTTACTTTAGTGTTCTTGATTCGGGGCAAAAACCGGCAACAGTGCTGGTGGCGATTAGATTCTGAATCACGCTCGTCCCTCGCTGTTCAGAATGACGGTATATTTTCTAATGGTACTTGCAGTAGAGTTATTTACTTCAAATAGGTACATATATTCACGTCACTCCAACGAACCTAGGCGAAGTCAAGAATCCAATTAAATCGAGCTCAATAAGCTAGGAGTGGATGATCTTACCCACAACACTTCTTAAATTTCTTACCGCTTCCACAGATACACGGGTCGTTACGACCTACTTTTAGGCTACTCACTGGTTGGTTTAGGCGAGGATCTTGTTCTGGTTCTTCTTCTAGCTCTTCTTCTGGAAACGTGCCGTCAATGTAGTACCAAAGCCCATTTTCTTTCACGAAACGAGAACGCTCTGTCATACAGTAGCGTTTGCCGTCTTCATCAAAATAAGCGCTAAACTCTACAAAGCCTTCATTGTCATTACTGCCAGCTTCTGTTTTTACAACTTCAAGCTTGCACCAATCGCTGTCGATAGATTGGGCAATGCCTTCACGTTGCTCTTCTGCATTACAGCTTGGGTGGTATGTGTTCACCACGTAATCCACTAGACCTAACACATGCGCGCTGTAACGAGAACGCATTAGCTGCTCCGGAGTGGTGACGTCAGCGTGGTTATTGTGGGCAATTTCACAACACTGTTGGTAGGTGCGGTTAGAGCCGCAAGGACAAGAAGAAGCCATAAAATGAAATCTCGATTAATTAAGCGGTAAAAACAAACAACCCCACATAAGTGAGGTCGCAGGTATTCTTTGGGGCATTATAGCCGTTTAGGGCGTTTGAGACAGCAGTTCTTGAGCCCATTCCGTCGATTGATTAAAAGCGTCTGCTAATTGAGGTTCGGTTAATTTAAGAACGGTGCAATATCGCTCGGCTAACTCCCAGTCCGCTTGTTCGTAGGCGATCGTCATCGAAAGTAAGTGACCAAGTACGCCTTTTCGACTGGTTAATGCGAGTTTTATATCTTCGTCAACGGGGATATCTTCAATGACATCCGAGAGCGGTTGATCGAGCAAAGATCCGAGCAAAGAAAACATGCCTGTCAAAAAAGCCTGCCCAGGGTCATACCTAGTGTTCATTTGACTAAGTAGCAGTTCACACATTCGTGCACGCTGAATCGCTAAAGAGTAAAGAGAGTCAGGTTTATCTTCTTGAACGGAGGCAATTGCAACTAAGGAAATAAAGCGTCGTAGTCGCTCTTCACCCAGATAAATAAGCGCCTGTCTGAACGATTTGATCTTAGTCGTTAATGTATATCCTGAATTTACGTAAGTAAGCAGCTTGTATGACAGCGTCACATCAATCGAAAACAGACGTTCAACCTCATTGAAGTCGATGGGCTTATCTGCAATCTCTTTACAAAGTTGGATGACGGTAAGAAACGCGGGGTTCAACCGTTTTTTCTGGATCATCTCAGGTTTGCTAAAAAAATACCCTTGAAAATAGTTAAAACCGGCTTCTAGAGCTTGCTCAAACTCTTCATAGGTCTCTACCTTTTCCGCAAGAAAGTCGATTTTAAATGGGCTCAACGCCTGAATAAAAATGGCAGCTTTCTTGATCGGCACAAGTCTAATATCAAACTTGATCATGGAAACGTATGGAAGAAAACGCTTCCAAGCTTTCGTCGGAACAAAATCATCCAGAGCAATTTTGTACCCGCACTCATGAAGGTGCTTGATGGCTTCTAACAGTTCTTCTGTCGGTTGGCAGTCTTCAAGGACTTCAATGACGAGAGATTCTTTAGGAAACAAAGTTGGGACCAAGTTCACCAAGCTTTGATGCGGAAAGTTAACAAAGCCAAGTTTGTTTCCTAATGTGTTGTAATGCGTCGACAAAAAATGATCGGATAGCAGTCGACTAGTAGCCAGCTCTGGTTCTACTTCAGGGAAGGTATTTTTAGGGCCGTCTCGAAAGAGGAGTTCGTAACCTATGGTTCGTTTTTCTCTATCCAGAATCGGTTGGCGAGCTACGTAAGAATACTTCAATTAGGTACTTCGTTCTGTTTAACTTAGTATTATGATAATAGCGATTTTTTACAAAATATCTACGACTTGAGCGTGAATCTTCTACACGCTCTACATGCTTAACGCAAATTCTGTATGAACGGTCTCGTTTGCAGGTCAAAACTATCAGAATTTACTTTTAAAACTGAGCCTTGCGTATACCAATCCCCTAAAACAATTCGGGTCTTTTTAATGCCATCGACGTCAAAAAAATGTGTGTTCGGGCGATGTGTGTGACCATGAATCATTATGTTGACGCAGTTCTGAGACATCACTTTCTCGACCTCATTTTGGTTAACGTCCATGATATCTAATGACTTGCTCATTTTATCATCACGAATATCGGATTGAACTTTTGAGACAATTTTCTTCTTAATGAACCAAGGAATACGGTTAAACAACCATTGTAGCCATGGCTTGTGAACGGTTTTTCTAAACTCTTGGTATTTCACATCGTCAATGCAGAGCGTATCGCCATGTAGGATTACGGCTTTTTGACCATAAAGATCAATCGTGCAGACATCGTCGAGTAATGTCATACCGGTTTCTTTGCAAAAGCGTTTGCCGAGTAAAAAATCTCGATTGCCTTGGATGAAAAAAGTTGGCACACCCGCATCCGTCAGTGCTTTAAATTCTGCACGGATTTGGTCTGCAAAAGGGGTGTTGTCATCGTCACCAATCCAGAACTCAAACAGATCGCCGAGTACATAAAGTGCATCAGCTTTTGTTGCTTCTGTTCGCATGAACGTCACAAAACATTCCGTGATATCAGGACGTGATGGGGTAAGGTGAAGATCGGAAATAAATAATGTCGTCATAGAAATAAGGGGAAGCTATGCCTCCCCATTAACTTATCTTTTAAAAATAATTCCTAAGAATTACTCTTCAATTGTTGTACCAGTGATTACTACGTCTTCTAGAGGTACGTCTTGGTGCATGCCGTAAGAACCAGTGCTAACGCCTTTGATCTTATTTACGATGTCCATGCCTTCGATTACTTCACCGAACACACAGTAACCCCAACCATCTAGGCTTTCGCTACGGAAGTCTAGGAATGTGTTGTTGTTTACGTTGATGAAGAACTGAGAGCTTGCTGAATGCGGCTCCATAGTACGTGCCATAGCAAGTGTACCCACTTTGTTGCTTAGGCCGTTGTTTGCTTCGTTCTTGATAGGTGCACGAGTCGCTTTTTCACGTAGACCAGACTCCATACCACCACCTTGGATCATGAAGCCGTCAATAACACGGTGGAAAAGCGTGTTGTCGTAGAAACCGTCGCGGCAGTACTGAAGGAAGTTTGCGCTTGTCTCTGGCGCTTTCTCTTCGTTTAGTTGAATCTTGATGTCACCAAAATTAGTGTGAAGGGTGATCATGCTACTTTCCTTTACTGTGTTGTGTTGAGCCCGAGATTCTAGCCTAAGTTCTAGTGCTTTAAAAACTCAGGAAGAGGAAATTCTTCGTTTTGTGCTTGAAGTTTAGCCGATTATCGTTTTATCGGTTAATTGCTATTACCTAACTAGGTTGGAGTTGATATACTCATCTTCTTTTATTCATTCACAATCATAGATAGAGATCATGTTAAAGATATATAACACACTCACAAGACAGAAAGAGGAATTCAAACCAATTACAGCTGGCAAAGTCGGTATGTATGTCTGTGGAGTTACCATCTACGATCTCTGTCACATTGGTCACGGTCGTACTTTCGTCTCTTTTGACGTTGTATCACGTTACATTCGCTACTTGGGCTACGATCTGACGTTTGTACGTAACATCACAGATATCGACGATAAGATCATCAAACGTGCCGCAGAAAATGGTGAGTCTTGCGATTCATTGACTGAGCGTTTGATTGGTGAAATGCACGCTGATTTTGATGCGCTGAACATGAAACGTCCGGACGTTGAACCTCGTGCGACACAGTTTATTGCTGAAATCATCGAATTGGTTGAGAAGCTAATCGAGCGCGGTTTTGCATACGTTGCAGATAACGGTGACGTAATGTTTGAAGTAGGTAAATTCAACGAATACGGCAAGCTTTCTAAGCAAGACCTTGATCAGCTTCAAGCTGGCGCGCGCGTTGATATCGAAACAGCAAAACGCAGCCCTCTAGACTTTGTACTTTGGAAGATGTCAAAGCCGGGTGAACCAACGTGGGAGTCACCATGGGGTCCAGGTCGTCCAGGTTGGCACATTGAGTGTTCAGCAATGAACTCTTCAATCCTAGGTAACCACTTCGACATTCACGGCGGTGGTTCTGACCTTCAGTTCCCACACCATGAAAATGAAATCGCACAATCATGCTGTGCACACGATACACAATACGTGAACACATGGATGCACAGCGGCATGGTAATGGTAGACCGTGAGAAGATGTCTAAATCTCTAGGTAACTTCTTTACTATCCGTGACGTTCTTGGTCACTACGATGCTGAAACAGTGCGTTACTTCCTAATGTCTGGTCACTACCGTAGCCAGTTAAACTACAGCGAAGATAACCTAAACCAAGCACGTGCTTCGCTTGAGCGCCTGTACACATCTCTACGTGGTTTAGACCTAAACGCTGCGCCTGCTGGTGGTGAAGAATACGTATCTCGCTTCACTACAGCGATGAACGATGACTTCAACACACCAGAAGCTTACTCTGTACTGTTCGACATGGCGCGAGAAGTTAACCGTCTGAAGACAGAAAACCTAGAGAAAGCGAGCGAACTCGGTGCGCTAATGCGTGAACTAGCTGACGTGATCGGTATTCTTCACCAAGATCCTGAAGCCTTCCTAAAAGGTGATGCGGGTAACGATGATGAAGTGGCTGAAATTGAAGCTCTGATCAAGCTGCGTAATGACTCTCGCGCTGCGAAAGATTGGGCGAATGCAGATATGGCTCGTGACAAGCTGACCGAAATGGGCATTGTTCTGGAAGATGGTCCAGAAGGCACAACGTGGCGTCGTAAGTAATTGAATTTTCATTTTTAAAGGGCTGATAATTCAGCCCTTTTATTTTCCATTTCCATAAATTAAAACTTTAACTTTAGGTAATGCTCTGTGGCTCAGATGTATTTCTATTACTCAGCAATGAATGCGGGTAAATCAACAACGCTTCTTCAATCCTCTTTCAACTATCAAGAACGCGGCATGACGCCAGTTATTTTTACGGCTGCGCTAGATGATCGTTTTGGTGTCGGTAAAGTGAGCTCTCGTATTGGTCTTCAATCTGACGCACATTTATTTCGTCAGGATACCAATTTGTATCAAGAGATCGCAGATCTGAATGAGGTTGAAAAACGTCACTGTATTCTTGTTGATGAGTGTCAGTTCTTGTCGAAAGAACAAGTTTATCAACTTACTGAAGTCGTTGATAAGTTGCATATTCCAGTATTGTGTTACGGCCTTCGCACCGATTTTCTAGGCGAACTTTTTGAAGGCAGTAAGTATCTATTATCTTGGGCAGACAAGCTGGTTGAGCTCAAAACAATCTGCCATTGCGGCCGCAAAGCGAATATGGTTATTCGTACCGATGAACACGGCGTGGCAATTAAAGAAGGCGATCAAGTTGCGATCGGCGGTAACGATAAGTATGTCTCCGTATGCCGCCAACATTACAAAGAAGCGCTCGGTAAATAAGCCGTATTGATACAGAAAAGCCACCGAACTTGGTGGCTTTTTGTTGTCGGTTAGAAAAAGTTAGACTAAGTCAAAACCAAACCGCTCGAGTAAAACCTGGTAAGAAGATTCGACTTGCTGAGGGATGTTCTGCTCGGTTTGAAATCCTTTCTCTGGATAGCTTTTTACGCGAGAGAAATCTTCCATTAGTGCTTCTAGCACCATCATTAATGGCATGTCTTCATTAATGTATTCAAAAAATGGAAGAGCCGCAGAGCTTACTTGGAGCTGAGTGTAGGGTGACTGCCACTGTTTTTCAAATGTCGCGATTGCTCTACGCTCCATAAACGGTTTTTGTACCAGAATAAACGAGGAACACTGTTTTCCTTCCTCTTTTAATCGTTGCTCAGTAAAGCGAACATTTTCTCCACTGTTTGTGGATTCAGTTTCGAGCAAAATTGCTTCACTTGGAACGCCCGACATCTTTGCAATCTCGGCAAAGGTTTCTGCTTCGCTTTTTTCAAACAGTCCATCTGTGAAGCGACCTTCACCCCCTGAAAATACAATCAAAGGTGCCAACTTTTGGTGGTAGAGCTTGGCAGCGTGCTCCGCTACACGCACATCATTACTGCACATCACAAACAAACAGTCCGCAGGCTTCAGTTTATGTTTGAGTTGCATGTAATCCCAAAGCGTTTCTATATGTCTATAGAGTCTCATAGCGCATCCAAAGTTGAATTGAAGTGAAATCGATAACCAAGTGAGAGTAGTTTGTCAGCAAGAATACGCTTGTCAGCTTGCTCTGTGACGGGTGGAAGAGGTATCTCACTTCCGATTTTGTTTATGGCAGCTTGGTAGAACTCAGCCTTGCTGACAGTATGAGGTGTCGTAACGTTAATGACTTGGTTGCTTAAATTGCCTAAGGCAAATTTCGCAGCCGAGACAGCATCATCTTGATGAAGCATATTAGCTGGTGCTTTACGACTAACTTGTTGAAGCCTTGCTGCAAAGCGAGATGGGTGTCTATCTGGCCCGATTAATCCGCTACAACGCAGAATAACAAAGCTAATATTCGAGTCGATAACATGCTGCTCTGCTTGAAGCATAATACGTGCATTGTCAGAGAAATAAGGGCTTTCGGCTGCTAAAGAGATTGACGCGTCAGCTTCTTCCATATCGGAAGCAAGGTTAGGGTAAACCGTGGTAGAGCTGATCATGAGAAGTTTTTCAACGTTGTTTTGCTTAGCTGCGTTGGCAAGTATTTGCCATTGCTGGGCATATTCTTGACCGCGTCCTTTACGAAATCCTGGAGGAAAAGCGCCGATAACGTGCGTAATTTGATGCTGTTTGAGCAGTTCATCTAGCCGTGCTGTGGCGTTCAATTGATTGAAATCGAACAATGCGGAGTGAGTTAATGAGGTGGGTAACTCTTTTAATCGAGTTTGGCTACGACGAGTGACGACAACATAGTGTCCATCTTTCATCAATGTTTCTGCTAGCGGAGTTCCGAGCCAGCCTGCACCTACGATCAATGTATTTGCCATTTGGGTCTTCCTACTTACTTATGTCTGCCCGAATAGGTTGAGCAGTTCTGCTTTAGCTTGTTGATGGAGGGGATCTGAATGCCATTTCTGGTGCTGAATAAGGTCAACATTGACTTGCCAAGCCAGTTTTGTGAAATCATCCCCAACCTTTTTTAATGTATTAGGTGAATACGCGACTAAATGCTGTGGTAGAAAGCACCAACCAAACCCTTTATTCGCCAATTCCAACAAAATATAGTAGTTATCAGCGTACCAGATATCTGGGCTAAATGCTTGATTGAGACCACATGGCTCTGCACTTTTGGATCGTATGACCAATTGACGATGTTGTTTTAGTTGATCAATGTGAGTGATTTGCTGCTTTGCTAAAGGATGTGTTGAAGAGACATAGACATCAAATGCAATATTGCCAAGATTGGTGAAATCGATGTGCCTTGGCATTTGTAAATCACTCAAAATAATCCCAGTCGTGGCGCGTTCCGACTTAACCAATTCAATGATATCAGGGCTTGATGCCGTTAAGCATTCAACTTGTAAGTGTGGAAAGCGTTGCTCTAACTTCTTTAGCACATCCGGCAAGCGAGTCAGAGGAATCCCTTCATCAATAGCTAAGACTAATTTGTTCGTTGGCGTGGAAAAGAGCTGTGATGCCCTATTGTTTAGGCGGTCGAGTTGGCTGATTGTTGCTTGTGCATAAGGTACGAGCGCGAGGCCATTCTCAGTTAATTTAGGGTACCTGCCTGATCGATCGAAAAGCTCAACACCACAGTCGATCTCCATATTCATGATGTGCTGGCTCACTACAGATTGAGCTCGCCCCAGTTTTCTAGCTGCTCCTGAAAATGATCCTGCTTCTGATGTAGCAATGAAAGCTTGCAGTTGTTCGATGGTAAACATATCGCTTAAACCGATGGTATCTAACTTTTGATTATCTAAATAATAGATAAAATTCTAAGCATTGAGTAGAACTATTTGGACAGAGAAATATGACTCGTAATGAACGAATTTTTCATGCAGTACTTTTTGAGTTAATCGCACTCGCGATTATTGTACCAGCGGCTTCATTGATCACTGGAAAGGGTTCTAGTGATCTCGCGTTGGTTGGGGTCGGGTTGAGCATGTATACCGTGATATGGAACTACATCTACAACTTGTATTTTGATAAGTGGTTTGGTGACAATCGAGCTGAGCGAAGTTTAGCGATGCGGCTTGGACACACTATTGGTTTCGAGGGAGGATTAATCTTTATCTCTCTACCTGTGATTGCCTGGTTCTTAGAAATTACGCTTCTTCAAGCTCTGATGCTGGAAGCCGGCTTCCTCGTTTTCTTCCTATTTTATGCCACTGGTTTTAACTGGTTGTATGACAAGGTTCAACCATTTAGCAAAATGAAAAAGCGATTATTGCCACAGGCATCGACAGGAAAAATATAGGACTAAAAAACGCCACCGAGTTCGGTGGCGTTTTTTGTTCAAATTACACAGACAAAACTCTTAAAATCTTATCTGCATGTTCTGCAACTTCAATGCCTTCGTCTGTGAGATAACCACCGTCAGGCTGTGTACAAAGTTGCTTCTTATATAGACGAGCAACGGCTGCCTGCATTTCTTCTGACGCGTCTGTATGAACTTTAATACCAGTTGCAGCACTACTTAGGTCGAACTGAAGAAGTAGATTCAATTCGGCGATATGTTCAGCTGAATATTTCATAAATGATTCCTTTGCGCTTTTTTTACCAAGCTAGTCTGAAAAGTAGCGTTGGGCAACATTCAACGACAAGAAGTGTTAAGTATGGCGCTATCAGGCTGATATAACGCAGGATCTTTGTTCGAAAGGCCGAATACTTGTTAAGTATCATTGATACTTACGGTAGCGAATGATAGGCGCCATTTATTGCTTGATCTCCCAATAACAACGATTTTAGTAAACACGCCAAATAGCACTTGAAAAAATAGGGAAATAGAGCGATTATCCGCGCCTCTTTAAATGTTTCTAAATGTTACACCAGAATGAACTTTAATCAGTTTGACTCACTATTACCGCCACAAGCTGCGGAACGCGCGGCTGAAGTGGGGGTAGGCAAAGCAACGAAAGCTCCAATCAAATCTTTTCTGCTCGCCATTTCTGCGGGGCTTCATATTGGTATTGCTTTCATCTTCTATACCACGGTAACGACAGGCGCAGGCGAGCTGCCTTGGGGCATTACACGACTCATTGGTGGTCTGGCATTTAGCCTTGGTTTGATTTTGGTGGTGGTTACTGGCGGCGAGCTTTTCACTAGCTCTGTGCTGACACTAGTTGCGCGTGCGAGTGGAAAAATCTCTTGGCAAGCACTTATCAAAAACTGGTTGGTGGTTTACTTTGGCAATATGGTTGGGGCCATTTTGCTCGTGGCCTGTATGCTAGTTACCAAGCAATATATGTTTGATCATGGCCAAGTTGGTCTTAACGCGATGGCGATCTCCCAACACAAATTACATCATGGTTTCTTTGCTGCTGTTGCGCTTGGCATCATGTGTAACGTATTAGTTTGTATTGCAGTTTGGATGACGTTTAGTGGACGTACATTAACTGACAAAATAGCGGTCATGATTCTGCCAGTAGCTATGTTCGTGTCGGCAGGTTTCGAGCACTGTATTGCGAACATGTTCCAAGTACCTATGGCGATTGGTATTAAGTACTTTGCGCCAGAAGCGTTTTGGCAAATGACAGGGGCAGATATTGCAAACTACGCGGACTTAAACATGATGGGGTTCATCGTAAACAACCTAATTCCTGTTACGATAGGAAACATTATTGGTGGTGGCGTATTTGTTGGCATGTGGTATTGGATGATTTATCTACGCGATGAAGATAACCATTTGCGATAAGTTTAGAAGATCACAAGAAAGGCGAACCAGATGGTTCGCCTTTCTTTTTATTTGTCTCTGCAAATGTCAAATAAGTCGAGTCATGCTAAATCAACTCTTCGTTGATGCCAAAATCGGTTGGGAGCCAATGAGAAGTTACTTCCTTTGGTTCTTGAACGAGCCAATCCAGAGGTGCATCGGACAGGAGTTCATCGTAATTTTCTTTGATCATTAAGACATCCATGTACGTCTCTCCAAGTTTGTGGTCACTGCCTTTACTTTAAAATTAGAACATGTCAGTCACGTGATCAATGCATGACGATTCGATTGATCACTTATGTTGCTATGTTTCTGGTTGCGTATGGGTTTTGGGGGCTTATCCACATTTTCTGTGGATAACCTGTATCAAAGGTCGTGCGTATCTAAACTTGCAAAGAAAATTTCATAAAATTAGAGGCTTATATCAAAAAGAATTCTGCCTGACTTTTCATCTGAAAGCGTCTTGATGAGTGCTCGAAGAATAGTTGAGTTATTCAGTTATAAGTATGTTCGACTTGGCAATATAAGTTGTTTAACGGTCTTTACCCACAAGCGCCAGCTAACCATGAGTTTTGGTCGATTCGGGTTGCTCGATTTTTATCTTTATTCGGCCTTCTTTGGTTTGTACCCAGCGCAATGTCATTTCTAACGTTATGGTTACGGAGGCACTCAACATGACGAAAATAGCCAGCATAATTACTAACTGGTATTTAATCGCAACCATCGGGCTCGCGCCACCTAGAATTTGACCGGTCATCATACCCGGTAAGGTAACCAGCCCTGTAGTGGCCATAGAAGCTAAAGTCGGGGCAAGGGACTTTCTAAGAGCCTCCTGAATGAAGGGGAAGGATGCGTAGCGAGGAGAGGCTCCAAGTGAGATTGCAGCCTCATATTCTGCTTGTCTCTGCTCAAAAGCCGTAAACAAATTCTGAAGAGCGATGATATTACTACTCAAGCTGTTACCCAATAACATACCAGCAAGTGGGATCATGTACTGCGCATTGTAAATAGGGGATGGTTGCACTAAGCCTGCTGTAATTGCTATCAGAAGTGGTATTAGACCACAGGTAAGGCCCGTTAGTAGCGGAAGCATAAGTGGCTTTTTAGGTAAGCGAGCTTTTCCCGCAATTGAGCTGGCACCAATCAGTAGCATGATGGCAAGCCAAAGTATATTGACAAGTAAGCTGTTTAATTGAAAAAGATATTCTAAATACACGCCAATCAATATGAGCTGAAGTGTCATTCGGATAACACTGATTATGGTGTCTTTTGCTATCCCTAATTTGTAGCGGGCATTGATAAAGAAGGGGACCAATAAAATCAAACCAAACAGTGCCAGTTTGACCCAGCTTATATCCACCACGTTGTCCATAATCGCTCCTTGAAAATACGCGAATAATTGTATCTAAGCCTCCCCTTTATATGAACCACTACGTGCACTTTTTGCTGTTCTTAAAGTAAATCTTGAGTGCTATTTTCGACATTAATACGCAGCATTTTGTTTACAAACGGTTATCTTTTTCGGAGTTTTTAAGTCGATTTATGGCATGGTAATTACGATTTAAATGTGATCGATGTTTCTTAAATGTTGGTTATTTAACAACTCCTTAAAAGACTTATTTTGTCACATCTGTTCATGTTTTTTAATAAATAACATCAATCCATCATATCTCTGGATGAGCTCAAAAAAGTGTTGAATTACAAGGTCTGAGGTCGCTTATTTGATTGAACCCTACTATTAGTATGGTCTAACATTTTCCATTAGAGATTGTAAAAAACTTAAGCTTGGTTACGCGGGCTTTTCAATAACACTAGATACAAAATAGGCAAATGTATGAGTGATGTTAATAAAATTGAGAGTGGTGAAAAACGCTCCCTGGAGTGGAAGTCGTTCCTCTTCATTGCAGTTGTTCTCTTCCCAATTCTGAGTGTGGCCTTTGTTGGCGGCTACGGGTTCATCGTTTGGATGTTGCAAGTCTTCTTCTTTGGACCTCCAGGCGCGCACGGCATGTAAGCCAGTGAGCTCATAACCACACTTTTGAAAAGATTTTAAGAGAGCAAATAATGAAATCATTAATCATTAAACTGTGGCGTACCATGACGCGCCCAGCTGTACATATCAGCCTAGGTGTGCTGACTATGGGCGGCTTTATTGCTGGTGTTATCTTTTGGGGTGGCTTTAACACCGCTCTAGAAGCAACCAACACAGAAGAATTCTGTATTAGTTGTCACACAATGCGTGACAACGTGTACGTTGAGCTACAAGAAACGGTGCACTGGAAAAACCACTCTGGTGTTCGTGCTACCTGTCCTGATTGTCACGTTCCACATAACTGGACAGATAAGATCGCTCGTAAGATGCAAGCTTCTAAAGAAGTATTTGCACAAGTATTTGGCAACTACGACGAACCGGGTGTGTTCGAAGAGCGTCGTATCGAACTTGCTAAACACGAATGGGATCGTTTCTCGGCAAACAAATCTCTGGAGTGTAAAAACTGTCACAACTACGAATCGATGGATTTCGAGCAAATGTCTCCTACGGCTCGTATCCAAATGAAGCAAGCCGCTGAGAAAGATCAAAGCTGTGTTGACTGTCACAAGGGTATTGCGCACAACCTACCAGCAGGCATGGACAGCATTGGCGGTATCGTGGGTGATCTAGAGGGTATGACTTCTAACACGGATTACGGCGTTGGTCAGCAACTCGTGAGCGTTCGTCACCTACCAATTTACTTTGATGCGCAAGGCAGTAAAGAAGCTGGTCTTCTTAATCCTGCATCGACCGTTAAAGTTCTTGAAGACAAAGGCGAGTTTGTTGAGATCGAAATTGACGGTTGGCGCAAAGCAAAAGGTTTTGGTCGTGTAATTCAAGAAGACTTCGGTAAGAACATTGCGACTGCGTCTCTGATGAAAGAAGCAGCAACAGACAGCAACATTGTGACGACTGGTGAGAAAAAAGTGGATGAGCTAACAGGCCTTCCTTGGGAAAAAGTAGCGGCGAAAGTATGGATTAAGAAAGAGTCTATGCTGAACGACATCAATCCTGTTTGGGAAAAATCTCGTGAAGCCTACAAGACCAATTGTTCTGTATGTCACACTCAACCTGCGGAAGCGCACTTCGACGCGAACACCTGGCCAGGTATGTTCGACGGTATGTTGGCGTTCGTTAACCTAGATACAGACAGTGAAGCACTGATCTTGAAGTATCTACAGAAACACTCTTCAGATTATGCTGAAGGTCACCACTAATAAGCGTCGGATTGGAGTAATTTTAAATGGCTATTACACGAAGAAGTTTTCTTAAAGGTGTAGCAACCACAAGTGCAGCGTCAGTAATTGGTCCTAGCTTATTGGCGTCCGCCTCTGCAAATGCCGTTGAGACGACAGGTACTTGGAAAGTAACCGGTTCTCACTGGGGCGCGTTCCGCGCCCACATCTACGCGGGTAAAGTTCAAGAGATCAAGCCGCTAGAGCTAGACAAAAACCCAACAGAAATGTTGAACGGCATTAAGGGTATTATCTACAGCCCTTCACGTGTTCGTTACCCAATGGTTCGTCTAGATTGGTTGAAGAAACATAAATACAGCGCAGATACTCGCGGTAACAACCGTTTCATCCGAGTAACTTGGGATGAAGCGCTAGACTTGTTCTACCGTGAGCTAGAACGTATTCAAAAAGACTACGGCCCATGGGCGCTGCATGCAGGTCAAACAGGTTGGAACCAAACGGGTTCATTTAACAACTGTACAGCGCACATGCAACGTGCAGTAGGTATGCACGGCAACTTCATCACTAAAGTAGGTGACTACTCGACGGGTGCAGGCCAAACCATTATGCCGTACGTGCTAGGTTCAACCGAAGTGTACGCACAAGGTACGTCTTGGTCTGAGATCCTAGAAAACTCTGACAACATCGTTCTTTGGGCTAACGACCCAGTGAAAAACCTTCAAGTAGGTTGGAACTGTGAAACGCATGAGTCGTTTAAGTACCTTGCACAACTAAAAGAAAAAGTGGCGAAAGGTGAGATCAACGTTCTATCTGTAGACCCAGTGAAGAACAAAACTCAGCGCTACTTAGAGAACGATCACTTGTACATCAACCCGCTGACAGACGTAGCGTTCATGCTCGCTGTGGCACACGTGTTGTACAACGAAAACCTGTACGATAAGAAGTTCATTGATACTTACTGTCTAGGCTTTGAAGAGTTCATTCAATACGTTCAAGGTAAGACAAAAGACAAAGTAGAGAAGACGCCTGAATGGGCAGCGGCGATTTGTGGCGTGAAAGCGGACAAGATCCGTGAATTCGCACGCATGCTAGTCAGCGGCCGTACACAGATCCTGATGGGTTGGTGTATCCAGCGTCAAGAGCACGGTGAGCAGCCATACTGGGCAGCGGCTGTGGTTGCTGCAATGGTTGGTCAAATCGGTCTACCTGGCGGTGGTATCTCTTACGGTCACCATTACTCAAGTATCGGTGTGCCTTCTACTGGTTTCGCGGGCCCTGGTGGTTTCCCTCGTAACCTTGACCAAGGTATGAAACCTAAGTGGGACAACAACGACTTTAACGGTTACAGTCGTACTATCCCTGTTGCACGTTGGATCGACTGTCTGCTAGAACCTGGCAAAGAGATCAACTACAACGGCGGTAAAGTGAAACTGCCTGACTTCAAGATGATGGTTATCTCGGGTTGTAACCCATGGCACCACCATCAAGATCGTAACCGCATGAAGAAAGCGTTCCACAAACTTCAAACGGTTGTAACGATCGAGTTTGCTTGGACTGCGACATGTCGTTTCTCAGATATCGTTCTACCGGCGTGTACGCAATGGGAACGTAACGACATCGACGTATACGGTTCATACTCGAACAAAGGTCTGATTGCGATGCATCGTCTCGTTGATCCATTGTTCCAATCTAAGCCTGACTTCCAAATCATGAGTGAACTCACTCAGCGTTTTGGTCGCCGCGAAGAATACACTCGTGGTATGAGCGAGATGGAATGGATCGAAAGCCTTTACAACGATTGTAAAAAAGCGAACGAAGGTAAGTTTGAAATGCCAGAATTCAACGAGTTCTGGGAGAAGAGCGTACTAGACTTCGGTGAAGGTAAACCTTGGGTTCGTCATGCGGACTTCCGTAAAGACCCTGAGCTGAATCCACTAGGTACGCCGTCTGGCTTCATCGAGATCACGTCTCGTAAGATCGGCCGTTACGGTTACGAACACTGTCAAGAGCACCCAATGTGGTTCGAAAAATCAGAGCGTTCACACGGTGGTCCTGGTTCAGATAAATATCCATTCTGGTTGCAGTCTTGCCACCCTGATAAGCGTCTTCACTCTCAAATGTGTGAGTCTGAAGAGTTCCGCGCGACTTACGCGGTACAAGGTCGTGAGCCGGTTTACATCAACCCAGCGGATGCCAAAGCAAAAGGCATCAAAGATGGTGATTTGGTACGTGTATTCAACGGTCGTGGTCAGCTGTTAGCTGGTGCTGTTTTGACTGACAGCTACCCACGTGGCGTTATTCGTATCGAAGAAGGTGCATGGTACGGTCCTCTAAACGAGAAAGAGGGCGCAATCTGTACCTACGGTGATCCTAACACGCTAACGCAAGACATCGGTTCTTCTGAGCTTGCACAGGCGACTTCTGCGAACACATGTATCGTAGACTTCGAGAAGTTCACAGGTAAAGTGCCGCCAGTCACTTCATTTGGTGGTCCGATCGAAGTTGCTTAATTAGTGCAGTTTGCATAAATCGAAATACCAGCCTCAGGGCTGGTATTTTTTTTTCAAAATTTCAGTGAGCGTTGTCTCAATAGTAACTTCATAACGTTAAACGAGACTGGTATTCGTGATGATGGTAACGAATTGGGTGAGACAAGCAGGAGATAATGCGCCAAGCTAAACAATAATAATTAAGTGAGTAGACTCTTTATGGCTCAGAGCATTCAATTGGCAAATCACACTGAGATCACTGTGAATAACAATGACTTCCAAGTTGAAGTCGAGGGTAATCAATTACATTTTTCTTTTGCTGGTCTCCACAATAAAACCTTTACCGACCGTGAAGTGTTGCTCGAAATGCCGTTTTTGTACGAGCACGAGGCCAACGTAATTGGGGATGGTTTTCAAATGTTGGCGCAAACGGCGGGAACGATCAATCACCCCGTTGATATTGGTCGCTGTCCAGACAATAATCCTTCTTATCGAATCTACCCTAAAGATGCCCCTAAGCGTTATTACAACTATTTAGTGGTGGAAGGTTCAGCGGGCTACACATTATTTGGCTTCACATCATGTCATCGCTTTGCTGGCTATTTTGATGTTGTACTGCGTGATGGGCATTGGGTTTTATCAGCCGCAATTGATGGTGAGTTGACTCAAGTGGCGGATTGGGAAAGTAATCAACTTGAATCCGTGGCGGTACTCTGTGGTCAATCGCTGTCCGAGCTTTATCAAACCTATGGCGAGATGATTGCAAAGCATCATCCTGCTCGCCAAGGTGTGACACAAGATGCGCCTGTTGGTTGGTGTTCGTGGTACGCGTACTACGCAGACGTGACAGAGCAAAACATCATGCAGAACGTGGATTGCATGCAAGATAAGCTCGAAGACCTAGAGTGGGTACTTCTGGATGATGGCTATCAAGCCTTTATGGGCGATTGGTTAACCCCATCAGATAAGTTTTCTGGTGGCGTAAAAGAGCTCATTCATAATATCCGTGCAAAAGGAAAAAAGCCGGCAATTTGGATGGCGCCTTTCATTGCACAGCCTGAGTCGGAGATCTTCAAACAGCATCCAGATTGGTTTGTTCGCCACAAGGATGGTGGCTTACTTAAAGCAGAAGATGTCACATACGGTGGTTGGCGATGCACGCCTTGGTACATACTCGATACCTCAACCCCAGAAGTACAAGACCATCTGACGAATATAGTCTCTGTCATGAGACAAGAGTGGGGCGTTGAGTTGTTCAAGCTAGACGCGAACTATTGGGGCACCTTAAAAGGTGTGCGTAAACAATCTGGTATTACAGGCGTTGAGGCGTATCGCTTAGGAATGGAAGCGATTGCCAAAGGCGCTGGTGATGCGTGGCTTTTAGGTTGCAACGCGCCAATGTGGCCATCTCTGGGACTTGTGGATGCAATGCGTGTTTCTGACGATGTAGAGCGTCATAGTCGTCGATTCGAGCAGATAGCCAGAGAAACCTTTTACCGTAGTTGGCAGCACCGAAAACTGTGGCAAATTGATCCGGATTGCGCCACGTTCACTTCATTAGCTAATCAATCTGCATCCAGAGAAGAGTATGAATTTCATCGCACGGTGTTATTAGCGAGTGGTGGTTTGCTGCTGTCTGGTGACCCGCTCCCTGAGATTACGCCGTTTGCTAAGAAGACACTGGCTAAGCTCATGTTACGTCAACAACGTAACCAGCAATCTGCAAAGTTTACCGCTTTGAGTTTAAATCACGCGTTTTTAAAACTAACGACGAAGAATGACCTCCATTGTTTGTTTAATTATGCGAGTTACGGAGCGATGGAATTTACGCTGACGTCTGATCAACCGGTGGACTGGTATGATTACTGGACAGGCGAAAAGCTAAACCAAGAACCTTGCCAGTTGTTAATGGTGAGCGTGGATAAAGGGCTCAATGCGAAAGCGATCGTTACAGCATAACGTGAAGTAAATCGCCCAATACCAAGATCAAGAAAGGAGCCTATTGCGGCTCCTTTCTCGTTTGATGCTCTGAGCGTTAGAACTCGAATAAAAAGTAATACCCGTATCCAACAATAAACGCAGGAATGGACGAGTAAATAGTCGCGACCAAAGCAGCTTTCGGTGCCATTGCAATGGCGGGGAATAGGGCGTCACCATCGTTAGAAATCGCATTTGCCAATTGCGCCGAAAGTGGCGCTGCACCAGAGATGTACAGGCTAGTGACTAAAATTTGCGGACCACAACCAGGTAGCATACCAATGGCTAAGCCAGCTAATGGCATCCATATCCCCCAATGAGAAAAGGTTTCTACGAGGTCGATTCCAGAAAAATAGGTCGTCAGTTCAAACGCCAGAAAAGCGACGATCACCCAAGCACTGACGAAGTTTGTGTCTTGAGCCGCTTTTTGAATTGGATGCGAGTCCACAATTTTTTCATCTTCAGAGACCGTTGACTGATAATCGCCGAGCTCTTTTGTCATAGCCCACAACGACATTGTGATCACCGCGAAGATAGCGCCCAGCCATTCAATGGTGTTGGCTTTCAAAGATAGCAACTGATTAATATCTATTTGGAAAGACATTAACACAGCAACGACACTAGCAGGCACAATAAGCCATTTCCAAAATGCGCCTTGTAGATTGATTGCACGTTGTTCAAGAGGCGTGTGTCGGTCTGTCTGGTGTTGGCAACAAGCATGTGTCTGAGGTGCTTCTTTTGGTTCTGGTCGCAGAAAGTTATCAGCATGAAAAGCATTAACGACTAACCCTGAAAGAGTACCCACGATAATGCCTAATCCAACCACGCCTAATCCAACACTTGGTTTGGCGGCCAGAAGTAAAAAGGCAGCGTCACCCATTGTTGAAGTAAGTACCGCGACAATCGCACCAAATCCCACTCGGCCACTAATAAATTGCGTTGTCACAACAATAGCGCCACCACAGCCAGGCAAAGCACCCAATAAAGAAGCAAAGAAAACCTGATGATTACGCGAGCGATGGTAGAGCTCGGTAATTCGATTGGTTTTCGACATAAAGTTTGAAAGATAATGATAAATAGCCAATGTGGCAGCAACATAGCATGACACTGCCCAGAATGAGTCGGATAGCGTCTGTACGGCTACGTCACGTGTATTTTCGTTGCCTAGCAAAATGAGCATGACGATAGGGATCAGCAATCGCTTATAAGCTAAACGAAACTGAGTAGGCTGAAACAACTGTTGTGCAGAGTGTAATAATTGGGTCGCGTTCATCGTTTACTCAAATGCAAATAGGAATAATTATCATTATATGTAAATGAGATTTATTCGCAATAGCATTGTGAACTTTTCTTCGTGTCAAACTCTCTGAAATCAGGTAAAGTATCGGCCTTTGTGAGCAAACACGCCCTAATTAACTGTATTAGGCGGCGTATAAAATTGACTTGAATAGGAAGAAACATGATTCTAGTTGTAGGTCATAAGAACCCAGACAGTGACAGTATTTGTAGTGCACTCGTTGCAACTGAACTTCTAAAAGCGCGTGGCGTTGAAGCTATGCCAATTCGCCAAGGCGAAATCAACCGTGAAACTCAGCACATCCTAGAAGTTGCTGGCGCTGAAGTTCCTGAGCTTCGCACATCAGTTGCGGGTGAGACCGTTTGGCTAGTAGATTACTCAGATCTAGCACAAGCACCAGACGATATCGCAGAAGCTGAAATTGCGGGTATTGTTGACCACCACCGTCTAGGTGACGTGATGACAGTAAACCCAATGGAAGCATGGATCTGGCCTGTTGGTTGTACCAACACTGTTCTATTCAACATGTTCAAGATTGAAGGTCACGCGATTACTCCACAAATTGCTAAGCTAATGATGTCAGCAATTCTATCTGACACAGTAGGTTTTGCTTCTCCAACTTGTACACAAAAAGACAAAGATGCCGTTGCTGAACTAGCGGCAATCGCAGACGTACAAGATGTTGACGCGTTCACTAAAGATCTTCTAATTGCTAAAACAAACATCGAAGGTCTATCAGCGGCTGAGCTTGTTGAGAAAGACCTTAAAGGTTACCCATTCAACGGTCGTGACGTAGTGGTTGGTCAGGTTGAACTTGCAACTCTTGAGCAAGTTGACGGTATGATCGAAGCACTAGAAGCAGACCTAGAATCTCGTTGTGAGAAAGATAACTTAGCGTTCGCTGCCGTAATGCTAACAGACATCACGACTGCTCAAACTCGTCTTCTATACAAAGGTGAGTGGGCTGAGAAGCTTGTTAAGCACGAAAAAGACGGCATGTTAATGATGGAAAACACGCTAAGCCGTAAGAAGCAAGGTTGGCCTTGGCTTCAAACTGAACTAGCTTAATTTTCTAGCATATACTTTAAATGCCCGCTTAGCTGCGGGCATTTTTCTATGGGAAATAGGAGACGAATATGTCTGAGCAACTGACCCAAGAGCAGATGGATACCATTAATCGCTACAATGAAGAGCAACGTTTAAAGTACTGCGTAAAAGAGATAGTCGCGAATCGTAAGGTTTGGATTCTGAAAGACGAACATGGCTGTGTCATGCTAAATACAGAAGATGATGATTGTGTACCAGTATGGCCAAACGAAGAGTTTGCTTTGCAATGGGCGAATGGTGATTGGGAAGATTGCGAGCCAGAAGCGATCTCTCTAAACAAGTGGCACAGCCGTTGGACCTCTGGTCTAGAGGATGACGAGCTATCGATTGTTGTATTTCCAAATCAAAATGAAGAAGGGGTCGTATTGTTTCCTGACGAGTTTGATTTTGAACTACGCAAACAAGCGAGCCGCCGTTAGTTTTTTGATTAGTCCCCATGCAATAAAGAAGCCTGCGTTAAAGCAGGCTTCTTTACATTTGCACGATTACATTTTTGATAAGCTATTTTGTTTGATGGCTTGGCGCTTTATAAAAGTGGCTTTCGACTAGTCTTTGAGTAATAGGATGCTCGGGATGAGTCAGTACTTGGTTGGTCTCGCCAAACTCGACCACTTCACCTTCATGCATCACCATCACTTTATCAGTAATATGCTTAACAATGCCAATGTGCTGAGACACGTACACAAATGACAATCCCATCTCTTCTTGCAACTCGAGGAATAAGTTAATGATCTGCGAGCGCATTGCCATATCCAAACCGTTTAACGCCTCATCAGCGACAATGATGGAAGGTTGAAGAATAAGTGCACGAGCCAAACATACGCGCTGTTTTTGACCGGCAGCTAGCATTTGTGGATAAAAATAGGCGTGCTCAGGCAGCAATCCTACGCGGAGCAGGGTGTTCTTTACACGCTGCATGCGCGCATCTGGCGGCATGTTGGTATTTCGCTTTAGCGGACCTTCTAAAATACGACCAATCTGGATACGTGGGTTTAACGATGTGTTTGGATCTTGGAAAATCATGCGGATGAGCTTGCAGCGTGTCGCGTAATCTTTGTGCTCCAATCGTTCGCCATTCACACGGATCTCTCCGGAGCTTGGTTCAACAACGCCAGCAAGCATACGAGCTAGTGTGGATTTTCCTGACCCGTTTTGACCAATAAAACCAATAGTTTGCCCTGGCTCTAAAGTAAAGCTTACCGGTTTTACTGCCTCATTAACCTGGCGTTTGAACAGACGGGAGCGCGTAACAAATTGCTTCGATAAATTATCGACTTCAAGTAACGCACTCATGACTTTTTCTCCGTGTTCAATGGAAAGTGGCAGTTAAATTTATGATTCTTAATTCGTCTGGTGTGTGGAATTTCTACACATTGTTTCTGCGCATATGGGCAACGTGGTCCGAGGCGACAACCGATAGGTAGATGCTGCAATGGCGGAATCGAGCCCGGTAGGGATTGGAGTTTTTGCTTGTGTGGTACCCAATCATTAAAGTCAGGCATCGCTTTAAGCAAGGCATCGGTGTACGGGTGCTTGGGTGCCGCAATGATTTTACTTGTATCGGCAGACTCCACCGACTGACCACAATACATTACCGTAATACGTCCTGCCCACTGTGTTATGGTCGCTAAGTCGTGGCCGATAAGCAGAATGGTTGTGTTATTAAGTTGGTTCATGCGGCTCAACAGACGCAAGATTTGCGATTGGGTAATCGGGTCTAAGTCGTTGGTTGGTTCATCTGCTATCAGCAATTTAGGTTTGGTCGCAATCGCCATGGCAATCATGACCTTTTGACACTCACCATCAGTCAGTTCATAAGGGTAGCTACCCATTAAACGCTTGTGATCTTTAATACCCACTTTATGCAAAAGCGCGATGGCCTGTTTTTTACGCCATTTAAATCGCTCCCACCATTTCCCTTCAAATGCGCGAGATGGAATGGATTCAATCAATTGACGCCCGACTTCCTCTGAAGGGTCAAGACAAGTTGAAGGCTCTTGGAAAATCATCGCAATATCACGAGCAATGACGCGCCGACGCTCTTTTGGCGTAAGCTGAAGCAAGTCAATATTGCCAAGGCGCATACGGTCAGCGGTGATGCGCCAGTTATCTTTACTTACCCCGACAATCGCTTTTGCAACTAAGCTTTTTCCAGAGCCAGACTCACCTACAAGACCACGAATTTCGCCTTCGTTCAAAGTTAGGCTCATTCGGTCAACGGCTTTGACCAACCCTTGAGGTGTTTCGATCTCAATGGTCAAATGTCGAATATCTAACAACGGCATTATTCGATCCCCGCATTAAGCGCTTGACGTACACCTTCACCTACTAAGTTTAGGGTAATAACAGTAAACATGATGGTCAGGCCGGGTAGGGTCACTGTCCAAGGTGCAATATAAATAAGCTCGACAGAGTCACCTAATATTGCTCCCCACTCGGTGCTTGGGGCCTGTGCGCCTAGGCCAAGAAAACCCAGTGCCGTAATATCTAAAATCGCAGCAGAGAGCGCGAGTGTGATTTCAGCGGCAATGACCGTCAGAATGTTAGGAAGAATTGAACTCCACAGTAAGTAGAAATCATTAGCGCCATCAAGGCGTGCTGCCATTATGTAGTCTTTTTCAACTTCGGTGTGGACTGCGATATAAACGGAGCGAATAAAACGCGGAATCAAAGCCAAGCAGATTGCGAGTAAAATATTGAACCCACCAAAGCCTAGTAATGCCACAAAAATGATTGCTAATAAGAGCGACGGGATCGACATGACGGTATCGAGCAAGTGGTTGAGAGTACTCGACAGTAAGCCTTTCGTCATACCTGCCAATACGCCAATTAAACAGCCTACAACGGCAGCAATTGCGGTGATGGCGACAGCAGCGCCAAATGTTAGCTGAGAGCCCATAATCAGGCGCGAAAGAATATCTCTACCTAAGTCATCGGTCCCCAAAAAGTAATCAACCGTTCCTGCTGGGGCCCATGATGGCGGCACAAGCAACTCACCTGACTGTGCTTGGGCGTCAAATGGTGCAAGTAGGGGGGCAAAAATGGTAATAAGGACGATAAACACCAAGCACCACAAGCCAAACATGGCTAGTCCGTTGGCGCGGTAGCTTCGCCAAAAACGCTCAAACTGTGTTGGAATGCGCTCTTCCTGATAAACGTTATTTGTTAGCATACCATTCCTTTCGAACTAAAGGGTTAATCATCGCGCCAATCAAATCCGAGAGTATGTTAGCGGTAAGAACCAAAGTCGCAAGTACCATCACGCCAGCTTGGATAGATGCATAGTCTTGGCTTGCTAGCGCATCTAAAAGCCAACGACCAATACCTGGCCAGTTAAAAATAGACTCCGTGATGATAGCTAAGGTAATCATACTCGAAAGTTGAACACCAACTTTGGGAATGATAGGCGGTATCGCATTCCGCAATACATGTTGAGTTACGATTTCGCGGTTCGAAAGACCTTTGATTCTCGCTGCACGGATGTAGTTTTGGCTCATCACTTCCGCTACCGAGGAGCGCATTAGTCCGACAACCTGGGTGGTTGGAGCCAAAGCGAGCACCAAACATGGCAGTACCATATGCTCAATAACGCTTTGCAGTGCGTGAGCGCGGTATTCGCCTTTCGCCATGAATGCGTCGATAATGGCAAACCCGGTTACATGATCAATTTCGTAAAGTAAATCATACCGTCCCGCAACGGGAAAGAGTTGGTATTCCAATGAAAAGACCATGATAAGTAGCAGAGCTACCCAAAAAATTGGGGCGGAATAACCAGACATCGACATGAATGAAATGCTGGTGTCGAGCCATTTACCTTGCTTCATCCCAGCCACGGTTCCAAGTGGAATACCGATCAAAAGGGACACCAAAAAGGCAAAAAAGCACAGTTCCAAAGTGGCAGGGAATACGACGGCGAGCTCGTCATAAATCGCGTTGCCGTTTTTACTTATGCCAAAATCAAGCTGAGAAAGGTTGATTAAGTAAGTTTGCCAACCAGACCAAAAATCAACGTTTGCCCAGTGCGAGAGAGGGTCAAGGCGAAGCAGAGAAAAACCCACTAATGTAAGGATCATCAAAGTGATGATAAATAGGTTAAAGCGTCGAACGGTATACCAAAACATCAGTGAATTCTCTCAACTCTATCAAACGGTTGGGCATTGAAAGGGCTTGATTTGAAGCCTGTCAGCGATTTGTCGTGCACACGGAACTGCACGCCATGCGCCAGAGGAATAACCGGGAACTCTTGATTCAAAATGTTCTGTGCTTGGCGATATAGGTTCAAACGGTAACGCGGTTCTTGAGTTTCTAACGCCAAATCGAGCAAGAAATCGAAGTCATCGTTACACCACATGGACACGTTAAGGCCAACGCGGTCAGACTCGCAAGATAATAAAGGGCGGAAAAAGTTGTCAGGATCCCCGGTATCACCAATCCAACCAGTTAAAAGTAAATCGATATCGTTGATGTTCTCCAAATCCACACGTTCAAACCTATCATCGGTCAGTAGCGTTAATTTAACCCCAATATCGGCAAAATTCGCTTGGATTAACTCCGCAGTCTTACGAGGGCTTGGGTTAAAAGCACGTGGTTCAAGTGGTACCCACATGGTCAATTCTAGGCCGTCTTCGTAGCCTGCATCTCGAAGTAGTGCCAATGCATAATTCCGGTCATAACGAATTTTTACGCTGTCTTTTTGATAAGCCCATGAATTTGGTGGTAGCAAGGTATAAGCTTGGGAGCCAGTTCCGTAGTAAACCGAATCTAAAATATTTTGACGGTTGATCGCTAAGTTAAGTGCTTGGCGAACTCGAGCATCACTCAGCGCGGTGGTTTCTGTGTTTATCGCAATAAAGGAAACGTTGTTAGCTGGTGTAGCCGTCAGCTCAAGGTTGTCATTTTCTTGAATGACAGGTATTTGGCTCGAAATAGGTGAAGAGAGTACGTCACACTCGTTTCTTAAAAGTTTAGCTAATGTACCCGTGCCTCTGTGAGAGATATCGAACACCACTTGTTCCATTTTTGCTGGTGACTTCCAGTAATTAGAATGACGCTCTAATCGAATCAAATCGTTCACTTGGTACTCTTTTAATTGATAAGGGCCGGTACCGATAGGAAGTTGGTCGATTTCTTCTTTATGATCTTTTGCAGCCAATTGCTGTCCGTACTCCGCAGACAAGATAACCGCATGGCTGGTGGCAATATTGGCCAAGAAAGAAAAGTTTGGCTGAGATAACGTAAACCTTACCGTATGCTCATCTATTGCAACCACGTCTTGGAGTAGGTTTTGAAAATCTAACCCTGCAAACCATGGATAAAAACCACCACCTACTTGGTGAAAAGGATGGTCTACATCGATGATTCGCTTGAAGCTAAATACCACATCTTTTGCATTCAATGGGCGAGTGGGTGTGAACCAAGGCGTGGTTTGGAATTTAACACCACGTTTAAGCTTAAACGTGTATTCCGTCCCTGATTCATTTACTGACCAACTCTCGGCGATGCTTGCCACGGGCTGATGTGATTTAGGATCGAGCGTGAGCAGCGTATCGTACAGCTGCGGGCTCAGAGCCTCTGCGGTAATACCGCTATCAATAAGCTGAGGGTTAAACGTGGTCGGCTTACCTTGCCCGCAAAACACAAAGCCAGCTTTGCGAATATCATTGTGGTCAATTTCATCGCCACAAGCGGTCAGTAGGCTAATCCCAATAAGGCTCAGCGATAATCTTATAAAAGCATTCATAATATGAAATGTTCATTGGATCTTGCTCGTTTCGTTTGATCTTACTCTTTCAAAGCTAACAAGCGAAAATGATCTCGCTAATTTATCACCTTTGTGAACTCGCTCCAAACATAAAATCCATACACTGTAAGGTGTTATGCCATAAATGCATGCGAATTAGAGCGCAGTCACGAGCTCGTGTATTGATTGAGTACTCTCGGTCAAGTTAGCTTTGTCCGACCAAACCATATTTTCTAACCATCCCTCGTAATTGGTGATAGCTCAAGCCAAGTAGCTCGGCTGCTTGTCGTTGATTAAACTTGGCTTCTTCCAATGCACGATTGAGTAAATGGATATCTTGTTCCTCTTGCCATTGTTTATAGTCTAGAGGGAATTGGATGGTGTTGCTTGATGCTTCCTCTTCTTGTTGCTCTGCTTGTTTTGCACTATGGCCAAGCGCGCTGTGCCAAACCGTTTCAAAAGGATTGAAAACCAGTTCATCAATTGGGTGAGCATTCAGACCATGTTGGTAAATCGCACGTTCAATCACGTTTTTTAGTTCGCGGACGTTACCGGGCCATTCATATTCAATAAGCGACTGCTGCGCTTTTGGGGTAAAACCGACAAAGTATTCCAGTTGCAGTTCACGACACATTTTCATCGCGTAGTGCTCTGCTAAAGAGAGAATGTCTTCTTTGCGCTCGCGAAGAGGCGGTAACATAATGACATCGAAGGCTAGCCTGTCGAGCAGATCTGCACGAAAATCACCTTGCTCTGCTAATTTTGGTAGGTCGGCATTGGTTGCACAAACAAGTCGAACATCCGCATTGAGAGCGGTATGACCGCCAACTCGCTCATATTCACCATATTCAATGACACGTAATAGCTTTTCTTGAACTAAAAGTGGTGCGGTTGCCAGTTCGTCAAGAAACAAAGTACCGCCCTCGGCACGCTCGAAACGCCCTTTATGCTTACCTTTAGAGCCCGTGAAGGAGCCGGATTCATGTCCAAACAATTCGGAATCTATTAGCCCTTCGCTTAATGTCGCACAGTTGAGTGATAGTAGTGGTTTATCCCAACGTCTTGATAAATAATGCAAACGCTGAGCGATGAGTTCTTTACCCGTACCTCGTTCACCAATGATGAGGACAGGGCGCTCAATGGGTGCAAGTTGTGATACTTTATCTAGTACAGCGAGAAAAGCAGGTGATTCACCAATCAGGTTTTGCTTCATAAAGTCCTTCTTATTTAACAGCCGAGCCATGATTTAGAGATAGAGTTGGTAAATTTCACCAACAGTTGGTGAAAAACATCATAGCACAATAGTGTGTAACGACAACAAAATGAATAACGCTCTGATTTAAAAGAAAATTATAAGTTGGCACGTTACTTGTTATATATTCAGGGAGACACAAGGTTAATCACCACCTTGTCGAGTTTTAATAGGAAAAAAGAGGAGTTCCGTTATGGGTATTTTTTCTCGATTTGCAGATATCGTTAACTCAAACATCAGTGCATTACTGGACAAGGCGGAAGATCCTGAAAAAATGATCCGTCTTATCATTCAAGAAATGGAAGACACACTTGTTGAAGTGCGTACTAACTCGGCTAAAGCGATTGCAGACAAGAAAGAGTTGGCTCGTAAGGTTGAAACGTTAGAAGAGCAAATTGGCGAATGGGGCCAAAAAGCGAGCTTAGCATTAGTTAAAGAGCGTGAAGATCTAGCTCGTGCAGCGTTAATTGAAAAGCAAAAGCTAGAGCAAGTGATTAAAGGCCTCCACACTGAGCAAACCTTAGTGGAAGAAACGATCGATAAGCTTACTGGCGAGATTGGTAAGTTGGAAAGCAAAATTGCTGAAACGCGCGCAAAACAGCAAGCACTAGCAATTCGTAACCAAACTGCATCTAACCGTCGTGATGTGCAAAAACACCTGCACACTAGCCGTACTAATGAAGCGATGGCGAAATTTGAGCAGTACTCACGTAAAGTGGATGAAATGGAAGCGGAAGCAGACCTGTATGCTCAAACTGGTAATGCTAAATCGCTAGAACAAGAGTTTGCAGAGTTGCAGGCACAAGACGAAATTGAAAAAGAGTTGGCAAAGCTGAAAGAACAGATGTCATCGAAAGATAAATAAGAAAGGAGCCATTTATGTCGGCATTTTTTATAGCAGGACCAGTGATTGTCTTTTTAATCTTTGTCGCTCCACTATGGCTCTTCTTACACTATCGCAGCAAACGCAAAACAGATAGTGCACTGTCGAGCCAAGATTTAGAGCGCCTTCAGGTACTATCTGAAAAAGCGGAAGCGATGCAGTCCCGAGTTGATACATTGGAGCGCATCTTGGATGCTGAGTCACCAACATGGAGACGAAAGTATGAATAATCGAGAACTGTATCGTGACCCAGTAAATGGCAAAATCTCCGGTGTTTGCGCCGGAATTGCCAACTACTTTGGTGCAGAAGTTTGGTTGATTCGTATTGTAGTGATTTCTGCAGCGCTGTTAGGTGGTACGTTTTTGGTATTGTTAGCGTACATCGCGATGGCGTTTATGTTAG
The DNA here is from genome assembly GCF_033340475.1 of Vibrio sp. 1078-1. NCBI lineage: Bacteria > Pseudomonadati > Pseudomonadota > Gammaproteobacteria > Vibrionales > Vibrionaceae > Vibrio > Vibrio sp. 1078-1. The sequence goes on from NZ_JAWOWM010000002.1 coordinate 268,054, forward strand.
AAAAGCAACCAGTAACGTATTCTGAAAATATCAGAGCGCAGCAAGAGCATACGCTCAAAAGTAAGCCTTGGCAGAAAGGGCAAAGCCCTGATCAACTGCTCAGTGTGTTGGAAAGGGATTTTGACCGTCTTGATGGCAAAATTCGTAACATGGAAGCTTATGTTACGTCTGATACATATAGGGTGAACAGAGAATTCAGTAAGCTTTAGGCATTTTGTATCCAAAGAAGATTTAACTGAAGCAGGCATAAAGCCTGCTTTTTTATCACAAATTACTAATTTTAAAGCACTATTAATCTTTTCTGCTCTGGAAGTTCGTTCAAAATTCATCTACTTTAAAAATAATCCCCCAATTTTTATGGATGAATGTAATGAGAAAATTGCTCATTCCTATTGCCATCTCGGCTGTCTTGTCGGGGTGCGGTAAAGAACTTCCTCCTGTTCCTGAACCTGAATCGCGCCCTGCGAAGCTATTTACAGTATCTGTTGGCAATGCCCAGTTTGAGCGACATTTTCCTGCCACGACGGAAGCTGGCGATAGAGCAGTACTGACATTTCGAGTTCCTGGGCTTCTTCAAACGATAGAAGTGAATGAAGGTCAAGTCGTCAGTAAAGGTGATGTTTTGGCGTCATTAAACCCAGATGAATATTCTCTGCTCGAACAGCAAGCTCGGGCAAATTTTTTGCTCGCAGATGTGCAATACAAGCGATACCAAAAGCTACGTAAAGACCAAGTAGTATCTGAGCAAGATTTTGATGAGGCAAAAGCGAACCACAACTCGGCAAAAGCTCAATGGAATCAAGCAAAGGCAAACTTAAGGTATACCAAACTTGTCGCGCCATATGATGGAACCATTTCGTACATTCCAGCAGAAAACCATGAATATGTTGCCGCGAAAGAAGGGGTGATGAATATTCAGTCCAACCAACTCCTCAAAGTGATATTCCAAATCCCAGACTATCTTCTAAATCGTTACACGCAGGGGAGCGATGTCTCTGCCAGAATGATATTTGATGCGTTCCCCGAGCGAGCCTTTGATTTAACCTTTCAGGAAATCGATACAGAGGCCGATCCTAAAACGGGCAGTTACAAAGTCACGATGGTCATGGAGCGACCAGCAGAAATAGGCCTTTTGCCGGGAATGTCTGGCAATGCTTACCTCCTGTCCAAAAGTGCAGGAGCGACAAAGATTCCTAACTCCGCGTTGCTAGAAGAGAACGGCAAAACATACGTTTGGCGTGTCGATGAGCAAGGCATTGTGTCCAAAGCCGCAATTGAGATGAATGACAAAAATCAAGTGTTAGCTGGGCTTAACGATGGCGACCAAATCATTATCTCGGGTGTCAGTGTAATTGAACCCGGAATTAAGGTAAGAGCGTGGATTAAGGAAAGAGGGTTGTAATATGAAAGGAATCATCTCTCTAGCGACTTTACTTTCAACGCTTTTTCTCGTTGGCTGTGGGGATAAGGCGCCAGAAAAAGAGCTCGAAACGCCACGAGTTAGAGTTACGTCATTAGCGGGAAGCAAGGTGGATGACAACTTGTACTTCCCTGCGGTTGCGAATGCAGCGGATCGCTCTCATTTGAGCTTCAGAGTGGCAGGAGAAGTCAGCAGCATCATGGTAAAAGAGGGCGACAAAGTCACGAAGGGTGATGTTATTGCAACACTAGATCCCACTGACTATGAGTTGGATGTAGATAATGCGAGTGCGCGTTTTTCTGTTGTCGACAGTCAGTATCGCCGCTCACGCCCTTTGGTCGATAAAGGCCTATTAGCTAAGTCTCAGTTTGATGAAATTGCAGCACAACGACAAATCGCCTTAGCTGAGCTTCAGTTAGCCAAACTTCGTCTATCATTTACTGCCTTAAAAGCGCCCGTGGATGGGATTATTTCGCGAGTTAATATCGACCAATTCGAAAATGTTCAAGTCGGACAGCATATCGTTAATATTCACAGCTTGGAGCGAGTCGAAGTGTTGATTCAGCTTCCTGACCGACTCTATGTGAACCAACCGCCAACGGAAGAAAGGCTTACCGCGATCAAAGCATTAGTGCGCGTGCCCAGTGGTAACGAATATAACGCGACGGTAAAAGAATTTACAACCGAACCCGACCCAACAACAGGTACGTTTACTGTCACACTGTCGCTTCCTATGCCGGAAGAAGAGTACATCCTAGATGGGATGGCTGTTGAAGTAACGTCTAAAGACGAGAATGTTGGGCTTGATCTCAACCTAGGAATTAATGTCCCTATCGAAGCCATTTTTAATGCGGATGGTGACGAGCTGGGGCGCGAAAACAAATTTGTTTGGGTACTGAATGACGACAATACGGTATCGCGCAAACAGGTGCGAGCAGGTAAGGCATCTAAAACGTCCATTCAAATCCTTGATGGTCTCATGCTCAAAGACAAAGTTGTGATTGCCGGTGTTTCTCGATTAAGGGATGGCATGAAAGTGGAAGTGATACAGGAAATGGCTACGCAGGAGGCCGGTCTATGAGCGATCTTAATAAATCAGCGCCTCAAAGTGATGATGATGTGACCGGTATTGCTGCGTACTTCATCCGAAATCGCGTCATCAGTTGGATGTTCGCACTGATATTTTTGATTGGTGGTATCGCCGCATTCTTTGGTTTAGGGCGTCTTGAGGACCCTGCTTTTACTATTAAAGATGCGATGGTAGTGACCTCTTACCCTGGTGCGACACCGCAACAAGTCGAAGAAGAAGTGACGTACCCAATCGAAAAAGCGATTCAGCAGCTTACTTATGTTGATGAAGTAAATTCGATTTCTAGCCGAGGCTTATCTCAAATCACGGTCACGATGAAGAACAATTATGGCCCTGATGATCTACCACAAATTTGGGATGAGTTGCGCCGTAAAGTGAACGACCTTAAAGGGACGTTGCCTCCAGGTGTGAATGAACCTCAAGTGATCGATGATTTTGGTGATGTTTACGGGATTTTGTTAGCGGTGACTGGCGACGGTTATAGCTATAAAGAGCTACTGGATTACGTCGATTACTTACGCCGAGAGCTCGAACTGGTTGATGGTGTGAGTAAAGTTTCGGTATCCGGGCAACAGCAAGAACAAGTTTTCATCGAAGTATCGATGAAAAAGCTGAGCAGTATAGGTCTTGCTCCGGATACCGTGTTTAATCTTCTTTCGACGCAAAACGTGGTTTCTGACGCAGGAGCGATCAGAATTGGTGACGAGTACATCAGAATTCAGCCGACTGGCGAGTTCCAGAGTGTGGAGGAGCTGGGTGATTTGTTGATTACTGAGTCGGGTGCTCAGGGGCTCATCTTCTTGAAAGATGTGGCGGAAATAAAACGCGGGTATGTAGAAGTCCCGAATAATATTATTAATTTTAACGGCAGCCTCGCACTAAACGTGGGTGTTTCTTTTGCTGAAGGCGTCAACGTCGTTGAAGTCGGAAAAGCGTTTGATCATCGCCTTGCAGAGCTAAAGTACCAACAACCTGTTGGTATCGAAATCTCGGAAATTTACAGTCAGCCTAAAGAGGTGGATAAATCGGTTAGCGGTTTTGTTGTCAGCTTGGCTCAAGCTGTCGGTATCGTCATTATCGTACTTCTGTTCTTTATGGGGCTACGTTCAGGTCTGCTTATCGGTTTAATTTTACTGCTGACGGTGTTAGGTACGTTCATTTTCATGAAGTATCTCGCGATAGATTTGCAGCGGATTTCATTAGGTGCCTTGGTTATCGCGTTAGGTATGTTGGTGGACAATGCAATCGTCGTGGTTGAGGGGATTTTGATTGGTACGCAAAAAGGGCGAACTCGACTCCAAGCGGCGACTGACATCGTTACCCAAACCAAGTGGCCATTACTTGGGGCAACTGTGATTGCGGTAACTGCATTTGCGCCCATTGGACTGTCTGAAGACTCGACGGGCGAATACTGTGGCACTTTATTTACGGTTCTGCTGATCTCTTTAATGTTGAGCTGGTTTACCGCTATCTCGTTGACACCATTCTTTGCTGACATCTTCTTTAAAGGCCAGAAGATTAAACAAGGTGAAGGGGAAGAAAATGATCCATATAACGGGGTTATTTTCGTTATTTATAAAAAGTTTCTTCAGTTTTGTATGCGTCGTGCTTGGTTTACCGTTGTGGTGCTGATTGCGGGATTAGCGGCAAGTGTTTACGGGTTCACCTTTGTGAAGCAAGCGTTTTTCCCATCTTCGACAACGCCGATTTTTCAGTTAGATGTATGGATGCCAGAAGGAACTGATATTCGAGCAACTAACACAACGCTTAAAGAGTTAGAAAGTTGGTTAGCTAAGCAAGAGCATGTTGACCATATCACGACGACCGCGGGTAAAGGCTTACAGCGCTTCATGTTAACGTACGCGCCAGAGAAAAGTTATGCGGCTTATGGTGAGATAACCACTCGTATGGAAAATTACGAAGCGTTAAAACCATTAATGGCGAAGTTTCGAGAGTATTTAAAAGCCAACTACCCAGAAATCAATTACAAGCTCAAACAGATTGAGTTAGGCCCTGGTGGTGGTGCAAAAATTGAAGCTCGCATTATTGGCTCAGATCCAACCGCCCTTCGCACGATAGCCGCTCAGGTCAAGGACATCATGTACGCCGACCCTCAGGCAACAAATATCAGGCATGATTGGCGTGAACGAACCCAAGTTCTTGAACCTCAGTTTAACGAGAGTCAGGCACGTCGCTATGGCATTACCAAATCGGACGTCGATGATTTCTTGTCCATGTCATTCTCTGGAATGACGATAGGCTTATACCGAGACGGCACGACGCTCATGCCTATCGTGGCTCGTTTACCAGAAGATGAGCGCATTGATATTCGTAACATCGAAGGCATGAAAATATGGAGTCCAGCACAGAGTGAGTTTATTCCACTTCAACAAGTCACAATGGGTTACGACATGCGTTGGGAGGATCCTATTATTGTGCGTAAGAACCGTAAGCGTATGCTCACTGTGATGGCAGACCCTGATATTCTAGGTGAAGAAACCGCATCGACGTTGCAAAAACGTTTACAGCCCCAAATCGAAGCGATTCAAATGCCTCCTGGCTATTCACTAGAGTGGGGTGGTGAATACGAATCTTCTGGTGATGCTCAAGAGTCGCTGTTTACTACCATGCCAATGGGGTACTTGTTCATGTTCTTGATCACTGTATTCCTATTTAACTCTATCAAAGAACCACTCATTGTTTGGCTTACCGTGCCGCTGGCGTTAATTGGTGTCACCACCGGTTTGTTGGCACTCAACACGCCGTTTGGCTTTATGGCATTGCTCGGCTTCTTAAGCTTATCGGGAATGGTGCTCAAAAATGGCATCGTATTACTTGACCAAATTGAAATTGAAATGAAGTCCGGTAAAGAGGCTTATGACGCGGTCGTTGATGCTGCGGTGAGTCGCGTCCGTCCCGTTTGTATGGCAGCTATCACGACGATCCTTGGTATGATCCCACTGTTGCCAGATATTTTCTTCAAACCAATGGCGGTTACGATTATGTTTGGTTTGGGTTTTGCGACAGTCCTGACACTGATTGTCGTGCCAGTGTTGTATCGTTTGTTCCATAAAGTGGCAGTACCGAAACAGGCTTAGTGCTACTGATATAACGATGAAAAATATCGCGCCTCTAGCTCATCAGTTAGAGGCGCTTTTTAAGGAAGAATAATGACAGAACAAAAAACGTGTGCGTGGGCGATGAATCACCCATTAGAGCGCGAATATCATGATTCCGAATGGGGCGTGCCAGTATATGACGACCAAGTCCTGTTTGAATTTATTACTTTGGAAGGTGCGCAAGCTGGTCTTAGTTGGATCACCATCCTTAAAAAGCGCGAAGGTTACAGAGAAGCGTTCGAGAATTACGATCTAGATGCGTTGGAACAAAGAAATGAAGAACGCGCTGAATACATCGTGGAAAACTTCGATGTTGTGAGACATCGCGGAAAGATTAACTCGGTATTCAGTAATGCCAAAGCGGCCAAAGCGTTAATTGCTGAGTACGGGAGTTTATCAGACGCGTTGTGGCAGTTCGTGGACGGTGAACCAATCGTCAATCAATGGCAACATATGAGTGACGTACCAGCTTCGACAGAGCAATCCAAAGCCATGAGTAAATTCCTAAAAAAGAAAGGCTTCAAGTTTGTCGGTGAAACCATCTGTTATGCTTTCATGCAAGCCGTCGGCATGGTGGATGACCATATCGTTGGATGTCCTAAAAAGCAGAATAAGTGACGTTTGGCTATTAAGCTAATGTTGTTAGTTCTGGCTATCATGAATACGTTCCAAAGCTTCGATTCGACGCCATTGAGTGGCATCGAAGCTTTGTTTTCTTAAAGCAATGATTTCTGCCTGTTTTTCGTCTTGCCCTAGAAAATCCCTATTCAGAATATTTTGACGCTGCTTTAAGTAAGTGGCGAGTTGAGTTTTAAATGATGCTCTTTGCTCATCAAGCTTTTGCAGCCTCTGCGCTCCGGCATCTCCTACCAGAGCAACACGGGCGATGTACTTGTCTTGTGAATCAAGCTGAGAAGCTTGCTCGAGCTGCTCTGCTAATGCGTTATTGCGTTCACTTTCTCGTATGTAATCCGGTTGTTCTGATAACGCTTGATTGAGAAGGTGTGCTTGACTCTCGATATCCGATGCCTGTGTTTTAATCGTCAGCTTTTCTAAAGCAAGTTGGCGAAGTCGGTTTTCTTCGTCAAACAATTGGGTTATCTGCACCTCGTTAAAGTATTGAAGCTGTAAGTTCAGTATTGCTTCATTCAGCATGGTTAACTGTTCAAGCGTTAGGTGGTTGTGCTCAAAAGGCTCTAATGCAGTGAGTGCTTGCTTGTAGGAAAGGTAGGCTTGAAAAAGTGTGGCATCAATATTCAGAGTTTGCTTTGCTAAAGTGTCATCATTGACTTCCGCTTTGATCGTATCGAGATCTTCTTCGCCCAGCCGGCTAAGAGAATATTCGAAGAAATCTTTTGGAGAAGAGACATCGGCGGCTATATCTTGCTGAGATGGCGAATGGTTAGAGGTTATCTCTTGTTGTTTGTCGCTTTGCAACAGAGAAAGCGCTCCCACGCCAAATATCGAGAGCAGGATAAAAGTGGTGAGAGCGACTTTCTTCATTGTGATGACCTCTTATAAACCTTGAAGTTTGAGACGATTTGCATGTTGGCGATAAAGCGTGACTGGATCGGTTTCAAAAAGATGATGAATACCGAGTAGACCGTTAATTTCATCCAAATGGTTCATTTGATAATCATCACGTATGACTTTGCCTAAATGTGTGCTGCACGCACCAACTAAGCCATCATTCGGCCCATCAAAGGCTAAGCCAAGTACCATCATGGCAGCGTCAGTCGGATCGAAAACGTTTGTAAAAGTGGATGATCCGGTCCATGAGTAGTAATAAACGCCATTTGAAGCTAGCAAGTCGCCATTACCACATTCACTGGTAGGGACTCCCTCCGGGTAGTGTTGGTTAAACGCTAATGATCCTTCCGTGGTTAATGCTGCTAGTGAGGCTAAAGGGTCTTGGTCGAGATCAGAACCACCTGATAGAAGATTAATAAGAGTAGTTAAGCCTTGCGCCAGTTTTACCGCGAGCTGCTCACTACCCGAACCCTCAGATACGGTGCCACGAACTAAATCTGCCACTTTAGACCCTTTATTAACGCCTCCTATACTCGTAACTGATGCGACTAGGTCAGGACGGACAGAGGCAACATAGCGCGTTGTTGGACCACCATGACTGTGACCAATGAGATTGACTTTCTCTGCGCCTATTGCTGCAAGTAAGGTTTCTACTTGAGCAAGCAGTTGCTCCCCTCGAACTTCGCTGCTATTGGTCGCGGATACCTGTGCAACATAAACCGTAGCGCCATCTTTTGTTAAGGAATGTGGTATTCCGAAAAAGTAATCAACGCCTGCCAGGGTATCAAAACCAAACAAACCGTGAACCAGAACAATCGGATACTTGGTTTGGGTATAACCTGTTGCAGCGTATACGGAGGTTATTGGGACGGTAACTAAGGTAAAAAGCATTAGCGCTATAAATTTGAGTTTCAAAACTATCTCCTTGTGGTATGACCTCTTATGAATGATAAAAAGTAGGAGAGAAACTCTAAATTTGAAAAGCCTATTTATGGCACATTATTTCATTCTGTGACTGCTCAATTGAAAAACAACACAAATGATTAACATCAATTAATGGTTCGGGTGAATGTTAGTTAATTCTAATTAAGTCAGGGGTTTATAAAAGCGCCCCGCAATGCAGGGCGATTCAATCATTGTTATAGGGAGACTTCTTTTTCAAGCATTAAGGCGTTATAACGCGCAAAACCAGCCTCTAAATCAGCGATCAAGTCATTTACGTCTTCTAAGCCAATATGAATACGAACCAAAGTACCTTCAAAGTGTGGGTGAGCTACGGTTCTCAGGCTGTTAAAGCTCTTAGGTTCGTTAGCTAGAATGAGGCTTTCATAACCGCCCCAAGAGTAACCCATACTGAAGTGTTTCATACCATCAAGCAGAGCCGTCGTCGCTTTTGGATAAGACGTTTTGAGAACAAATGAAAACAAGCCGTTTCCACCTGTGAAGTCTCGTTTGAAAAACTCATGGCCAGGGCTTGTTTCTAAAGCTGGATGGCGGACATGATCAACTTCTGGGCGAGAAGCGAGCCACTGAGCGACTTTTAAACTGCTTTCTGCGTGCTGTCTTAGGCGAACATCCAACGTGCGAATACCTCGAAGACCTAGGTATGCGTCGTCAGGAGAAACGCACTGACCCATCAGGTAGCTTTGTTCACGAAGCTGATCCCAATACTTTTCAGAAGCCACAGCAGTACCTAGCATGACATCTGAATGTCCAACGATATACTTAGTCGCCGCTTGAATGGAAATGTCTACGCCATGCTCGAAAGGAGAGAAGTTCACGCCAGCTCCCCATGTGTTGTCAAGCATCACAATGATATCTTGCTCGTGGGCAATGCGCGCTAATGTAGGTACATCTTGGACTTCCATGGTTATTGAACCAGGAGATTCCAAGAAAAGGACTTTGGTATTCGGCTGAATCAAGTCTCGGATACCTTCACCGATCATTGGGTCATAATAGGTGGTTTCGATGCCCATCTTTTTCATGATGGTGTTACAAAAGTCACGAGTTGGTTCGTAACAAGTGTCCACCATTAGAATGTGATCGCCAGTTTCAACGAAAGAGAGGATGGCATTTGAAATTGCTGCCGTTCCACAAGGGTAAAGCGCGCAACCAGCTCCACCTTCAATCTCAACCATTGCGTCTTGGAAAGCAAAGTGCGTGTTGGTGCCTCGGCGACCATAAAACAACGTTTTGTTTGCACGATTAATGGTGGCTTGGTTCTTTTCTGCAACTGTATTGAATACCACAGTTGAAGCGCGTTGAACGGGTGGGTTTACAACACCATTTGTCCACTTTTTATCGCGGCCAGCGGTAATGAGTTTGGTTTTTTTTCCCTCTGACATAAAAGTTCCCTGTCTTAAATATTGCGGTTTGGAATATTTAAAACATGGACGACGTAGGTTATGCAAGGGAAAAGTCAACTATCAGCCAATAACAGCCAAGATGAACAGGTAATGATGTCGAGAGGTATCGTGTAGATAGGGAGCTAAAAGAACAAACCTCCAGCAGGATGCATGTTGCGCTGGAGGTTTTTTAGCCTGTGTATTTGAGGTATTAGAGGAGTGGGTTGAAGAGATAGAACACTCGCTCTAAGAACCGAGAAAATAGGCTCCTTTTCTCCCATTCTTCCAATACAACAGTGTGAGATTGCTTAATATAGCTATCTTGTAACCAAGACATTTGCTTGGTGAACTCTTCGTCATCAACGGCGAGGGTCACTTCGAAGTTCAGCCACAAGCTGCGCATATCCATGTTTACGGTGCCAACTAAACAGAATTGGTCGTCAATTACGACAGATTTTGTATGCAGCAAACCACCATAAAACTCATAAATCTTGACCCCTGCACTCAAGAGCTCACTATAAAAAGCGCGTGACGCCCATTGCACCATCATAGAGTCATTTTTATGGGGAATAATGAGTTCAACGTCAATGCCTCGTTGTGCTGTCATCTTTAACGTTTCGAGTAAATCAGCATTGGGCACGAAATATGGTGTTGTGATTCGTACCGAGCGATTGGCTTGGTTTATTGCCAATGTTAATACTTGATAGATCAGATATTCCGGCATACCTGGGCCAGAAGGCACAACCTGAATAGGGTGTTGGAATTCACTCTCATCGATTTTACATTCAGGTAGTCTCGGTAAATGGCGTTCGCCAGTTTCGACTTCCCAATCCCAACAGTGGATGGCACTCAATACGTTTACCGTTGGTCCTGTAATGCGAACCATGATGTCCACCCAATGCCCAACGCCACTATTTTGCTTGAAGTAAGCCGGGTCAACCAAGTTCATTGAACCTGTATAAGCAATTTCATCATCAATTACGATGATCTTGCGATGCTGGCGAAGATCAAGACGACGTAAGAAAATACGCCACATCTTCACTTCTAACGCTTGAATAACTTCAATTCCAGCATCCTGCATCATTCGATACCAAGGACTTCTGAAAAAACGCGGGCTACCTGCTGAATCGAGCAATAGTTTGACATCTACGCCGCGTTTAGCCGCTTGGATAAGTGCAGAAGCGACAGAGTCAGCCAAACCACCTGGATGCCAAATGTAGAATACCATTCGAATACTGCTCTGCGCGTTTTCGATGTCTTCAATAATGGAATGCAAAATCTCATTAGGTGACTGTTGCAGCGACAATGTATTACCGCTCAATGCGGGAAGACCAAGGCGGTTGTTACAAAGTTCATCAATTCGGTAGATGTGCCTTCCCATCGTTTCTGGGTTGTGCGCGTTACAGTCGTTAAGCTGACTGAACCACTTCTCGAATGGTGTAAACATCTCTTTCGCACGTTCGGCTCGCTTTCTGCCTAAGTTCAGTTCACCGAAGAGGAAATAACATGCGACACCCAGAACGGGAAGGATATAAATGATCATTAGCCAAGCTAAAGACACGCTCACTGCACGGCGCTTTAAAACGACACGAATGGTCACACCTGCGACCAGTAACCAATATAGCCCGATGCCAGCTAAAGTAAGAAAGTGATAAAACTTGTCCATATACGCTCAGAGTAATATGCCCTTCTAGGATATTAAGCATAAAAGTGGGTTGGGGGAATAGATTTCCCATTCAGACGTGGGATTGACCTTATATGAGGAACGAATTTCATAACAGCTGATTCTGTTATTTTAATGTGAAAAATAAGGTCATTCTTTAACTTTTGAACAAAAAAACAGCATTTAACCTGCGTAACTCGACACTTGTGCGATAAATGTACTTTTTTGGGGTTCCAATTTTAAAGGGGAGCTGCTTTACTTTCTAGACATAGTGCGTCGAACGCTTATTTTATAAGTGTACAATAATTTTTACATAAACTTTTTAGACGCCTATCTCTATGCATACACAACAAACTAATTTTGGAGAAAAAGCGTGGCTACAACTAATACAGCAGCACCACGTGATACGTGGGGGTCTAAACTAGGCTTCGTAATGGCAGCAGCGGGTTCCGCTGTCGGTTTAGGCAATATATGGAAATTCCCTTACACAGCAGGTGAGAGTGGCGGCGGTGCATTCGTTGCTATCTATCTTATCTTTGTAATTTTTATCGGCTTTAGCGTGATGCTGACAGAGTTCGCTATTGGTCGTAAGACAGGTCTTTCTGCCGTAGGTGCATTCAAAACAACTGACCGACGCTGGACGTTCACTGGCGTTATGGGAGTCTTCAGTGGTCTTTTGATCATGGGCTTCTACCCTGTGGTTGGTGGTTGGGCATTGGCCTACATCTTTAAAGTGGGTGGTGGTCTACTCAGCGCGCCAGAAGCAATTGGCGACAGTTTTGGCGGTTTCATCTCAGATCCGATTCAACCTTTAATGTGGATGGGTGTTTACCTGTTCCTTAACGTCATGATCGTGATGAAAGGGATTTCGGGTGGTATTGAGAAAGCCGGTAAGGTTCTGATGCCGCTTCTGTTCTTAATCCTAATCGTTGTTTCTGTTAAAGGCTTGATGCTGCCAGGTGCAATGGCTGGCCTTGAGTTCTTATTCATGCCGGACTTTTCTAAAGTCGACAGCAACGTAGTTCTTGCTGCACTAGGGCAGGCGTTCTTCTCACTTAGCTTAGGTATGGGTTGTATGATGACGTACGGTTCTTACCTGAAGAAGAAAGAGAACCTAGTTCAAACAACCGGTATGGTTACAGCGATGGATACTGGTGTCGCGATTCTTGCTGGTGTTGCTATGTTCCCAGCAATGTTTGCCTTTGGCATGGAGCCTGCGGCAGGCCCTGGTCTTGTATTCGTTGTCGTTCCTCAGCTATTTGCTGAAATGGGCGGTGTGATTGGGTTGCTATTCGCGTTGTTATTTTTCATCGGTTTGACGGTGGCGGCATTAACTTCTTCAGTATCACTATTGGAAGTTGTCGTGTCTTACCTAATTGACGAGAAAGGCATGAAGCGCTCTAACGCAGTTCTGTCTGCAAGTGCAGTTATGGCGGCATTATGTATTTTTGCGTCACTATCGTTAGGTGGAATGGGACCAACGCTGTTTGGTACCGGTGCCTTTGATATCTTCGACTTGCTAACGGACAAAATCTTCCTAGCGGTTGGTGGTATGTTGGTTTGTATCTTTGCTGGATGGCGCCTAAGCCGTGCTGAGCTAGAAAAAGAGATCACTAATGACGGCGAAGTATCCTTCCCGTTATTTGGATTGTGGTACAACCTAGTTAAATACCTGATTCCTGTTGCGATTGCTATTGTTGCCTTCATGGGGATTAAGTCTGGCTTTGATAGTGGTAAAGGTGAAATCATGCTGCTGGGTATCGCAATCATTGGTCTTGCTGGTATTTTCTCTAGAAAGCTCTAGCTCAGGCCTTAGGGCAAGCCTCGATAGCTTTGTCCGATAACTTATGTATACTGCTGGCTCCAAACGTGGAGCCAGTTTTTTTTATGTTCGATATTCTACATACCCATCCCGATTTTCTGATCATCAATAAGCATCCCAACGTCTCTGTTCATAAAGACGATGGCGACACAATGCTGCTGCAAGAAGTGGCTAAGCAGAGTGGTGATCAGCAGCTCTATCTTATCCATCGCTTGGATAAAATGACATCGGGTATTCTGCTCCTCGGACGCAACGCCAAAGCGGCCAGTGCGTTATCGCAAGCCTTCGCTGACCGCCAAGTAGAAAAGTTCTACCTAGCGATTGGCTCTAAAAAGCCGAAAAAGAAACAAGGTTTGGTCGTTGGTGATATGGAGCGTTCGCGCCGTTCATCATGGAAGCTGGTCAACAGCAAAAATAACCCAGCCGTCACCCAGTTTTTCTCTCTTGCGGCAGAGCCCGGAGAGCGCCTATTTTTATGTAAGCCACACACTGGTAAAACGCATCAAATCCGCGTGGCATTAAAATCGGTTGGCTCAGGTATTGTTGGCGACCCGATTTACAATGCAGGCAATGAGGCTGATCGCGGTTACCTGCATGCATTTTCACTTTGCTTCCAATACCGAGATGAGCAATATCGCTTTGTTTGCGATCCACGAGAATACCAAGTGCTGGGTAACAAATGGCACAATGAAATCGTCTCTCAGGGGTTGGATACTTGGCTTTCCCCTTGGGAACTGAGCTGGCCTACGATCAAATAACCGTCACAAAGAAAACTAATAAGAGAACTCGATGCAAGTATCACAACTTCCGCTGTTTTTTCAGCATCTAGAAACCGAGCTCGCGCAAGCTCCGAACGAAATTCGTCGACTGTTTCATGGTCGTGGCCGTCGTTTTGAGGGCCTAGAGCAAATCACCTGTGACTGGTTACAAGGTCAGTTGATCATCAACTTGTTTAAAGAAGTCGACGACGCGTTTCTCGCTGAGCTGAAAAGCGGCCTCAATGCGTTGGCACTATCACCACTGTGGGCAGACAAGCAAGGTCGCACTATGGTTCTTCAGCACCGTTATGCCGATGGTGCGCCTTCAGAAGTGCTTGTCGGTGAATTAGACGCTCGCCCTGTCGTTGAAGAAAGTGGTTTGAAATACCAATTGGATATTGGCCGCAACCAAAACTTCGGTCTGTTTTTGGACATGCGCTACGGTCGTGATTGGGTACGCGAAAATGCCAAGCATAAAAACGTGCTCAACTTGTTTGCTTACACGTGTGGCTTTTCTGTCGCTGCCATTGCGGGTTGCGCAGATAAAGTGGTTAACGTCGACATGGCGAAAGCGTCGCTGTCTAAAGGTCGTGAGAACCACAAGCTAAATGGTCATAACATCAACCAGGTAAGCTTTATGGGGCACGATATCTTTAAATCTTGGGGTAAGATTAAGAAATCTGGTCAGTATGACTTGATCATTATCGATCCGCCTTCATTCCAGAAAGGCAGCTTTGCGCTGACTAAAGACTACAAAAAGATTCTACGTCGATTGCCGGATTTGTTGGCAGAAGGCGGTCAAGTGATGGCATGTGTGAACTCACCATCTGTGACAAGCGACTTCTTGATTGAAAGCATGAAAGAAGAAGCGCCAGAGTTGACATTCCGTGAGCGTCTGGATAACCCGCCAGAGTTTATGGACGTAGACAGCGAAGCAGCATTGAAAGTGTTGTTGTTTAGCGAGAAGCAATGACGACGAAACGAAAGTTGTACCTATCTATAATACCAGCCGTTTGAGTACGGCTGGCATCTCCGCGATACCCCGTCAATCTGAATAGCGAGACGCGAGTGTGATTCAGAGTCTATTATCAGAGTGAGTTATTCCTAACACGCTGATATTAGATTCCTGACCTCGCCTAGGCTCGTCGGAATGACGGGAAACAATAAAAGATCGATACCAGCAGCATTAACCGATCTGCACTTCAAGATCCGCTTCGATGATTGATGAGCAGGCGAGCACATAGCCTTGTTCAATTTCTTCTGGCGTCAATGTTTCTAGGCTAGTGGAAGAGACGTTGCCTTTACGAACCTTGCATTTGCACGAGCCACAAATTCCGCTTCGACAAGCGACGATTAATGGTAAACCTGCGCCTTCGAGCACATCGGCCAGTACCTGACCTTTTTGAGCATCGATGCTTTGAGCAAAATCAGGAACAGAAACGTTAACCGTCTCATCGGAGACCGATGATTCTGCGCCAGTCGCTGGCGTAAAACTCTCTTGGTAGAAGTTCGTCATGTCAAAACCAAGGTCATTCAAATAGCCGTGAACATCTTGCATAAACTGGCTTGGACCACACAGGTAAACGGTGCGCTGTTTGAAATCAGGAACAAGCTCTTTAAGCCAGTCGGCATTCAAACGACCTTGTGGATGCGATGTTCCTTCGCGGTTTTTCAGCAACAACTTTAAATTGAAGTTGGGATACACAGCGTCTAACGTTTCTAGCTGATCGTAGTAAATCGTCTCTTCTGGGCTGCGTGCGATATGAAGAAATGCGATGTCCACATCGTTGTCGTTTTCATCTTGATTACTCAGCCAGTGTTTTGCCATCGAAAATACGGGCGTGACGCCGCAACCTGCACTGATAAGCAAGGCTTTTGTTTCGCCATCACGTAACACGGGTGGATGGTCGATGCAGTTAAATTCGCCTGCTGGTGGTAATGCTTGAACGGTATCACCGAGCAGCAGCGAGTCAACGATGTAGTTCGATACTTTACCGCCAGATACTCGTTTGATGGTGAGTTGAAGGTGATCGTCCTCATTGATAGAGCTGATTGAATAGGCTCGAAACTCCATTTTTCCATCAATTTCGACGCCCAAGTTAATAAACTGGCCAGGCTTAAACTGAAACAGAAGTGATTCGGTTAGTTCGGCCAATTTTATGCTGACGGTGTCGTGTGTTTCGAAGTATTTGTCGATGCAACGGAGTGTGACGGGTTGGTTACCTTGCCATTCAAAAAACATAACAATCTCTTTGGTTGTGGCTATTTTTGGTTCGAAATAGATAGCGCCTCCGCGTAAGGAGGCGCGTAACAAGCAAGTTTATTAAGCTGCTAGGATGGCTTTTAGATCATCCTGAACATTGCCAATACTGCGCATATCGAACTTCTCTTGGATGATGGCGATTAGGTTTGGCGTTAGGAATGCCGGTGCAGTAGGGCCTGTGTAAATGCCTTTCACGCCCAATGCAAATAGCGTTAGCAAGATAACGATCGCTTTTTGCTCGAACCAAGAAAGCACAAGCGTGAGTGGCAGTTCATTGATGTCACAGTCAAACTCTTTCGCCAGTGCAAGTGCAAGCTGGATTGCAGAGTAAGCATCGTTACATTGGCCCACATCCAATAGGCGAGGAATGCCGTTGATATCGCCAAACGTATTCTTGTTGAAGCGGAACTTACCACACGCCAAGGTCAGGATTAGCGTGTCTTCTGGTGCTTCAGCCGTAAAATCGGTGTAGTAGCTACGTTCCGCTTTATCGCCGTCACAACCGCCGACTAGGAAGAAGTGCTTGATGTTGCCTTGCTTCACTTGGTCGATAACCGCAGGGGCGGCGTTCATCAGTGCATTTCGACCAAAACCAACCGTGATGTGGTGTTCGATTTCATCGTGTTGGAAACCATCTTGCGCTAGAGCACATTCAATCACTTGGCTAAAATCATCGCCTTCGATGTGAGCCACACCAGGCCAGCCAACAATACTACGAGTGAATAAACGGTCTGCGTATTGACCCACATTTGGATTCAACAAGCAGTTTGACGTCATTACGATTGCGCCAGGGAAGTTTGCGAATTCTTTCTGTTGGTTTTGCCATGCGCTGCCGTAGTTGCCGACAAGATGAGGATATTTCTTCAGCTCAGGGTAGCCGTGTGCAGGCAGCATTTCACCGTTGGTATAAACGTTAATGCCTTTGCCTTCAGTCTGTTGCAGGATTTTTTCTAGGTCATGCAAATCATGGCCAGAAACAAGAATACATTTGCCTTTTACTGGCTTGACGTTCACCGTGGTTGGTTCTGGATGGCCGAAGGTCATTGTTTCACCTTGGTCGAGCATTTCCATCACTTTGTAGTTCATCAGGCCGATGCGCATTGAGCAATCAAGTAGTTCGCCGAGATCTTCAGGGTCTGTGCCCAACCACGCCATGATTTCATGGTATTCGGCATAGATATCGTTGTTGGTTTGCTCAAGAACACGTGCGTGCTCCATGTACGCGGCTGCACCTTTAAGGCCGTATAGGCAAAGTAGACGCAGGCCAATCACATCTTCATGTACTTGGTCTTTACCACGGTTAACGGCAACTTGAGGAGCAAAAGCTAAGATCGCTTCTGCGCTATTTGGTAGCTCAAAGTGAGCAACAACAGGGATGTCTGCAACTTCGGTATCAGCAAGCGTTGCTGCCGATATCACTTGCTCTTTTAGCAATGCTTTGTACGTTGCTGCTTGAGAAGTTAGCTCTAGGACACGTTCAGGGTCAAAGTTTACGTTCGTCAATGTAGAGAAAAATGCTTTTGGTGCCCATTGGTTGATTTCATCGTTAATGATGTTGAATTCAAGTGCTTTTGATGCCCAAAAAGAAACCCCTTGCAGTGTGTAAACCAACACGTCTTGCAGGTCAGATACTTCAGAAGTTTTACCACACATACCTTGTGCAAAAGAACAACCTTTAACAGCAGGGGTTTGAATTGTCTGTTCACATTGAATACAGAACATATTGGGTTCTCCAGTGATTGTTTTAATAGTCGTGATGTTGACCGCTAGAGAGCAGAATGTGTGCCAATTTTTATTTTGTTGATTTATATAGGATTTTATTGTTTTTAGGTGAATGATTGATGTAATTAAGACAACGGGGGTGATGTCTTAATTACATCGGCTTCTTGTGGTTGGTTATTTATTGATCCCGAGCTTTTTACCCATCCGATATAAGTTCCCGCGATCCATTTGCAAAAACTCCGCTGCTTTTGCCCAAACGCCACCAGTTTGGCTTAAAGCATGTTCAATTAAATCACGTTGATAGCTTTCTATCAGTTCTCGCATTGGTTGGCTTTCTTTGGGTAAATAATGCGATGTGTTTTTTACATCACCGAGAGCCAATGAGGTGTCAAAATGGTTAAGCATGATCGTGCTTGCACCTTGTTGAATGGCGTGTAAAGCCGCGCGAGTTAAAGTGTGTTCGAGCTCGCGTACGTTTCCGTACCAAGGTAAAGACTCCAGTTGAGTCAACACTTTAGGGTGAACGTGAAGATTGGACGCATTAAATTGTTGGCGTACCTTTTCTAACAGATATCCGGCTAAAACGGGAATATCACCGTCACGGGCACGAAGTGGGGGGACTTGGATTGGGAATACGTTTAAACGGTGGAAAAGGTCTGCTCGAAACGTGCCAGCTTCGACCTCTTTTTCTAATTGTCGATTGGTCGCGGCGATGATGCGCACATTGACCATCAAATGCTGATCGCTACCCACACGTTGCAGCTCGCCTTGCTGAATTACGCGCAGCAATTTTGCTTGCAAAATCATAGGCAGTTCGCCCACTTCATCAAGGAAAATCGTTCCACCGTCTGCCAGTTCAAACTTACCGGCACGGTGGCTATTAGCACCTGTAAATGCGCCTTTGACATGGCCAAACAGTTCACTCTCAGCCAGACCTTCAGGCAGGGCCGCACAGTTGACGTAAATCATCGGCTTATCGCTACGATGAGATTGCGCGTGTACCGAGTGCGCGACCAGTTCTTTACCAGTACCGGTCTCTCCTGTGATAAGTACTGCGTAATCTGATTGAGCAACAGTCGCAATGTTGTTTCGTAACTGGTTGACTTGTGGACTCAAACCCACCATTTCGCCATGTTGAGAACGGGCTTGCTGGATAAGGGTTTGAGTGACGCTTTTTTGCTTCTGGTTTTGCGCTTTGAGCGCTTTTAACTGAGCAATGTTACGCAATGTCGCAGCGGTCAAAGCCGCAAAGGTTTCGATAGCGACAGGATCGATGCCATCAAACGCGCCCACCGTTAGTGCATCCATCGTTAGTGCGCCAACAAGTTGGCCTTCGACATACAAGCTAAAGCCCATGCAATCGTGAACATCAATGCATTGGTCTTCAGTTAATAGTGTGCCGTCGAAAGGATCCGGCAGTGAACAATCGGCATCGAAACGCACCGGTTCACGGCTATGAATAATGGCATCTAAGCGAGGGTGCGCTTTGGGGAAATAGCGACGACCTAAGACCGAGCTGGATAAGCCTTTTACCGCGACAGGAGTTAGAAACCCATCCTCATCGAAGATAAACAGGCAGCTCGCATCACATGGGAATACTTGCGCGACCCCATCAATGAGGTTTTGATATTGCTGCTCATGAGAGCGATTAGAGCTGAGGTTTAGCGCGATATTAAGGAGTACGTGGTCAACAGTCGGTGTCATAACAAGCCCAAAGTTATCTGGAATGGGCTCATGCTAGCAACTTGATATCATTTGAACATCGAAAGGTATGGGAGATTGATGTTCCATTGACGACGATCAAGTTTGATACGAAAAGAAACGCGCAAGTTAACAAGCCAGTGATGTAAGCTTGCGCGGGTTAGGTGTTTGAATTAAAGCAGGCCAAAGGTTTGGTTCGTCCGAATTAACGAGGAACGACTCTGGCGTCATTACCAGAAACATTGATTTGGACCGCTTGGCCTGGTTGGAAAATCATGTTTGGATTTGCTTCTTGAACAATAGAGATAATCTTTCCGTCCTCTAAACGAATGGTCAGATTCACGCCATTTCTTTTCGCGGTTGCTTCAGCCGCTTTGCTGCCTGCATAGCCACCCAATAGACCACCACCAATGGCAGCGATATCCGAGCCAGAACCGCCCCCAACTTTTGAGCCTAAGATCCCGCCCACGGCAGCACCAGCGATGGTGCCAATGGCATTGGATTGGGTAGAGGCATCAATGGTTACGGGTTCTACTTTTTCTACTGTGCCGTAGTAAACCTGCTGAACTTTGCGAGTGTCGGATGAGCCGTATGCATCTCCGTACGGGTTAGGTGAGCTACAGCCGCCAAGCACGAGCGCACAAGTAATGGTGAGCAACATGCCTAAATTGATCTGTTTTTTCATATAGCCTCCGAATGGTTTCTTCATTCAAAGAGTATATACCCCAATTTAACCTGCGTTTTGGTGCTTTATAAAACAGTGGCTTAGCGGCCTGTCCCTTAAGGAAACGCGATTGTCTAAGCAGTATTAATGATCGTTAAGCGTATGAAACCCTGAATAAATACGTGTAAAAGTGGTAAACCAGCATGCCGCGCCAAAGATATATGCTATGACGGCAAAGTGTTGCGGTAGCAAACAAAATAAAACCAAACAGCCAATGGTTTCTGTACCTTCGGTTAAGCCGCTCATGTAGTAAAGCGATTTGTTTTTATATACCGGATTATCGATGCCTTGTTTTCCTGCCATGATGGCAAAAGCTAAAAAGCTACTACCAGTGCCGATGAAGGAAAAAATCAAAAATGCGCCTGCAACGGCATTGTGCTCTGGGTTGGCAAGCACAAAGCCAAAAGGAATCAACGAATAGAACAAAAAATCTAAGCTGATATCAAGAAAACCACCCGCATCGGTAATGCCTTGAATCCTTGCCAGTGCACCGTCTAACCCATCACAGATTCTGTTCAGCAAAATAAACAGCAACGCCAACAAGTACTGTTCGGCGATCAAAGCAGGCAGGGCAAAACAGCCAAGCACAAAACCAAATACTGTCGTCTGATTTGCAGTGATACCACATTTATCGAGATATGTCGCACTGAGTGCCAGCGGTTTGCGGATGAGCTTTATACTCAGGCTATCAAGCATGATTTTTCTCCCACGGCCAGTTTAGGCAGCGGCTGCCATCAGGAATATCGTCTTCATCGTGCGTTACCATCAAAGTAGGGATGTTCGCTTGCTGCAATTGTTCGAGCACCCAATTGCGAAATTGCACGCGCAGGTCTTTATCCAGCTTGCTATAGGGCTCATCAAGTAGCGCAACTTTCGGCTTTGCTAGCAGCATACGAGTCAATGAGATACGGGCACGTTGCCCTCCCGAAATTTGGTCAGGAAAGGACTCTGCTAGTTTGGTCAATGAAATGTTCTTCAGTGCTTGCATAGCGTGAGCTTTACGCTCTTCACCTTTGATTGAGTTTGGTAGCGCGAAGGCAAGGTTCTCCCACACCGTTAAATGAGGGAAGAGCAAATCTTCTTGGAATAGAATACCGACCTGACGCTTATGGGCAGGGAGGGCATCCAACTTTTCGTTATCAAGCGTAATGGATCCAGAGTAGTTGAACTCGGCGGATAGGTGCCCGGCAATGGCATCCAACAAAGTGGATTTACCACAACCGCTAGGCCCCATCAGGGTAACGATTTCACCTTTTTCTACGGTCATGTTGAACGCTGAAAAAAGCGCGTCGCCATTGGTTTTACGGATGGCGAGGTTTTCGAGACAAAGACTCATTCAGTAGTAAACCTTTTATAGACAAGCGGCGATACTTCCTGTGCAAGTGGCTAAGCAGTATCGCAAAAGAAAAGAACAAGAATGGCAGCAGAGCTTGCCAAATGGCGTAAATAGCGGTGACACGTCGGTCAAAACCACTGGATAGTGCAACGGCTTCGGTTGTGATGGTGCTAATGCGCCCAGCCCCTAGCACCAATGTTGGTAGGTATTGCGCCAGGCTGACACTAATACCGACAGCCCACGCGAATGCAATTGCAGGCAGGAGGATTGGCAGTTTCACTTTTAACCAAGCTTGCATCGGTGATTTACCCAAGCTGAGTGCGACGCGAGTTAAGCCGTTATCGAAGCTGCGCCACGGACCGTCTAGCGAGAGGTAAATAAATGGGAACGCAAAGAATACATGCGCCCAACATACCCAAAAGAAATACGCATTACTGTTTAAGTACAGCGTCACTACTTGCATACCGAATAGCACGGATAGCTGAGGAATCAGCATTGGGATGGCGATGATGTAACCGGGCACCTGCCAGCGATAACGGAGACGATACTCATGTGCTATTAAAGCAAGAACTAGCGCGACAGTCGCGCTGATTAGGGCGATTGACATACTTTGTTCTAGAGTCCCTAGAATACTGTGCCATTCGTATTCCCAAAAACGCAGGCTGTAACGGCTTGGGAGCAAATCTGGAAAGCGCCAACGTTGGGCAAAGCTCCACAGCACCATGAGTGGAATCATTAGAAGTGCAAGTAGCGCGACCAGTGAAAATAGGGTTTTACCGGGTAAACGAAACCCGTTTCGACCAGAGTACTGCCAGCGTTTGAACCCTTTGGTAATACACCATTCCATTAAGCGTGCAAATCCAATCAAAAGGCTTGCGAACGCAAACAGTATTACTGCGCCAGCGGCCGCTCTTGGTAGGAGCGATAAATCTGGATCGTTAAACCATTGCCATACCAAAACCGCAAACGTGGGTGGGTTGGTAGGGCCAATAATCAGGGCGACATCGACAACGGACAAACTGTAAGCCAATACCGCCAGCATTGGGAAACGAAGTTTTGCTAACCATTGCGGAAATACGCATTTCCACCACGCTTGCGCGGAACTGTAGCCCATCGAGTGACTGACTTTTTCAACCTTATCGACTTTCAATTGCTGAAGGATCGGAATACTCATCAACAATAAAAACGGCACTTCTTTAATCGCAAGCATGATGACCAAACCGAGTGCATGTGGGTCCTTAATCAGCAATGCTAAGTCATTCACCGTTTGTGCATTCGGGTCGTAACCAAACAGTTGGTTGAGAACACGAACGCCCATACCAGTTGGGGCAAACAAGAACGCAAAGCCAATTGCAAACGCGACGTGCGGCATCGCGAGAAGTGGGGAAAGGCTAACTTCAATTTTTCGCCAAAACTTACTGCCCCAAGAGGCTTGTAGAATTGCAAATGCGATGAAGCAAGCCAAGTAGCTACTGAAAATGGCGGAGTAGAAAGTAAGCCCGATGGATGTCCAAACACCTTCCCAATCAAAGACGGCATTGAAGCCATCAAAAGAAAAGTGGTGTAGACCGATAGGAGGTACATAACCGAGCGCAGAGACCACCACTCCAAGTAGTCCCGGAATGGTAGGCAAAATACAAACTGCGATAATGACTAAATACAGCGCTCTTAACATGGATTCTTACTAATTCCCGTAGCGTTTCAACCATTCTTTTTCCAACGCCGCTTGCCAACTTGGATGTGGCTCAGCGATAGATTTGAATTGTTGAGTGTTTTTGGCCGAACCAGTTAGGTATTGGTTGCTTAGTACCGAAGGGTCGCCCCAGATGTTTAGGTTACCTTTGCGAGACTGTGCTTCAGGGCTCAATAAAAAGTTTATCGCAACTTGTGCACCAGCACTGGCATTTGCGTTCCAAGGAATCGCTAAAAAGTGGATATTTGAGAGTGCTCCTGCGTCCATTGCGTACGCTTTGGTGCTCTCTGCAAGATTACCGCTCGACTGCGCAGAGAAAACCGCGTTCGGGTTAAAGGTAATCGCCAGGTCAGTCTGACCATCATCTAGTAGCTGAAGGGTTTCTGCTGTACCGCCTGGAAACTGCTTACCACCGCGCCAAGCGACTTTATGGAACTCATCTAGATAAGACCACAGCGGTTGAGTGACTTGTTCAAACGTGTCATCGGTAACTGGTTGTTGCAGCTCAGGGGCGTTGTTAGACAGTTCAATGAGTAATGCTTTGATAAAGCTTGTGCCATGAAACTCTGGTGGTCGAGGGTAAGTCAGGCGATTCGGGAACGCTTTTGCATAGCTCAGCATTTCTGAGAATGATTTTGGAGGGTTATGGAGGGTTTGCTCGTCATGGATAAACACTAATTGTCCTACTCCCCAAGGTGCTTCTAGACCTTCTGTTGGCTCGGAGAAGTCCACATCAATTGGTAGAGATTTATCCACATATTGCCAGCTTGGCAAACCTTCGACAAAAGGACCAAATAGCAATTGGTTATCCTTCATTGATTTGAAGTTTTCGCCATTGATCCAAACCATATCAACACTACCACCGCTGTTTTTGCCTGCCGCTTTTTCTGCGATAAGTCGAGTAGTGGTCTCAGAAATATCAGTTACTTTAACGTGGTTTAGCGTCACGTTATAACGTGATTTTAGCTCTCTACTCGCCCACTGTATGTAGCGATTAATTTCTTGGCTCCCGCCCCAAGCATGAAAGTAGACGGATTGCCCGTCGGCTTGCTGTTCGATTTTTTGCCATTCGCTATTCACTGATGAATCGGCAAAAGAAGGTGTCGCAAAAGTCGTGGCTAAAATGCCAATGCTGCTGAGTAGCTTTTTCATATCTATTCCGTGTTATGTCTTTTGGTGCTTGCTTTCGTTTCTATTGATGTTTTCGCAAGTCGTTCCGCTCTGTTACAAGGATAGTAATTCATCTCTCTCTATTATCAATGCCAATCCCAAACGGAATCACTTATTGATTCAAAGAATTACTCTCAATGTGAAGCAAAACGAAGAAAGGACAAATTTGGTGTCATTTAGGAGCGGACCGTTTGTTTGAGGATATTCTTTCAAGTAATTGAAAATTATTGTCCCCAGAGATATGAATAGGTTGTTTTACAGAGCAAAATTGATGTCTAAAGCATGGAATTGAGGGCGAAAAGAGAAAGAAAGTTGGCCATTTAAATGACTTTAGCATGCATGACTAACGATTCATCGATATAAAAAAGCAGCCGTCTGGCTGCTTTCAAAATACTATTTGGTTTACTTAGTTGGGATTAGTTTACCCAGTCACGTAGTGTAAACGTCAATTCGTGATCGGCACTTTTCAGAACAAGACCATCTTTAGTTAGCGTGATATCGCTCCAGTTAGATAGTGTTTGTGTCATTGCGTTTTCGATCTTCATTTGATCTTCCATACACATCTTCATGGTCATGCCCATTTTTTCGATGCGTAGTTGGTTGTTTTTCAGCTCGGCTTGACCGAAGAAGTTGTTACAACCTGCGTTGCCGTTTGCGGTTAGATTTTCACCGATTTCTAGGCGAGCAGCTT
The DNA here is from genome assembly GCF_033340475.1 of Vibrio sp. 1078-1. Classification (NCBI taxonomy): domain Bacteria; kingdom Pseudomonadati; phylum Pseudomonadota; class Gammaproteobacteria; order Vibrionales; family Vibrionaceae; genus Vibrio; species Vibrio sp. 1078-1. The sequence continues at coordinate 293,101 of NZ_JAWOWM010000002.1, forward strand.
TTTGGTGTTCGTCTAGAACGATATTTTTGCCATCAACTTGAACAAGTTCCCAGTTGTGGTGCTGCAAATCTTGAGCCGTTATTTCTTTCACATCATCACCGTTGCTAGCACAAGCAGTCATAAGAACAGGGAGAGAGATTGCTGTAACTAACGTTTTTAGGCTAAGCTTCATTTTATAGACTCCGTTTTTATATACGCGGTAAGTATAAGTAATAAAACACTGTTTTTGTCAGCATAAGGTTATGGTTTCGTATGTTTTTGACATAACGAAGTATATAGCAGATTTTGTTGCTGACTAATCTTCTCATTATTTAAACTAGGCCAATACGCCCTAATATGGAAAGAGCGGTTTTAGTATGGAGCAACTGGAGTTTTTTACTGTCCCAAGCCCTTGTGTTGGAGTATGTACCTCCGATGAAAAAGGGTATTGCAAGGGATGTATGAGAAAGAGAGAGGAAAGGTTTAATTGGCTTAACTTAACCCCCGCTCAGCAGTTGCACGTTATTAAGTTGTGTCGTCAAAGGTACAGAAGAAAGATGTTGGCGGGGAAGACGAAGCCAGAACAGCTTCAAGATGAGTCATCGCCTCAACAAGACTTATTCTAGAACTCTTGTTCAGTCTGTGGTGTTACGCCTTCGCTTTCGGTTCTGCTTAGGCTTTGACATATTCCCGGTCCTGCAAGGTGTCCTTTAAGAACCGGGAATCTCTTATCCATTTTCCCTATAAAGCGGTAATTGGCGTTATTTCATCGACCAACGGTCGCTAACCCAGCCTCCCGCTTGTTCGTCGAAGTGATTTCCTGAAAATCGATGATTGAATTCAACATCTAATTTACTTGTTGGGCGTTCATCCATGAGTTGATGAATGTATCTCGCCATAGGATCCGTACAAGCTTCACGCTCTCTACGGGTAACTACTTCTTTGATCATTTGGAGTCTGTAGCTATTGCTGGCTCGTTTCATTTTTGACCTCCAGAACTCGATGGCAGCAGTTTGAACACATTGACGTCCAGATCGCTGCTCATTAGTGTGCGCGTGGAGGCACATCACCATCGTTTGAAGTCCAAAGACAAATTGTTTGAGAGCAGTGTTTGTAACGCCATTCACATCTTTCTCAGAATCATTGACTGTGCGATTAAAAATGTTTCGCGAAATTTAGCCGATGAACCTGCATATTTAAAAGACCTTATCAAACATAGAAGCCCAACACAGGGGCGTCAATAACACAAATGAACAATTTTTGAACATATTGTGAAGGTGGCGAGTTTTCAGTAATTTATCGAAAATAAAAAACCGAAGCACAAAGCTTCGGTTTTGAGGAAAGCCCTGACGAAATTGCTTGTAAAAGCTCTTAGTGCCAGGGGTAAGGTGTTGAGTATTAGCTACCAGATGCAGGACAGCCTTTTACTGGTTGGCCATTACTGAAGTACTTGATGTTCTCTAAGTTCTTGTTGTAGTTATCCGCAGAGATTTGTGGGTTGTTTACGAAGAACTCGCGCAAAACGTATGCATCGGTTAGCTGTGTAGATTGAACATCGATGATTGGATAGTTATCGCCACCAGCAGCACTGAAGCTGATTACAGAGAATGTGTACGTTGCGTCTAGATCGAAGCCTTTATTGTTAATATCGGTAATGGTTACTGAGCCAGCATCACAATTTACATCTAAAGTGATGTTATCTAGTTGAGCGTAAGCACCAGAGCCTGCAGATTTCGTCGCAACCACATCTAAGTATTCTTTAACTTCTTTACCTGTCATAGTTGCTTTAGTCACGAAGTTACCAAATGGCTGAACCGTTAGTACGTCACGGTAAGTGATATCACCATCTTGGATTGAATCACGCACGCCGCCAGAGTTCATCACACCAAAGTCAGCATTTACCGTTTTGTAAGTACGGTATGCCTCGCCGAGTAGGTGACCTAGGTTAGTTTGTTGAGAGCGAACTACGTTACGATCACCTTCTAACTTACCCGTCGTATTAGAAATCTTCTCATCTAATAACTCTTGACCTTGTTGTTGGTATGGCAGTAGTAACGCTTTTACCGTTGCATCTTGTTGAATTCGTTCACCGATAACTTCATCGTTTTCGTCTAGAAGGTTTACAGGAATCAGTGCGTAATTCGCTAAGTGAAGCTTGCCGTCGTAGTATTCGAAGTCTGCACGACCCACATATTTACCCCACTCATGCGCTTGCATAATCCAAGTGCCTTTTTGTTGGTCTGGGGCACAATCATCCCCAGGTTTGAAATCAGCATACTCATTGGTACCTGGTTCCATACATACAGGGTTTTGCGAGTGACCACCAATGATAGCGTTTAGCTGTCCTTCTTCAAGAGAGCGAGCGAGTTTCACGTCACCTGGTGCTTCACTACCGTTTTTACCATCTTCGTAGTGACCCATGTGCGTCGTTGCAAATACTAGGTCTACCTTTTCGTTCTCTTCGATTTCCTTCAGTACCTTTTTGATTTCTACTTGAGGGTCTTCGAAGTGGATGTTTGATACGTTGTCTGGATTGACTAGCTTCGCAGTGTCTTGCGTTGTTAGACCAATAACAGCGATCTTAAGGCCGTTGATAGTAAATACTTTGTAAGGGTCGAAGTAACGCTCGTTTGTATCTTTTTTATAGATATTCGCAGCCAGCATAGGGAAGTCAGCTAGCTCGGCTTGCATATCGAGAATATCTAGTGAGTTATCAAATTCGTGGTTACCGACAGCCATTGCATCGTAACCAAGTAGGTTCATCCCTACGAAGTCTGGAACCGCATCTTGCATGTCTGATTCTGGTACGCCGGTATTAATATCACCGCCAGATAGCAGAATGGTTTCACCGCCTTTTGCTTCGACTTCTGCGCGGATAGATTCGATTAAAGTGTGACGCGCAGCCATGCCGTATTCGCCGTCGCTGTTATGCCAAAAGCGACCATGGTTATCGTTAGTGTGGAGAACGGTGAACTTAGTACAAGAATCTGCAGTCTCGCAGGTTACTGGAGAATTGTCGCTGTCTGAGCCGCATCCTGCTAGCGCAGCGCCAACTGCCACTACCAAAAGAGATTTGGAAAACTTCATAAGGGATCCTTTCTTTGTGATTTTGTTATTGTTACGGCGTGAAATATACGGAATTAATGTGAAACTTTAGTGATCTATCTCTTATTTATACTTCTATCGGAGAAATGAATTAATAAGCCTGCAAACTACGTCTATAAATAAACAGAATTGGTATTTAGTATTTATTTTATATAGCTAGCTCTATTTTTTGTGAGGTAGTTAATTGAATGTGTGTTGTTTGTGTGAATCAATGCGCATTTTTGCGAAGTATTACGCTGATTTTGGTGATAATTTTGCCAAGTTTATGTTTTCCCTAATAGGTATGACACAAATCGTTATAAATTTTCGCTCTAATGATGAGGGGCTCGGTTTGTATGCATAATGAACAGCACAGAATTGAAACTCATTTGATTATGGCTTTATTCTGCCTAACTCTATCAAAAATTGTATTTATCTCTTTACTATAATTGCGATCGTTTAGAAACCTTATGCTTTAGGCATCGTTTATTTATCCTCATCCGATACCTTATCGTGCTTATTCCGCATTTGACACTCGAGTGTTTAAACAAATAGATTCAACCTAATGAGTCAAAATGAAAAGTAAATAATGGATCGTTCTTCTTCGAATATTATGATGTGAACTATCATTTAATTAATGAAAATGAAATGGATTAATGTAAAGCGTTGCGACTGTAGCTGTTATCTTTGAGCTTTGGTTTAAAGGGTAGGGTTAAAAGAATTTGTAAGTGGTGAACGCTAATAAAGGATGCTTATGAGATACACAGTAAGGGACGCACTCAAAAAGGAAGCAGCCCAAATCGCCAAGATACACGTTGATTCTTGGCAGGTGGCGTATAAAGGATTAATGCCAAAGAGCTACATAGAGCAGTTTACGATTGAGCGTCGAGAAAGGATGTGGGCACGAGTGATGACGGAGCAACTGGCCCAATTGATCGTAGTTGAGAGGCAAGGAGAAATTGTTGGCTTTTTAAGTTACGAGTTACCTAACCACACCAGCGAAGATAAAACGGCATTAGTGACATGTTGCTACGTTACGCCGCTACATTATGGGCAAGGAGCAGGAAGTGCACTGTTAGATGAGTTAGAGACACGTTTGCTCTCTACGTCAGTTATGCAGATCAGTTTGAAAGCACTGGATACTAATCAACAGGGGCTTAACTTTTACAAGAAGTGTGGTTTTGTGCGTACTGGAGAGGAAGAGTCGGAAGTGATTGAGAGTATGACGCTGACCGATCTCACTTTAGTGAAGTATATTGCCCGCTCATAAATCAAATGCTATATGCCAAATATAGTAAAACCCCGGAGGTGGTAAGACTCCGGGGTTTTGAAATTTTTTAGATGTCTCGGTTGGTAAGTCCGATTATCTTTTATGCAAAAGGTTTGGATTTAATCCGATTAATTCCTTGGTAGGGAATTAGATGCGGATGAAGTCCATGTGTTCAACTTTTGGCTTGAACGCGTGACGTTGAACGTCTTGTGGCTTAACTTTAACTTCTTTGCCATCGATAACTAGAACGATGCCTTCGTAGAATTCAGGCTTGTCCATTTGGTTTACGATGTCGTCGTGGTTAAGAACGATAGCTACTGCTGCTTCTTCACCGCCGTATACAACTGCAGGGAATTTGCCAGCGTGACGTAGGCGGCGGCTCGCACCTTTACCTAGTTCAGTACGTACTACTGCTTCGAATTTCATAGTATTTACTCTCAAATTAGTAAAAATCAAATGTTCACAATCAACAATGCGACCTTGTTGTTCGTGGTAAAGCTTGAAACAGGAACTGTTCAAGCGAGCGCGGATACTATCATTCCACTTATAAATGGGCAACCCAAATCGTATCCAAATCAACAAAAAGGTATGATTTAGCGGGGTGGAAGGCTATCCCTTTTAACGCTTTGCTTGGATTTTGTTCACATCGACTTCATTTTCATCGGTTTACTGATCATGGTCCGAAAAACAAAGTTTATGTGTTATATGCTTTATGTTCGGCTGAGATGTAAGACTAAAGATGCTTTTAATCCACCTAAAGCGCTTGTATCCAATGTTAATTGACCTCGGTAACTGTGTGCCATTTCACTGACTATGTTTAGACCAAGACCTGAGCCAGGGGTTGTTTCATCCAATCTAACTCCTCTCTTGATTACTTGACTCAGTTTCTCTTTAGGGATGCCTGGCCCATCATCTTCAATAATGATGTGTATATTTTCCTTATCCTGAGAGGAGTGCACACGAATCATGCTGTTGGCCCACTTATAGCAATTTTCTAGCAAGTTACCTAGCATTTCATCGAGATCGGTCTGCTCTACTGCTACATTCAGCTCTGAATCAAGTTCATTAATTAAGGTAATGCTTCGGCTCGCATACACTTTATCAAACGCCATTGAGATAGCGTCCACACGATCTGCTGGGTTCGACTTCACTGATAATATGTTCATCGATCCGGCCATACGGGCACGACCCAAATGGTAATCGATATGGTCTTGTATTTGATTGATTGGAGCTCGGAGACGGGATTGTGCCTCAGGTTCTAACGTCTGAACTTCATTTTTTAGAACAGAAAGTGGCGTTTTAAGTGCATGAGATAGGTTACCTGCATGATTGCGAGCTCTCTCTAGTAATTCTTGGTAATGGAACAGCAGAGCGTTGAGGTCGAAGATTAGAGGAGAAATCTCTTTTGGGTAGGTTTCTTCTAGACTCTTTTTATTACCAGACTTCAGCTCGGCTAATTCTTTTTGTAGCTTTGTAAGCGGACTCAATGACCAAGCAATTTGCAGTAAAATGACGGTAAGTACGCCCGCGAATAATAAACCCAAAATAAGCCAAAGTTGGCCGATTAACGTCTGAAGGGTATTTTTAATGGGCTCTTCGTCAATACCAATAATAATGTGAATAGGACCATCGTAATCAGGAAGATACAGCGCTTTTTCTAGCGTAATTAGTTTTTCGCCTCTTGCTCCATACGCATCTTTATCCAAACCTTTGTATTCGATTTTTTTGTCCCACAACGAACGAGAACGTTCGAGGCTTGCCTCTGTAGAGGCGCTCCAATACAAACCACTGTAAGGTCGGTTAAATCGAGGGTCTGATAGCTGAGCTGCGAGTGAAAGATGCCCGGTGTTATCGACTTCTAACTGTGCGGCGACTTCATCCATAAAAATGCTGAGCTGTGAGCGAGTGTCATCAACCATATAGTTGTAGACCTGCGTCGGTATCGTCACACCAGCGGCGAGGATCATTGCCGTTAACCAAACGATCGCCGCTAAAACGAGGCGACTTTTGATACTCAGTCGTTTTATTGCGTTCAACGGTAGCCTGTTTCTATTCGGCATTTAATTGGTATCCCAACCCTCGGACAGTTTTGATGATCTTTGGTGCGATTTTTTTGCGAATTCGGCCGATAAAAACTTCGATTGTGTTGGAGTCACGATCAAAGTCTTGTTTGTAAATGTGCTCGACGAGTTCGGTTCGAGAAATCACTTTTTCCGGGTTATGCATAAAGTAAGCGACCACTTTATACTCTAGCGCCGTCAAGCTTATCGCTTGACCTTGCCACATGACTTTAGAAGTGCGTGTATCCAAGCTCAAGTCGCCAATTTGCATCACAGGAGAGGCATTACCAGAGGCTCTTCGAAGCTGTGCACGAATACGAGCGATAAGCTCAACCATTTCAAATGGTTTAGTTAGGTAATCGTCTGCACCTGCGTTTAAGCCTTCAACTCGCTGCGTTAGGGTGTCGCGAGCGCTTAGAATCACGACAGGAGTATTAATGTTTTCATCTCTGATGCCTTTTAGGACGGTAAGACCATCCAGTTTTGGCAAGCCGAGGTCAAGAACAATGGCGTCCCATTCTTCCGAAGTCGCGCGATACAGAGCGTCTATGCCATCTTGGGACAATTCTGGTACCCAGCCGGTACTTTCTAATGTTTCGATGATTTGCTCGCCTAAACGAGGATCATCTTCAACAACAAGTATTTTCATATTGATGATTCTTATTATGTTTGGATTTTTATCGAAGTAAGCTACGCATCGTGTCTGGATGACGCATTAGACAAGTTTAGTTGTTTTGCGGCTTTAACGCTTTGTTAAAGCTGCGACCTTTGATCTCAAGCATTTCTAGCGTGGCGGCGTCGTACTCAACTTTCAGGACGCTGTTGTTGTACAGAATTTTCAATTCATACACCCAAGCATCATCATCTTCTTCAAGCTCGACCTTGATGATTCGGCCGTATAGGTCGTTTTCTACTGCGGCGTAAAGTTCCGAAAATGGTCGTATATATCCTTGTTGAACCGCGCGATAGACCTCATCTTGATCTTCATCGAATTCGATGCGTGTTCCTGGCTTTTCGACATCTTGCACGATGGCGTGGCCATTTTGTGATGTGTACTCGTTGTCATGCTTGGCAAAACTTGGTGCACACATGAATGTCGCAATAAGGCCGAAAAGTAACGCAGAATGTAGAGAAGTCGTTGCTTTATACATAGTCAAACCTTTTCTGGAGCGTTAGCCGCAGTATATCGGATATAGATGAACAGAGAGTGAATCAGCTAATTAAGTTTTGCCATGTGTTGTGGATGTTATTTCAACTCATCTTCAAAAATTTTATCTCGCAGCTTCCAAAAGCGACCAGATTTTCTAGCAATAACAAACTGAGGCAAACGGAAACGATGTTGATTAGCGACAACGCGTGTCGGTGAAGCCTCTTCAAAAGGGCGATGCTTGTCTGCTAAGTGGGGGCGTACGAACTGATCTTTAAACGTTTGTTTTTGTTTTTTGGTACTCAATGACCAAAACTCATGAACTAACGCATTGCCTTCGCCTTGGTATGGTTCACCAGAATACGTCACCTTTAGCTGAGATTTACCATCACTGGACTTAAATACAGATAGGTCCATTTCTGTGCATTCAAAGATTAATGCATCTTTGAGATTAAGGGCTTCTTTTAGCTTTTTATCTGGGTCTACGAGCGTCGCATCACACTCATGACAAATTCGTGCAGCGATATCGTTGTCTGCACCACATTCACCGCAGTATTTGGCACGAAAACGGTAGCCACAGTGTTCACGTTCGCCTGTGTCTTCATCTTCAAAGTAACCTTGGCAACGTCTGCCAAAATGTTCAACCAAGAAACCGTTACTATCCAACTTACCCCAGAAGTTGTTATTGAATCCGCAAGCCGGGCAAGGAATCGTGATAATTTCACTGTCAGAGTCTGGTTTGGGATCACCGACTTCAGGTTGGTATAAATCGTAGCTGTTGCCTGCGTAATCAAGCACTAAACATTCTGATTTTCCGTCTGATAAGCGTAATCCTCGTCCTACTATCTGTTGGTACAGACTGACTGACTCTGTTGGTCGCAAAATCGCGATTAAATCGACATGCGGCGCATCAAACCCGGTTGTCAGTACCGAAACATTGACTAAGTATTTTATTTGACGATTCTTGAACGCTTGGATGATCGCATCGCGCTCCGGCGTAGGTGTATCACCAATGACGATTTCAGTTTCGCCTTCTGGCAATAAACTGTGTATCTCCTGTGCGTGTCGAACAGTTGCAGCGAAGATCATGACACCTTGACGCTCTTTCGCATATTGCATGATTTGCTCAACAATTTGTGGAGTCGCACGTTTGGCTTTATCGATCACCATGTCCATTTCTGCTTCTTTGTAGCGTCCGGTGTTAGCGGGCTTCAGCTGAGAGAAGTCGTAAGACAAAACGGGCGCATCCATCATGCGGGCTGGAGTGAGGAAGTTTTCGTCGAGCAAGTAACGGATCGGCAGTTCGAAAATACAATCGCGGAAGAATCGAGGCTCTTCGGTTCGCACTTGACCTCGGGTGTGATACTGATAAATCCAGCCCATTCCTAAACGATAGGGCGTTGCAGTTAGTCCTAGCACCTTAATGCCAGGGTTCAGTTCTCGTAAGTGAGTAATAACTTTTTGGTAGCTGCTGTTTTTGTCATCTGGCACACGATGGCACTCATCAATAACGAGCAGAGAAAACTGGTTTTTGAACGAATCTAAGTTACGTACGACCGATTGAACCGAAGCAAACACGACTTGCTGGTCAGTTTCTTTTCGTCCCAATCCTGCTGAGAAGATGGAACCTTTTAAACCATAACCTTCATACTTTGCGTGGTTTTGCTCGACCAGTTCTTTTACGTGGGCGAGGACTAACACTCGTCCTTTCGCAAGGCGAGCAAGTTCTGCGATCACCAAGCTTTTTCCTGCACCGGTTGGCAGCACGATCACTGCTGGTGTCGAGTGTTTACGAAAGTAATGAATAACGGCTTTAACCGAGTCGGCTTGATAAGGACGAAGTGTGTACATGAAAATATGTGAAATTGCTCAACTATTCGAACGAGGAACGCTATAATACCTGACTTTTATACCCAAGTGACCTTTAAACCAAGATTTAGAGATCACTTGGGTATAATTCAATGAGGTATTCATGCGTTTAGATAAATATTTGTGTGACGCTCTGGGTGCAACACGCAAACAGGCAACAAAGATCATCAAAAGTGGAGACATCACTGTTGACGGTGAGGTTCAAAAAAGTGGTGCATTTAAAGTACCTAAAGGTGCGGAAGTGATGTGGGAAGACCGTGTTATTGGTGCTCCTGGTCCTCGTTACATTATGTTGTATAAGCCTGCTGACTTTGTTTGTTCACATGAAGATGGCTACAACCAAACTGCATTCGCATTGCTTGATGAGCCTAAAATTGAAAACCTTCACTTTGCGGGCCGATTAGATGTCGACACAACTGGTTTAGTGTTGATTACGGATGATGGTAAGTGGTCTCACCGTATTACCTCACCTAAGCATAAGTGTGAGAAAACGTACCGTGTTTGGCTCGTCGATGCTATTCAGCCTGATTATGCGGAAAAGCTCGAACAAGGCATCATTTTGCGCAATGAATCAGAAGCAACATTGCCTGCTCGTTTGGAAATCGTGAACGAGGCCGAGAATGAAGTATTGTTAACTATCGTGGAAGGTAAGTATCACCAAGTGAAACGTATGTTCGCGGCGTTAGGAAATAAAGTTGAGTACTTACATCGTGAGCGTATTGGTTCTATCGAACTTGATGAGGCACTAGAACCAGGTGATTATCGCTACCTCACGCAAGAAGAAATCGATTCTATTTGGAATTAATTGTCGGCATGGGAAATTCTTTAGTTCCTAATAGGAACTAGTCTTTTGGTAGGAATTGGCTCAAAATAAATTTTCCTACCAAAATTAGTGCCTAGACAATTCCGGTGTGCTTACTCATCTCAGTGATACGCCTTTGCATTTAGCTGAGGCATGCATACTCTTATTGCAAAGCCTTCGGCTACGGTGAATGGAATGATGGTGTCAACGCCATCATTTTTACTGCATTGTGTTTGTTTCCCATAAACACATTTCGCTTTCACATGCTTTTCTATGTCGAGTTCGTCAAGGTCACTCCTTGGTACATATTTGCCCTTATGATTCTCGAACGTTGGATAGAACAGGTTTTTGGCTTCTACATTCAGCGATATGAGAACTGTCCGTTATTTTCACTTTGTTCTGCAAGTATTGACGGTAGGGCTCCAACAAGAGGTAAAAGAATGACAGAAAAAGCTCAAAGTGCTCCGCAATCCCAAATCAGTTTTCTATTGTTTCTGGTACTAGGAGCGATTGGTGCTTTGACGCCTTTGGCGATCGATATGTATTTGCCTGCGATGCCGACAATTGCGAAAGATTTGGGGGTCGCGCCTGGCGCGGTTCAGATTACGTTGACGGCTTATACCGCGGGTTTTGCGATCGGCCAGTTAATTCACGGGCCGCTCGCCGATAGCTTTGGTCGCAGACCTGTGTTGATTTTAGGCGTACTTTTCTTCGGCTTGGCTGCCGTTGTGAGTGCGACAACAAATGGCATTGATGCGCTGACCTATGTACGTACGGCACAAGGTTTTGCTGGCGCGGCAGCGGCGGTCATTATCCAAGCCGTCGTGCGTGACATGTTTGACCGTGAAGACTTTGCACGCGCAATGTCCTTCGTTACTCTGGTCATTACTATTGCGCCGTTGGTGGCACCGATGATCGGTGGCCATCTCGCGATTTGGTTTGGTTGGCGTTCCATTTTTTGGGTACTAGCTATTTTCGCTGTAGTTGTGATTTTTCTCGTACTTTGGAAAATCCCTGAAACGTTACAGCCTGAAAATCGTCAGCCTCTTCGTTTCCGCACGACGCTGAGAAACTACGCCAGATTATGCTCCAATCCTGAAGCGATCGGTTTGATGCTCTCAGGTGCGTTTTCATTTTCCGGAATGTTTGCATTTTTGACGGCGGGTTCGTTTGTTTATATTGATTTATATGGTGTTCGACCAGACCACTTTGGTTACCTATTTGGTTTGAACATTGTGGCGATGATCATCATGACCAGTATTAATGGTCGCTTGGTGAAGAAAGTTGGTTCCCATGCCATGCTTCGTTTTGGGTTGCTCGTGCAACTTTTGGCGGGGATTGGTTTATTCGTAAGTTGGTTAATGGACTTCGGATTATGGGGCATTGTGCCTTTTGTTGTGCTGTTTATCGGTACATTGTCGACGATAGGTAGTAACGCGATGGCGCTGCTTTTAAGTGGTTACCCATCAATGGCGGGTACGGCGTCGTCTCTAGCGGGGACATTAAGATTCGGTATCGGTTCATTGGTTGGTGCGCTGGTGGCATCACTGCCCGGGAATGTTGCTTGGCCGATGATCATCGTGATGTTTGCTTGTTCTGTGCTTTCAGCACTGTTTTATTGGACTTTAGGAAGAAAGGCGTAATGTCGAATTACACCAAAGAAATTCAAAACTTGGTTAACTCAGCACTTGAAGAGTTAGCTCAAGAGCATCGCTCAGGTAAGTTAGCCAATGCCCCTGTTGCGAATAACCATTATTTAGTGCGTTGGGTAACAAAGGCGCTAAAATCACAACGCTTCGGACGTACAGTGGGCGATGACTTAACGCGTTGGCAAAAAGCAGGTCGCTCAAAGGGGAACGATGCTGGTTTGTTGTTTATCTTCAAGCGTATTTCTGCTTTTTATGCGCAATTCTTCCCTGAAGGTGAAGACTCCAAAGTGTTCAAAGATTCAGATATTGAGTCTTTTCTTGATTTGATGGAGCAAGCAGGCTGGGAAGTCTCAACATCTGAGCAACTGATTGGGTGCGGCAAAGTACAAATCTTCACTGAAGGTCAAAACTCTTTAGCGTTATGTGCAGACCAATGCGAAAGCTGTTTTGATGGCGAGTTGCTCGTAAAGCCAATGAGTTGGTTTGTACGCGGCAATCATGCTGAGTTTGTTGAGAAAGCAGCGCAAGCGGGCTTTATGGTACATAAGGTAACAGACTACAAATCGATGGTGAAATACCATGGCGAGTACCTTATTTTTCCAGCAAACGAAGGCAACCAGTTAGCCGAAATTCCACTCTCGTTCAAAGCTGACTAAAGTGACATTGTGAGTGTTTAGAAGCCCCTGTTATTGGGGCTTTTTGTTTTCTAAACGGTTTGCTTCTTTCGCGATGGCTTTGACCATGCCTTTAAATATGAAAAGATGGGCTGGCATCATTGCAAACCAATAAAGCAGCCCAAGAAACCCTTGCGGGTGCCACCAGGCGGTAATATCCAGCTCTCGTTCGTCACCGAGATCTTTGATGGTAATTTCTAAACGCCCAAGGCCTGGGCCTTTCATACCAAAAAACAGTGAAAGAAACTGATTATTATCGCAGCGAATCACTTTCCAAGAGTCAATAAAATCACCGACTTTAAGCTCTGGTCCAGGAGGAGAAACGCGAATCGGTTTTCCGCCACCAAAAAAGATATCGAGCCATTCACGTGTACGCCACAAGATGTTGGCAAAGTAATAGCCTTTTTCGCGACTCCCGATCTTTTGCGCCACTTTCCATAATGCCGCAGCGGAGGCATGAGTTTTAATGCTCGCTCCAGCTTGTTTTGGGTAATAGCCATATCCTGGTTGCCATCGACGAAGCGCTGCGGGTTCAAACCCCCAGACATTACTGCGTACAAATGTGCCTTCATCTTGAATGGTATCAGTTACCGCTTGCTCGTAGCTGATCAGCGTTTGAGGAAATCGTTCTTCAATCGCTTTGGAGTTTGCAATGTAGTCGTGTTCTAAGCCCGCAAGTAATGCTTTACCGATACTAGTTGGCACTGAGGTAACTAAACCTAGCCAGTACGATGCCATTTTCGGAGTAAGTAGCGGGGTCGACCACAGTCGATACGGCTTGTTGGTGATTAGGCAAATGACTTTGAACTGTTCGCGGTAGCTAAGTGTATCTGGCCCACCAACTTCATAAATTTGACTTTCTTCTGGAGAGGGGGCTTCTGCTAACTTCAACAAATAGTGGTTGAGATTGGGCAAGGCAATAGGGTTCGCTTTTGAGTCGACCCATTTAGGCGCGATCAAAATAGGTAAGTTGTAGACAAAGTCACGCATGATTTCGAAAGCAGCAGAGCCGGGGCCGATGATAACGCCTGCACGCAATTCAGTTACTGGAATACCAGACTGTCGAATTATTTTTCCCGTGGCTTTACGAGCGGCTAAATGGCGAGAGTTTCCGGTTTGAGGTTGAATGGCACTCAAATAGATAACATGCTCGACGGAGCTTTGTTCCAACGCATATTTGAAGTTCAAAGCAAGGTTTAGTTCGTACTCAACAAAGTCATCACCTTGAGCCATCCCGTGCACGAGAAAAAAGACTAAATCAAAATCGTTCACTACAGCCTTCGTGGTCTCTGCGTCAGCCAAGTCGAGATACCTTAACGTTAAATTAGGGTGAGGCTGAGTTCTTGACTCTAAATAATCAATATGTCGCGCCGCTGCTGTGACGGCGTAACCTTTATCTAAAAGTAACGGAAGAAGTTGAGAGCCAATGTAACCCGAGGCGCCTAGCACCAACACCTTTTTCATTATCTGTCCTTTTATCGTTGGTGGAATAAACACCACAGAGTATAATCATGAGACACTTTCCCCATTCTATCAATAAGTTGTCGTTGGAGCGCTTGTGACTTTTCTTTCTCAACTCTCAATACACGCAGATAAAGCATTCTTACGTCGTTTATTTGCAATCGCGTTACCAATTACACTGCAAAGCATGATGTTTTCAAGCCGAAGCCTCGTCGATGTTCTTATGCTTGGTCAACTTGGCGAAGCAGAAATTGCCGCAGTTGGAGTTGCTGCGCGCGCGACTTTCGTCACCACCATCATGTTAGTTGGGGTGACAACGGGCGGTGCGTTGTTAACTGCTCAATATTGGGGGGCTGGCGATAAAGTTGGGGTGCGTCGCAGTACCGCTTTAACATGGATGATCGCAATGATGTTTGCTGCGATTGCTGTTGCTTTGTTTGTTGTTTTTCCACAGCCTATCATGAGCTTGACTACCGATTCACAAGAAGTGATTGAATTAGGGGCCAGCTATCTCATTATTTCGTCGGTTAGCATGTTTGCTGTTGCATGTGTGGCCAGTATGTCGGTGGGCCTAAGGGCGATGCACCAACCAGGCCTAAGCACTTTTTTTAGTGGTATAGGCATTTTATCTAATGTGTTTCTTAACTGGGTTTTAATTTTTGGTCAATTAGGCTTTCCTGCTCTGGGTATTACGGGAGCAGCGATCGCAACGGTAATCAGTGGCGCGATCGAAGTAGGTTGCTTGTTTGGTTATCTATGGTTGAAAAAACACATAATCGCATTTGGTTGGGATGATATACGCGCAGGATTGGTCTTAGATAAAATTACGCGTTTCTTGAGCCTCTCTTTGCCAACCACATTTAACTTCTTGGCGTGGGCTGGTGGGCTGTTTGCTTATCATGCCATCATGGGGCAAGCAGGTGTACAAGGTTTGGCGGCACTTTCCGTAATGACACCTGTAGAGTCGATCGCATTGGCGATGATGATTGGTTTATCGAATGCGGCTGCAGTTCTAGTCGGGAACCAGCTCGGCGCTCGTAATTTTGAACCCGTTTATTATCAAGCATGGGCTACGGTCATTTTGAATGTGCTTATCGCATTTGTGGTCGCCGTCTTGTTGATAGTGTCAAATCAATGGATCCTTAATGCGTTTAGTGCGCTGACGACAGACACTCGCGAGTTAGCTGAACAGTTTATGGTGATTCTAGCGTTGGGTGTCGTGCTACGCTCGGTGCCGATGATGGCGATTGTTGGTGTATTACGTGCGGGCGGTGATGTTAAGTTTTGTTTGTATCAAGACATCTTGGCGCAGTGGGTGATCGGGATTCCACTCGCAGCATTTGCAGCGATTTATCTCAATTGGGATCCACAATGGGTTTACTTACTCTTTTTGACGGAAGAAGTTGTGAAGTGGGCGATTTGCTTGCCAAGAATGGTTAGCCGAAAATGGATGAGAAACCTGATTGGCCAGTAAAGAGGAACAGAGTTTATTTTGGCTGCAAAAATCTGCTCAAAACGTCAACAAAATTAGCAACAGAAAGTGAATCGAGTTGCATTTGTACTTCCATAGTGTGATCAAGCATTCAAAATACTTTCTACTAACAGGATTTTAGTGTAGATTCTGATCCCAATTTTTAAACACCATCCGAGCGGCATAATCAATGTTAAAACTGTCAGACCTATGTAAAGGCTATGTAGACGGGGGAGAGTTTCACCCTGTATTACAAGGGGCAGAATTAACATTGCAGCAAGGTGACCAAGTCGCTCTGATGGGAGAAAGTGGTTCGGGTAAAAGTACTCTGCTGAATTTAATCGCCGGATTAGATACTGCTGACTCTGGTGAAGTGCAGTTTCCAAATTTTGCTATGCATGAAGCACCGGAGCATTTAAGAACCCTTTATCGCCGCAACAATATTGGGAATATCTTCCAACAATTCAACCTGCTTCCTACACTTAATATTGCCGACAATATTCGTTTTTGTCGTCAGTTAAAAGGTCTGCCGGAAGATAAAGAGTTGTGGCGTCAAATTCTTTCTGCTTTGGACTTAATGCCATTACTAGGACGTTATCCGGAAGAGGCGTCTGGTGGTCAGCAACAACGTGCGGCGATTGCTCGTGCACTCTATATGGAACCCAAAATCCTGCTTGCTGATGAGCCAACTGGTAGCCTAGATGAGCGAAACGCAGAAGCAGTAATGCGCTTACTAACGAGTCTCGCTCGCCAACTGGAGTGTACTTTGCTGTTAGTGACGCACAGTGAAAAAGTGGCCGCCCATATGGAAGGAAAGATTCGACTTCAAGGAGGGCAGCTACATGTTATGGCCCGTAGTTAAGGCACTACTCGGTCATTACCGTCGTTACCCTCTACAAATTATTCTTGTCTGGCTGGGATTAACTTTAGGCGTGTCCCTCCTTGTTGGTGTTACTTCTATCAACCAGCATGCAAAACAAAGTTATGCTACTGGGGAAAAGCTTTTCTCCAATCCTTTGCCATACCGAATCCGAACGAAGCACTCTGCCAATAAAATTCCTCAAGGTTTCTATATTCAGTTACGTCGAGCTGGGTTCAACCAATGTGCACCGTTTGACGTGCTTCATCTAGATGCCAAGACCGATATGAGCCTGATGTTGGTGGGGATAGATCCTGTCGCGATGATCCCACTACAACAAGGAAAATCGCTAGGTGAGATGCCTGTTTTATCACTAATGAAGCCTCCTTATCCTATTCTTGTTAGTCAAGATTTGGCCGCTTACATGAGTTGGCAGGATGGGGATTTCATTGAGATGAATGATGGAAGCCGTCTTGGGCCTATTCAAGTAGATAAGGACAAGATGCTTTCAGGTACTCGGCTGGTTACTGATATATCGTTGTTGCGTATGCTCAAGCGGAGCTCAGGTTTGTCTGCGATTTCTTGTGGCGAAATGCCAGAGGAAAAGCTAATAGCACTGAAAAACATGCTGCCAAACGGAATGACGCTTGTTAGGAATACGCGTACTGAGCTTGAGTCGCTAACTAACGCATTCCATATGAATCTCACCGCGATGGGAATGCTGTCGTTTTTGGTCGGGTTGTTTATTTTTTATCAAGCGATGTCTCTGTCTTTCATCCAGCGACAACGTTTGGTAGGTATTTTGAGACAGACTGGTGTTAACGGAACACAGTTAGCGCAAGCTTTATTACTAGAGTTGTCTTTGCTCGTCTTTATTGCGTGGGCGTGTGGTAACTTTTTTGGCTTGATCTTAGCAAATGAACTTATCCCAGCAGTGTCTTCGAGCCTGAGTGATTTGTATGATGCCAACGTAGGCTTAACCATAGGATGGTCATGGCAATCTAGCTTATACAGTCTAATCATGGCAGCGATGGGTGCGTTGATATCGTGTCTGTGGCCATTAATCCGTTTGTTGAAGTCACAACCAATCCGCCTTTCTTCTCGACTGTCGCTAATGCGATTTGCTGGAAGAGAGTTCTCTTGGCAGGCGCTTGCGGCATGTGCGTTTTGTGTCGCTGCAATAGCGGTGTATCAGGCGCCGAAAACACAAGAAACCGGCTTTGCTATTATTGCTCTGATGTTGGTTAGTGTGGCGTTGTTTATGCCATTTATTATGTGGCATATGTTCCAAAGTTTTTCTTATACCATGCGATGGGTTCGTGTCCGTTGGTTTTTTGCTGATGCAGCAGCCAGCATGAGCTATCGCGGTGTGGCTACGATGGCGTTTATGTTAGCGCTGGCGGCAAACATTGGTGTAGAAACAATGGTCGGAAGCTTTCGAGATACAACCGATAAGTGGCTAAATCAGCGATTAGCCGCTGATGTGTACATCTATCCGACCAACAATTCAGCCGCTAGGATGAGCGCATGGCTCCAGAATCAGCCAGAGGTGAACTCGGTTTGGTGGCGCTGGGAAAAAGATATGCCGACCGAGCATGGTGCTCTGCAAGTTGTGAGTACGGGCTCTTCTGAAGGTGAGTTAGACTCACTTACCGTCAAGTTAGGTGTCCCAAATTACTGGTATCAACTGCACGCTACCAAGAGCTTAATGGTCAGTGAGTCGATGGCCTTGAAGCTGGATATCCGCCCTGGCGATTTCATTAACTTGCAAGAACCGCTTGGTGGTGACTGGCAAGTCGTAGGCGTTTACTACGATTATGGAAACCCATATAACCAGGTGATGATGTCGCACCGGAATTGGCTGTATGCATTTGCAGGTACGGGTAATGTTGGTCTTGGCGTAGTATTAAAAGATAACGTCAATGGAGAAGGGCTGAAAAATCGCTTAGAGAATGTATTCCGTCTCCCGCAAGATCGTGTGTTTGATAACGGTAATATTTATAGCCAAGCAATGAGAGTGTTTGATCATACCTTTGCGATAGCAGGAACCTTGGGCAATATCACGCTGATTATTGCAGTGTTTGGTTTATTCTTTGCGACGTTGGCAGGAGAACTTTCACGGCAGCGGCATTTTTCCTTATTAAGGTGCATGGGTGTGTCCGGAAAAGAACTTGTCGTATTAGGTGGTTTGCAGCTATTCGTCTTCGGAGCCATTTCTGCGATTATTGCAGTGCCGCTCGGCTTGGCGCTCGCACATTTGATCGTTGATATTATCATTAAGCAATCATTTGGCTGGTCTCTAGAGCTTCAAACGATTCCATGGGAGTATGCTCAAACCATTGCTTGGGCGATGCTTGCCATCATGGTTGCTGGCGCATTGCCAGTTATTAGAATGATCAAAAGTACACCGATGAAGTCATTAAGGGACGCGTTGTAATGAAAAAAATGGGCTCTAAAAAACGCTTGTTGGTTTCAACGCTCATTGTTGTTACGTTCGCTTTTCTGACTGGGGCTGCTTTTTACTCAACTTTTTGGTTAGAGGCGACAGCAACACGAGAAAGCGAACTTGATTCTATCTTAACGCGTGAAAATCAAACGATTTTCGAGCCTGTACTACCTAATGAGCATGTCTCTTTACCCTCAGACTTTCGCTTTCATCCCGAGTACCAGCATGAATGGTGGCACTACTTTGCGAAGCTAAAAGATGAGCAAGGCAAGATCTACAATGTTCAATGGAGCTATTTCAGGGTTGCGACGGACGAGCGAGAAACCAGCGGTTGGCAGAACCCTCAATTGTACATTTCACATGTTGTCGTCAGTCATGGCTCGCATGTATGGAAAGAGCAACGGGTAGCTAGAGGAGGGATAGGCCAAGCTGGTATGATCAATCGTCCTTTCAGGTTATGGATTGATAATTGGACTTGGCGATCACTCGGTGCGACGCCTTTCCCGGGTAACTTGAATGTGAATACTGATACGTTTGGACTTGAGCTCAATACCATGACAAACGGCCCCTTTGTCGTGAATGGAGACAAAGGTTTCCAAGTTAAACATGCGTTGCAATCTGTTGCTTCTTTCAGCTTCAGTGCTCCATTTTTAAAAGTAAAAGGCAGCTTAAGCTTAAATGGTAAGCGATTCTTAGTGACGGGTTCTGCTTGGGCGCAAAAAGAGTGGGGCAGCGGCTTAATTGGTGAGGGGCAACAAGGCTGGGATTGGTTTGTTTTCAATTTAGATGATGGTCGAGCATTAACTGTTAGCCGTTATCGTCACCATGGGCAAACACCGCACGTGTTTGGCACGTTGTCGACACGCTCAGGTAAAGTCATCAACCTCTCAGACGATGATATCAGTATCAAGCCAATGCAAGTGACCAGTTTATCCAATGGAAGAAGGTTACCTTTGCAATGGATTATCAATATTCCGAAGCATCAAATTAATTTGACTACCCGCATTATCAAGTCAGATATGTGGCTACCCTTTGTAATACCTTACTGGGAAGGGCCTACTTTAGCCTCCGGCTCCAATGAGGCTTGGGGCTTTATGCAGCTGACAGGCTATTGAGTTGTGAAGAAAACCACCCCCTGCGGGTGGTTTTTTAGTGCGCGAAGCTTCCTGGCTTTTTCTCAAAAGTACGGGGTTATCATGATGGTACAAGCCGTGTTATGCTGATTTTCTCATCATCTTGATAAATATTTGGTGCGACAAGTACAAATACGATCTCCGATCAAAATTGAGTGTCATGTTGGAAAATACGATGTATAGTAAACTTAACATCGAAAAAACCGAAGTTTATACTCTGAAGAAGCGATTATTCTAAAGTTTTCGACAGCTATACACTCTTATCACTCTTTGTTAATCGTTTATTAAGATAATAAATATAAGGACGAAACCATGAACGATGTCATTCGTGACTTTTTCAAAATGGAATCAGCAGGTGGTATTCTTCTTGTAATTGCAGCGGCAATTGCGATGACCATTGCTAACTCACCGCTGGGCGAAACTTATCAATCTGTACTGCATACTTATGTATTCGGTATGTCAGTTTCTCACTGGATTAATGATGGCCTAATGGCTGTTTTTTTCTTACTTATTGGCCTTGAAGTGAAGCGAGAGCTACTTGAAGGAGCGCTAAAATCAAAAGAAACCGCAATTTTCCCTGCGATTGCAGCGGTTGGTGGTATGTTAGCCCCTGCTCTTATTTACGTTGCGTTTAATGCTAACGACCCAGAGGCGGTTTCTGGCTGGGCCATCCCAGCTGCGACGGATATTGCATTTGCTCTAGGTATCATGGCGCTACTAGGTAAGCGCGTACCAGTAAGCCTTAAAGTGTTTTTGTTAGCTCTCGCTATCATCGACGATTTAGGCGTGGTTGTTATTATTGCACTGTTTTACACAGGTGATCTTTCTAGCATGGCGCTGCTTGTTGGCTTCATCATGACTGGTGTCCTGTTCATGTTGAATGCGAAGGAAGTAACGAAACTGACGCCATACATGATAGTCGGCGCGATCTTATGGTTTGCGGTACTTAAATCTGGTGTTCACGCAACACTTGCAGGCGTAGTGATCGGCTTTGCTATTCCTCTTAAGGGTAAACAGGGCGAACATTCTCCACTTAAGCACATGGAGCACGCACTTCATCCATACGTGGCATTTGGTATCTTACCTCTATTCGCATTTGCAAATGCGGGGATTTCGCTAGAAGGCGTATCGATGTCAGGCCTAACTTCAATGCTGCCATTAGGTATTGCTTTGGGGCTACTGGTTGGTAAGCCTCTAGGTATCTTCACCTTTAGTTGGGCAGCTGTGAAAATGGGTGTAGCTAAGTTACCGGAAGGCATTAACTTCAAGCATATCTTTGCGGTCTCTGTGTTGTGTGGTATCGGTTTTACAATGTCTATATTCATTTCCTCTTTAGCGTTTGGAAATGTAAGCCCTGAGTTTGATACCTATGCTCGACTCGGTATCTTAATGGGCTCGACGACAGCCGCGTTACTTGGCTACGCGTTACTGCACTTTTCTTTGCCTAAGAAAGCGCAAGCGTAAGATACACACTGTTTAGTAAAGCCTCCCATTCGGGAGGCTTTTTTATGTCTGCAGATCGGCACATCAACTACTTCAGGATGGTTACTTTTGTGACCAACTAAGGTCTAGCTTATGGAGTTGGGGCAAATCATCGAAAGAGGCGCTTGGCAAATCTATAGGCGAAAAAAAGCCCAGCCGAAAATTTGACTGGGCGGATACAAACATAGGAGTTAATAAGAAAAAAGCAGCAACGTAACAATTAGATGGAAACAAGTTTGACGGCCAGTGAAACTTCAAATGCCCTAACTGTTACGTATATTCAGACCGAGCCTTTTCCAAACAGTTCCATTTTTTTTCAAAAAATTTCTACTTAATGCTTTCTAGCTTCTTACACACCCGAAAGTAATAGAAAAATCGAGATGGATTACCAACTTGGCGAAGTTACTAACTTCTGTGTTTCTCATTTTATCTCCCCTAGAACCGAAGATGTATTTCATACTCTCGTCGCTCACTCCAAGCCGCCAAGGCTATTGTTAGCATTTCAATTGCGATGGACTGAGAAGTTTGATCGTTTTCTTCTGACAAGCTTCACTGGAGTATTCGATTGAATTTCAAAAGATTAGATCACACCTTTTACTGTCTGGTCAGACCAATTGGTTAAAGTGTGATGTTAATCATTTGTTAATCTTAAGTTTCGGGAGTATATTTTCAAACAGTTGTTTAATACGAGTGATTAAAATGGCCCCGAGAACATCAACAAAAGAAAAAATACTCGATGTCGCAGAAGGACTCTTTGCTGAACATGGCTTTAATGATACTTCGCTAAGAACGATAACAGGTAAAGCTAACGTTAACTTAGCATCGGTAAACTATCACTTTGGCGATAAAAAAACGCTGGTTAGAGCGGTTTTAGATAGGTATTTAGAAGCACTAATGCCGAGCATTAAGACTTCATTAATTGAGCTAAACACGCGCGATAGCTACAACATGGACGATGTCTTTGAGTCATTGCGATTACCTTTACGTACATTAAATGATGTACGCCCAAATGGTACTGCGCTATTTATGTTGTTAATTGGCCGCGGTTATACAGACGTTCAAGGTCATCTGCGCTGGTTCATTACCACCAGATACGAAGAGGTACTGAACCTTTTCACTTTCTCGATAATGAAGGCGAACCCGGAACTATGTGAAGAACAGTTGTTTTGGCGACTGCACTTCACGTTAGGAACCTGTGTATTTACGATGGCTTCAAGCCAAGCTCTTTCGGAGCTGGCAGAAAGTAAGTTTGAAAAGGAAGTCGATGTGAAATCTGTCGTCGATTTACTGATTCCATATTTGTCAGCAGGAATGTCAGCAAAGCAGTTGGCATAAGACAAATAAGAAAGTTAAACCAATAATAAGATTATACCCCGAGCGGTTACGTGAACAAAAGGATCTGAACTATGAGCTCTCTACGAAGAAAATGGATTAGTGACCCGGCTTTTAAAGTGTTCAAAAAAGTATTGCCACCTCTGTCTAGCACCGAGAAAGAGGCGATGGAAGCGGGTAGTGTATGGTGGGATGCCGAACTATTCTCAGGCAAGCCAAACTTCACAACATTGCATCATTATCCAACGCCTACACTGACGGCAGAAGAGCAGTCATTTATGGATAATGAGCTTGAAACCCTGCTAGAAATGCTTGATGACCAGAAGATTGTCAAAGAAGACAGGGATTTACCGCCTGAAGTATGGGAGTACCTACGTAAAGAGCGATTTTTCTCTTTGATCATCTCGAAAGCATATGGTGGTCGTGAATTTTCCGCTTTGGCGAACTCAACCATTGTTTCTCGTATTGCGACTCGAAGTATCAGTACCGCGGTATCGGTAATGGTACCGAACTCTCTTGGCCCTGGTGAGCTGCTATCGCACTATGGTACGCAAGAGCAAAAAGATTACTGGTTGCCTCGTTTAGCTGATGGTACAGACATCCCTTGTTTCGCCCTAACTGGCCCTGAAGCGGGTTCTGATGCGGGTGGCATACCTGATCAAGGCGTAGTTTGTTACGGCACCCATGAAGGCAAAGAAGTGCTTGGCGTGCGAGTTAGTTGGAATAAACGCTACATCACGCTTGCGCCAGTTGCGACAGTGCTCGGGTTAGCATTTAAACTGCAGGATCCTGAAGGGCTACTTGGTGACAAGAAAGAGGTTGGCATTACATGTGCGTTGATTCCCGCTGACCATGAAGGTGTCGAGATAGGTGAACGCCATGATCCTCTGGGGTCTGCGTTCATGAATGGTCCAACTCGTGGTGAAGATGTCTTCATCCCTATGGATTGGTTGATTGGTGGCGCTGATTACGCAGGTAAAGGTTGGCGTATGCTGGTTGAGTGTCTTTCTGCGGGGCGTGGTATCTCTCTCCCAGCGCTTGGCACTGCGATTGGTCACCTTACTACACGTACAACAGGTGCTTATGCTTACGTGCGTAAACAGTTTGGAATGTCGATCGGTAAGTTTGAAGGCGTCGCAGAAGCGATGGGGCGCATTGGTGGTCTTACTTACCTACTAGAAGCGACGCGTACGCTAACGACGACTTCTCTCGATATGAAAGAAAAACCTGGGATTGTAACCGCGATTGCCAAGTACCACATGACGGAAATCGCGCGTACCATTCTAAATGATTCGTTTGATATCCATGCGGGTCGTGCGATTCAAGATGGCCCAATGAACTATCTTGCTAAACATTACCTTGGTATCCCGGTTGCTATTACCGTTGAAGGCGCGAATATTCTGACTCGTAACCTGATGATTTTTGGTCAAGGTGCGACTCGATGTCACCCATATGTTCTAAAAGAAATGGAAGCCGCGGCGAATCCAGATTCTGAACAAGGTGCGAAAGAATTTGACAACTTACTCTTTAAACACATCAAGCACGCGCTCGGTAATACATTCGGTGCATTTGGTGCAGCACTAACTGGTTCTCGATTTGTTAACGCGCACATGAGTGGCCCAACGCAGCAATACTACAAAGACATTACTCGTCTCAGTCGTGCACTTGCAGTAAGTGCAGACTTTGCGATGTTAACCTTAGGTGGAGACTTGAAGCGTAAAGAAATGATCTCCGCACGTTTGGGTGATGGATTAAGCTATCTATACATGGCATCTGCTGCCTTGAAAAAGTATGAAGATGAAGGTCGTCAACAAGGCGATCTAGACTTCGTTCATTACGCTGTTCAACACTGTTTGTATAACGCTTCTAAGTCATTAAATGAGGCTTACACCAACTTCCCTGTGAAATACGTTGGCGGTGTGCTTAAGGGGCTATTGTTCCCGCTTGGTAATCATTTCAATAAGCCAAGTGATGAGCTGTGTGTGAATTTGGCTGAAGCGATGATGACGCCAGGCGCGCAACGTGATCGCCTCACGCATCTGTGCTACATCGGAAAATCAGAGGATGACAGCGTAGGCTTAATGGAGAATGCATTCCTTGCAATGTACGACATTAAACCTTTGGAGCGTAAACTTATGAAGGCTGCGAAGGATGGTAAAGTGGCTCGTAAAGGTCTGCTACATGATCGTTTGCAGCAAGCATTTGAAGCAGGCGTGTTAACTGAACAAGAAATTGATCAAATCATGGCTGCAGATAAATTGCGCTACAAGGCGATTCAAGTTGACCACTTTAGTCATGACTTTTCTGAAGTGCGAACTCATAGCCCAAAAAAGTCGCAGTTGAATCCGGCGGCATAATAGACAACTAATGTTAAGAAAAGCACCTCAATGAGGTGCTTTTTTGTATTCTTGGGGAGTGGATGGTGGGATAGTGCTCCAACCACTTGCCTTTTAAGAGCATTTTTACAGAAATTAGATGCGAAATCCCAACGAAACTTTTATCCTAACAAGGTTTTTTAAAGGAAGTTGAATATGATCATCAAACCTAGAATTCGTGGATTTATCTGTACTACAACGCACCCTGTTGGTTGTGAAGCTAACGTAAAAGAACAAATTGCGTACACCAAAGCGCAAGGTCCAATCAAAAACGCACCTAAGCGTGTTCTTGTTGTTGGTGCATCAAGTGGCTACGGTCTATCTTCTCGTATCGCTGCGGCATTTGGTGGCGGTGCATCAACTATCGGTGTTTTCTTCGAAAAAGAAGGTACTGAGAAGAAACCAGGTACAGCAGGTTTTTACAATGCCGCTGCTTTTGAAAAGCTAGCGCGTGAAGAAGGTCTGTACGCAAAAAGCTTAAACGGCGACGCTTTCTCAAATGAAGCGAAACAGAAAACTATCGAGCTGATCAAAGAAGACTTAGGTCAAATCGATATGGTGGTTTACTCACTGGCATCTCCAGTACGTAAAATGCCAGAAACTGGTGAATTAGTTCGTTCATCTCTTAAACCTATCGGTGAAACTTACACATCAACGGCTGTTGATACCAACAAAGATGTGATCATCGAAGCTAGCGTTGAGCCTGCAACAGAAGAAGAAATCAAAGACACTGTCACTGTAATGGGCGGTGAAGATTGGGAACTTTGGATCAATGCGTTGTCTGATGCTGGTGTTCTTGCTGAAGGTTGTAAGACCGTCGCGTACAGCTACATTGGTACTGAGCTAACTTGGCCAATTTATTGGGATGGTGCACTAGGTAAAGCAAAAATGGACCTAGACCGTGCAGCGAAAGCGCTAAACGACAAGTTAGCAGCAACAGGCGGCAGTGCCAATGTTGCGGTACTTAAATCTGTTGTAACTCAGGCGAGTTCTGCAATTCCTGTTATGCCACTGTACATCGCAATGGTATTCAAGAAAATGCGCGAAGAAGGTGTACACGAAGGCTGTATGGAACAAATCTACCGTATGTTCAGCCAACGTTTATACAAAGAAGACGGTAGCGCGGCAGAAGTTGATGAGATGAACCGCCTACGTCTGGATGACTGGGAACTTCGTGACGACATTCAGCAGCACTGTCGTGAGCTATGGCCTCAAATTACGACTGAGAACCTAAAAGAGCTGACTGACTACGTTGAGTACAAAGAAGAGTTCTTGAAACTATTTGGTTTCGGCGTTGAAGGCGTAGATTACGAAGCGGATGTGAATCCAGCAGTTGAAGCAGACTTCATTCAAATCTAATCGAATCACAGACTAGATAACCAATAAACAAAAGGCGCTCATTGAGCGCCTTTTTGTATTTCATAGTCAAAGTGAGTATTAACTTAGTATTATCAGAATCGTACCAGCTAGCGTCATTAAAATATTCGCAATCGCATAGGTACCCGCATAACCAAGGGCAGGGATGGTGGACTTAGCGTAGTCGTTAACGACATCCATAGCTGGAGCGCAAGTACGGGCGCCAATAATGGCTCCGAAGAGCAGGGCACGGTTCATCTTGAGTACGTGTGCGCCAACTAAGTAAGCCAGAACTACAGGTACAACACTGACAATAAATGCCAAACCAATGACTTTTGGTCCTACTTGCGTTAGGTGCTCGAACATCTTTCCACCTGCACTTAGACCAATTCCGACCATAAAGAACATTAACCCTAGATCTTTGACCATATTCAGCGCCCCTTGTGGGACATAACCGAAAGTAGGGTGATTTGCTCGTAAGAAACCAAGCGTAATACCGGACAACAGAAGACCCACCGCATTACCCAAACTGAAAGACACCTGACCGAACGTCATTGTGATGAGGCCAAACAGAATACCCAAAATAAAGAAGCTACAAAAAGCGAGCAAATCGGCCATTTGACTGTGGATCGAGATGAAACCGATTTTTTCCGCCAGTCCATGTACTCGGCTTTTCTCGCCGCTCACTTGAAGGACGTCCCCTTTAGCGAGCACAATGTCTAAGTCCATAGGCATTTCAATCTGAGCGCGAACTACGCGGTTTAAGAAACAGCCAAACTCAGACAAATTCAAATCCGATAAACGCTTACCAGCGATTGCGTCACTTTTTACGACGATTTCTTCTTCAACGATGCGTAAATCAAGCAAGTTACGGTCGAATACTTCTTTACCATTACGGAAGCTAGGGTCTAAGCGAGCATGGCTGTCAGGGAAGCCAACCAGTGCAATTTCATCTCCCTCTTGCAAGATAGCATCACCATCTGGGTGGGCGAGAATACCATTTCGGCGGATTCGTTCAATGTAACAGCCAGTTTGACGATAAATACCCAGTTCTCGTAAGTTTTTACCATCAGTCCAGTCAATTAGCTCTGGGCCCACTCGGTAAGCTCGAATAATGGGTAAATACACTTTTCTCTGGCTTGAATTTCCAAGGCCACGCTCTTGTGCGATTTGCTGCGCGGAATCAGAAAGGTTTTGTTTTTGCAGTTTTGGCAACAATTTAGCAAACATGATCATGCTAATTAAGCCGACCAGATAAGCCATCGCGTAGCCTACGGATAGATTTTCTAATACCAGAGAAAATTCCATATTCCGCGGTATAGTCGCAAGGCCAGAGTTAAGAGCATCTTGTGCACCAACCAGTACTGGCGTTGCGGTCAATGCGCCTGCCATCATACCGGCGGATAAGCCAAAATCGAGGCCGAAATAGTGACTCAAGCCATACGTTAAGCTGACCGCAGACACGAGAACAGTCATGCTTAAAATAAAATAATGCTTACCATCTCTGAAGAATATACCAAAAAAGTTTGGTCCAGCTTCAATGCCAACGCAGTAGATAAACAGCATAAAGCCAATGGTTAAAGCTTCTGCATTAAATGAGAAACCAAGGTGGCCCATTACCAAAGAGGTAATAAGAACGCCAATAGAGTTGCCTAATTGTAATTTGCCAAATCGAATTTTTCCGATGGCAAGGCCAATGGCTAATACGACGAAGATTAGAAGGATAGGGTTTTGCTCGAGAAGGTATACGACGTCTATGTTCACTGTGTGGCTCGGTAGAGTGTGTGCCAAAAAAGATTAAGAACTGTGAATTGTAACTAAATATAGCAAAAAGATAAGTGAATTTTTTTAGGTTTTACCATTAGTTGACTTAACGTAATAACCAGCTGAAAAATAATAAAAAAGCCGCATGAAGCGGCTTTTTTGAAAACAGTCTTTATTACTCGTCAAATAGACCTAGGTGCTCTTTCGCGTATGCTTCGAACTCGTCGCAGCCACCGATGTGCTCTTGGTCGATAAAGATCTGAGGAACGGTTTCAACTGGTTTACCAACTGTTTTCTCAAGATCTGCTTTAGAAATACCTTCAGCGTGAATATCAACGTAACGGTAGTTGAAGTCATCACGTTTTGCTTTTAGCGTTTCTGCGTGCTCTTTTGCACGAACACAGAAAGGACATGCAGGGCGACCAAAGATAACAACGAACATAATCTTATTTCTCCTAAATCTATTCTTTTTTGAAAGCGTACAAAACATAGCGGCTGAGTGCGCTTTCTTTTGTTGGAGTAACTATGCCCGATCCAGATACGGAAATAAAGCGGCAATTACCTCTTGGTTCTATAGGTGAAATCTATCGAATAAAAACTAAACGCACGTGCTTATTTTACGACTCTGAAGTATGTGAAGTGACGCATAAAAAACATACATTCTAAAGGGTTAATGATGGCAAGGTGGAATTGGTCAATTTTTTTTGTTTAAAAAAATAGCAATCTATTTTGGCTATACGCAAATAACTTCAACTCTTACATAAGTGTTAAATCAGAGGGCGAGAGGTTATTTGGGTATATTCTTTTGGGAGGGTGTGTATGTTTCAGTTTATGACTGCAACAAGGATTATATTTGGTGAAGGTGCACTTCAATCTTCATTATCCGTTATTAACCAATTTGGCTACAGTGTTTTGCTGGTTACTGGGCAGGATACCCAACGAGCCGCCCCCATTATCCAATATCTTAAAGCTCAAAATATGCGTTACCAGCACGTAGCTATCGTTGGTGAACCATACATCACGATGGTAGAAGAGACCGCAGTGCTCGGTAGAAAATTCCAACCTGATATGGTAGTTGCGATAGGTGGTGGCAGCGTCATCGATATGGGCAAAGCCTTAGCTGCCATTATTCCCAATCAAGGCAATGTTTACGATTACGTAGAAGTGGTAGGAAGAAGCGTCCCTTTAAAAGCAAAGCCTCTTCATTTTATTGCAATTCCTACGACAGCAAGCACCGGTTCAGAAGTGACCAGAAATGCTGTGCTGAAATCTGGACAAGATAAAGTGAAAGTGAGTCTTCGAAGCCCTGATATGCTCGCAGACGTTGCCATTGTAGACCCGACACTTACTTACGGGACCGACCAATACACATCTGGACGTGGCGCAATGGATGCGTTCACTCATTTAATGGAAGCGTATGTGTGTGGTGAGCCAAACCCTCTTACTGATATGGTCTGCGAAGAGGGGCTACGCCGTTTAAGCCGTTCAGTGATTGCCGCTTGTAAGCAAGATAATCATAAGGCGCGCTCTGATTTATCGTTCGCTGCATTGCTTGGTGGTATGGCGATTACTAATGCCAAATTAGGTGCCGCTCATGGGTTAGCATCGGCGTTAGGAGGCAAGTTAGACGCCCCTCATAGCGTTATTACGGCTCGCCTAGCTCCGCACGTGATGCAGGAGAACATTAACGCCGCTAAACTCGCGGGTAGGAATGATGTGATAAGTCGTTATCGCAAGCTGGCCCAATTAGTCACTGAGCGAGTAAACGCGAACGAACACGATGGAATTCTTTGGGTAAATATGGTGCTAGATAAGTTAGCGTTACCGCTACTGGCTCAATTTGGAGTATGCCAAACCTCTTTTGAGCAAGTGGCGAATGATGCGCTTAAATCAATGGCAATCAAAGGGAATCCTTTACCTCTTAATCAGGAACGTTTGATACACATATTGCAGCAAGTCTGTGATTGTAGCGGAGAGTGCGCAGCTGAGAGTGCACAACATGTCAGTTCTGTTGAAGTACTGGAATCAAGAACGGACTTATCGAGTGTCAACGACTTAGGGTGATTGCTCCCTTAGCAGCATTAAAACAAAAGGGGAGCCTTGAGCTCCCCTAGATAAAGTATTGACTAAGCTTTAGTGCTTAGTACTGGCTTAATTTGTCATAGCGACTGTCTTTCAACGCATCTTTTACGCGTTTTAGGTTCTCACGGAAACCTGTACCACGGCGAAGAGTGAAGCCAGTTGCTAGCACATCAATCACTGTCATTTGTACAACTCGGCTTGCCATTGGCATGTAAACGTCGGTATCTTCTGGAATATCGAGCGTGATGGCCAGCGAGCTTGCCTTTTCTAGAGGAGAATCCTTCGCTGTAATCGCAATAACCGTTGCGCCATTTTCACGAGCAAGGTTCGCTATTTCTACCTGACTCTTTGTTCGACCGGTATGAGAAATAAGAACCACAACATCATTATCACTGCAGTTGATACAACTCATGCGCTGCATAACAATATCTTCAAAACAAGTAATTGGAATATTAAAGCGAATAAACTTGTTTTGTGCGTCTCGGGCAACAGAAGATGATGCACCAAGGCCAAAGAATGAAATGCGCTTCGCTTGCGTTAGCAAATCGACCGCACGGTTCACTTGCATTGGATCTAGGCTATTTTTCGCGACA
This sequence comes from Vibrio sp. 1078-1, assembly GCF_033340475.1. Classification (NCBI taxonomy): domain Bacteria; kingdom Pseudomonadati; phylum Pseudomonadota; class Gammaproteobacteria; order Vibrionales; family Vibrionaceae; genus Vibrio; species Vibrio sp. 1078-1. The sequence goes on from NZ_JAWOWM010000002.1 coordinate 323,989, forward strand.
TCTAAACACGCCATCGTCGATTCGAAAATCTTATGGGTGTACGCGTCTGGGCCATCGTCTTCTTCCACATTACGGTTAACGTAAGGGGTGCCGTTGGCTAGGCTCTGTGCCAAGTGAAGCTTAAAATCTGGAAAGCCCTTGGTGTCCAGACGACGACAGAAGCGGTTTACAGTGGGCTCACTAACGTCGGCCATTTTAGCCAGCGTTGCAATGCTTGAATGAATTGCAGTTTGTGGAGACGCCATAATTACTTCCGCAACTTTGCGCTCTGACTTACTGAAATTCTCCAGGTTTTTTTGAATTTTTTCTAATGTATTCATAGTGTTCACGAGGGTATAGAGAACAACTCGCTGGCTCTGCTAACGAAAGGAAACACGAAGATTCCGGAGTAGAGTGGGGCGTTAACGAAAACAACCAGCGCCATAGAATCAGTATAAACCTGATCTTCAATCAGTCTAAACCAATAACGGGTACTATTTAGTGAGAATTTGACAGGCCTCAAACAAAATGTTGTAAAAACTACAGAATTGGATGTGTAAACGAAGTTTTGTTGCGCTAGTCGCACGATAATGATGTTTGAGTTACATCAAAACGAAAAAAAATTTCAAATTGATGTAACTCGATCTGGCTGTTAAGACGATTGAATATCAACAACCAGCTGTTGAATTCTTTTCATCAAATTCGGTGCTTGCTTGGCGATTTCGCGTTGTTCATCAAGCACTGAGCTCAAAATTTCTTTTGTGGTCAGTGGATTTGCCAAAACCACTCGAAACACTATCGTATTCATGCGTTGCCATTGGTCTGGGTTCAGTCTTGTACGTGAAACGAACGATTTGCCCGTTTCGCGCTGACGCTTTTGAATAAACTGTGTTAACTCATTGATCAGCTCATTCAGTTGTTCTTTTTGTGAGCCTTCTGCTTGTGCTAATGCTTCACGGATGAATGGCGGCAAATAACGGTATGTGAGCAGACAAAGCTCTGGTTCAGAAACTAACTCGAAATCATCTTGCTGTTTGATTAAATCCGCAAAGTATCGAGCCTTTTCAATGCTTTGGTCAATCAGAAGCTCGTAACCTGGGCGACTTATGATGTGCATTGCGGCGTAGACCAACATCGCCATGCCCGAACGTGAGCCTTCTAGTGTATGGCTGCCTAGGTCTTTTGAACCTTTGCGCAATATATATTGAGCGTGATGCTCTATGGATTTCATTGCGTCAGGGTCTTTGAACAGAACCATACCAGCGCCCATCGGGATATAGAGCTGCTTGTGTGCATCAATAGTTACTGAGTCTGCCATTTCCACACCTTTGAGAAGGTGACGGTGATGGTTAGACATAAGTGTTGCGCCACCCCATGCGGCATCCACATGGAAGTGACAGCCGTGAGCTTGGCAGACTTCAGCGATTTCAGGCAATGGATCAACATTACCTGTCTCTGTTGTGCCAGCCACACCAATAACAGCAATAGGCTTGATATTTTGTTTTTCGAGCTCAACAATTTTCGCTTTAAGGTCGTCGACAATAATACGGTTGTTGGCATCGGTTTTAACCGCAACCAAGCCCTCTTGGCCTAGCCCTAATACATCGGCTGCTTTCTTAAGGGAGTAGTGACCACGCTCAGACACTAGCACCGCTAAGCCATCATAGCCATAGTGCTTCATGGCTTTAAAAAGGCCTTCCTTTTCCACGCCTTTAAATGAGCCATTGGCTCTTAACGCTTTGTTACGTGCTACCCAAAGCGCAGTGATATTGGCAACGGTGCCGCCGGAACAAAATGCGCCTAATGAGTGGTTTGCACTGTGCATCCACTGATTGTAAAACGTATCATTCTGACCATATATCAAGCGATGCAGCATACCCAAAACTTGACGCTCAAGTGGCGTAAAGGCTTTGGAAGTCTCTATTTTTACCAGGTTTTGGTTTAAGGCGATCATGATCTTTGAAAGTGGCATCAAGAAATAAGGCAGTGCCGATGTCATATGACCAATGAAGCTTGGTGAAGATGTGTGAACTGAGTGCGACACCAAAGTGTCGAGTAAGTGCTCTGTATGATCTGACACGAACTCTGGCTGCTCAGGAATCTGAGCAGAAGAAAAGTCTTTTTCGATTTCGCGTAAAGGCTTTTCTTCTGCCACGATGTGTTCACGAAGAAATTGATTTAGATTTCGCGAGAGGCTCTCGTCAATTTTAGTTAACGTTGAGTCCGGACCTTCTGGGACAGTGAAGATCTTTAGCAAGCTCTCAAAGCTAACATCAGCGGTTTTTTGTTCCTTAACCATAGCAAAGAATCTTTGTAGTTATTTTGGTAATGCGAGCGGCACAATCTAAACTAAAACGGGCGCAAAGTCCCGTTTTAATTGTTGAAACCCAAGTTGTAGAAATGAAAATTTTAGGTGAAGGTTACGATATTCACATTAAAAAATTCTAGATTGAGTACGTTAAAACACTCTGATGTTATCGAATGCTAATCAACGACTAATGCGAGCAATCTTAGTCACATTTCTGCTTTTCAATCTTTTCTATTGACTGATTGTACTTATTAAGTGCGGTATCAATTTGTTGGGGATGACTAAGCAGATCAGCGAATGCTGAACGAAGCTCGTAGTTTTTTGGGTGGTTAGTTGATTGACGGTCGCTAAATGTCTGTTTTGCAACTTCACCTAACTTATCGCTTCGGGTCGCTAACTGCTTAACGTCATGTTGCTCTAGTTTTAACCATGCTTCGATTGGCTGTTCCGTCGCAACGCGGCTAGGGTCGTTCTCTAGAAAGTAGTGAACCGCTTCGCGGTTTAATTCAAAGTGATGTTTACGTCCATCCAAGAACCATTGACTAACTTCTTTCAGATCTGGATATTGGGTAACCGTCAAATCAACAAGATCTTGATACCACTGTAGTGAGGCATCGACGTAGCCATCGTATTTGCTAGCAAGACATTGTTGATCTGCGGCAAGCGTAAAAGTTGAGCTTGTAGCGAGGAGCGCTGCAACGACAAAGCGTTTCATTCTTCTTCCTTCTGGTTGTTATCCCTTTATTAACGCAATGCACATCAGTTGATGTTTCTCCCTTCTTTCTATTTGGTCGTGACAAATCGTTGGGCTGAATGACGAAAAGAAAGAGGGGTCTTGCCAAAAAATATTGACCACTTTGACGTTAACTGGGTATTTAAATTTTTGCCGTATTGTAATGGATGTTAAAGCGAAAACCTGAGATCTAGCTAGCAAGTGATACAAAGAAAAGCATCATAACTGGTACCAATAAACTCAAAATAAAGCCGCTAACGATAGCAACAGGAACACAACGCACACCACCGGTGGTTTGAATAACGGGTAGGGTGAAGTCCATTGCTGTTGCACCGGCGTAACCAATTGCGGTGCACGGATAGCTACGAATAAAGAGAGGAATGGCAACCAGTGCGACTAGCTCTCTCATCAATTCAATCAAGAACGACGCGCCACCAAATACCGGACCAAAAGCGTCACCCATTAAAATACCTGCGAGTGAATACCAGCCAAAACCTGAAGCCATTGCGAGTGCTTGATAAAGAGGAAGATCCAAAAGCACCGCTGCAAGAACGCCACCAAGCATACATGTTGCGATGACAACAGCCGCAATGGCCATTCCTTGTTTATTTAATAGGATTTGACGCAGAGTAAGTCCACTATTGCGCAGCTGAATACCAATAAAAAATAGAAGTAGAAAGAGTATCCATTCGCTTGCTGTATCTACCCAACTTAAATCAATGGGTAACAGCAGGCCAACCACTAACCCGCCGCCAACGACCACGATAAGCTTAACAGACTCTAAAGCCATCGAAGATAACGGTAACTTCTTTTGATTCTGATTGGTCTGGAGTGGAATAATTTTATCAATAATAGGCAGAGCCAACAGGTTGCATGCACTTAGACACAAAAAAAACGTACTCGCATAGAGGAGAATACTTTGTAAGTTGCTGCTTAAATTATCGAGCGCCGCTAAGCTAAGACCCATCAACGACAAAATGACGTAAATAAGGTAGGACGTTGACTGATTGATCTTCTCCAATAACGAAGATCGAGATATAGGAATTAGATACCCCACCACAAGCGGAGCGAAAATAAATAGCATCCCTGAGAACATAAAGCTCAATGATTCCTTTTTGAGATAACATCAACACGCATAAATCAAATTATCTATCGGTTGAAATTAGAGACATTTCACCACACACAGCTCAGCCTTGAGCGAATCGTTTTATCACGGATAAGGTATTATCAGAAAACGATAAATTACAAACCGCTAGCATTCAGTACAGCACGGATTTGATCATTGAAGTCAGTATCACTCATGTTACTAAGTTCATACAAGACTTCTGCACCAGTTAAGTTGAATTCAACTTCATGTTCGTCAATGCGTTCATCGTGATTGCGGAACATCAATAAATGATGCGCAATTCTAGCGATGTCGAGATAACTCACTTCTGGTCGCGTTAATTCGTATTTTTCGTTTGAGGATACTTCTCTGAAGTCGTTGTCAAACCCCCAACGCTCAAGTACCAGTTTACTTGTGGCAGAACAACGTGTTTGGAAGATCTGCAATGCAATATCTGGGTCTAAGTAATTGCCCCTATCTAAGTACAAGTGGTACTCATTAATTAGGCAAAATAACCCAATATCGGCTAATAGACCGACCAATAACGCCTTTTCTTGCTCTAGATGACCATAAGTGCCTGGCTCGTGGCTACGAAACGATTGAACCAACATCACCATGACGGCACCGAGCTCACGCGATATCGCTGCACTCTTCACCAAGATGGCATTGCATTCTTTAGTGAGATTAACTGAGTGTTTAAGTTGCTCGATCGCTTGTGCGGTAACAATATCACGTACACGAAGTATTCCGAGACGAGATACCGCTGTAGTTAAGTCGTTGCAGGTGATATTTCTGCGATTGAAAATCACAGAGTTAGCGACTCGTAAAACGACCGCTGCTAATCCGGGATCTTCCAATAAACAGTTAGCAACATCGGCAATCGTGGTGTGTTCTTCGACACATAACTGCTGAATTTTAAGCACGACATCAGGAATAGGAGGTAACGAAATCTTACCCGTGGCGATGGACTGTTCTACCAGCTGAGCAAACTCGGATTCCAGTGCGTTTATAAGCTTATCTTTATTATTTGGCAGCCAAAAAAATGATAAATGTTCCATTGTGACGCTGTACTTGAGATCTTTCGTACAGTGTACCCTTACAGCGTATTCTTTATCAATTAAATGCGTATTATGTGCCCGTAATTGCCAGCGAGATCATAATGATGGCGTGTTTTAGGCATGCTATGCGTCAAAAAAATATCACCACACAAACAATAAGTGTGAAACTAATCACGTATGCAGAATTTATACTTTTTTATATGTGACCTATGTCCTAACTTATTTTTCAACGTTAAGTATGATTAAGCAAGTTGGTGAGCACAACTCACAAAAATATCGCCAACAAATCGACATTTATAATTCGCTATAAGCTGCTGTTTATCTGGTGACATCGCTAATCGGGGTAATTTATTCAGATTAAAGAGGTCAATGGACATGACAGACCAAGCTTTTTTTAAATATGTACGCACCTTCAGTGAGTACCAAAAACGTTCTATGTTCGGTGGTATTGGTTTATTCACCGATGATGCTATGTTTGCGCTTGTCAGCAATGATTGCTGCTACTTACGTGGTGGTAATGGGCTAGATGAAGTGTTTACTCAACTGAGCTGTGAGAAGTATAAGCACGTCAAAAAACAGACGACGGCAACCGTAAATTATTATGATGTAACCGATTTATTCGAATCCGGATATGTAGGGCTTGATGAACTGGTACAGAAATCAATTGAATACTCAATTAAGGAACGGAAATATCAAAAGTCCTCTGCCAGTAGACGCTTAAGAGACTTACCCAACATGCAACTAACCCTTGAACGTATGGTCAAGAAAGCCGGTGTTGATGACGTAGAAACCTTTTTAGAACTTGGACCTGTAAAAGTCTTCAACAAAGTTAAAACGGCTTACGGTAATGATGTTGATGTAAAGCTACTGTGGAAATTTGCTGGTGCAACTGATGGCGTACATTGGAAACTGATCCAAGAGCCGCGTAAAAAACAGTTATTGGCACTGTGTGACTAAGCGAAGCTGATCGCACAATGATTGACTCGTTTCGATGGAGTTAGCGGGTCGTAAAGGCAAGTGTGAAAAGCGGAAAAAGGACGTTGAAGTTTTTTACCACTTCATTGAGTTAGTCATTAAATTAGACAAAAAAACCGAGGCAGAGACCTCGGTTTTTGTTTTTTTAATTTGCTCTTTTCTTACAGCACAAATCTTAAAACTTAAAACGCGTAGTGAACATTACCTGATCACCGTAAAAATCGTTGATACGTGCTTCAGCACCCAAAGAGAAAAGCTCTGTTGAGTGGAATCGAGCGTAAGCAGAGCCAGTCCAATCGTCATCGTTATCGATAGAAACGTAGCCGACTTTGCCGCCTACTTCTAATTGAGGGCCTAACCATTGGCGAACACCTAAGTTAAGCTCCATACCAACATCTGTGCTGCTCTCATTCGAAGGTTGCACAACGCGCATTAGCATTTCACCAGTAAGATCTGCCCAGTTGTTTAGCGGAGAATGGAAGCCAAAGCCTGCAGCTGAATCAAAATCACTTTCAAACTCAGAGTCAATACGAGCAATAACATGCGCGTTCGGGTGAATTGATTTGCTGAATCCAGCACCAAATGTCACAGGACTTGCGCCAATACGTGCTTCGAAATAGTCGTAGCTAAAGTTGCTCATAGTTGCTGGCGCATTGCGATCGTTTGCAGCTAGGGCATGGCTTGATGCCACTAGTAAGGCAGCGGCTAATAGTGTTTTACGCATAACTAACGATAAACCTTGTTCATTATTTCCATGGATTCAAGCAACCACTTGAACCGTAATCTGATTTGTCCGACATCATAATAAAAAGGAAGGTCCACGACCAACAAAAATGTGTCGATGTTTTGTCAATTAACTTAATAGTTCCTTGGTTTAAGCAAAAACTACGCCATATACGTAGTGTCCGAGGATTTCACTCGGACAAGTAACGATGTTTTTCTAACCTCATTCGACTATGCGAGGTTAGGTGGTGCAATGAGCATCGTTGAGTTCAAGTTAGAACCAAACACTTTATTACTCGCCAAAGCTTGCTCTTCTTTCTGCCATGGCGTTGAGGATTGCCTCAGAATCAAGGATTTGAGTCCAGGATAGCAGGTTATCATCATTCTCAATCACAAACGCGGTAAGCTGAGACACGATTGCCTTTCTCAACGCTTCGCCTTTCCAAGGTTTGGCAATGTAATAATCGAGACTCGCGTTATTTACGGCTTCTACGGTGTCTTCCAAACCGGCTTGTCCTGTGAGTAAAACTTTGCGCGCTGCTTTTGTGTCACCATTTTGACTGAGTTCGATTAAGAAGCTGATCCCAGTTTGTTCCGGCATAATGTGGTCACATAAAATGAGAGCAAGCTGAACTTCTTCTTCCGCCATCTCCTCAATCACTTGCCGAGCTTCAGTCACTGATTCCGCTCCTTCGACAACAAAGTTCTCCTCGAAGGGAGCAAGATCTTGGAGCACGCTATCCAAGACTTCTCGTTCGTCATCGACACATAAAATTAGATACTTGGTCATGTTTCATCTCCTTCTTCGATGACTGGTAACCAGACGGTCATTCGTGTGAACTGGCCGATCTCTGATTCGACGTCAATCCACCCTCTGTGTGCTGTTACGATTTGCTGGCAGATGGACAGCCCGATGCCTAAGCCAAAATTACCTTCTTTTTTTGTGGTGAAGTTCAGCTCGAAAATGGCGTCTCTTTGCGATTCAGGAATGCCACATCCATTATCTTCAAATGAGATAACGGCATAATGTGTGTGCTCTTTTTCTACAAGGCGTGTTTGTATGTTTAACACACCTTTCTCTGGAAATGCGTCAATGGCGTTAGAGACCAAGTTCGTCCACACCTGTTGGAGTGCGATCGGTTGACAAAGGATGGAAGGCAAGTTTGCATAGTCGGTTGAAACTTGGTGCATTTTTAATTTGTTCTCGAAAATCACCAAGGTGTCTTCAATACCCTCATGAATATCGGCATAGTGCAGGGTTTCATCATCTGACCGAGCATATCCTTTCAGGCTTTTTACCATATCAGCAATTCGTGCTGCACAGACATTAATTGAGCGAAGTGTGGAACCTGCTTTGTGGTATTGCTCTAGTGTATTGAGGGCATGATAAGACGCTTGCTGCTTTCTCGTTAGTTGGGTAAGTAGCTCGTGATCGGATTCTAAACCAAGGCTCACCACTTTCTTTGCCAACGCTCGTTCTGGAAGAGTATAGCTAAGCGCTTTTACGCGTGATCTGAGCTCGGCGGTTGAAGCGGGTTTTGAGGTTTGCGCTTTGTTCAGTAATTCAATGCCTTTGGTTTGTATATCGGAACTGGGCGCATCGTTAAGTAATCGTTCTAGTGTATGCGTTAAATTCTCTACGCCCCTTAATATCGCGGCTACTGGATTGTTTAGTTCGTGGGCCACTCCCGCAACCAATTGACCAAGCATCGCCATTTTTTCTCTTTCAATGAGCTGCTGGTGGGCTGATTCTAAAGATTCGAGCGTTTTTTGAAGTTGCAGTTTGGTGTTGATGCTTCTTTGCAATCGGCGGTTGAAGTGGCGTAAGAGCAAGTTTGTAAAAAGAGGCAGTAAGTTTGAGTCGCTTTGCATCACTTTATTGAATACGTTGCGATCGAGTTTGATAACTTCTGTTTTGGTTAGTGTCAGAGCTGTCGAGAAAGAACATTCCCCAGTAACAAACGACATGCCTCCGACAATATTCCCTTTGTTATGGCGTACAACCTCTCGCTGCATGCCTTGCTCATCGCGCTTGTACAGAGCCACTTCACCTTCGGTGATAAACCACAAAAAGCAATTTGGCTCGCCTTCCACGGTTAATAAGTGTTCAGGTGAGTATGTACGGCACGCTCTTGTTTCGTCATTATCTTTGAAAAATTGCTGGAGAGCGGAGATCACTTGCTCGGCTAACTCGGCATCAGACATCGAGTGGTAGTCGTGTAAGAATCCGGCTTGATAATGGCTCATCTGGTTATTGATGTGCGCTCGCAACAAGCTGTGATGATCCAATATCTGACTGTAACTTAGCAGGTCTTCTTTGCCATTTCGCAAGATAAATTGGGTCAGCTCTTTTTGCACTGTGTTAAATAAGACGTGATCTGGCAAAGGTTTAGTGAGGCAGTGGTCGAGCCTGCCCTCATTAACGGCAGTGAGAATTGCCTCTATATCAGACGAGCAGCTAATAAGAATTTTTCTTGCTTGCTCGGTATGTGGCATCCGGTCTAAACCAATAAGAAAATCCACGCCGTTAAAATGAGCGTGATGGCTCGCTATAACTAAAGCAACAGTCTGTTCTCTTTCTTCTAGATACTCTAAAGCGCTTTGAGCCTCTTCTATCGATTCGACAGAAAAAATATCAAACTTACTTGAGAAGGCAGACAGCTCCAATCGAAACTGTTCAGCACTGATTGGGTTGTTGTCGAGACACAACACAGCATAACGATTCACAGATGTTTTAGCTCCGGTTAAAACTTCGCCACGCAAACTTTAACAATAAAAGGACATGATGAGTGGGAGCCAAGTATGATTCCTGATTAATGGACTAGAATAAGCATCAATAGTCTGATTTGTCTCAATGTTTTCTCCGCAGGTGGTTTGGGGTAGACTGACCGAAAATATCTAATAAGTGACGTTATGCAAAATCTTAAAAAAATCGGCGCCATTGGTGGTGCTATCTCATTAGCACTGTGTTGGCCATTGGCTGTCGGACAAATTGGTCAGTCCATCATTGAAGATGGTATTACCAATATGAATGATGAAATGATTAAAGGTGAAGTGGTCGAGTATCAGCGTGGCTACTTGTCTTCAGTCGTGCTGACTCGTTATTCAGTTGTTGATCCTGAGCTTAAAACGCAGCTAGAGCGTGATGGTATGCCAACGACGTTTGACGTAACCAGTGATGTTAGCCACGGTCTAACAAGCCTAACAGCAGATTCAAAATTGGTGGACAATGACTTTTTGCCTCTCACGATGCATAGCCAGACTCAACTAAATGGCAATACAGCATTTATCCTCGACCTAGACAGTTGGCATTATCGTAACGAAGCGCAAGGCGTTTCTGTTTCTACAAGCCCTGCAAAAGTAACAGGTGATGTGACGGTATTGGGTGATCTCAATTACCAAGTTTCCGTTCCTTCTGTTCAAGTGGATTTTGAAAACGGTGAAGAGCTTCATCTGAATGCATTGACAGGGCAAGGTAAAGGAAAGCAAGCAAAAGGCTACTGGTTAGGCGAGCAATCTTTCTCTCTAGAGAAGCTAGATGTGGTTGATGCGAACTTAACGCCTGTCTTTTTGATTGAAAATGCGAGCTACCGTGGTAACACTACGATGAGTGAGTCTGGTGATAAGCTGAACAGTCAATTAAACCTAGATGCTAAGAAACTACGTTTAACTGATGGGACGGATGTCGATAACTTTAAGTTGGATTTCTCAATTGCAGATGTGGATAGCCAGTCTTTTGATCAAATTATGTCTATCTATCAAAGCTCTCCTATGTTAGATGAGCAGGAAATTGCGAATTTATTGCCGCATGTCGATACGCTGTTTAGCAAAGGTTTTGATTTATCCGTGAACGAGCTTTCACTCGCGTTCGGTGACGGCAAGTTCCACAATGAGTGGCAACTATCCATCCCTGAAGGTACTGAGCATATTACTCAAGATCCAATGAAGTTGGTGACGGCCACTACTGGTGAACTTAGCACTTACTTCTCTGATGAGTTAGTAACGCATTACCCATTTATTCAAGAAGGGATTGATGAGCTCCTTATTATGGAGTTGATCGAAAAAGTAGAGGGCGGTTATCAATTAAAAGCAGAAATTGGTGAAGGCAAATTGAAGTTCGAAAATGGGCATGAGTTCCCATTGGTGGCTCTACTTATGCCTGCTTTGATGCAACAACAGTAATTCGTGTTGTTGCGAATTTGTTCCAATTCAACGCTTAGTCTTTAAAAAGAGGTCGTAAGACCTCTTTTCTTGTTTTTATCACTGCGAAAACGTGATATTAATTTCGTAATATTTACATAGCAGGAGCAATGAGCATCATGGAACAAAATACGGACAACGTATTTAACTTCAGTGCAGGGCCAGCAGGTCTGCCTAAAGCAGTTATGCAGCAAGCACAAAAGGAACTAATCGATTGGCAAGGTCTTGGCACTTCGGTCATGGAAATCAGCCACCGAAGCAAAGAGTTCATCAAAGTTGCAGAAGAAGCCGAGCAGGATTTACGTGATCTTCTGAATATTCCGGACAACTATAAAGTGCTGTTCTGCCAAGGTGGTGCTCGTGCTCAGTTTGCTGCTGTTCCTCTAAATTTACTTGGTGATGCCGATACGGCAACTTACATCGATGGTGGTTATTGGGCTGAAAGCGCGGTAGCTGAAGCGAAAAAATACTGCGAACCAGACGTGTTTGATGCAAAAACAGAAATCAACGGGAAAGTCGCGGTTCTACCTGCAAGTGAATGGAAAATTGCTCCAGAAGCGGCTTACGTTCACTTCTGTCCAAATGAGACCATTGATGGTATTGAGATTAACGATCTTCCTATCACCGACAAACCGATTGTTGCTGACATGTCTTCGACAATTCTTTCTCGTGAAATCGATGTGTCTAAATACGGTGTGATTTACGCGGGCGCTCAGAAAAATATTGGTCCTTCCGGCATTGCTATTGCTATCGTGCGCGATGATTTATTAGGTATGGCGAAGCAGGTTCTACCAAGTATCTTGGATTACACTGTTTTGGCAGAAAAAGAATCAATGTTCAACACACCACCAACCTTTGCATGGTACCTGTCTGGTCTTGTTTTCAAATGGCTGAAGGCACAGGGTGGAGTAAAAGCAATTGAGCAAGTGAACCGCGCTAAAGCCGCGCTACTGTATGATTACATCGATCAGTCTGATTTCTACCGTAATGGCGTGCACTCAGCAAACCGTTCTTTGATGAACGTGCCATTTCAACTTGCTAAACCTGAACTGGATGCAACCTTCCTTGAGCTAGCAGACTCTAAAGGGCTGAAAGCGCTAAAAGGTCACCGAGCAGTTGGTGGTATGCGAGCATCCATTTATAACGCAATGCCGCTAGAAGGTGTTCAAGCGTTAGTAGACTTCATGCAAGAGTTTGAGAAAAACTACGCGTAAGCTCAAACTGATAGTTGTTCTCTAAAGCGTCGCTATTGCGGCGCTTTTGTTTATCTCAACTCACATCATTCCAGGAAGGTAAAATGACCAAGGCAAATATTGAAGCGCTGACTAAGCAGTTCCCACTCTTGACAGCACTTATTGATCTTGAAGAGGTTTGTTGGTTTAACCCCCATATCACTTCCTTGGAGGAAGGCTTACCTCATGTCGGGTTAGATGAAAAAGATATTCAAGCGGCGAGTAAACGGCTAGCACGATTTGCGCCTTATTTGATGAAAGCGTTTCCCGAAACGGAAACGTCGCGTGGCGTTATTGAGTCCGCAGTGGTGGATATTCCCAATATGAAAGTGCGTTTGGAGCAGCAATACGGCACACCAATATTGGGCCATTTAATGCTCAAAAAAGACAGTCATTTGCCAATTTCTGGTTCGATCAAAGCGAGAGGTGGTATTTATGAAGTGCTCACTCATGCAGAAAAGTTGGCGTTTGATGCCGGCTTGCTCTGTGAAAGCGATGATTACAGCAAATTGTTCAGCAATGAGTTTCGGCAGTTTTTTAAGCAGTACAGTATTGCGGTTGGCTCAACCGGCAATCTTGGTATGTCCATCGGCATCATGAGTGCGAAGCTGGGTTTTTCAGTTTCAGTCCACATGTCTGCGGATGCGCGGGAATGGAAGAAAAATAAGCTCCGGTCACATGGTGTTAATGTCGTAGAGCACCAAGAAGATTATGGTATTGCTGTCGAGCAAGGTCGTAAAGAGGCAGAAAAAGATCCCAACTGTTTCTTTATCGATGATGAAAACTCACGGACGCTGTTTCTAGGTTACTCTGTTGCGGGTGAGCGTCTTAAGCAGCAGTTTGATGACTTGGGAATCGTTGTTGATGAGCATCATCCATTGTTTGTTTATCTTCCTTGTGGTGTTGGCGGCGGCCCTGGTGGCGTGGCATTTGGCTTGAAGGTAGCCTTTGGCGAGCATGTCCACTGTATTTTCGCAGAGCCAACGCACTCACCGTGCATGCTGTTGGGCGTACATACAGGCTTGCATGACGATATTTCGGTACAAGATTTGGGTATCGATAACATCACCGCAGCTGATGGTTTGGCAGTCGGGCGTGCCTCGGGATTTGTCGGAAGAGCGATGGAAAGGCTACTTGATGGTTTTTACACCATTGATGACGCTCGTATGTATCACCACTTGGGTGAGTTAAGTGAACTGGAAGGTATTAATCTAGAGCCTTCTGCATTAGCCGGTATGATTGGTGCAGTGCACGTCTCGAATAACCATGCTTACCAGTCTCGAATGAAATTTGACGAAGAAAAACTCAAAAACGCAACACATCTTGTTTGGGCAACAGGTGGGGGCATGGTTCCGGAAGATGAAATGGCGGCTTATCTCAAAAAATCTGGTCGGTAAATCAGCACTGTATACGTGCTTAATTAGGTAACTAATAATACAGGAATAACAAAAGGGCTCATCGTTTGATGAGCCCTTCTCGTCACTGAAAATCGAATTATAGAGATTGTAATAGCTGGTAGTAACGACCTTTTTGAGCGAGTAGCGTTGGATGGTCGCCTTGTTCGATGATCTCACCTTGTTCCATCAAACAGATGCTATCCATACTTTCTAGCTCTATCAGTCGGTGTGTAATGAATACTACTGTCTTATTAGCAAAGTGTTCATTGAAAAGCGCCATCACTTTTTGTTCCGTACGCTTATCGAGGCCTTCAGTCGGTTCATCTAAGAGTAGGATTGGGGCATCACGTAGCAATGCTCGAGCAATACCGATTCGACGTTTCTCACCACCAGATAACTGACGACCGCCGTCGCCTAACCAAGCGTCTAACCCCGGCTCTTCAAGAAGTCCGCCAAGCTCGACTTTTTGTAAAATAGTAGACAGTTGCTCATCACTTGCATCCGGAGCGGCCATGAGTAAGTTGTCACGTAGTGTCCCGTTTAGTACATCTACGCGTTGACTGACCACAGTCATTGCTGCTCGCAGGTCCGACTCGCTCCAATCTTGCAGTTTTGTACCACCGATTCGAACTTCACCTTGGTTAACATCCCAGTAGCGGCAAAGAAGCTGAATCAGTGTTGATTTACCTGAACCTGTTTGACCTACAATTGCAGTTTTAGTGCCCAACGGTAGTGAGAGTGACAAGTCTTTCAGCACCTTTTGCTGACCGTCAGGGTAAGTAAAATCTATGTTGTCGAATTCAATGTCTAACGTTGTGTCTTTATGTTTCGACTGCTCAGGGAAGACAACGTCAGGTTCAGCCAAAATTACTTCATTTAAACGACGAGCAGAGGTCAACGTTTGACCGAGATACTGGAATGCGCCCGCGATAGGCATCAGAATCTCAAAGCTAGCCATGGTTGCAAACGCGAACAGCGCAATCCAAGGATCAGGAGCACGACCACCTACGCCGTCTGCAGCAAACCAAAGCATCACAACCAGTGTAATGCCGTTCACCAGCATAAGCAGGCCTGAAGCCATGCCCGTTAAATTCGCGTTCACAAATTGGTTAGACAGCAACTGCTTCTGCTTCTCTAGAATGAGATTACGATAACGTTCTTCTGCTCCAAAGATACTCAGTTCACTGTAGCCTTGAAGCCAGTCCAGTGTCGCCACTCGCAATTGCGCTTTATGATGAGTGAGATTCTCGCCATTGTTTTTACCCAGTTTATAGAACAGTACTGGCCATACAAACAACATGACGGTAAGAATCGAGCCAAGCAGTAGGGCGAGATGCCAATCAAAGAACGCCAGGACAGCCGTTAAACTCAATATGCCAAAAACACCAATCACGACAGGGCTGATAAGTCGAAGGTAAACGTGATCCATCGCATCTACGTCCGCTACTAGGCGGTTGAGCAGATCGGCATCACGCATCGTAGAAACACGACCCGGAATCAGTGGTGCAAGTTTCTTAAAGAAGAAGATACGTAGATCGGTAAGCAGCTTGAACGTTGCATTGTGGCTAACGACACGTTCTCCCCATCGACCTGCGGTTCGAGCCATTGCAGCGCCGCGTACCCCGGCACCTGGTAACATGTAGTTGAAGGTCTCACGAGCAACCGTCAAGCCTGCCACCGCTGCGGCTGAAATAAACCAACCTGATAGCGTTAACAAGCCAATAGATGCCGCTAAGGTCAGAAATGCCAGTAGCATACCTAGCGAAAGACCAAACCAGTGTTTCTTATAGAGTTTTAGATAAGGGAGTAAATCACGCATCTAAGTTCCCCTTGTCTGTTTCACGTTGTGCGAGGTTCGCTTCCAACATGTCTTTAAATAAGCCATATTCTGTCGACAGTGTGGCGTAATCACCACGTTGAACAATCTGGCCGTCCTGCATAACAAGAATTTGCGATACGTTTTGTAAAGGCGCAAGTTGGTGAGTAATCATCAAATTCGTTGTGGCATGCGCATACTTGTTAATGCCTTCCATCACGAGTTTTTCACTGCGAGCATCTAAGCTTGCGGTTGGTTCATCTAATAACCAAAAACGACCATTTTGTAGCATGGCGCGAGCCAGTGCTAAACGCTGCGCTTGGCCGACAGATAAACCACCAGAACGATCAGATATCGGATAATCCAACCCATGCATTTCAACAAATTCAGCAGCGTGAGAGTCATTCAACACAGAATGTACGTCTGCATCCTGAATATTGTGCTTACCTAGTGTGATGTTATCTCGAATGCTACCGTGTAATAGCATCGGGTTTTGACCAATCCAGCTTACTGCCTCTCGCCATGTGGCTAGATCCAGTTGCGACAATTCACAACCATTAATCTTCAAGCTACCTTGATAAGGCATGAAACCGAGGATGGTGTTTACCAAGCTTGTTTTACCTGCGCCACTTGGTCCAACTAAAGCCGTACTTTTGTTGGCTTCAAGAGAGAAGGATAGGGGACCTGCGAGCTGCTTACCTTCCGGACTAAAAATGGTTAACTGGTCCGCTTCAATATGGATAGGGCTGTTTTTATCTAACGCTTGGGTACCATCTTTGATTTGATCGACTTCCAAATCCAGAAACTCGACAATGCTTTCTGCTGCGCCAACCGCTTGCTGTTTCGCATGATAGAACGTGCCCAAATCACGTAATGGCTGATAAAACTCTGGAGCAAGAATCAGAATGAACAAACCAGCAAAGAGCGTAACACCTGCGCCGTAGTAGCCGAAGTCCAGCTCCCCGATATAACTAAAGCCAAAGTAGACAGCGGTAATTGCGATAGAAATAGAAGTGAAAAACTCTAACACCGCAGAAGACAGAAACGCGATTTTCAGAACGTCCATGGTACGAGTACGAAAGACTTCCGAAGCACCCTTAAGAGTTTCAGTTTCAGATTTTGTTCTATCGAATAAGCGAATGGTCGTCATTGCTTGCAAGCGGTCATAAAAGTGACCCGACAAACGCTGCATTGCTTTAAAGTTTTTACGGTTTGCTTCTGCGGCTTTCATCCCAACCAGTGCCATGAAAATAGGCACTAGTGGTGCAGTGACCAGGAAGATCAAGCCTGCTGCCCAGTTTACTGGGAATACGACAACCAAAATGATGAAAGGCACTAGTACCGATAATGACATTTGAGGCAAGTAGCGTGAGAAGAAATCTTGCATATCTTCTACCTGCTCTAAGATGAGCGTTGCCCAACTGCCAGCAGGTTTGCCTTTGATGTAAGCTGGCCCAAGTTTATGAACTTTATCTAAAATGAGTTGGCGAATATAAACTCGAATTTGCTCCCCGCAACGGTAACCGGCAAGCTCTCGACCCCAGGTACAAGCAGCTCGACCGATAACCGTGCCACCGAGCCCAACAAAATGCCAAATGAGGTCGGCTTTGTCGACTTGGTCAATGATTAACTGGTGCAGAATGGAGGCGAGCAGGGCTGCTTGAGCCAATAAAAACACGCTTGAAAGTACGCCTAGGCCTATCGCAATCATAAGCCAGCGCTTGGCTAACTTACTTTGTTGCTTCAGCCACTTATTCAAGCTGCTTTGCTTTTTCTTATCCATCGTGAAGGCTTAATGATAATTGTTTTAATGAGGCGGTAGTATACAAAAGAAAACCCAGCGGGAATACCGCTGGGCTTTAAGGATATGACACAAATGTGAAAAGTTATTTGTCACCAAGTGAGTCTAAGAAACGTTCAGCATCTAATGCAGCCATACAACCTGTACCTGCAGAGGTGATCGCTTGACGGTAGTTGTGGTCCATTACGTCGCCAGCTGCAAATACACCTTCGATACTAGTTTGTGTTGCGTTGCCTTCAAGACCTGATTGAACGATGATGTAGCCATCTTTCATGTCTACTTGGCCTTCAAAGATTTGTGTGTTTGGCTGGTGGCCAATTGCGATGAATGCACCCATTACATCGATATCTTCTGTCGCACCGCTGTTCACGTCTTTAATGCGGACGCCCGTTACGCCCATATCGTCACCCAGTACTTCATCGAGAGTGCGATCGGTATGAAGAACGATATTACCGCTTTCAACTTTATCCATCAGACGTTTCACAAGGATCTTCTCTGCGCGGAATGAATCGCGGCGGTGGATCAGGTGAACTTCTGACGCAATGTTAGATAGGTATAGCGCTTCTTCAACAGCCGTGTTACCACCGCCCACAACTGCAACTTTCTGATTACGGTAGAAGAAACCGTCACAGGTTGCACAAGCAGAAACGCCGCGACCTTTAAATGCTTCTTCAGACTCAAGGCCAAGGTATTTTGCTGATGCGCCGGTAGATATGATTAAGGCATCACAAGTGTACTCACCTGAGTCGCCTTTTAAACGAAATGGGCGTTGTGATAGCTCTACTTCATTGATGTGATCAAATACGATTTCAGTTTCAAAACGCTCGGCGTGTTCTTTCATGCGATCCATCAATGCTGGACCTGTCAGTCCCTCAGCATCGCCTGGCCAGTTTTCAACTTCAGTTGTGGTGGTTAGCTGACCACCTTGTTGCATTCCCGTCACAAGCACAGGGTTTAAGTTTGCACGCGCTGCGTAGACGGCAGCTGTGTATCCTGCAGGACCAGAACCAAGAATTAATAATTTACAGTGTTTTACGTCGCTCATTATGGCTCCAAAAAGGGCGTAACATTTCCCTCGATTGTATGGAAATTCTTAGTGCTTTAAAAGCATAAACAACGATTGTGATCGAATAATTGGTTATAGATTAGAACCCACTAAATATTGATTGAGAACGTTGACTTCTAGCATAAAATTCTATTCGTAGTAGAGAAGTCTAGTTTCAAATATTGTCAAAGCGTAAAACTGAAACATGGCTCTGTTTTTGTGGTTTGGTTTGGTTTGTTATGTTGTTTTCGTCGTTTTGTTGAAGCTATCAACGTTAAAAGCTGGTAATTGCAGAATATTTGCGTAACCTAGTGTGTAAATTAAATGTTAATTAATGTGCCTCATTAAAGGAGCAAATGATGTTACATTCACGTGAGAATACTCTACATTTAACACAGCTCAGCATGGCAGCAATTGAGCAGCTTTCCCCATCGTTTGAAGAACTGCCTCGTACCGAACATGCAGATGGTCAGTATCGACTACGACGTTATTCTGTGGTTGGTTTTGATAACGGCAAAGTCATCGACTTAAATAAAAATAGCTTTGTTCAATCCTCTGATATCAACCGATTTCAAGGTGATGTTGTAAGACAATTCGAGCCAATTGAGAAGGATATTCTTACCAGCGATGGATTTCGAGAAATGTGTGAATTGTTTGTCAATGCGAATCATCTGCCAAACGGTCAAGAAATAGAAATTCACCAAATCCGTATCAGGGCACTGGAAGAAGAAACCCAAGTAGCACCTGAAGGTGTGCACCAAGACGGTTTTGATCACATTGCAATGGTTGGTGTGGGACGCCATAACATCATCGGTGGCGACATCATGCTGTACAGCAGCCATAACCAAGCCCCATTTTTCCGTAAAGTGCTAGAAACCGGAGAGGTCGCAATCTTGGCTGATAGCAAGCTGTGGCATAACGCGTGCCCAATCCGCTCTGTTATTGATGACGAAGCGGGCCATATGGATGTATTTGTACTCACGGCTACGGATAAGCGTAATGAACTTCAATCTTAATCAGATCAGAGAGCAATTTCCGGCGTTGGCTCAATACCACAACGACAAGCCCGTGACGTTTTTTGATGGTCCAGGTGGCTCACAAGTGCCTCAATCAGTACTAGACAGCATGGTAGGGTATTTAGGTCGTTTCAACGCTAACTTAGGCGGGCATTATTTTTCTAGCCAAGTGACCGTTGACGTAATGCAAAATGCGCGTGAGTCGGCTCAGGCTCTACTTAATGCCCCTTCATCTGGCAATATTGTCTTCGGTGCCAATATGACCTCGCTAACCTTTCAGCTTAGTCGCGCGATTAGTCGAGATTGGCAAGCAGGAGATGAGATCATTGTTTCCGCTTTGGATCACTATTCAAATGTATCCAGCTGGCAGCAAGCGGCAGAAGATAAAGGCGTTACGGTTCATCAAGTTCGTATCAACGAAGAAGATTGTACGCTGGATATGGAGCATTTAAGCCGCCTTCTTTCTGATAAAACGCGCCTTGTCGCTGTGACTTATGCATCGAACACGACGGGCTCTATTGTGGATGTACAGCAAGTAGTCAGCATGGCGCACAATGTTGGGGCACAAGTTTATGTGGATGCCGTCCATTATGCGCCTCATCATTTGGTTGATGTTCAAGCGTTAGGTTGTGACTTTTTAGCTTGCTCAGCTTACAAGTTTTTCGGACCGCACGTTGGTATTGCTTACATAGCCGATCAGTGGCTCCACAGTATTCGCCCTTACAAAGTCGAGCCTGCCACTAATATAGGTCCAGGTCGATTTGAAACAGGAACGCAAAGTTTTGAAGGTCTTGCTGGTGTCGTTTCTGCGGTTGAGTATCTGGCTCAATTTGGTGAAGTCGGTTTACCTCTTCGCCAACGGTTGGAGCAAAGCTACCAACTGTATGAACAACATGAGCAGCGCTTGAGTGAGCGTTTCTTACAGCGTTTGAATGCATTAGATGGTGTCAATCTATTCGGTATCGCAAAGGAAGATAGCCAACTCCGCACGCCAACTTTTGCGCTAACGTTTGACCGATATTCTCCAGAGTTCATCGCGAAAACACTGGGTGAACATAACATTTGTGTATGGAATGGTCACTTTTATGCGTTGGGCTTAGTTCGTCAACTTGGTTTAGAAGAATCGGGTGGTGTAGTGCGAATTGGTTGTATGCATTACAACACAATAGAAGAAGTCGATATGTTATTCGATGTGCTAGAAAGCATCCTTGACGCATAACTAACGATTTCTTCCTAATAGAAAAACAAAAGCTCGAGTCAAACTCGAGCTTTTTTCGTTTTTATTTGAATCAACGCGTTTTACAAGCGATTACTCACTAACTTCAACTTCATAGGAAGTGAATTTTCTTACATTAATAACGCCAGTATCAAAGATGAGGTATTGACCTTTGATGCCTTGCAAAGTGCCAGTAACAACCGGGTTTTTATCGAAGTTATGCGAAGTGATCTTCGTTGGGTGCTGTTGTACCGGGTAGCTAAGGTCGGTAATGCTTTCGTTTAATACTTCAATGGCATCTTCGCCGAATTGCTGTTTTATCTCGGCAATTTTCTCTTCGACTAAAGGCAATAGCTCAGCAAAACGGTCCTGCAATGCCATAGGTTCACCGTCACCTTTAAGCAGTGTGCGCCAATTGGTCTTGTCTGCGATATGTTTCGCCAGTTCAACTTCAATTAAACCGGAGATATGGCGAGTTTTTACTTTAAAAATTGGCAAGCCCTGAGTCGCGCCTTGGTCAATCCAACGAGTCGGGATTTGAGTATGACGAGTAATACCAACTTTTAAGCTGGATGTGTTGGACAGGTAGACAAAGTGATCCACCATGCAATTCTCTTCACCCCATTGTGGTTCGCGACAAGTCCCTTGATCGTAGTGGCAGGTCTCTGGCTTCATGATACACATGTCGCAGCTTGCTAGCTTTTTCATGCATACAAAACAGTGGCCTTGCGAATAACTCTTTTTCGTTTTCTTTCCACATGAGCAACAAAAAATATTGCCAGTGTGAGTCAGTGTGAGCGTTTTACCCAGAAACGGAGTTAAGTCGATTTCTTCCTCACCGACAGGAAGACGGTAGTTGACGGCACCGTCCAGAGAAGCACGCATTTTGTTTAGCGTGCCAGTTGCAATTAATGACATGACATTACTCATTATTGTGTTTTTGCACAGTATATACTGAAGTGGAGAAGAGATGCAGGGTTGACAGGAGCTTTAAAGTAAATGTCTTGCACTAAATTATTATGCATCGTGTTTTATTTTCTAAAAATTATGGCTGTGAAATGCTTCGCAAATAGAAGTTGAGCTGCACTTTTTAGAAATTTTAAAACGTGATAACGGTTCAAAATCCGTTACTATGTGTCGAAACTAAGAATTGAATGAGAAAGTGATTTTATTTCTTGATAAATCACCTTGATTTCATTTTTTGAAATTATTGAACCTCACGTATTGCATATAATCTCAGCAGGTCACTTGCCCATGAAGTGGATCCATAACTTTATCTTTGCTCTTTCTATTTGCACTATCAGTTTGGTTGCCCTTTATAGTGTGCTTGGCGATACGCGAAAGCTGACCATTACACCTGAGCATTTCAATATCTATGCAACTAAAGATGCCAGTGAAGGAGGTGTGAGTGAGGCTGATATCACATACGATCGGCAAAGCCTAGTTCTTAGCTGTGAACTAAAGCAGAGCTCGTATGCTTGGCCTTACTGCGGAATCTCGGTTTATACCGATTCAGCAACGCCAACACAGGGTATTGACCTTTCCAACTACCATACGATTCGATTGAAGGTGCGATATGAAGAGGCAGGAATAGGGGCTAACCCTAGCCACGACCTACGTTTGTATCTTCGCAATTATAATTCTGAGTATTCCAAGCCGGACGACGAGTACACCATTAAATATAATGGCATGCAGTTTTCTCCGTCGGGTTCGAGCGATATTGTCGAAATTCCGATTAAAAATCTTCAGGTGATGACCTGGTGGTTAGCGGATAACGGAGTCGCGATTGAGCACTCTGCACCTGAATTTTCAAACATCACACGTATTGATATTGCAACTGGGTCTGGTGCGGCACTTGGTAAACATAGAATTGTGATTGATAAAATTGAGTTTGAAGGCGCTTACCTTGCGCAAGAAACATTGTTGTATGCATTATTACTCTCTTGGATGGCGCTTGGACTGGCTTTTTCACTGCATGAGTTACGAAAAAATAGAGTGGCTTATGAAAAAGCGCAAAAGCGTCACCGTCATTTGGAAAAGGTGAATGATACTTTGCGAGCTCAAAACTATGAGTTTGCAGAGTTAGCGCATCGAGATGCTTTGACGGGCGCGATGAACCGATATGCTGTGCAACACTGGCTGGAACAACAATCTCGTCAGGTTCGCTGGGGGCATAACACCTTCAGTATTCTCTATTTGGACTTGGATAAGTTTAAAAAGGTGAACGACAAATTTGGGCACCAAATGGGGGATGACATATTGCGCGAATTTGTCATGGTGGTAGCGACTTCTATTTACTCAGACGATCGACTCGTTCGTTGGGGCGGCGAAGAGTTTGTCGTATTTTGCCCTGATACCAATATTGAACAAGCGCTAGAGAAGGCAGAAATGATTCGCAAAAATGTGGAGGATCATTTGTGGGTGCACGGTGAATCATTAACTTGCAGTATTGGCGTTGCCCAAATGCAGAATGAACGCGTCTCAGAAACCATGGCGAGAGCTGACGAAGTGCTGTATCAGGCGAAGCGCAATGGTCGCAACCGAGTGGAAGCTCATTATGGTTTACTTGCTTGCGAAAAGAAGCAAGCCTGATAGCCGTTCACTAAAAGGAAAGAAAAAAGGTGGCCAACTGGCCACCAAGAGGGAAACTGCTGAACACCACTTAGGGGGGAAGTTTGGGTTATCGATACGATTACCGTGAGCAGCAGTGTAGTGCTAATCGAACTTGCTATTTTTACCAGAACAACCAAGCGAAAAGCGTTAGTGCAGCAATACAGGCAATGTTTAATACGAAACCAATTCGCATCATTTCTTTTTGCTTGATATGACCCGTACCGAACACAATCGCGTTTGGAGGTGTTGCAACAGGTAACATAAATGCACAAGATGCAGCGACGGCAATCAGTGCAGAGAGAATAACCGGAGACATGCCTAAGGCTTCTGCAATGGTCGCAAATACAGGGACAAGTAGCGCAGCACTGGCGGTGTTACTCGCAAACTCAGTTAAGAAGACAACAAAAGCAACCACTGCAAGAATCGTTAAGAGAATACCGGCTTGCTCAAGGAAGCCTGACAAGCTATGAGCCAAAAATACGCTTGTTCCGGTTGCTTTTAGGACGTTACTCAGACAGATACCACCACCAAATAGGATTAACACACCCCAGTCGGTTGTTTTCTCAATATCTTTCCACTCGACGGCGCGAGAAGCACCAAGTAGAAGGATGGCGCCAATGGCTACAAGAGTATCGAACTTCGCGAAGCCACCCAGCATAGCGTTAATAGGCTTACTGAATATCCACAAAGTTACGGTCAGTAAGAAAATCGCCAACGTAATCATTTTGCCGTTTGTCCATTCGACTGGTTGATGGTCAAGGTCAAACTTGTGGCTAAGGTCAGGCTTAGTCATCGTGTACAATACGAGGATAGCGATTGGCATTAATACTAGGGAAATAGGTACACCAAACTTCATCCATTCAGTGAAGCTAAGGCCAACTTCAGCTGCTGCAATTGCGTTTGGTGGGCTACCAACCAGTGTTGCAATACCACCAATTGAAGCACTGTAAGCGATACCGAGTAGAACAAACAAAAAGGTGTTGTGGTTTTTCTTGGCGTCTAGCTTTGTCATCACACCCAGCACAAGCGGTAACATCATCGCGGCGGTGGCGGTGTTTGAAATCCACATTGACAGGCCAGCACTCACACCAAATAGCATGAATACAGCGACAGACATTTTTCCTCTTGCCAGCAATAGTACTTTATCTGCAATAGCTTGATCTAACTTTTGTTTATGTAGAGCCGCAGCTAGTGCAAAACCACCCAAAAATAGAAAAATGATGGAGTTGGAAAAGTTATTCAGTGCGGCTTGAGTGTTGAACACACCCAAAAATACCGCAAGTAGTGGTATGAGCAGCGCAGTAATGCTGACGTGAATCGCTTCGGTTAGCCACAAAATAGCAACAAAAACTAAGATGCTCAGGCCGGTTACTACTTGTGGTTCAAAGGGTAAGGTATTAAACAAGATAATGAACAATAGGATATTCGCGTTCAAAATCATGCTGTTGCGAGTGAAGAACCAATTCTTCAATGTCACAGCGAGTGCGGTCATGGGTAGTGCTCCTTTTGCATTGCCTTTTGTCGGTTTTTTTATGGCAAAGTAACTGACTTGTAGTTATTTATTGATGAAATGTTACTTTGAATGCGAAAAAGAGTTTTGCCTGAATCGTAGAGCAAATTAGAAAGTGTGATGTTGAGAATTGGAAATGGGTAGAAAACTACCCATTTGTTTTATAGAAATGTTACTAGGCTTGTGAGCCACGTTATTCCTCTATTCGACGGGGACTTGAAGAGGCTCGTTAGCTGCTTTATTTGGCTCTTTTACTGCGACGATAGGTTCTTGAGGGCCAAGAAACTTAGGCTGCGTATTGATAATGTACAGGTCTAAAAACGCTTTCAC
Organism: Vibrio sp. 1078-1; assembly: GCF_033340475.1. NCBI lineage: Bacteria > Pseudomonadati > Pseudomonadota > Gammaproteobacteria > Vibrionales > Vibrionaceae > Vibrio > Vibrio sp. 1078-1. The sequence continues at coordinate 349,046 of NZ_JAWOWM010000002.1, forward strand.
ACGGGCTAGCAGTTCTCGAACACGCATCGATGTTTTTTGCTTGTTGGCCGTCGGCCCTGCTACCGCGAGACACTGCGCATCAATGCTGTAAGCATCAGCGATGAACAGTGCGCGTTCGCAGTGAAAGCGTTGAGTCACAATCAGAAATCGCTCCGAAGCAAAAATTTTTTTTGCTCGTACAATCGAATCTAAGGTACGAAAGCCAGCATAATCAAGGTGAATCACTTCTTCAGGCACGCCTGCTTTAAGTAAGTCGCGTTTCATTGTCCACGGTTCGTTGTATGAACGGTGGGCGTTATCACCACTCAATAAAAACTGTTTTACTTTGCCTTGGTTGTAAAGCTCAATCGCCGCATTAATGCGATGAGTGTAGTAAGTGTTGAGGATCTTTCCGATGTATTTACTGGTACCAAGAACTACGGCAACCTCATGTTGAGGGATTTGCTCGTATTCAGTGAAAATGCTCTCTTTGGCTTGTAAAACCACCCACCGGTCGATGGCTATAACAGAAACAAGCAGACTAAGTGCAGAGATCGACAAAATCAAAGCAAATCGCTTCCAGGAAAATTTCAGCTTCCACTTTGATCTTATGCGAGAAAACAACAAAACGTTTTATATCCTTAACTAAAAATGTAGTTCTCATCATATCTGATAGAAACAAAAAGAGAGAAGCCCATTTATGCCAAAATCTGGTTAGGATGATAAAAAAATAAAAGCCCCTACATGGTAGGGGCTAATTATTAAACGAATTGTCTCAAGCTTAGAACGCAGTGCGTTTGTAACGGCGGTAAACAGGTTGCCAGAACGACTGTTCAATCGCCACGTTCAATGCTTCATCAGTAATTTCTAATGCGACACCTTGTTCAATTGCCTTTTTACCAACGGCGAATGCGATTTTTTTCGACACTAAGTGGATTTCTTCCAGTGGTGGAAGTAGAGCCCCACGACCGTTGATTGCTAGAGGAGAACATGTTGCGAGCGCGCGGCTTGATTCCATTAGCATCTCGTCAGTGACACGTTTTGCATTGACAGCAAGTACACCAAGGCCAATGCCTGGGAAGATGTAGCTGTTGTTACATTGTGCAATAGGGTAAGTGCGACCTTCATGAACCACTGGCTCAAATGGGCTACCTGTTGCAACCAGTGCTTCACCATTTGTCCAACGAATGATGTCGTTCGGTGTCGCTTCCACGCGGCTTGTTGGGTTCGACAGTGGGAAGACAATCGGACGCTTACAGTGTTTATGCATTTCTTCGATGACTTCTTGGCTAAATAGGCCAGGCGCACCAGAAACACCAATTAATACCGTTGGCTTGGCGCTACGCATAACATCGAGTAGTGAGAAGCCATTTCCTTCATTTTCCCACTCTTTCGTATTGGTATGCTTTTGCACCAAGCGTTGTTGGAAATCAAGAAGGTTAGGCATGCCTTCTTGTAACAGACCCCAACGGTCAACCATGTAAACTTGTGAGCGAGCTTGCTCGTCAGAAATTCCTTCCGATACCATTTGTGCGATGATCGCTTCTGCGATACCACAACCAGCAGACCCTGCGCCTAGGAAGGTAATACGTTGTTTAGAAAGCTGAGTTCCTGCTGCTTTACAAGCTGCAAGTAGGGAACCAACAGTAACAGCTGCAGTACCCTGAATATCATCATTGAAGCAACACACGCGGTCTTTGTAACGCTCTAGAAGAGGCATCGCATTTTTCTGAGCAAAGTCTTCGAACTGGATCAAAGCATCAGGCCAACGGCGCTGTACCGCTTGGATAAACTCTTCTACAAATGCATCGTATTCTGCACCCGTAATACGAGGATGACGCCAACCCATGTACATCGGATCAGCTAAGCGTTGCGGGTTATTGGTACCCACATCAAGAACGATTGGTAGCGTGTAAGCAGGGCTGATACCACCACACGCGGTATATAGTGACAGTTTACCGATTGGAATACCCATGCCGCCGATACCTTGGTCACCCAAGCCAAGGATACGTTCGCCATCTGTCACAACAATCACTTTAACGTTGTGGTTTGCTGCGTTGTTCAGCAAGTCGTCAATACGGTCACGGTTCGGGTATGAAATGAACAGACCGCGACCACGACGGTAAATGTTAGAGAAGTTTTCACATGCTGCGCCAACAGTCGGCGTGTAGATGATAGGCATCATCTCAGAAATGTGATTTTGCACTAGGCGGTAATACAATGTTTCGTTGGTGTCTTGGATGTTACGCAGATAAATGTGCTTATCCATATCGCTTTCGAAACTTTTGTATTGCTGGTAGGCACGTTCCACCTGCTCTTGGATAGTTTCGGTCGACTCTGGAAGCAGACCTTCTAAGTTGAATGAACTACGTTCTTCAGCAGAGAATGCACTGCCTTTGTTCAAAAGAGGGGTTGCTAAAAGAGCCGGACCCGCATATGGAATATATAGTGGGCGTTTATCGTTGTTCATTGGGTGCCTTATGTAGGGTTGAAGGATGCGCACCAAATTTTAACGGGTTCACTATTTAGTTGTAAACATGCGTTGATGCACATCAATGTAATGTCGCAAAAAAATTCAGATACCGACGAAAATATCGGCAATATTGGTTGTTTAGAGATACCTAAAGCAGGATTTTTTTACTTGGGTATAATGTTTTGCATCATCAAATCAAATCCAATTTCTATGTTTCAACTACCTATCGACAGCCTGCAAGCCGAGTTTGACCATCATGTAAGCCTTAACCATCTTGTGGTGGAAGCCGAAACCGGGTCGGGTAAATCTACCCGCTTGCCCATGTGGGCGGCAAAACACGGACGCGTTCTGGTTATTGAACCACGTCGAATTGCTTGTACCTCGCTGGCTGAATTTCTTGCGGAGCAATCTGGAGGGCCAATAGGTCGCAAAGTCGGTTACGCGATCAAGCTTCATGCCTACTTTGATGAAAAAACCGAAGTTGTATTTGTGACTCCGGGGGTTGCACTGCGTTGGTTTTCGGAAAACAAGCTAGCAGACTTTGATGTCGTGATAGTGGACGAATTTCACGAGCGACGCTGGGATATTGATCTATTAACCGCCATTTTGAAGCAAGAAAATCAACATCGATTGATCGTCACTTCCGCTACCTTAGAAGGCGAAAAGCTTGCTCGTTACCTGAATGCTAAGCGCCTGAGTTCGGAGGGACGTTGCTTTCCAGTCACGGTGACACATCGTTCCACAGACAGCCGCTATTTACCGAACAAAAAGGGATGTGAACAGGAAGTTGTCGGAGCGGTAAAAGAAGCACTGGAAGATGAAGATGGCGATATTCTTGTTTTTCTCCCAGGACGTAAAGAGATCGCCCAATGCGCGCAGATGCTACAAAGCAGCAGTGATGTCATGGTGGTTAAACTTCATGCCTCGGTCAGTGATGAAGAACGACATCGTGCGCTGACGGTACAAAAGCAACGGAAAGTCGTATTGGCAACCAACGTCGCGGAAACCTCTCTGACCATTCCTAATATCCGTGTGGTAATCGATAGTGGTTTAGAGCGCAGAACTGTACAACGAAATGGACGTACAGCACTGACATTAACCAACATTTCTAAGGCCAGTGCCGCGCAGCGAATGGGGCGAGCAGGTCGCGTTACCGAAGGGGCTTGTATTCGTCTATATGGTGAGCACGCGCCTTTAGAGTTGGTGACACCTCCAGAATTACACAGAGAAGAGCTCGTCGAGCCCATGCTGGCAGCGGCTTGTTGTGGGTACCGTCTTTCAACACTCGATTTTCTCGACTCAATTCCTCCAAAGTCGCTAGAGGCATCTCATTCGACGTTGTTATCTATGGAAGCGATTGATGAGGATGGCAATGTCACGCAGCATGGTAGAAAAGTATATCCACTACCCATTGATGCACTGTTTGCCGATCTCGTTACCAGAATTCAAGCGAAGCCAGAGAAGGAAGCAATGATTGATTTGGCTGCCGCCTTATCTGTGCCTGCGCAGCTCTATCAGCGACAAAGTGGTGAAGTTGCTGAGCTTCTATCTCAAGAGGAGCCATACGGATGTGATGTCTCTTTGTTGATCCGTTTGGTTCGGGGGGAGCGACTTCCGGGCATTGTCATTGATGCCAGCGCACTCGAAGAGGCACAAGGTTTAGCGAAACAAATGCGAGAAGTATTTGAATTACCGGAACTTGACGTTGCCTCTCGATATAAACGTGAAGCGCTCTTTTTCTCCATCGCCTCATTGCACCCTGAGCTTGTGTTTGTCCGACGAGCTCGTCGAAGGGATGCTCTAGGAAATGGCGTAGTCGAGATGCTGGTTGGGCGTAACAGCCGCTTTCCTGATAAAGAAGAAGCGGCCATCGTGCTAGATAGCCATAGCGTGCCAGGACGAGGCGTTAAGCAAACACTGAACCTCGCATCGGTTATGATGCCTATCCCGCTGACATTATTACGCGAACTTGAGCTAGGGGAGTGGCAACAAGGTGAGACGAATTATGAAGAGGAGACCCCAAGAGCAACGATGCATTTGGTCTACGCCGGACGAACAATCTGTACTGAACATCAAGCGTTAAAAGGTGATGTTGCTGTTCAGTCTATTGTCGAAATGATAGAAGACGAGACACTGTTACCAGGATTTGCTTCTCAAAGAAAACAACAAATCCAACACTGGAAACTCTACAACGCATTGGGCCTTAATGTCGAAGGAGAAGAGGTTAACGACTTGGCCTCCTTGACATTTTCTAGCTGGTTAAAGGATCAGTTGGAAACATTAGGCGTTGAAAATGTCGATGATATGGCGTTGTTTGAACCGGAAGACTTAACATTTAACGGTGTTCCAGAATGGGAATACGACGATTTCACGGAGCAGTACCCTTTAGAACTTTCGCTGCCAGAACTCCAACTGGATGTTGAGTATTACGCGTCTCGCAAGCTAGTACAGGTCGTTTATCGAGAGGGAAACCGTAAGGGAGACCCGAAGCGTTGGGAGCTGCCACGTTGGGCTGGTTGGAAGATACAGTATAAAAAGGCCAGTCGAGTGATTGATGTAAAGTAGGTCGGCGGATGACGTTGTGACAAGAATTGATATTTTCTTGGTGAATCTATAATGATTTCATATTGATAGCGTTACTTGCGTGTTGTTTTTAGTTTCTTAATTGAAATATTAATCAATTGAATGCTTATATATGGCGAAGCTGTACATCAGTTGTTACAAAGCTGGTTTTAATATTTCCTTTTGTATGTAAATTAGGGCATAAAAGACGAATGTTTTATATCCCATTGCTATATCAAAACAGTTGAACGATATTTGGTATATCTCATTTTCGAGTGTCGGGGGCATAGAATGGATCAACAAGGAAAGACGTGCATTGAATTCGACTACACTAGCTTTTTAGGAGCGACAGGTAGTAAAAAATGGACCTTTTTAGAGGCATTTGCCACCATCGCGCCTATTTTCGGTTTGATGTGGAAACAGAACATTGCGGAATTGCGCAAGCCTGAAGATCGGTTGTGGGATGCCGCATTAAAATCGATGTCTTCTCGTAAAAGTGATGAATCCAATTTGGTCCGCTTAACCCAGCTAGCTAAACATGAAGGGATCAATGAATTGCGAGTCGTTATGCCATATTCGCTCGATGTTCAGCAAATCGAGTACATAGAATCTCGCAGTCAGTTGAAGGTGGACACGTCAGAACAAGATGTTCTTAACATCAAGTTTTAGGCTGAGTATTTCCACTTCATCGATGTACTACTTAACAATAGTGCAATGAAAAGCGACCTCAAAGTAGGTCGCTTTTTTATTTTGAGGTTTTTGTCACAGGTCTTAGGAAGTGTGATGAATATAGAGTATTTGCACTTAAATTAACAAAAATGTAACGTTTGGAAATGCAATTGTCATAACTAGCTTCTAACTTTGTGTTTTTAGGACAAATTACCGACTAAGTGGTTGGTACTGTAAGTTCGAATTAACGTCCCTTATTGGCATACAAGGATGATTGAGTCACCACGTCATTTGGGCATAAAAACAAACACAATAAGAAAGGAAGTCAATATGTCTTTGTCTCGTCGAGACTTTATGAAAGCTGCCTCTTCAACGGCGATTGTTACCGGGCTGGTGGGCTGTGGTAGCGATGCTAGTGAATCTGTTGCGGTTACCTTTGAGCACGGAGTGGCGAGTGGAGATCCTACTCAAACACAAGTAATCATTTGGACTCGTGTTACGACCTCAGCAAGCTACGCAGATGTAAGCTGGCAAGTTTCATCTAACGAAAATTTTACTGATATCGTGCAAAGTGGCACTTTTGCCACAGACACGAGCCGAGATTTCACGGTAAAAGTCGATGTTCAAAATCTCAACGCAAATTCTCGCTACTACTATCGATTCATGGTTGGAGATGTCACTAGCGAAGTCGGGCAAACTCAAACATTACCAGAGGATGGTGTAGAAAAGGCATCCATGGCGGTTGTTTCTTGTGCAAACTATCCTGCTGGCTATTTCCATGTGTATCGAGAGATTTTAAATCAACATGAGCAAGACCCGTTTGATGTGGTGCTTCATCTCGGTGATTACATTTATGAGTATGGTGCTGGTGGCTACGCTAGTGAAGATGCTGAGGCACTAGGGCGAGAGCCAAGCAAAGGCACTGAATGTATTACCTTAGATGATTACCGAAAACGGTATGCGCAATATCGCCAAGATGCTGATCTGCAAGCGTTACATGCGAGCCTACCAATGATTGCTGTCTGGGATGACCATGAGCTTGCAAATGATACTTGGAAAAATGGTGCGGAAAACCATCAAGAAGAGGAAGGCAGTTTTAATGATCGTCGTGCATCTGCGGCTGCCGCGTGGACAGAATGGTTGCCCGTTCGTGAAAACACTTTCTCAAACATGCTGATTTACCGTCAGTTTTCGTTTGGAAGTTTAGTCAATTTGATGATGCTCGACACGCGACTTGTGGGGCGTGATAAACCGTTGGATTATTTCTCGCTCAGCTCACCAACGATGGAAGCTATTGGCGGTTTAGTTGCCCAGTCGCGCAGTCAAGACCGAGAGCTGTTAGGCGCTGACCAACTCGCTTGGCTGATGGATGCGTTCAGTACGCACGACGCAACTTGGAATGTGCTAGGGCAACAAGTGTTAATGTCTCGTATGGAGTTGCCAAGTTCGGTTATGACCGCGATGTTTCAATTGTTTACTGCCACTGAAGAACAAAAAACAGAGGCGTTATTAGCGGTAAACTCTGCGATTACGGGTTATCTCTCTGACCCAAGTTTAGATACCATTGCTTTGCCATATAACCTAGATGCATGGGATGGTTACTACGTTGAGCGAGAGAACGTTTATCAACTGGCCAAAGCCAGCAGTGGTAACTTTGTCTGTTTGGCAGGAGATACGCACAACGCATGGGCAAGTGAGCTTAAAGACGTATCTAAGCATCCTATCGGGGTAGAGTTTGCGACTAGCTCTGTGAGTTCCCCTGGGTTAGAGGCCTACCTCGCGTTAGACCCTGTTGCGATCGCTCAAATGGAATACACGCTGCCGCACTTAGTGTCAGAATTACAGTGGGCAGACATCAAACAGCGTGGCTTTATGCGCGTTACTTTTACGCCCGACAAGGCAGAGTCGACCTGGTATTTCGTATCAACGATTAAAGACAAAACATATCAGGTGACGACCAAGTCAGCCTCTACAACAGATGGCACTACGTTAAATATCGGCTAAACTGAGCCTAATACGAAAAAAGTCCGCAAGCTAGTGCGGACTTTTTATTGGAAAGCATTTAGCAATCTAGCGACAGTGCTAGTCAATCAATCCGTATTCTTTGCTCAGAACTTCGATGATTTCCGCTTTCGGATTCTCACTCAAATGAATCGGCTTGCCTGTAATCTTCTCGGCAATACCAATGTAGGTGCTCGAAATCGCCATCAAAGATTCGACGGGTAAAGCATTATCACGAGCGAGTGCTTCACGCTCTGGCATACGTTCTTTATTTAGCAAGATATCTGGGTCAGGGAAGTGGTTAAGTAGGAACTGGCGGAAACCTTCTTTTGAGTTCTCTACGATGTGACCTGCTTGGTACTCTTTAGCATCCCATATACGAGACGAGTCTGGTGTACCCACTTCATCCATGTAAATCAGCTTTTCATTGCCAGCAGCATCATGAACATAACCAAATTCGAATTTGGTATCGACAAAGATTTGGTCAATTGCTTCTAATGCTTGGCTGATAACGTTAAAGCCTTCTTTCAGCAGTTTTTCGTAGAGTGCGATATCGTCCGCACTTGAGAAGTTAAATGCTTCGTAGTTGTCTACGATATTTTGACGAGTAATATTAACGTCATCCGCTTCTGGCACACCGGGAATGCCTTTTAGAATGCCTTTTGTGGATGGGGTCATTAGCAACTCTGGCAGTGCTTTGTCTTTTTCTAACCCTTCAGGAAGTTGGATTCCACAAAACTCGCGCTCGCCATTTGCGTAAGCGCGCCACATCGAACCCGTGATGTATTTGCGGCAGATGGCTTCGATTTTTACCGGTTTGGCTTTTTGTACAATCCAAACAAAAGGGTGAGGAATGTCTAGAATATGGCTATCTGCTAAGCCATTTTCTTTGAACAGTTTGAACCAGTGATTAGAAATCGCATTAAGCGCAGCCCCTTTACCCGGGACACCATTAAGACCACCTTCAGCATGCCAAATACAATCGAACGCAGAGATTCGGTCGCTAATCACCATGATAGCCAAAGGCGCATCTGGCGCGACATTGTATCCTTTTTCTTTGATCAGTCGGGCGCTGTCTTCATCAGTTAACCAGTAAACTGAACGAACTTTTCCACTATGAACGGGTTTATGGGTGCGAATTGGCAGGTCGTCATTGACGGCAAGTACTTGATTAGCAAGGCTCATTGCGACATTCCTATCATCTTAATCAAACGTCAGAAAGAGAAGATATTCAGCAAAATGTGGGCGCTGAATAAATCGAATGTGGGCATCATACCAGAACTATTTTAACTCGCCAGAGAAAAAGCAAACGTTTGCCTATTTTCTTTAATACAAAAAAAGCCCCCTTAAAAAGGAGGCGAGATGCAGGATGGATAACGTCGAACTTATTAGTGGTACTTATTAACTCTGCCTTCGACGAAAAAGACTTCACACTGATAGCGCTGCGCCATGTCGCGCAACATAGATTGATTCATAAGTGCAATTTTATTGGATGCGACAACAGCACTGGCATTGCCTGATCGGATGGCTTTTATCACGATCTCGACTTCTGAAAGCTGTTGAGAGGGCTTCATTTGAATAACGTTTTTACAGCAAATATTAGAAGCAGTGAGTTGTTCAAAGTCTGGACGAGGGCAGTCTGCTGTAAACAAAATCCATTGTTTCTGCTGCGATAAAACAGCCAGCTTAGATAGAAGCTGATCCGAAACGGCCATGGGCTTAGTTGCTTGTGCCAATACGTTGTAACGAGAGTATGTATGAGATTGACTTTGTAACTGCATCTTACTGTTCCTTTATACATGCTGTATGCCTATACAGTAGTTTGTTTTGGCGACCTGATCAACAAGTTTCTCAAAAGTTATTTGCGGTTTTTTGAAAAGGAAATAAAAGAATTTTACTTTAAGTAATTGAATTTATTTGTTTATTTTTTATTTCTGATATGTCTAACATCAATTTAAAAATGTGAGGTGAGTAGAAAGTTGGACGAGAGACATACAGGGGTTTACTACTGTATATACAGGTGTTTTTCACGGACAGTGGTTTGTATACAGTGGAAGAGGGCTGATAACCGATGCGACATGCTATGTAGGATAGGAGGGAATACGAGATAGAGATTGGAAATAGGCTTGGGAGATCAAAAAAGCGCCTTATAAAAGGCGCTTTTGAAAATCAGTTCCATTGATTCCGTCTTGCTTAGCTCGCTCGTTGCAAACGTTCGCGCATTTGCAATTCGCCTTGGTTAAATAGGCGCACGTCGATTTTTGCCATATCGTAACAAGCTTTACATGAGTAGTGGTGCTTGCCATCTAAATAATCGTGACGAGTTACAAGACTAGGTTTTTTACACCAATCACAGGTGCCTTCTTCAGTGAACATTGATTTTCTCCCCACCTAGATTAATTTGAGTCGTTAGGTGTTATTTTGCGCCGGGCATTATGGCATAAAAGCGCGACTTAAGTTAAATGTCTGTTAATTTCTTTGAGAGGGAGATCGATTGCGGTGTTTGATTATATGGGAATAAAAGCATGGTAGCCAAAGTATCCTGACCTATTTTTACTGTTTTGTAACATTTTGTGAGACGAGCTTAAAGGCATGATTGAGTCGCTTCATTTCTTCTTCACTGCCCCTTGTGTCAGGATGATAAAGCTTTGATAACTGTCTATAGCGTAGCTTGATTGCCTGTAAATCAGGGATGGTTTGTGGTGTGTAGCCAAACATAGCACACGCGACGCTTAGCTTATGGTTTTCTGCCTGAGTTTTGGATTTCTTAAATTCTCTGAATACTTTCTCTAACTGACGCTTCAGTTGCTTGTTCGTAAACTCTAGCTCTTTTATTTTTTCCGCCATTCGTTGATTTTGGCTTTCCCCTTTGGCTTCACGCGCTTTTCTATTCTGCTTGAGTTTTTTGATCACGAGGAAACTTAAGCCGCTGATGATGAGTATCGCCGCTAGCCAAATCAGCCATAGAAACGGCGAGTGTTCTACTTTGGGGTTTGCAACTGTGCTTTTCTCTTCCTGTGCTTGCTCCGCCTTTTTATCGAGCGACTTTATTTGCGAGACTTGTTTAGCTCGCAGTTGGTTGAAGCGCTGCTCTAACAGTTGATTATAAGCCTGTTCTGCTGCTGGATTATGCTGAGAAGCCATTTGATACAAGGCTTCAGTCAATTGAGAAGTTGTGACCTTATCTGGATTGCGCTGAATAAAATCGGCGAGAAGAAAGCCACGATCGGTTGGGTCATTGAGTGCGATAGAGGTTAGCCAATATAACGCTTGTGTTTCATTTTTTTCACCATTGATCCCTTTAGCAAAGTCGTTCGCGAGCTGTTTTTGTGCAGGGAGGTAACCTTGGTTGGCGGATTGCTCTAGCCAGTAGCGCGTTTCTGGTGAGGCTTCAGCTTCGTTTGATGCCAATAATTGTTGTGCGTACTCGTATTGTTCGATGGGGTCATTTGGAGCTTGAGAGGCAAGCGAGTAACCAGAAAAGCTGAGGCTAAATAAGCAGAGTAGGGCAGACGTTTTGACAGACATTAATATGTCAGGCCTAACGATAATGGTTAGGCCTGCTCCGGTAATTTTTTATTATTACCGTTATGGTGCAACCAAATTACTTCAGTGGCAAGATCTGGATTTCAACACGACGGTTGCACGCACGACCTTCAGAAGTTTGGTTTGAGCAAATTGGGTTACGTTCGCCGTAGCCGCGTGCAATTGCACGACCAGGTGCAACGTTTTGAGATACTAGGAATTGACGTACGGACTCTGCACGGCGCTCTGACAACGTTTGGTTGTATGACTCACTACCTGTGCTATCCGTGTAACCGTCAATAACGAGACTGGTATCTGGGTACTCAACTAGGATGCGAGCAACACCGCGTAGAGTATTATGGATACTAGCATCAAGCTGGTAAGAGCTTGAAGAGAAGCCGATACCGTTTTCCATACGCAGTAAAAGCTGATTTTCACCAACACGCTGAACTTGTACGCCAGAGTTTAGCAAAGCGCGACGTAACTCCGCTTCTTGTTGGTCAAAGTAGTAACCAACGCCAGCGCCAGTCGCTCCGCCTGCGGCTGCACCAATGAGTGCATGCTGACGACGTTCTTTAGCATCATCACCCGTTGCTAGGCCGATTGCTGCGCCAGCGATCGCACCAATAAGCGCGCCTTGCGTGGTGGAGTTAGTTTCGTATTCACCCGTTGTTGCATTTTGGCGTTGAGTGGCTTGACAGCCAGTAAGAGCTAGCACTAGAGCTAGTGCAATAGGCATCTTTTTCAAGGGAAAATCTCCGTATAAAACTGAGGCGAAACCATGCCTCATAATGGGATGCGAATTATGAATAAACAAGCATTAATATTTGTTATGAGAAAGTAAGATTGATAAGAGTTTCTGTAAGAAAATTCCTACCAATACTGCCAAAGCTCTCAAAGTAAGCCCCATCGACATCGAAGTCATTGCTGCTTATGTGAATCCTTTACTATTCTGGCTATTTCGATGAATCGCCCAACATTTTGCGTGCTTGTTCGCCGCCCACTCCACGGTTAACTGAAACCTTTCTACCTTTCTTTAAGCCCACTTCGTAGTCTTCAGTTAGGTTTTTCATTGCTTCTTTCAATTGCTTCTTGAACGTTTCGCGGTCAATGTTTTGGAATTCTTTATCAATATAGTCATTAATTTTATTGGCCGACTCTTCATCTGGAGAAATAATTGGCAATTTTTCAATCGCGCCTTCCACCCAGCCAGATACAAATGAGTTCACACGGCGAGTCACTTCCTGAGAAGAGGTGCCGGTGCCAGCAAAGCTGTTTCGGAATTGTCCGGTACTTTCGTTCATCTCGCGATAAACAATATCGAAAGCAAATGCAGCAAAAATAGCGCGATCTGCTTCACCGATAAATTCGACACGTTTGAGCCCTTTGTGATTCAACAATACTGCTTCGACACCGAATTTTGTGTTAATGCCGCGAATCACTCGCAATATGGTAGAACTGATGTTCGCTGGTAGCAGATGAGAAGATTGTGTTTTTCCCATTCTGATGAACTCAATATCGTCTTTATCGAGACCATATTTAAGCATGAGGCGATGTGCCATTTTGATAGCATTGGCAGCCTCATTAACATTAGCGGAATTGCCCAGTTCTAAGCACTTGGCGATTTTTTTCAGAGCTTTTTGTTTATCCATCGACAACCAGTAACGAAAGCAGAAAATTTATGAAGTCAGACATATTACCTTTTTTGACATAAAAACGAAATACAAGGTGGGACTGAAGATAATTTCAGCACATAAAAAGAAGCCTCGCATTAAGCGAGGCTGGCGTTTTAGTTCGTCGTAATCAGTATGAAGTCGTACTTGTGTCTAAGAAGCCATTCTTCATTAAGATTCGTTAGAATTACAACCCGAGCTGGTTGAGCAAGTCATCGGCATCATCGTTTGATCCCGACGATTTAGATTCTTTCTCAGCCAACTGTTTACGTGTTGCCTCTAAAATGTCGTCTGGGTTTTCGTCTTCAGCAACTTCAAACTCTTCCAGTTGGATGAACTCAGTTTTATCCATTGCTAGTTCGAGATAGAAAATATTGTTGTTTTCGGTGGAGAACGTCACTCTGCGCGCTTGAGGGCGGTCAAGGTTGGTATCAACTTGTAAGATAACTTGCTTATTCAGCGCCAGCATTTTTGGTTGGTTTTGTGTGATGTTCGTTTGCAGGTCTTTACGAATTTTATTAGTGAAGTCTCCGACCAGTTGATTCATGAGTTCACCCAGAACATCGCCTACCTCGTCAGAAGTATGAGATATTGCCAGTTCTTCTTCTGGCATGCCCATATTACGCATGTAGTTGGTGTAGATCTCCAGTGCGGCTTTTGCCGTAAAATTAATCACAACTAGCCCGGTAAATCCGCCATCAAACAGAACAAAACAGCCAAAATCTGGTTTGAGGCTAGTCTTGTGGATTTTTTGCACCATTGCTGAATAATTTACTTGAGAAGATGTCGCCGAAGTAAGTACGCCAGAAACAGACTGGCAAAGTTTGAGAAGGATATCTTCAGTGGTCACAATTTTATTTTTTTTCATTCTGAAAACTCATCTAGAAACGCGATTCGTTCCCCAATGTAGGCATCAAGCGTGAAAAAATAAAGCATAAGTTTAATTATTGTATCGAGATTCTGATTTGCTCGTCTTTTTAAATGTTGTAAAGTGACGAAATTCAAAGAATATTACTTCACTAACTCTTTTGTGGTGTTTTTTCGCTTAGCGCCAATTTGTATGAGAAGTGAGCAAATAATTACACAACCCGCAGCTGATCGGATCAGCGTCGTAGGGGCAGGAAGCAAATGTTACCAAGATTACACTCGCAAACTGATGTCGATCCTCTTGTTCTTAGTTTTCTGAAAGAGCTTGAGCACGCCGGATTCACTGGTGATATCGAAAGCCAATATTCAAGCCGACTAGCGGTTGCCACTGACAACAGTGTTTACCAGCAACTTCCTCAGTCTGTCGTTCATCCCAAAACGACAGAAGATGTTTCTCTCCTCGGGAAACTGAGCAATAAAGAAAAGTACGAACGAATTACCTTTTCACCTCGTGGTGGCGGCACAGGGACCAATGGTCAGTCGCTAACCAAAGGTATTGTGGTGGATATGTCTCGCCACATGAACAAAGTGCTTGAGATTAATGAGAAAGAAGGCTGGGTTCGTGTACAAACTGGTGTAGTGAAAGACCAGTTAAATGACGCTGTTCGCCCTTATGGCTACTTCTTCTCTCCAGACTTATCTACCAGTAACCGTGCAACGATTGGCGGCATGGTCAACACCGATGCTTCTGGTCAAGGTTCTCTGAAATACGGAAAAACATCCGATCATGTTTTGTCGCTACAAGCGGTGTTTGCTGATGGTTCAATTTTAGAGTCGGACTTGTCCCATGGTTACCCAAAAGAAGGCGAGTTTGCTGCCAAGGCGCTACGTGTAACGGAATCCGTATGTCGTGAAAAACGCCAGCAGATCGTAGATAAGTTTCCTCCTCTTAACCGATTTTTAACGGGCTACGATTTAAAAAATGCCTTGAATGAAGACGGTGACCGTTTCGATATCACACGAGTACTTTGCGGCGCGGAAGGTTCATTGGCATTTATTACCGAAGCAAAGCTGAACCTGACGCCAATTCCGAAAGCGCGTACGTTGGTTAACGTTAAATACAACAGCTTTGATTCTGCACTGCGTAATGCACCGTTTATGGTAGAGGCGAAAGCGCTGTCTGTAGAAACCGTTGACTCAAAAGTGCTTAATCTCGCGAAGCAAGATATCGTTTGGCACACCGTGAGCGATTTACTTACCGATGTTCCAAATAAAGAGATGCTTGGCATCAATATGGTGGAATACGCAGGTCAGGACGAAGAGGAAGTTGCTGCTCAGGTTGCAGCGTTGACCGCCAAGCTCGATACCATGTTGGAAACAGAAGAAGCGGGCATTATCGGCTACCAAGTTTGTAACGATGTAGCGAGCATTGGGCGTATTTACAACATGCGTAAAAAAGCGGTGGGTTTGTTAGGCGCAGCAAAAGGTCGTGCTAAACCGGTCGCATTCGCTGAAGATACCTGTGTGCCACCAGAAAACCTGGCGGACTTCATTGTAGAGTTTCGAGAACTGTTAGACAGCAAGTCTCTGAATTACGGCATGTTTGGTCACGTCGATGCTGGGGTGCTTCACGTACGTCCTGCGTTGGATTTGTGTGACCCGCACCAAGAAGCATTGATGCACGAAGTTTCTGATGAAGTGGTCAAGCTGGTGGCGAAATACGGCGGTTTGATGTGGGGTGAACACGGCAAAGGTTTCCGTTCAGAATATGGCCCTGAGTTTTTCGGCGACGAGTTGTTTACTGAACTGAGACGTGTGAAAGCGGCATTCGATCCACACAACAAAATGAACCCGGGCAAAATCTGTACACCGCTGGATAGTGATGCAGAGCTTGTCAAAGTTACCGATACCAAACGTGGTTACTATGACCGTCAGATTGACGTTCAAGTACGTGACAGCTTTAAACAAGCGATGGAATGTAACGGTAACGGTTTGTGTTTTAACTACGATACCAGCTCGCCAATGTGTCCATCGATGAAAGTAACAGCCGATCGTCGTCATTCACCGAAAGGTCGTGCGGGTTTGGTTCGCGAGTGGTTGCGTCAGCTTACTGAGCAAGGCATTGATATTCTTGACTTAGAAAAGCAAACACTAGAAAACAAAACATCAATCAAAACCATGATTGACCGCGTACGTCATTCTATCAATCGTCGTCACGAGTATGACTTCTCTCACGAAGTGTATGAAGCGATGAATGGTTGTTTGGCGTGTAAAGCGTGTGCGAGTCAGTGTCCGATTAAAGTCGATGTTCCGAGCTTTCGCTCGCGCTTTTTAAACATCTATCACTCTCGTTACCAACGTCCTGCAAAAGACTATCTGGTTGCGAACATTGAGACTATGCTGCCGATGATGGCGAAAGCGCCAGGTGTCGTAAATGGTGTTTTGAAGCAGTCGTGGGTGAAAAGTTTAACGGCATCTACGGTCGGGTATGTCGATGCGCCGTTGTTATCAGTACCCACCTTGAAACAACGAGTAGAGTCGCTGACAACGCCTTATGATCTGCAAGCGCTCAGTGGTTTGTCTTCGTCTGAAAAGAGCAAACATGTTTTAATTGTTCAAGACCCATTCACTAGTTACTACGACGCTGATGTCGTTGAAGACTTCGTTAAGTTATTGAAAAAGCTGGGTATGAATCCGGTGCTTCTGCCGTTTAAGCCGAATGGTAAAGCACAACACATTAAAGGGTTTTTACGTCAGTTTAAGGACACAGCAGCCGACACAGCGAAGTTCTTGGCGATGGTAGCGGATCTGGATATTCCATTAGTTGGCGTCGATCCTGCTTTGGTGCTGTGTTATCGAGATGAATACGCTGAAGTGCTTGGCAGTAAGCGAGGTAATTTCGATGTACTAACAGCCCACGAATGGCTTTACCCAAGACTAGAAGCGTTTGAAAGCGGAGAGCATAAGGCGCAGGAACCTTGGTATCTGTTTGCGCACTGTACTGAAAAAACCAAAATGCCAAATGCGGAAAAAGAGTGGGGCGCTATTTTTGCTCACTTTGGTGCAGTTTTGAATACGGTACCTGTTGGTTGTTGTGGTATGGCGGGTACGTTTGGTCATGAGGTTGATAAGTTGTCGATGTCGAAAGACATTTACAATTTAAGCTGGAAGCCAAGCTTAGATAAGTTGGATAGCGAGAGATGTTTGATTACAGGCTATTCTTGCCGCAGCCAAGTGAAACGCTTTGAAGGAACGAAGCCCAAGCATCCCGTTCAGGCATTGTTAACTTTGTTGTAATCGGACTAAATCAAGCCCAGTTTTACTGGGCTTTTTAGAAACCGTACTTAGACCCTTTCAAAGGATATGAATCTTGAGAAAACTTGAACTCAAAGTCCCACCTGTTGCGGTGTTTTTGCTAGTCATACTTTTGATGTACGGACTTAAAGTTTTGACGCCGAGCATGAACATTCGAGTCCCCTTTGTTGAATTTGTAGTAGGTGTATTAACTTTGTTGTCTGGCTACATGGGCATTGCTGGCGTGTATGAATTTCGCAAAGTAAAAACCACAGTGAACCCAGTAAAACCTGAAGCGGCATCTTCTGTTGTAAGAACTGGTGTGTTTGCCTTTTCACGCAACCCTATGTACACGGCATTATTGCTTCTAATCATAGCAACTGGTTTGTGGTGGCAGCACTTGAGTGTGGTGCTTTGTGGCGTGATATTTGTCAGTTATATGAATCGGTTTCAAATCAAGCCTGAGGAACGCGTTTTAGAGCGATTGTTTGGTGAAGAGTATGTGGATTATAAAAACCATGTTCGTCGTTGGCTCTAAGCATTGCGTTTAGTTTTGTTTGGATGAGACATAAAAAGAAAGCCCAACGGTCGACGTTGGGCTTTCTTTTAGTAAACACGTTTTTTGTGCGCTTCTGATAGGGCAGTCGACTAGGCTGCCTTAACGAACTTTGCTAGGAATGCATCCTTACGTTCATTAAAGCGGCGTACAAGGTCGTCAACCGCTTCTTGGTCATATGGCTTCAAGCCACTTGCAACCATGCGCTTAATACCTTTACCAACGACTTCACCGTCTTCTTTGAACGCAAAGTTTAAGGTGACTACACCTCGTTTTCCTTCTACATCGAATGTTGCGCCAGTGAAATCCACCTCTGGATGCGTAAGGTCTAAGCGTGAAAATTCGACTTCCATGCTTTCATAAATAACTAATGGACGCTGGCAGTTAATCATCATTTGCTTCTCTTCCATAAGAGGAACCATGATGTGAGGGAAGTTCATACCAGAAAATTGCACGTAATTTGTCACTACATGCTCAATAAATGCCGGATCGTGGTTAGTTTCACCTTCACGGGACATGTGTAAGTATTCTTTACCTGCCTCGTCAACAACAGCGCTTTCTTTGTCACACTTATTTTCAATATGAAGTGCTACACCATCGTTTACCATGCCAGAGAAGTTAAAACGCATCTTTTGGCTAACGCCTTCTTTACTAAGGAGCACTGCGAAAAGTAAATCCCCAGGGACACAAAAGCGTTTGTTGTCTTCATCATGAATTGGGTTGTAGTCACCTGCGACACGTTTTGCAAAGTGGCTTGCTTGTTCGCGAGTGAACTGAAACTGGTGATTAGTGTTTGAAAAATAAGGTGTTAGAAACATAATTTTTACGTAGTAACCAAAACTGTGTGGGATTATATGCGAATATCTGCGTAGCAATGGTCCATCCAGTGAAAACTTCACCGTATCCTAACAATAAGACACTATTTCGGCGGATAAACCGTTAAAAACGCATACTTTAGCAACGCTTTTTTTTGTGAAAGCAATAAACAACGACCTTTTCGCTCGCCTATCTTTTAAAGTATAGCCATCAAAGTAGACAGGCGTTCATAAACAGTGCCATCAACATGTTTAATCGTATGTAAAAAGGCTCCACGCAGAACGTAGAGCCTTCAAGTCATCATCTGTTTATTCGATGAAATGCCAGTTATGCTTAATTATTGAATACTTGGTAACAAGCTCTCTGGCATGAGCGTGTTGTGGATAGCCAGCTTAAGCAGAGTGTTTGCCTGTTCAATGTCCGGCGCAAAGTAGCGATCTTTATCGTAGAACGATACTTTTTCACGCAACATTTGTTTCGCAATCTCAATACGCTCAGAGGACTTGTTTGGCGCTCTAAAGTCTAGGCCTTGTGCTGCTGAGAGGTATTCGACAGCCAGAATACCGCGAGTGTTTTCGCCCATTTCTTTCAATCTGCGAGCCGCGAATGTTGCCATTGACACGTGATCTTCTTGGTTTGCAGATGTTGGCAAGCTGTCTACTGACGCTGGGTGAGCGAGTGTTTTGTTTTCACTTGCTAACGCAGCAGAGGTAACCTGAGCAATCATGAAACCAGAGTTCACACCACCATTGTCGACTAAGAACGGTGGCAGTTTTGATAGCGCGCTATCGATAAGTAATGCCATACGACGTTCAGACAAGCTGCCGATCTCGGCAATCGCAAGTGCTAGGTTGTCGGCTGCCATTGCAACAGGCTCCGCATGGAAGTTACCGCCAGAGATGATGTCACCATCTTCAGCAAACACCAACGGATTATCTGATACGGAGTTCGCTTCTACTTGTAATACTTCCGCCGCATTGCGGATTTGCTGTAAACACGCGCCCATCACTTGAGGCTGACAGCGCAAAGAATACGGGTCTTGTACTTTTTCACAGTTAGTGTGCGAATCACCTATTTCACTCGATGTGTCTAACAAGTGACGGTATGCGAGTGCTGCGTCCATTTGGCTGCGATGACCACGTACACGGTGAATGCGCGGATCGAATGGACGTCGGCTGCCGAGAGCGGCTTCAACAGACATTGCACCACAAACGGTTGCTGACGCGAAAAGGTCTTCCGCGATAAACAGGCCTTCCAATGCGAACGCTGTGGATGCCTGAGTCCCATTTAGTAGCGCTAAGCCTTCTTTTGGCGCCAGAGTGATAGGCTCTAGACCTGCGATTTTTAATGCTTCTTGCCCGGAAATGATTTTACCGTTGTGGCGAGCTTGTCCTTCTCCCAGTAATACAGTGCTCATATGGGCTAGAGGAGCTAAGTCACCTGATGCGCCAACAGAGCCCTTTTTAGGTACGCAAGGGTAAACTTGTGCGTTGACTAGGTCGGTCAGCATATTAATGACTTTTAGGCGAATCCCAGAAAAGCCACGAGACAGACTATTGATTTTTAATACCATCATCAGACGAACCGTTTCATCTGACATAAACTCACCGATACCTGCCGCATGAGAAAGAACGATACTGCGTTGCAGTGTTTCTAAATCTTCTGGTGCTATTCGTGTGTTAGCCAATAGCCCAAAACCAGTGTTAATTCCGTAAACCGTTCTATCTTCCGCGATGACTCGGTCTACGACCTGTGTGCTTTCTTCAATGGCCGGAATGGCTTCAGGATCCAAAGTAAGGTTGACTGGTGAACGGCTCACTTGGCGTAGTTCGTTTAAGCTAATATGACCTGGCTTTAGCGTTAAATTTAACATCTCTTTCATCCTTACTTGAGCTTCTTCAGTTCTTCGTTGAGCATTGGCAAATCTAGCCCTTGCTCTGCTGCACATTGTTTAGCGATATCGTATCCCGCATCAGCATGACGCATCACGCCTGTTGCTGGGTCGTTATGCAGCACGCGGGCAATACGTTCTGAGGCATCTTCACTGCCGTCACAGCAGATAACCATACCTGAGTGTTGCGAGAAGCCCATACCTACGCCACCACCGTGGTGTAGTGAAACCCAAGTTGCGCCGCCCGCCGTGTTGAGTAGCGCGTTTAATAATGGCCAGTCTGATACGGCGTCAGAACCGTCCATCATACCTTCGGTTTCACGGTTCGGGCTTGCTACAGAGCCAGAATCTAAGTGATCTCGACCAATGACAACGGGCGCTTTAAGTTCGCCATTTTTCACCATTTCGTTGAATGCTTGACCAAGACGCTCACGATCTTTAAGACCAACCCAGCAAATACGCGCAGGTAAACCTTGGAACTGGATGCGTTCGCGAGCCATATCTAGCCAGTTATGTAAGTGCGGATTATCTGGAATTAGCTCTTTTACTTTTTGGTCGGTTTTATAAATGTCCTCAGGATCGCCAGAGAGAGCAGCCCAACGGAAAGGACCGATACCTTCACAGAATAGAGGACGAATGTAGGCTGGAACGAAGCCAGGAAAATCGAATGCGTTTTCTACGCCTTCTTCCAAGGCCATCTGGCGGATGTTGTTACCGTAGTCGAGTGTTGCGGCGCCGCGATTTTGCAGCTCTAACATCGCTTGAACTTGCACAGCCATGGATTTTTTCGCTGCTTTTACGACCATTGCTTCATCTTGCAAACGCATTTCTGCTGCGTGAGACATGCTCCAGCCTTGTGGTAAATAGCCATTGAGCGGGTCGTGTGCAGACGTTTGGTCTGTTACGACATCAGGCGTGATATTACGTTCTACCAGCTCAGAGAAAACGTCTGCTGCATTACCTAGTAGACCAACCGATACTGGTGTGTCTGACTCTTTAATGATAGCTAGCGCTTCATCTAAAGAAGTCGCTTTCTTATCGACATAGCCTGTACGTAGGCGGTAATCGATACGTGATTCATCACACTCTACTGCAATCATGGAGAAGCCCGCCATTGTACCAGCGAGAGGTTGAGCACCACCCATGCCACCAAGACCACCTGTTAGAATCCAACGGCCATTTGCGTCACCGTCAAAGTGTTTTTTTGCAACAGATACGAACGTTTCGTATGTGCCTTGTACGATACCTTGCGAGCCAATGTATATCCAGCTGCCAGCGGTCATTTGGCCGTACATCATCAAGCCTTGTTTATCGAGCTCGTTGAAGTGTTCCCAGTTTGCCCAATGCGGAACAAGGTTTGAGTTTGCGATAAGCACGCGTGGGGCATTTTTATGAGTAGGGAAAACACCAACAGGCTTGCCTGATTGAACTAAAAGCGTTTGGTCATCTTCGAGTCTTTCAAGTACTTCAACAATCTTGTCGTAACATTCCCAGTTTCGCGCTGCTCGGCCAATGCCGCCATATACAACCAGTGAATGTGGATGTTCTGCAACATCAGGATCAAGGTTGTTCATCAGCATACGAAGAGGGGCTTCGGTTAGCCAAGATTTTGCGCGCAGTTTATCTCCGTGAGGTGCACGAATTGTTCTGCTTGTATCAAGTCGTGGATCTTGTCCCTGGCGCTGTGTCATTTCAGACTCCTTTAGTTTCTCGTGATGACCAAGTACTTGCTTGGTCGTAATAATCAGTGGCATCTGGGATGCATTATGGTTTGTGCTGTTTTTCCGCCATTGCGTTGGCGATATCCCAACACAAACGGGCAGCTAATCGTGCTGTTTGACTATCGACGTCATAATTTGGGTTGTATTCGGCGATATCAGCCAGCATTAACTTATTTTTGTAATGAAGAATTCGATCTAAAAAGGGGGCAATTGTGTCGTAACTCACTCCCCGAGCTGCTGGTGCGCTGACTCCAGGTGCGGTTGCAGCAGGGAATACATCCAGATCAATAGTCAAATAGAGGTAGTCACAGTCGTCAATAAAATGCTGAAGCTGAGTTAAGTGATAACTGTGGTTTAAGTAGCAGAGCTGATTGTCCTCTACATACCAAACATTTAACGCATCTGCTTTTTCAAATAGCGCTTTAGTGTTGCTACTGCGGCTTACACCAATACAAGCGTAATGAAAGTCCCAATCGTTACGTTGACAAAAATGGTGAATTTGGTTGAAGGGTGTACCAGAGCTCGGTCTTATGTCGGCGAGGTTACTCTCGAATGCGCGCAAATCGAAATGCGCATCGAAATTGATAATGCCGATTTTAGGCTTCTTCTCTGGATGGTGCGCTTTAAAATATTCCGCTAAGCCGGAAAACGAGGCCCACGCAATCTCATGCCCACCACCCAGCACGATGACTGGCGTATGGGGCAGTGCGCTTGAAATGGTTGCTGCACATAGAGCTTGGCTCTCTTCCAGTAAGTCGTCTTCACACACCACAGTACCTAAGTCATATAGTGGGGCGTCTTGGTGCCATGCTAAATTAGCGAGTGCTCGTCGGATTAAGTCTGGCGCTTTTTTCGCGCCAATGCGTCCTTTGTTTCTCGCAACGCCAGCGTCGGTAGCAAAACCGAGTAATGAGACGCCATGCGCAACGGCACTCAACTCATCTGCTTTTTGGCGTTGAACAACGTGATGAATTCGCTGACCAAGCTTGCCGTCCTCGGCATCATGACGGCCTTGCCAATGAAATAGGGGAGAGTGTAGGTCGAATTGAGACATATTATTGGCCTCCGTGTGAAATGTATTCACCATTTACTATACGACCTACCAGACGTTTTGCTCCGACTTGATAGCTTAAATCCGCAGGGCTTTCGATATCCCATATAGAGAAGTCCGCATCAAACCCTACTTTGATTTCGCCACGTGAGTTTTGATAACCCAGAGCTTTGGCTGCATGTTGCGTTACACCACGCAGTGCTTCTTGCGGTGTAAGGCGAAATAGCGTGCACGCCATATTCAGCATGAGTGTGAGATCAGAAAATGGTGATGTACCTGGGTTGACGTCCGTAGCAATTGCCATCGGCACGTTATGCTCTCTCAACAACTCAATCGGTGGTAACTGAGTTTCTCTTAGAAAATAAAAAGCGCCAGGCAATAGAGTGGCGACGGTGTTTGATCGAGCAAGTGCTTTAACACCTTGCTCATCTAAAAACTCGATGTGATCCGCTGACAGACCGTTGTATTGCGCAGTGAGGGCTGTACCACCGAGATTAGAAAGTTGCTCAGTATGCCCTTTAACCTTTAAGCCGTGGCGTTTTGCAGCTACAAACACTTTTTCTGTTTGTTCAAGATTGAAACCAATCGATTCACAAAAAACATCGACACTCGTAGCTAATTCTTCCTTTGCGACAACAGGGATTATGTCCTGACAAATGTGCTCAATATAATCATCTGCACGACCTTGGAACTCTGGCGGAATGGCGTGAGCGGCGAGAAGTGTAGTCGTGATTTTAACTTTGCGCTCTTGTTCAAGCATTTTGGCTGCACGGAGCATTTTTACTTCATCATTCAGTGTCAATCCGTAGCCTGATTTCACTTCGACAGAAGTGACGCCGCTCGCGAGTAGCCCGTCTAAACGTGGCAACGCTAACTCAACTAACTGCGCTTCGGTTGCTGAACGCGTCGCATGCACCGTTGAAAGTATCCCACCGCCTTGTTTGGAAATTTCTTGATATGGCACGCCGCTTAAGCGCATTTCAAATTCGTTGGCACGATTGCCCGCGTAAATAAGATGAGTGTGGCAGTCGATCAAACCTGGCAGAACTAACTTGCCTTGAAGGTCGATACTCTGAGCGTAATGTTGGGCAGACAGCAGAGACTCGGTTTGCGGTTCGTCTTCACCAATTGCACAGGTGCTGATCGCAACGATTTTTCCAGATTGAATGCCAATACGAGCAGGAGACGTTGGCAGATAACCGCGCTCTCCCGACTGCATGGTGACCAGACGTGCGTTTTCAATCAGCAAATCCATGTTTGTGTCCCTGTGTTTATTTGTATCATTAAATGTATATACAAATAAATAGAGCAAAATAAGAACACTGACAAGATTGATGTTGCTAAAATGTGATCAAAACGTAGATCTAGAGGACCAATCTTGCCCTTAAATGAGCACTTTTGAGCTCAGCTTATATTTGTTACCAGGGTGATAAAGTAGGGCGGTACTGACTAACTTATCTTGGCTCCACGTTCTGCGATTCAAGAGAAGGCAAGGCTCATTGGCTTGCATTTTTAAGTCTTGCTTAATACGGCTTTCAGGCACAATTGCCTCTACAGTATGTTCTATCGCGCTGAGTGGGCAATTATCTGACAGGTATTGATTTGGAGTGATTTGTGTGAAGTCTTGATTTAAATAACTCGGGGCATATTGGCTATTCACCCAGCGGAGCTCCAATTGAATCGGCGTTTGGTCTTCATAGTGAATAATTTCACTGTAAAACACTGTCGTGCCTAGCATAACGCCGAGTTTTATCGCAATGTTGTCATCTGCTTTTATGGCAATCTGTTTGAGCACTTTACTGCCATACTTTCGCCCTCTATCGCTGACTTCTTCGGCAATGTTTCGAATGTCTAGCAGGGGAGATTCTGACTTTTCACCAGGATCACACACGAACGTGCCTAAGCGTGGGCGACGTTGTAATCGGCCCTCATTTACTAAATCCCGAATTGCTTTGTTCACTGTCATTCTACTGACACCAAATTGCTCGGTAAGCTCAATCTCGGTGGCGATGCGATGACCAACTACCCACTCTCCAGCATCAATTTTATCCAGGATAAATTGTTTAATTTGAATGTAGAGTGGTGCAGACATAATGATTTCCCTTTATTTGACTATACAAATACTGCTTAATTTAGGTACAAATTGCAAACATTTCTCGACGAATGTACCGCTTAGTGACCGAACAATCCTATTGCAGAGCTGAATGACTCTTGCTGTTGAGCATTATTTGGATTGATGATTGAATTCAAACATTTTCTTGTGGTCTATTGCTTGCACAGCAGAAAACAATTGTGTAAACAAACGATTATTAGAAGAAAAGTCGTTAAAAAAGGAAAAGTATGTTTAAAAAATTGAAAGCATCACTGGGGATCGGCTCTGCAAAAGTAGATACCATTTTGGACGAAATGAGCGTGTTTCAAGGAGCGACGCTGAAAGGGCATGTTCATATCAAAGGCGGAGACGTCGAACAACAAATTGATGCTATTACGATTAAATTGAACACGGAAATGAAAGTCGAAGTGGATGATAGCGTAAGTTACCAAACCTTCACTATTGATCAATTGAAAGCAGTTGACCCTTTTGTGATTCAACCTAATGAAGAAAAGCAGGTTCCGTTTGAGCTAAAACTGCATGATGAAACGCCAATTACTGCGGTTAGCGCACTTAAGAATCAATGTCATGTTTGGGTCGAGACGACGTTAGATATTGATTTTGCGATTGACCCGCGTGACCGTGACTATATTGAAGTGAAACCACTACCAGTAGCATCTCGGGTTATTCAAGCGATCGAGCAAGCTGGCTTCACTATGGTTAAAGCCGATGTTGAAAAAGGCTTTTTGCGCGGTGGCTCGTTTGCTTCTCGCTCTGGTATTTATCAAGAGCTAGAGTTCCGTAACAGCGGCTTTATCTCATCAAAAGAAATTGAGCTCTCTTTTATTCTGGAAGGGCAGGTCATGCATTGTTTGGCAGAGATTGACCGTTCGCTCAGTTTGGCTGGTGACCAATATCGCTCGTTTACGTTGCCGATCAATGCAACCGATGCTCAAGTCGCAGCCGCAGTGGCACCAACGCTAAATCTATAGCTCTCATCACCTTGATGAAAATATGTACCGATATCCTATTGTGAAAGCGATATCGGTACTGTTATCCATGTTTCTTGCGTTCTCTACGGCTAAAAACTCAAGCGCTGAATTTTCCATTAGATATCGATAGCCCAATACCAGTTCATTAGAGGCATCAGCAAACTCTGTGGGCCCTTCTGTTGACCCTTGATACCAATGATATTCCAACATCAGGTGATGGTTATCTTCTAAGGCATAACGGTACCCACCCGCAATGGCAATCGTATTATGTCGATAGGGCAGATCGAGCAAGGCACGGTCATCCGAGCGAAAAGTCATGCCAATCATCGAATAAAATGCATGAGCATCACTTAAGTAGCTGTAGTTTAATTGGAAGCCTTGCTCGAAACTGCTACCTTGAAAAGTACCGTGAGCCACATCGTTAAAATACAAACTGCCGCCAATCGATAGGCCGTGATGTTCATTTTGGAACACTTGATACTGTAAGTAAGTAGATAGGTTATTGGCTAGTGTTTGTCCTTCGAAATCATCTTCAAGCACATTATATTGCGGCATTGAAATGTAAAAACGATCTCTGTCTACTTTATCCCGCCCATTTTGTCCGATACCGAAAAGTTTATGGAAGCTTTTCGTCAGTCCATCTAAATGGTTGTCAGCGGCAAAGACCCATCGATAGTTGAGCTCCCACTGCCAACGGTTGCTGACTTGCCATTTGCTGCCTAATTCGATTTGATTGTGGTAATAATCCAGTGCGTATTCATCAGTATGAGCCCAAACACTTGCCACGGTTCCCGAACCATAGGCTTCGACAAAACCAGAGGGCAGACTATGCCCTGAACGCAGTATGTTGGTGTGACTAACCACTTGCATTGGGGATTGTGCGTAAGAACGCAGCGGGCCATATAAGTCATTTGATGCGAAGGCTTGCAAAGAACATATCGAGGTGCTTAGAAGTACCATAAAGCGCGATTTGAAATAGACCATGATGAATACCTACATACAAACTACTCTATAAAACAACTATATACCTAAATCGCACGTTGAGCTCTCGCCAAGCGTGTTAAGCTTTGTATCGGTTCAAACGTAATAGGCGATATTGTAATTTGTTGTGTAAGTTCATTGGGGGGCAATTCCGTTTACAAGTTATGCGGTCTCTTAAAAAGCATGATCAGATTGTCGTGACGGGTCTGCGGTTAAGTTCTTATGACAAAACAAAATCGCGCTTTGCATTCTAAATGTGAGCTAGGTACAATCCCATTTTCGATAACGGTCCGGTATTCGTGTTACCGAGAGGCCTTTATTGACTCTCAACTATTTTCAACAAATAGCTTCTAATTTGAATAACATGTGTTGCTTGGTGTGCAACACCACTGTAAAGGACATAGCATGCCTATTATTACTCTTCCTGACGGCAGTCAGCGTCAATTTGACAACCCAGTTTCTACTATGGAAGTTGCGCAATCGATCGGTCCTGGTCTTGCAAAAGCAACTATCGCTGGTCGTGTAAACGGTAACCGCGTTGATGCGTGTGATCTAATTGAAGAAGACGCAAGCCTTGAAATCATCACAGTTAAAGATGAAGTAGACGGTCTAGAAATCGTTCGTCACTCTTGTGCTCACCTTCTTGGTCACGCTCTTAAGCAGCTTTATCCTCAAGCTAAAATGGCGATCGGTCCAACCATCGACAATGGCTTCTACTACGATATCGACCTAGACGAATCTCTAACGCAAGAAGATCTTGAAAAGATTGAAAAGCGTATGAAAGAGCTAGCGAAAACCAAGTACGAAGTGGTTAAGAAAAAAGTAAGCTGGCAGGAAGCGCGTGATACGTTTGAATCACGTGGCGAACCATACAAAGTTGAAATCCTAGACGAAAACGTATCTCGCGATGATCGTCCAGGCCTTTACCACCATGAAGAATACATCGACATGTGTCGTGGTCCTCACGTTCCTAATATGAGCTTCTGTCAACACTTCACTTTGCTGAATGTTGCAGGTGCTTACTGGCGTGGTAACAGCGACAACAAAATGCTTCAACGTATCTACGGTACGGCTTTCCACGACAAGAAAGCACTGAAAGCGCACCTAACTCGCCTAGAAGAAGCGGCGAAGCGTGATCACCGTAAGATTGGTAAGCAACTAGACCTATTCCACATGCAGCAAGAAGCACCGGGTATGGTGTTCTGGCATCACAATGGTTGGTCTATCTTCCGTGATCTAGAAGTATTCATCCGCGCTAAGCTAGATGAGTACGGTTACCAAGAAGTGAAAGGTCCACTTATGATGGACCGTGTTCTTTGGGAACGCTCTGGGCATTGGGACAAATACGCTGATGCAATGTTCACAACTTCTTCTGAGAACCGCGAATACGCGATTAAGCCAATGAACTGTCCAGGTCACGTACAGATCTTCAACCAAGGTCTAAAATCGTACCGTGACCTACCGCTACGTATGGCTGAGTTTGGCTCATGTCACCGTAACGAACCATCTGGTGCACTACACGGTATTATGCGTGTACGTGGCTTTACTCAGGATGACGCTCACATTTTCTGTACTGAGAGCCAAATTCAAGAAGAAGTAACAAACTGTATCAAGATGGTGTACGATACGTACCAAACATTTGGTTTCGACAACATCGTAGTGAAACTGTCTACTCGTCCAGAGAAACGTGTAGGTTCAGATGAAATCTGGGATCAATCTGAAGAAGCATTGAAGCAGTCTCTTGAATCGATGGATATCCCATACGAAATTCAAGAAGGCGAGGGTGCGTTCTACGGTCCTAAGATTGAATTCACACTATACGATTGTCTAGACCGTGCGTGGCAGTGTGGTACTGTCCAGCTAGACTTCAACCTACCAGGTCGCTTAGGTGCAACTTATGTAGGTGAAAACAATGAACGTCTTGTACCGGTAATGATTCACCGTGCGATTCTAGGTTCACTAGAGCGCTTCATTGGTATCCTTATCGAAGAATATGCTGGTTTCTTCCCAACTTGGTTGGCGCCAGAACAAGCAGTTCTTATGAACATTACTGATAAACAGTCAGGTTATGTTCAAGAAATAGTACAAAAACTACAAAAAAGTGGAATTAGAGCTAAAGCGGACTTGAGAAATGAGAAGATTGGCTTTAAAATCCGCGAACATACTTTGAAGCGTGTACCGTATATGCTTGTTGTTGGTGACCAAGAAATGGAAGCTGGCGAAATTGCAGTGCGTACTCGTAAAGGTAAAGATCTTGGTAAATTTAAAGTGGATGATTTTATTGCATACATCCAAGACGAGATCTCTAGCCGTAAGCTCAATCTGGAGGAATAAGCTATTAAAGGCGGAAGACGTGGCCAACAGCCGGTAAAACAAAACCCGCACCGTATCAACGGTGAAATTCGTGGTATTCGTGAAGTTCGACTAACAGGCGCTGACGGTGAATCAGTTGGTGTTGTATCGATTCAAGAAGCCATTGCAGCTGCTGAAGAAGCTGGTATGGATCTCGTTGAGATCAGTCCTAACGCCGAGCCACCTGTTTGTCGTGTGATGGACTATGGTAAGTTCCTCTTCGAGAAGAGCAAAACTGCTAAAGAGCAGAAGAAGAAGCAAAAGCAGGTCCAGATCAAGGAAGTAAAATTCCGTCCTGGAACTGATATTGGAGACTATCAGGTAAAACTACGCAACCTGACGCGTTTCCTTGAAGAAGGCAACAAAGTGAAAGTAACAATTCGCTTCCGTGGCCGAGAGATGGCACACCAAGACATCGGTGTTGACGTTCTAAATCGTCTTAAGGAAGATACTGCAGAAATTGCTGTAGTTGAATCTTTCCCTAAGAAGATTGAAGGTCGCCAGATGATCATGGTGCTAGCCCCTAAAAAGAAGTAATTAACGGCTCATCAAGTAATTAAAACCTAGCCGCTTTCCTTTATATAAAGGCATATGGCTGGGTTTTGTTCGCCCTAATTACGTTGTTTATTAAACCTACTCAATGCGGAGTTATTCATCATGCCTAAGATGAAAACCAACAAAGGTGCTGCTAAGCGTTTTAAGAAAACTGCTGGTGGTATTAAGTACAAGCACGCTACAAAACGTCACATCCTGACTAAGCGTACTACTAAGAACAAGCGTCAACTACGTCCGAATGCAATCCTTCCAAAATGTGAAGTGGCTGCAGTAATCCGTATGTTGCCATACGCTTAATTCTTTTTAGTTATCAATCGTTTAGTTTAGGAGAAGCATAATGCCTCGCGTAAAACGTGGTGTACAAGCTCGTGCACGTCATAAGAAAGTTCTAAAACAAGCTAAAGGTTACTACGGTGCGCGTTCACGTGTTTACCGCGTAGCTTTCCAAGCAGTTACTAAAGCTGGTCAATACGCTTACCGTGACCGTCGCGCTAAGAAACGTCAATTCCGTCAACTATGGATTGCACGTATCAATGCGGCATCTCGTCAAAATGGTCTATCTTACAGCCGTTTCATCAACGGTCTGAAGAAAGCATCTATCGAGATCGACCGTAAGATCCTTGCGGACATCGCTGTATTCGACAAAGCTGCATTTGCAGTTCTAGTTGAAAAAGCGAAAGCTGCTCTTTAATTAGCAGTTTAGGATTAAGAGAAGGAGAGCATTAGCTCTCCTTTTTTATTGCTAAAATTTATACCCAAATGACTTTTAGCTTGGCTATTTAGAGTATTGTTTATCAGTGTTCTCAATTTATTGGTTAGCATCTTATGTTAGTTATAAGGTAGCTTGGGTATAAATTTTTACGTTTATAAGGGATTAAAAATGATCTACACAACGACCGAAAGCATTCCTGGCAAGCAGATCTCTGAAATCAGAGGGGTTGTAACTGGTAATGTTGTTCAATCAAAGCATATTGGCCGTGACCTCATGGCGGGTATCAAGAGCATTGTTGGCGGCGAAATTCGTGGTTACACGGAAATGATGACCGACGCGCGTGATATTGCTATACAGCGCATGGTGGCGGACGCTGAATCTAAAGGTGCCGATGCAATAGTAGGGATTCGATTTACCACAAGCTCAATCGTAGATGGTTCTTCGGAAATTTTGGCATTTGGTACTGCAGTGAAACTAGCGGACTAGTCTACTTGAATAGCATTGCAAAAATGCTAATAGAGAGCGGTGAATTATTATGCATTTACCGTTCTGTTCCTTTTAGGTTAATTATTCTAGATTTTTGTAGAGAGAATAGGTTTATATTCTCAACTTTACGTTACTATTAAAATTAATCACGATGATTTAGAGTAATTGCTTTACTTTTATTTTGCATATTATTTTATATCTATAATGAAATTGAATTCATATTGAATTTTTCATTTGTTGTGTGAATTCTCTTTTCGGTATATTAATTCATGTTTTTCTTATAAAAATATGAACTTATACCTTGCCAAGCGGTTCTAAATTGTTACAAATACTATACAGCTGTAACATTGCCAAAAGGAATTGTAGATGAGAGATCTGACTCCCGAATACTTGCTAGCCGCATTACGCCAAGCGATTAAAACAAAAGGGCTAACATATCGAGAGCTATCTGAGAAAATGGGTATGCCACTATCTACCTTTAAGAGACATCTTACAAGCACGAATCTCGCTTTAGATAAGTTGCTGGAATATTGTAGAGCGGTTGATTGCACGTTAGATGAACTACAAAAGCTCGCAAATCAATTGCAAGGTGAAGACGAGGATTACTTTAGTCGCACACAGGATGAAGTATTCTTTCAATTCCCTCACCTTTACGACTTTTATCGTGAATTGAGAATGCTTCGAGGTAAAGACGGTTATTCTATTTTAAAGAAAAAGTATGACTTGTCTGAGCAGAGCATGTCTGATTACTTAAAAGCATTAGAGTTGTTGGATCTCGTTTACGTTGATGAAGATAAAAATATAACGCTGCACGGGCCTTTATATTATAGCTATGCAGAGAACTCCAAGCTCAACGACAAATATACCGAAATCATAAAAGAGCAGACGACTACCCACGATAAGTGTGTTCGCGTTGCTTTGGCGCGTATGAAAATTACTGAAGAACAGCTTTTGTTACTGGAAGATCAAGTTGCAAAGACCGTCATTGATTTTCATTCCAAAAATGTTGTAGCAGAGAACTTTAATGTCTCTGATTTTACTAATATTGTTCTACTTGCTGGGCCACATCAGCCAGTCACATTCTCTGACGGCATTATTGAGACAGAGGGGCGATTTATTGATGATATTCGTTATGCCATCGCAGCTGCAGGTGATAAGCCAAGCCTATCTATATAGATTTTGAGCCTTTTTTGAAGAGAGTTTCTGAAAGGGCGTTGCAAAAGAAAAAGCCTAAGACAGCAAATACTTTGTAAGTAGGGCATTCAGCGGTGTTTGCTCTTAATTCAGACTTAAAGTGTGTTGGGCTTATTTCGAATAATACCTGTTCAGCATCTACTTTCGTTATTTTTAACATGCTGATTTCCTTCGTTGTTCCTCCCAAAGCCTCTCTCGCTTCCTCTACAAAGAAACCATTCTCGTTGAACCAAGCATCCTGTAGCTACTTGGGTATGCATAATTGGTAGCTATTTATCTTCTAATTATAAATTCATACTTGAAATGTTTGTTTTTTGATCTATTATGACGAAGTGTCATTTGTGACGGTTCGTCAACTTTAGTTGCGTTCCCGTATTAAAGAATCGTGTTACAATTATTGGGAGTGTGTTGGTATACGGATCAAAGGATTATGTTTAACTTTCGCTGTAAAAAATATAGCAAGCAAGACGGATGTCGTGTGTCTTCAGGGCTAACAAAAAAGCAACAGGCGATTGCTGATCGTGAGATAGAGCTTATTCAATTGGCTAAGTCTTTAGTTCAAGAGCAAGGCTTTGCCAACTTAACGATGGACAAGCTTACAGCGTCAAGCCCTTATTCTAAAGGGACGATCTACAATCATTTTTGCAGCAAAGAAGATGTGATTCTTGCGCTTTGTATTCATTCGCTGAAAAGCGAAGCAATATTTTTCGAACGTACCGCCAAATTTAATGGCAATACCAGAGAAAAAATCATTGCGATGCATGTAGGTTATCGTATTTACGCTCGTATGGAGCCAGTACTATCAACTTGTGCGATTGTTGCAAAGACGCCTTGGGTTCTAGAGAAGGCTTCGCCTAAACGTGTGAATGAACTGAATAACTTGGAAGAACAAGTAATAGATGGTGCTGATGCGCTGGTGAACAATGCGGTAGAATGTGGTGATCTTAAGTTTTCTCCCGCAATTGGTTCTGATGCTATTGTATTCGCCAACTGGTCTATTGCATTCGGTTCAAACGCTTTGGCGCAAAATGCATCGAACAGTCGATGTATTCAGCGAATTCAAGACCCATTCTCAGTACTGCACAACGCGAATATGTTACTTGATGGTTTAGGTTGGTCGCCTTTATCTACAGAATGGGACTACCGTAAAACCTGGCGTCGAGTGGAGCAGGAGTTATTTAGTGAAGAGCTTGCTTATTTAGAGTCAGTGAATCGCTAATAAACTGGAAAGGCCAATCTGACGTTATGGTTGGCTTTTTTATCGCACTATTGTGACGAATCGTCATTAAATCTCGAGGGTTGGCGTTCAGCCAATGATCACGAGAAGCATAGGAAGTTACTAAAAACTGACTTATGTAGCCAAATTCATTCGATCTAAAGTTTGCATGTCGAGTTTGTCTGGTTATTTACAGCATTTGCTGTTTTTTTAGTTTTTAAATTTGACGAAACGTCACAAAAGGAGAGTGTGATGCCACATCACAACGTTCAACAATACGCCCGTTCAGGGTGGGGTAAGCTACCAACGAATTACAGTGTATTGGTGATGCTTGCTACCGTTTTATTGATTGTCATAGCAACTATTGGAGGAAAAAATCTTTACTTTAGAGGAGATTACGACATCTTCTTTGATGGAACAAATGAGCAGTTACTTGCGTTTGATGAAATTCAAACCACCTTTGCAAAATCTGACAGTCTTGCTTTGGTTATAGCGCCAAAGAGCGGCACTGTTTTTACTCCTAGTACATTATCTCTTATTCAGCAGATCACTGACGAGGCGTGGCAAGTTCCATACTCCACCCGCGTTGATTCCCTCGCCAACTACCAGCATACCGAAGCGTTTGAAGATGATCTTCTTGTCGAAGACTTACTGTATAGCGAATATGAATTGACACCTCAACGAATAGAGAAAGTCAAAAGTATTGCGTTGAGTGAGCCGGTTTTGAAAAGTTCACTGATTTCTGAAAAAGGAGATGTCACGGTCGTAAACATTACGGTCCAACTCCCTGAAATAGATAAAACTGCTGAAGTACAAGAGGTGGTTGCTTACATAAACGGAATGATTGAACGTTATCAGCAAGTGTACCCAGACACGGAATTCCACAAGGCTGGTATTATTGCAATGAACTACGCATTTATGACCGCAGCCCAAGATGATAGCGCAACATTAGTGCCTACTATGTTACTAGTGATATTGGTGTTTCTGACCATCATGTTGCGCTCATTGCTTAGCGTCATCGCGACGCTCATCGTTATTATCGGCTCGGTTATGGTGACAATGGGCTTGTCAGGATGGGCTGGTATGTTCTTAAGCACGGCGACCGTTAATGTGCCTACCTTGGTGATGACGCTTGCCGTCGCAGACTGTGTACACATCATCGCGACAATGCGTCAGTCTATGCAAAACGGCTTTAGTAAAGCCCACTCTATTGAGCGAAGTATTGCGCTCAATTTCATGCCTATCTTGATTACCTCCATTACCACCGCGATCGGCTTTTTAATGATGAATATGTCGGATTCTCCAATCCTGAGAGATTTCGGCAACCTATCAGCCCTTGGCGTCATGGTTGCTTGTTTCCTTTCCATCACGTTACTTCCCGCCTTGCTTAATATCCTTCCGGTTACGGTGAAGTCGGATACTTCTGATGAAAGAAAGCACTTTATGGATCATTTAGGAGATTTCGTGGTGTCAAAGCGACATGCGTTATTGCCGTTGTCGGTGCTTGTTATTGTCGCGAGTGCGAGCTTGATTCCGCTGAACAAAGTCAATGATGAATCCGTCGAGTACTTTGGCCATAGCAATGAATTTCGCCGAGCGGCTGATTTTATGGAAGAGCGAATCAGTGGCATGGCGAACATCAGTATCGCGATAAAAACTAACGAATCGCAGGGCATTGCCGATCCTAATTTTCTCAATTCCGTGGGTAAATTTACTGACTGGCTAAGGTTGCAGCCAGAAACGGACCATGTTGCGACCTTGAGCGATGTTTATAAGCGCCTAAACAAGAACATGCATGGAGATGATCAGGCTTATTACTCGCTCCCTCAAGACAGAGAATTAGCGGCTCAATATCTGCTGCTTTATGAAATGTCACTACCGTATGGTTTAGATTTGAACAACCAAATCAATGTAGATAAGTCGTCGATCAAGATGGTTCTCACCGTGGAGAACTTGGGCAGCGTCGAGCTTGTTGATTTGGAAAATCGCATTTACCAATGGTTTAACGAAAACGCGCCTCAATATGATGTTGTTGCGTCTAGTCCTTCATTGATGTTTGCGCATATTGGTGAAACGAATATGGCCAGCATGCTGTCAACCTTGCCCATTACTCTTGTCTTAATCTCTGCATTACTGATCTTTGCCTTGCGTTCGTTCAAGCTTGGCTTAATTAGTCTTGTCCCGAATATTGCTCCTGCGCTTATTGGTTTTGGTATTTGGGCGCTGGTTTCTGGCGAGATTAACTTGGGATTGTCTGTCGTTGTGACATTAACGCTTGGTGTTGTTGTCGATGACGCCGTTCACTTTCTTTCTAAATATCAACACGCTCGTAAAGATGGCCACAGTGCGGAGCAAGCGGTTCGCTACGCCTTTCGCACCGTGGGGCGCGCGCTTTGGATTACGACGGTCGTGCTTGTTGCTGGTTTCTCTGTTCTGGCGATGTCGAGCTTCCGCTTAAATGCCGATATGGGACAGTTGAGTGCCATTGTTATCTTCATTGCTCTTGTTGTGGATTTCATCTTTCTACCGACTCTACTGATGTTGTTTGACAAAGGCGTTTACGACGAGGTAGAGCGCCGAAATAAGCTTAAATCAACTGACTCTCAAACCAAGACTGTTACTCAGTCATAACGAATTAAAGGATTGAACATGAATTTAGTAAAAAATGCCTTAAAAGTATCAGTACTTTCTGTCTCGCTTATTATGAGTCATGCGGTGTTGGCGGATGAAGCCAAAGGACTAGAAATTGCCCAAGAGCGCAAAGCCCGTGATGGAGGGTGGGGGGATTCTGTTGCTACGATGCAAATGATTCTGCGAAACGCGCAAGGAGAAAGCAGCACACGTTTAATGCGCTTACAATCACTTGAAGTTGATGGCGATGGTGACAAAGGGCTCACGATATTTGATGAACCGAGAGATGTAAAAGGCACGGCGTTTCTCAACCATTCTCATACGGTGGGTGCCGATGACCAATGGCTTTACCTTCCTGCACTGAAACGTGTGAAACGTATTTCCTCGCGTAACAAATCAGGTCCTTTTATGGGCAGTGAATTCGCGTATGAGGATCTCAGTTCCTTTGAGATTGAAAAATACCGTTTCAACTACCTAAAAGATGACAGCATAAACGGGCAAGATGTTTTCGTCGTAGAGCAAATTCCGACCGATAAGAACTCAGGTTATACCAAGCAAACGGTGTGGTTAGATAAAGCGCATTATCGTCCACTTAAAGTTGAGTTTTACGACCGCAAAGGCTCTTTGTTAAAAACGCTTTCTTTTTCCGATTACAAGCAATATCTCAACCAATATTGGCGAGCGCACACTATGGCGATGACAAACCATCAAACAGGAAAAAGTACTGAGCTAACGACTAGCGAAATGCGTTTTAACACTGGATTACAAGACAATGACTTTCATAAGAATGTGTTGAAGCGAGTGAGGTAGTGGAGGAAAAATGAAGCGATTAAATGTTGGGTTGTTGCTTAGTGCAGCAGCCTTTTTTTACTCGATGCCTCTGACTGCCGTCGAGCTCGCAGGACAAGTCAATATTGAGCATCGTCAGTTTTTTAAAACGGGCTCTCAGGGTCAGAGCAAAGCGCAAACGTCATTGGTTTTGCAGCCAGAATTTTACTGGGAGATGCAAAATGGTGATGCAAACTTTACTTTCACACCTTTCTATCGTCTGGATGGTCTAGACGATGAGCGAAGTCATGGTGACATACGAGAGGCACTTTATCTGACTTATTGGGATGATTATGAGCTTCGAGTTGGGATTAGTAAGGTCTTTTGGGGAGTGACTGAATCAGCCCATTTAGTTGATGTAGTAAACCAAACAGACTCTATTGAAGCCGTTGATGGTGAAGATAAGCTCGGTCAGCCGATGTTACATTTTACCTCTTTCAAAGACTGGGGTACCGTCCACGCAATGTTGTTACCTTACTTTAGGGAACGAACGTTTGCGGGTACAGATGGCCGCTTGCGAACCGAACCCGTTGTCTCTGATGATGCTATCTATGAATCAAGCAGAGAAGAGAAGCACGTAGATGTGGCTTTTCGATATTCGAAAATGCTTGGCGATTGGGACGTAGGCCTAAGCTATTTATATGGAACAAACCGGGATCCCTACTTTCGTTTTGAGTACGGAGAATTAAAGCCTTACTACGCTCTGATGAGTCATGTCGGTCTCGATGTGCAAGGAATTGTTGGCGATTGGTTATGGAAACTAGAAAGTGTTTATCGAGATAGCGCTGATAATCATGTCGGTCTTGTGACGGGTTTTGAGTATACCTTCGTCGGTGCATTTGACACGGTTTGGGATGTGGGAGTTATTGGTGAGTACCTCTATGACAGTCGAGGGAACAACGCACAAACTATCGGTCAAAATGATGTGTTTGCAGGTATTCGTTGGGCGCTCAATGATGAGGACGGAACGGAAGTATTGACGGGAATCACGAAGGATTTAGATAACGCTGATGTTTACAATGCTAAGTTAGAGGCGTCGAGCCGAATATCGAATCACGTTAAGTGGCAAATTGATGCTTGGTTGTTTAAAAATGAAACACCAAATGATTTGCTCTACTTTGCTAGAGATGACGATTTTATCGAGCTATCTATTCAATACTATTTCTAAAACAAAAGGGCACAACTAAACGGCAGATTAACTAAAGATGACATTTTTGACGTTTTTGTGCTCTTTTTATTCAATAACCTCTTCTTTTCGTAATTCAATTTGGCATTGGTGCCCGGTTTGGCTACTATGTACAGCTATCAAAAAACCAATCACTCCCTTATGGACACTACCTACAGGTAGATGAGGAAACGATGCAACATCTAGAAGAGATCATTGCTAGCGCGAGCACTGCAATTGAAGCTGCCGAATCGCTAGTCGCACTTGATGAAGTGCGTGTTCAGTATCTGGGTAAAAAAGGTGAGCTAACTGCTCAACTTCAAAGCCTAGGCAAACTACCACCAGAAGAACGCCGTGAAGCTGGTCAAGAGATCAACAAAGCGAAAGGCGTAGTTCAGCAAGCTATCGCAGCTCGTAAAGATGCACTACAACGTGCTGAGCTTGAAGCGAAACTAGCAGCAGAAACAATCGACGTAACACTACCAGGTCGTCGTATTGAAAACGGTGGTTTACACCCAGTAACTCGTACTGTAGAGCGTATTGAGAAGTTCTTTGGCGAACTCGGTTTTAACACCGAGGCAGGCCCAGAGATCGAAGATGCATTCCACAACTTCGATGCGCTAAACATCGCAGCTGATCACCCAGCGCGTACTGACCACGATACTTTCTTCTTCAACCCAGACTTGATGCTTCGTACTCATACGTCAGGCGTACAGATCCGTACGATGGAAAATGGTAAACCACCATTCCGTTTCATCGCACCAGGCCGTGTATACCGTAACGACTACGACCAAACGCACACGCCAATGTTCCACCAAGTGGAAGGCATGCTGGTTGATGAGAACGTAAACTTTGCTCAGCTGAAAGGCATCCTGCACGATTTCCTATGTAACTTCTTCGAAGAAGAAGTAGAAGTACGTTTCCGTCCATCTTACTTCCCATTCACTGAGCCTTCAGCTGAAGTAGACGTGAAAGGCAAGAACGGTAAATGGTTAGAAGTACTAGGCTGCGGTATGGTTCACCCGAACGTGCTACGTAGCGTAGGTATCGATCCTGAAAAATACTCTGGTTTCGCATTCGGTATGGGTGTTGAGCGTCTAACAATGCTTCGTTACGGCGTGAACGACCTACGTGCGTTCTTCGAGAACGATCTTCGTTTCCTAAAACAGTTCAAGTAATCCAGAGGGTTCATCAACATGAAATTCAGCGAATCATGGCTTCGTGAGTGGGTAAACCCTGCGGTTACTACTGACGAGCTAACTCACCAAATTACAATGGCCGGTCTAGAGGTAGACGACGTTCTTCCTGTTGCAGGTTCTTTTACTGGCGTTAAAGTCGGTCACGTTGTTGAATGTGGTCAACACCCAGATGCAGACAAACTGCGCGTAACTAAAGTTGACGTGGGTGAAGAAGAGCTTCTAGACATTGTTTGTGGCGCACCTAACTGTCGCCAAGGTCTGAAAGTAGCAGTAGCAACAGTTGGTGCTGTTCTTCCAGGTGATTTCAAAATCAAAAAAGCGAAACTACGTGGCCAGCCATCTCACGGCATGCTTTGTTCATTCACTGAACTAGGTATCGACGTTGAGTCAGACGGTATCATGGAACTAGCAGAAGACGCAGTAGTCGGTACCGATTTCCGTGAATTCCTAGGTCTAGACGACGTAACAGTAGACGTAGACCTAACGGCAAACCGCGCTGACTGTTTCAGCATTCGTGGTCTAGCTCGTGAAGTTGGCGTACTAAACCGTGCTGACGTGACAGAGCCATTAGTAGAAGCAGTTGCCCCTTCAATCGACGATAAAGTGTCTATCGAAGTGAAAGCTCCTGCTGCGTGTCCTCGTTACCTAGGTCGTGTTATTAAGAACGTAAACGTTCAAGCTGAAACACCACTATGGATGCAAGAGAAACTGCGTCGTTGTGGTATTCGCTCTATCGACCCTGTAGTAGACATCACTAACTACGTTCTTCTAGAGCAAGGCCAACCAATGCACGCATTCGATCTAGCGAAGATCGAAGGTGGCATCGTAGTTCGTATGGCTGAGCAAGGTGAGAAGCTAACGCTTCTTGACGGCAACGAAGCAGAACTAAACGCAGATACACTAGTAGTTGCTGACCACAACAAAGCACTTGCAATCGCAGGTATCTTTGGTGGTGAAGAGTCTGGTGTAACAACTGAGACTAAAGACGTTCTACTAGAGTGTGCATTCTTTGCACCTGACCACATCCGTGGCCGCGCACGTAGCTACGGTCTTCACACTGATTCTTCAATGCGTTTCGAGCGTGGTGTGGATTACGCACTACAAGTGAGCGCAATGGAGCGTGCAACACAGCTTCTTGTTGAAATTTGTGGTGGTGAAGTAGCACCTGTTGTAGCTGTAGAATCTGAAGCAGACCTACCTAAGCCAAACAAAGTTGCACTACGTCGCACGAAACTAGACAACCTACTAGGTCACCACATCGCTGATGCTGATGTAGTAGAAATCCTAGAGCGCCTAGGTTTGACTGTTGAAGCTTCAGAAGAAGGTTGGGTGGCAGTAGCGCCAACATGGCGTTTCGATATCGCTATCGAGCAAGATCTGATTGAAGAAGTTGGCCGTATCTACGGTTACGACAACATTCCTAACCAAAACCCAGCAGCAGCACTTAAGATGCACAACCACGTTGAAGCGGATCTTCCACTGAAACGCGTTCGTGATCTTCTTGTTGACCGTGGTTACCACGAAGCAATCACATACAGCTTCGTTGAGCCTGAGCAGCAAAAGCTAGTTGTACCTGGTGTTGAGCCTCTAGTACTTCCAAACCCAATTTCTGCAGACATGTCAGCAATGCGTCTTGGTCTTATCCAAGGTCTGCTGAACACGGTTGTTCACAACCAGAAGCGTCAACAGCCACGCGTTCGTCTATTCGAATACGGCCTACGTTTCATCCCATGTGAATCTGCAGAAAACGGCATGCGCCAAGAGCCTATGCTAGCGGGTGTTATCGCTGGTACTCGCGGTGAAGAACATTGGGATATCGAAACTAACACGGTTGATTTCTTCGACCTTAAAGGCGATCTAGAAGCGATTCTAGAGCTATCTGCGAACGAAAAAGCGTACTCTTTCGCTGCACTGTCACCTGAAAGCAAAAAAGCTAACCCAGCACTTCACCCAGGTCAATCTGCGGCAATCATCGTAGATGGCAAAGAAGTGGGCGTGATCGGTACCGTTCACCCTGAGCTTGAGCGTAAGTTCGGTCTAAATGGTCGTACTATCGTATTCGAAATCGAATGGTCTGCAATTAACAGCAAAGTGATCCCAGAAGCGGTAGCACTTTCTAAATTCCCTTCAAACCGTCGTGATATCGCGGTAGTAGTGGATGAAGCTGTTGCATCTGGTGACATTGTTAACGCTTGTCTAGAGCAAGGTGGCGAGTTCCTTAAAGATGCAAAACTGTTCGACGTTTACGTAGGTAAAGGCGTTGAAGAAGGTAAGAAGAGCCTAGCAATCGCTCTGACTCTACAGTCACTTGAGCGTACGCTTGAAGATGCAGATATCGCTGGTGCGGTTGACGCTATCGTTGCTCACGTTTCTGAGAAGTTTGGTGCGTCTCTACGTGACTAATCTCGCGTAACGTATCTTCTTAAGAAATGAAAACCCTGCTAGTTTGGCAGGGTTTTTTTATTTTTAGGATTACCTTATCGTTGTTCAAGTTCCTTACTGCTCGCACCACCCCTCATTATTTTAAAATACTAGACCAAACTAGGGATGGCCCTTACCCGAGATTAGGAACGTATTGTTTTTCAGCTAATACACGCTAACGATAGCTTATTGGCGGTTAGGCAGCGAGTGAGAGGGTATAGCTAAGCAGAAGAGGCAGCGTAAGAATGCTGAAAAAGTTGCCAAATAGTACCATTGACGCCACCTTCATGGGTTCTATATTCAGTCTTTCCGCAAATAGGTAATTCATGACGGCTGGCGGCAGCATTGTGAAGAGCACCATCATTTGCAATTGCATCGTTGGAAGGGGAATTAACCAATAAATAAGTGCAAAAGCGACAGCACCAGTTGCCAGTGACTGCACGGTACACAACACACCAATCTTTAAACCGTCCAACCGTAAATGACACATTTGTGCCCCCAGAGATAAAAGCATCACGGGTACGGCCGCTTGCCCAAGTAGAGCAGTGGCTTCGTATAAAGGCGCCCATGCACCCACATTTGACACGTTGAGAAACAGAGCCAACGACGCTGCTAAAAAGATTGGCATCTTGACTATTTGCTTAAAAGGGTTGCCATGACTAAGCAGCATTACGCCTAAGCTGATATGCAAGCATGCTGACACGACAAATAAAAGCACTGCTGACGACAGCGCAATTTCTCCAAACGTATAGGTAAACAAAGGAATAGCTAGATTTCCGCTATTCCGAAACATATGTGGTGGCGCCCAGGTTTTAAACGAGAGTGACGTCCATCGACATACCGGGATCATGAGTAGTGCGGGAATTAAAACCGCAACAATTGCCGCCAAAAGAAGCGGCCCCTGATTTGAATCGAGCGGCATGCTAACGAGTGACGAAAATACCAGTGCTGGCGTAAAAACCTCAATATTAATGCGGTTTATTGGGCGAAAGTCAGGCTTGATGTAACGACCGACCAAATAGCCAACTCCGACAAGAGCAAAAACAGGGAAAAGAATATTTATGATTTGATTAATCATGGTCGCCTAGAAGCAGTGTAAGAAGCTAATGAGGAAATACACGAACTTCCACATTATCAATCTTTATATATGGCGTCATCGTTAAACAGCGAGAAGCGTGGGTTTAATCAAGCTTTCAAAGCACAGTTGCAAAGTACAGGTGGTCATACCTTTTAATCTAATTGTTACGTATCGAGTTACATACAAATCACTGAATTTACGACAAGTTCTATGTCAAGTGTCTGTTAAATAACCAATATCTGATATTTTTATTAAATAGTGTTTAATGTTGATATTTAAACTACTTTTAGTTTTATAATCTGGATGTTTTTCCTGATAAAGATGAAACAAAAACAAAAATATCAAATTTCTGGCGTTTAACAATAATTTACGTAGTGCTATTCCTTTTGTTCGCCAAGAAAAAAGTTGGCGAAAATCATAAGCTTGTCATACACTTCCTGATGTAACCCCGATATGTTGTTGAATTGGTAGGGTAAAACTGCTCTGGCGCTACACTAACGTAGCATTGTTTAACATAGCTTTGAGGAAAGTTTTATGGCGCTCACAAAAGCCGAACTGGCAGAAAACCTGTTTGATAAATTAGGATTTAGTAAGCGGGACGCCAAGGAAACGGTGGAAGTGTTCTTTGAAGAGATTCGTAAGGCACTGGAAAGTGGCGAACAGGTAAAACTGTCAGGTTTTGGTAACTTTGATCTTCGTGACAAGAATGAACGACCTGGTCGTAACCCGAAAACTGGTGAAGATATTCCAATTACTGCTCGACGTGTAGTGACTTTTCGCCCGGGTCAGAAGTTAAAAGCTCGTGTAGAAAACCTGAAGAAAGTACAGTAAGCCGAATAAATGGATCACGCTAAGGCGTGGTCTTTTTTTGCGTAAAATTCGTGTGCATACAAATGAAAACCACCGCAATGCGGTGGTTTTTCTGTTTATGAGAGACGCTTAATGATATCGGTTACGCCGCTTCTAGATGCGTTGTTAAGT
The DNA here is from genome assembly GCF_033340475.1 of Vibrio sp. 1078-1. Classification (NCBI taxonomy): domain Bacteria; kingdom Pseudomonadati; phylum Pseudomonadota; class Gammaproteobacteria; order Vibrionales; family Vibrionaceae; genus Vibrio; species Vibrio sp. 1078-1. The sequence continues at coordinate 393,007 of NZ_JAWOWM010000002.1, forward strand.
ATGGTTGCCATGCTTGTTGGTACAAGTTCTTAGACTGTGTACGCATGTTGCGAATAGAGGCAAGCTCTATTTCGCTTAGCTCACGTTTTTCCAACATCGCTTGACGTTCTAGTTTCTGGATTTTTTCGTATAGGTCGTGTTCGGGACCGCTTTTTACATCTGCGATTGCTTTCAAGTGCAGTTGAACTTCGGCTACTAGGTTTGTTTTTGGTAAACGAACGAGCAAGTTCAAGTCTCTATATCCTGAAGGGCCAGGTTTTTTGAATCGATTTTTTACTTTCACAATAGTTGTTTCACGCTCTAACGTTTCATAAATGGAGACTAAGCTCGCGACGTCTTCAGCTACAATCGTTGCACGTGCTAGGTCAGTAATACGTTCAACTTTCCCATCTAACTCTAAAGCTATCTTTTCTTCTGCTCGTTGTTTGGATTTCACGCCTGCGAAGTATGGCTGAGCGTCATTAAGAAGTGCGGTACTCTTACAGATAGTTTCAAGTTCAAATTGTGCTTGGTGAGCTTTGCTGTAAAGAATGTCGAAGTCAGAATATGGCTGAGTTGGTGTGGTGTCGATTGACTGAATGCCATATAAACCGCTAAGGCTGTGTTTAAAAAGTTTCGAACAAACTTCGTTTTGGCTGGTTGAACGATTTTGTTCGCCACTAGGCGCAGGGGTAATTGGAAGTGCGGCAAATGCCGGTGCACGGCTAAGTACCAAAAGCATCAATGCTGTAGTACGAAGAAATAAGCTCATTCACTCTCCTTAACTTGCTTGTACTTAGAAAATAGGGAACATAAAGGTCGCTAAGTTCGGCAAATCAGGTACTAACTTATAAATGGGGCCATTACGAAAGATTCCAAGGTTTCAGTTTTATCTTGAAGTAGAATCGTGCGTTAGATCACCATTTCTCTTTTCTTTATTCTGATTATCAGATAAAGGCGCGTCTCCTATGAGACCGATTACATCCTATCACCGCAGTATTAACCAAAGATGAACGGCATAGACAAATTGAAAAAAAACGTTAGTCTTACCTCTCAAAATGAAAACAGCCGACAAGTAGAAAGTAAAATGAGAGACCAAGAATTTTGGCATAACAAATGGGCCAGCAATCAAATCGGATTTCACTTGGAAGATGTAAACCCGCTATTACCAGTATATTGGAAACACACTAATCCAAAGCGTGAAGATAAAGTGTTAGTTCCTTTATGTGGAAAGTCAGAAGACTTGATTTGGCTAGCGATGAAGCATGATTCGGTTGAAGGCGTTGAGCTAAGCCATATTGCTGTGCGTGCCTTTTTTGCTGAACATTTTTACACGCCAACGGTAACGCCTCTTAATGGCATGCACGAGCTTTATCAATTTGATGAGCTCTCTATTTATACTGGGGACTTTTTCACTGCACCAGTATCTCAAGCCGATATCATTTATGATCGCGCCGCGTTGGTTGCTTTACCGCAAGATATGCGAGAGGAGTATGTAGAGCGTCTCAAGCAACTTTTGAACCCAGGCGGTCGTATTTTGCTTGTTACACTCAACTATCCTCAAGAAGAGATGGCGGGGCCTCCATTTAGCGTGCCGGTCGAAGAGATTGAGCAGTTATTTTCAGGTTACAAAGTTACTTGTTTGAACGTAGATGAAGCTGACGAGAATCATCCTAAAATTGCGAAAAAAGGCTTAAGTCGCTTCTCTGAAGAAGTGTACTTAATCGAGAGTGAATAGGCTCTCTTCGGTTTGGAACACGAAATAGCGCAGCAATTTGAGCTGCGCTATTTTTGTATGAGTGGTTCGTATTTAATAAATGATATTCACTTTTGAAGCACTTTCAACAGCATCTTGAACGGCTTCTTCGGTGGTTTTTCGTCGCGTAAGGACAACACCTAAACGGCGGCGACCATCGATTTCTGGCTTACCGAATAGACGAACTTGTGTTTGAGGTTGAGCTAAAGCTTTGCTTAGGTTTTCAAAGCGAATGTTTGTGGAAGTCCCTTGTCCAAGAATAACAGCAGACGCAGATGGGCCATATTGCACAATATTATTAATTGGCATTCCGGTAAACGCGCGCACGTGGAGAGCAAACTCAGACATTTCCTGCGAAATCATTGTAACCATACCCGTATCGTGAGGGCGAGGAGAGACCTCATTGAAAATGACTTTATCGCCTTTGACAAACAGCTCTACACCAAAGATGCCGTAGCCACCGAGCGCGTTTACCACTTTCTCAGCCGTGTATTCAGCTGCTTTTACTGCGTTTTCTGACATAGCTTGCGGTTGCCATGATTCGCGGTAGTCGCCATCTTCCTGACGATGACCAATTGGAGCACAGAAATGCACACCGTCAACGGCTCTGATGGTCAATAAAGTGATTTCGTAATCGAAGTCGATAAAACCTTCCACGATAACGCGACCTGCACCCGTACGTCCGCCTTCCTGAGCGTAATCCCATGCTTTTGTAACGTCGTCTTCGGTCTTGATAACACTTTGCCCTTTACCTGAAGAGCTCATCACAGGCTTCACCACGCACGGAAGACCCACATGCTCAACCGCGGCTTTGAAGTCTTCAAAGTTATCTGCAAAACGATAAGGTGAAGTCGTCAATTCCAGTTCTTCTGCTGCCAAACGTCGGATACCTTCACGATTCATTGTTAGCCTGGTTGCCTTAGCGGTTGGAACAACATTCAGTCCTTTCTCTTCAAGCTCTACCAGTTTGCCGGTTGCGATGGCTTCAATTTCTGGTACGACGTAAGTAGGTTGTTCCTTCGTAATAACTTCTTCTAAGGCGTTTCCATCTAACATGTCGATAACATAACTACGGTGAGCGACTTGCATCGCTGGAGCATTGGCATAGCGATCACAAGCAATCACTTCTAAACCAAGTCTCTGGCATTCAATGGCGACTTCTTTACCGAGTTCGCCAGAGCCTAAAAGTAATACACGGGTAGCATTTGCGCTAGTTGCAGTGCCAAACATAGTGTTCCCTTACAAAATAGAGTGATGAGACAGAAATTGCAGGAGATCATACTGAAGTTTTATGACAAAGCAAACGTTTGCTTTTGGTTTTTAGGTAATAAAAAAGCTCTACATGTTGTAGAGCTTTTTGTTGAATTTGTCGTTTATACGTTGACAAAACTAAGCGGAATATCTGGATTCAACGCTTCCAACGTTGATTGCGTATCGGCTAAGTGACTGATCTTACCTTCAGAGTTTTCTACCAATGCAGCGGCTTTGATGCTGTCAAAGGTTTCACCCGCAAGTAAAACTTGGATTAGCGCAACTTGTAGCGGTGGCAAGCTAGGATTAAACGCTGCATTTTCTGCATAAGCGCCTTGGAATACACGGCCGCTAGTCATCTCTAATGCTAAACCACTCAAGTTGTTGGTGTATGGAGAGTGGCTCATGTTCATCGCTTCAACTGCACTTTGGATGAGTGCGTCTTCATCATCACATGAGAATTGGTGTTTAACTTCTGCCATTAAGCCGGACTCGATACCGAGATCGTTTGGTCCAAAGGCTTCAGGCAGGTATTCATGAAGTGACTTTTCTTCGCGTTCTGGGAGCTGGATTTTAAGCTCGTTTGCGGTAGATAACTCATTCATGAACTGGCGGCAGTGACCACATGGGCTGAAGTTGATAGTGATATCCTTAACACCACGTTCGCCTTTCATCCAAGCATGGCTAATCGCAGACTGCTCTGCGTGAACCGTTTGACCCAACTGTACACCAAAGAATTCCATGTTGGCACCGAAGTAAAGGCGACCTGAAAGACCACGAACGATAGCGCCGACATAAAAGTCAGAAAGGGGAGCATAGGAGTACGCTGCGGCAAAAGGAAGTAGCGCAACACGAAGCTCTTTGTCTGATAGACCGGTAGCTGAAAGCAACTGCTCAAATTGTTGAACTGAAAGCGTAGCATCAAAATCATCAGCTTGGATGATAGGAGCAAGTTGTTTGGAAAGTGCTTCTGGAGCGCCTGCTAGCGCCTGTTCAATGCGACTTTTCATGTTGAATCCTTGTTATTGCATGGACAGTTATTCTATGTGAAAGATAGAAATGTTCCGTGCGTTAGATCACGATAAATAATGCAATTGATAATTCTGTTACATAATTAGAGTGAGCTCACACATGTATTCGATTGCACAGGTGTGAAGCGTTATCTCCGTCTCACAATTAACCATATCAGTATATATTCATATGACCAAGGAGCAGGAGTATGTTACTAACGCGACTTTTACCGCTATGCTACTTTATACCTACGTAATCTAGAGCGAGTGGTAGCACCTAGAATGCTAATGCTATGAATGTATATCTCGATCAAGTCCCTTCACGATATTACTGGGTGAGGTTGATAGATAAGATAGGGTTTTGAAAAGGGTAAGGAAGAAGCGGAAAGGCTACGGCCTGCCGGAAGGAGGGCAGACCGAGAGCGCTTAACTATTGATATAGCCAGACAGCCAAAGCAAAAAAGCTTGGAGCCAAAATAGAAGTTATGATCCCACATAAAACCAATGCGAGTGATGAGAACGCGGCATCTATGGGCTGTTTCTCTGCACAAGTAGCGGTGCCTAAGGCATGAGAGACTGTACCCATTGTCAGACCACGTGCAATCGGGTGTTTAATTCCAATCAAATTGTAAATTGGGTATGCCAAAATTGCGCCCAATAAACCGACAATCAGAACCAAGATCGCTGCAACGGCGGCTTCACCACCGAGGTGACTCGATATTTCCATCGCTATTGGTGTAGTGACGGACTTACCCACTAGACTCGCGATTAAACTAATATCCGCTTTGAAAGCGACTGCGATCAAGGTGGTTGTCATCATCGACATCACACTGCCTACTGTGCAAGCAAAAGTGATGATTCGCCAGTTTGCTTTAATCTGTGGTAGTTGTTCATATAGTGGATAAGCCAGAGCAACTACGGCTGGTTGAAGTAAAAAACTGATCCCTTCGTTATCCGCATAATACGTTTCAAACGGTACATTTAAGTAAGTAAGCAAAGGAATGAGCACTGCAATACTGATCAGCAAAGGATTTGCTAGAGGATTATTCACTTTGATTGCAATTTGGCGCGCGACAAGAAAAACCGCAATGGTAACAACTAACCACATATCAGTGCTTCTCCTTTAACAAGTAGTCCAGCAGCCAAGCGAGGCTGACTAGTACAATGAGTGAGCCTCCAACTGCGCTAGCAATGATAGGGAGGGCATTAGCGAGTAGCATATCGAAATGTTGCATTAATCCGACGCTAATAGGAACGAACAATAAGATCATATAGCGGATAAATAGCGTGGCGCCCGGTTTGACCCAGTCGACTTTTACAAGCCCAAGAGTCATGGAGAAAAACAGTACGAGCATACCGATGACACTTCCTGGAACGGAAACGCCAGTGAACTTTTGAATGGTAATTCCGATGCCAAGTGCTCCCATGATGAGGAAGATTGAAATGAGCAGTTGGATCAGTTGTAAGAATCGTTCTTTAATCATTTTGACAGTATATAAACAACAAGCACACCATAAGGTGCGCTTGTATTAGGAGGAGTTAGGAAGCTAAGCTCTCTACATAACAGTACACGGATTTTAATATCGCAATCTTCTTTTCGTCACTTTCATGTTCGTGAACTAAGTTTTCTAAATTCAGCATGTACTCTTCAATTTGGCTTTCAAACACTTCTCGACAGTGTAGTGCCCAGCGTCTTTGTTCTTGCTCGTCTAATGTGCCTGGGAAGTTACGCGCACGATAGCGGAACAATAGAGGTTTAATACGCTTGTCATCAAATTCAATGTCTAATGCAGCAAGATTATTCGGGTCGGTTTCTCGAATGATATCCATAGCTGCGCGATCAGCCGGAGAAAAGAACCCGTCGTAAAGCTGTGTATCGACGTCATCACTTTTATCGAATTTACGCTCGACTGAAAAGAGGCTAATCAGCTTTTCTCTAATTTCAGGATGTTGGCGCAACAAAGCGAGATTAGCGAGACATTGCTGGCGATCAATGCCAATAGACTCTGCATTTTCAGCCGTTAACGTTTTTGCAGGGGCGAGAATAGGGCATTTGTTCAAATGAACTAGTTTAACTGGCACTGGTAGCAATTCACCAAGATCTTCGCGCTTAGTGTAGAGTCTTTCGTGCAGCTCTTCTGCGGATAGCTCAAGAATAGGTTGAGGGTCTTTCGCTAAATCGATGGTGATAACGGCATTATTATTGGTTGGATGCCAAGCAACAGGCACAATCCAGCTAGTGTACTGGCATTCGCGCCCTAACATGCCTGAAACGTGCATCAACGGTGTCATGTTGACGATGTCGACTAAATCATTGAGCTTGCGCTTTTGGCGCATAGAAAAAAAGTAATCAAACAATTTTGGTTGCGCTGCTTTTACTTTCTTTGCCATTTCGATAGTCGCAATCACATCTGCCATGGCATCGTGCGCGTTACTATGTTCTATGCCGTTAGCCACAGACAAGTGTTCTAATTTAAAGCTAGTGAAGCCATCTTCGTTTTCTGGCCATTCTACGCCTTCTGGGCGAAGGGCATGGCACGCGCGTAGTACATCGAGTAAATCCCAACGCGAGTTACCGTTTTGCCAACTCCATGCGTATGGATCGATAAAGTTGCGATAACAAGTATAACGGGTCACTTCGTCATCAAAGCGAATGCTGTTGTAGCCTAAACTGGTGGTATTTGGTCTCGCGAGTTCAGCGTGAATCTTAGCGATAAACTCTGGCTCAGAAAGGCCTTCTTGAACCGTTTTTTGCGGAGTAATACCAGTAATAAGCGCAGCTTCAGGAGACGGAAGATAATCAGCAGGTGGCTGGCAGTACATGACTAAAGGCTCGCCGATGATATTAAAGTTTTCATCTGTACGAACACCAGCAAACTGGCTTGGGCGATCTTTCGCGGGGTTGGTTCCCCATGTCTCATAATCAAAGAAGAAAAAAGTGGGCTGATTATCTTGGTGCATTCTGCTTACCGTTTACAAAACCGATGACAGTATTAGACCATTCAACGCCTTGACTAGCAACGAAAGATGCAAGTTGAATTTGTGAAAATGAAAAAAGCCGATGGCGAACCATCGGCTTGATATTTTATGTTTTATCGCTTTGGAAGGAATTTGAGTTCTATGCTCGTGTTTCTTCCAATGTTGCTTCACTTTCTGGTGACTTCAGCACTCGGCTAGCAATTGTACCCGCAGTCATTGAGCCTGAAACGTTTAGTGCGGTACGTGCCATGTCAATCAGTGGTTCAATAGAGATAAGCAGTGCCGCGATGGTCACAGGTAAGCCCATTGCAGGAAGAACAATCAAGGCTGCAAACGTCGCACCGCCGCCGACACCTGCAATACCAAATGAGCTGATGGTGATAATCGCAATCAATGACAGGATAAAGTGTAGATCAAGTGGGTTGATGCCCATTGTCGGAGCTACCATCACTGCAAGCATTGCAGGATAGATACCTGCACATCCGTTTTGGCCGATAGTGGCACCAAACGATGCTGATAGGTTTGCAATCGCTGGTGGAACGTTAAGCTTGGTGATTTGCGCTTCTACGTTTAGTGGAATTGTTGCTGCTGAGCTACGAGATGTAAACGCGAAGGTCAGTACAGGCCAGATTTTCTTAAAGTATTCCGCAGGGCTAACGCCAACAAAAGAGACCAATACGCCATGAACAACAAACATCAGTGCGATAGCAACATAAGACGCCACAATAAAGCCAAGTAGGTTTAGGATGTCGCCTGCGCTTGATGTCGCTACCACTTTTGCCATCAGTGCTGCGATGCCGTATGGCGTTAGCGCCATGATCATCTTCACTAATCGCATAACGATTGACTGAGCTGCTTCTACGAAAGTACGAATCGGTGATTCCAACTCTGCTTTTTCCATCATCACTTTACGAGCGGCGATACCAGTTAACACGCCGAAAATCACAACAGCGATAATTGATGTCGAGCGAGCACCTGTTAGATCAGCAAATGGGTTGGTTGGAATGAAGCTAACTAGCATTTGAGGAATAGTTAAGTCACTTACTGTACCGGCACGGCTTTCTAAAACGGCGATACGAGCGGTTTCACGCGCACCTTCAGTTAACCCTTCTGCTGACAGGCCAAATGTCGTTGTCACCAAAATACCGATAAGTGCAGCAATTGCAGTCGTTACTAGAAGAACAGAGATGGTCAGGCCAGAAATTTTACCTAAAGATCCACCTTTCTCCAACTTAACAACTGCAGAGATCATCGATACCAATACTAGTGGCATGATGACCATTTTCAGTAGACCAACGTAGCCACTGCCTACAATGCCTACCCATTCAAGTGTTTGAGCAATTGCGCTGTTGCCTTCACCGTGAATGAGTTGCAAAGCAAGACCAAAAAGAGAACCGGTAACAAGACCGATCAAAACGAGACGTGAAAGAGTGTGTTTCTTTTGTTGCTGATTAAATAGAAAGAACAATATTCCAACAAAGACGGCTAGAGAGGCTATCACTGCAAAATTCATAATTTGACCTTATCAACCAGCCGAAGTGGCGGTTGTTTTTTATACGGGGTTTTATACGGATTTATTTATGGAGCGTAAGATAACGCTCGTGATATAACTTTAAAAATGACAAACGGGTATTAGCTAGATCTAAAATGAATATAAAAACGAGATCTAAGTCGCGTGAGAGTGTGAATTAGCACGTTAATTGTACAAAATGGTTATTCGTAGTGATGCAGTAATTCACGCATTTCTTTCCTTTGTAAGTAAACCACCGAGTCTTCTTGATAACTGAAAAGTTGATAAATCATCGCTTTGGCGACATCTTCTGCTCGAATAGGTAAAAAGTTGGACAGTTTGCCTAGCATAAGTGGGCGAATTACCTTAAACAGAGTTTGTACTAACTTCTCGTCCATTCTTGGGTTTTGACGTTGACCAACAAGCGGGCCTGGGCGAACAAATACGATTTCCTCAAAATCCATAGCTTCGATTCGTTGTTCCATTTGTCCTTTACAAGCTAAGTAATGGGATGGCGATTTACTATTTGCACCGAGGCTAGAAACAACCGCAAGGCGTTTGACTCCGATTGTTTTCATTTGTTGGGCGACTTTGCACACCAGATCAACATCTACTCTACGCAAATTATCCTTACTGCCTGCTTGCTTAAGGGTCGTGCCTAAACAGATAAAGCCGATGGTTGGTGTTGGTTGGTTCTCATCCCATTGGTGGATAGAAAGGTCTGCATCAATGAGAGGAATAAGCTTGTTGTCCACATCTAGGACGCCATCGAGTGGGCGGCGAGAAAGATAATATAATGTTCCAACACCTGATTGATTTATGAGGTTTGCAATGACTTTTGAGCCTACTAAGCCAGTTGCACCGGCGATGATTGCGCAGGTGTTGTTATCCATATCTTTTCTCCTATATGGGAACATAGTCTAAGCTATTGTAGCGGATTTCAACGAGTTACTTATAATCTCGTGCAAGAAAGGTGAGACGCTCTGCGAACTCGGCAGACTATCCTGAGATAAACTTGATTAGCGCTGCCCCAATTGGATGCAAGTGTATACAATAGTGGGCGCGCAAAAACTGTCGCTGAACAAGACCTCTTGAACAACAGAACACCTCTCACCCAGACAACATCAAAGGAACGTAAAAAATGGATGACTCTTTTGCTGCGGAGATACAAGCACGCATAGATAACAAAACCAAACCCGTCGGTTCTTTAGGCTTATTGGAAAAGGTGGCACTGCAGTTAGCTCTTATTCAAAGTCAGAATAAACCTCAGCCAGTTGATTCCATCGCTATCTGCAAACCGAGCATGCTGGTATTTGCTGGAGATCACGGCGTTGCAGAGGAGGGTGTGAGCATTGCGCCAAGCGAAGTCACTCAGCAAATGGTGGCTAACTTTCTCGCTGGCGGCGCAGCCATCAACTGTTTTTGCGACATTAATGGCATTCAACTCAAAGTAATAGATTGCGGCATGTTGGCTCCTATTGATGTGCTGGTTCCAGAATTTAAATCCCATCCCAACTTGGTTGAACAACGGTTGGGTAACGGTACGGCTAATTTTTCTAAACAATCCGCGATGTCCCCAGAACAAGTGGCGTTAGGTTTAGAATATGGTGCGAAGATTGCTGAGCATACCATTTTGCATGGTTCAAACCTCTTAATGTTCGGCGAGATGGGCATCGGTAATACCAGTTCGGCCTCAGCACTGTTATCGGCGCTGAGCTCATTAGATATTGATTATTGTGTTGGCGTTGGCACCGGAATCAATCAACAGCAGTTGAGCCGCAAATATAAACTGGTAGCACAGGGGGTAAACCGATGTCGAGGTCTTGATACCAAAGCGATTCTCGCACAGGTTGGGGGTTTTGAAATCGTACAAATGGTGGGCGCTTTTTTAGAAGCCAAGCGGCTTAAAACTCCAGTTTTAGTGGATGGGTTTATCGTATCGGTAGCGGCTTATATTGCGACGTTGTTAGACGAAGAAACGCGTGAATACATGTTGTTTGCCCATCGCTCTGAAGAAAATGGACATAAATTTGTATTGGAACATCTTAAAGCAGAACCTCTGCTCGACCTTGGTTTACGGCTAGGGGAGGGAACAGGAGCCGCTCTTGCCTTACCCTTGTTAAAAGCTGCCGCTCAGTTTTACAACAAAATGGCGAGCTTCGAGAGTGCAGGAGTTACAGTATAGTGTCAGTCCCTGATAATTCTGAGAAAGTCACGCCGTCATCGTTAAGATACCAGTGGGAGTTATTTCTATTAGCTACCAGTTTTTTTAGCCGCTTACCCGTGCCCCAAGCGTTGCCTTACAGTGAAGAACGCATGAATCAGGCAGGCCGTTACTTTGCGTTAGTTGGTCTCGTGCTTGGAGCACTTTGCGCTTTGGTATTCTCGCTCACCTCAATTTTTTTCCCAGAGTCGGTTGCCATAGTATTAACGATGGTGTTTAGCTTATTGTTAACTGGGGCTTTTCACGAAGACGGCTTGACCGATATGGCGGATGGCATTGGCGGTGGCATGACCGTAGAGCGACGCCTCTCTATTATGAAAGACAGTCGTATTGGCACTTATGGTGCCGCCACTCTCATTATGGCGTTATTGGCTAAGTATGTTTTTTGGAGTGAACTGGCTAACTTGCCGCACTTTTGGTTGGTCATTGTCGTCGCTTACACCGCAAGCCGAGCACTAGCAGCGACGCTTATTTATGACATGCCTTATGTCAGTGACAGTGATACGTCGAAAAGTAAACCGCTAGCAAGTCGCCAGTCTTCTCTAGAAGTCTCCATTTTGTTGTTTACTGGTGGCGTAACATTGCTTGTGCTTGGTATCGCGGATGCGATCTTGATATCGCTTGTTCTCGTGGTATTTCGTTTGATGTTCAAACGTTGGTTAACCAAGAGAATTGGCGGCTTTACGGGGGATTGCCTTGGCGCAGCGCAACAGTTGTCGGAACTGCTTATTTATCTCACTATGATTGGGTTGTATCACTCCTCATGAAGCAATTGATACTCGGTGGCGCGCGCTCTGGGAAGTCGCATTTGGCAGAAAAAACAGCTAAGCAATTATCGGTCGCTTCTCAGCGAGCATTACACTATGTTGCAACCGCGCTGCCATTTGACCAAGAAATGCGAGAGCGAATAGCGCATCATCAAAAGCAACGCGGGGGCGAGTGGCAAGAGCATGAATGCCCCCTTCATTTATCTGAGTTACTGACAAATTTCGCTATCACCGATGTTGTATTGATCGACTGTTTAACCTTGTGGCTCAACAATTGGATATTTGAGTTAGGTGATGAATGTTCCAATGAGAAGCTAGAAGCAGAAATTGAAAAGCTTATACAGGTGGTACGTGGCTCAGATGCGACGTTAATATTCGTCTCTAACGAGGTTGGAATGGGCATTGTACCTTTGGGGGCGGTTAGTCGTTATTTTGTGGATAATGCAGGACGGATGAATCAAAAACTAGCCAGTGTTTGCCATCGCGTTACCTTTGTTGCTGCTGGTTTGCCGTTGGTTCTTAAAGAGTAGGATGGAACAAAATGAAAACACTCAATATCTATCTTGTGCGTCATGGAAAAGTAGACGCTCCACCAGGACTCCATGGCCAAACAGATGTAAAAGTTACGCCTGCTGATCAAGAGAGTATTGCTCGGGCTTGGGCCGAGAGTGGACGAGGTGTGGGTGGAATAATTTCTTCTCCGCTTTCACGCTGTCAAGAACTGGCAAACATCATTGCTGAACAGCAATTATTACCAGTAATGACGGATGAGTCTTTACAAGAGATGGCATTTGGTGATTTTGATGGTATGCCTTTTGATATGCTCACTAAGCAGTGGAAAAAGCTAGATGCTTTTTGGCAATCGCCAGCACAACATACGTTGCCGAATGCTGAGAGCTTAAGCACATTTTCTGAGCGCATATGTCGCGTTTGGTCTCAAATCATCAACGATATCAATGACAATCTACTTATCGTCACGCATGGTGGCGTCATTCGTATGATTCTTGCTCATGTATTGGAGTTAGATTGGCGTAACCCAAAGTGGTATTCGACGTTGTCGATAGGAAACGCTTCTGTCACGCATTTAACAATTACCATAGATGAGCAAATTTACGCCTCGGTGCGTTCGATTGGCGTACCTCTTTTAACTCGTTAATTTATAAATATTAAAATGCCCAGAACGATATTGCTTACGGGCATAGTCACGGAAGATGTCAGTGGAAGCCCATCTGCTAGGTGCAGGAAGCGAAAATTGACTCAGTTACATAAAAAGGAAATATAGAAATGACAACGCCGAGTTGGGATTTGTCCATCGTTTATAACGACCTTTCTGACCCACGAATTCAAGACGATATTGCTCTTGTAGAACAATGTATTGATCTTTTGAATAAACAATCAGCAGATTGTGGCAACGTAGAGATCATGCAAAATGCGATTTTGACCAATGAAGCTGCGAGTCGTTTAGCGGGCACAGTTGCAAATTTTGCGAGTTGTTATGCTTCTGTTGATGCAACAAACGCCGAAGCGAAATCGTTACTTGGTAAAATGACCCGCATCTTTTCGGAGCTTTCCCAAGCGTTCAGTCCCTTTGATTTGACATTAACTCATGCCGACGAAGAGTTTATCTTGCGCGTGTTAGACCATGAGAATCCTGATATCAGTGGGCAAGCTTTTTCTATCTTGAATTCTAGAAAGTTGGCGGATACTCGTCTTAGCAACGCAGAAGAACAGTTACTGGCTGCGATGAGTGTGGATGGCAAATCGGCTTGGGGTAACCTATACGATAACCTGACTGGCTCATTGAAAGTGAAGCTTGAGTACACAGATGGTAATAGTGAAGAGCTTGGGTTTTCTCAAGCGGCAAGCATTCTTTATGGTTCTGAATTCGAGCGTCAAGAAGCCGCGTGGCGAGGCGTACAAGATGCAATGCAAACGCACCAAGAATCATTCGCTGCGATTTTGAATGCGTTAGCAGGATGGCGCTTAACTGAAAACAAAAAGCGTTCTACGAAGCGTGAAGTTCACTTCCTAGAGCCGAGTTTGCATGGTAGCCGAATCCAAGCTGAAACTTTAAATGCGATGATGACCGTAGCCAAAGACAGTCGAGCTATTGGTCAGAAAGCGGGTTTATTGATGGCGCAAGTACATGGTCTGGATGAGATGAAACCTTGGAATCATCTGGCGGCTATGCCTGCTTTGAGCGGTGAAGCGAAGGTTTACGACTTTGATGAAGCGATTGAGGTTATTTGTGAAGCATTTGAAACAGTAAACCCTGAGATGTCGGAATTTGTCCGTTTGATGGTACAAAATGGTTGGATTGATGCCGCGCCAAATGCTAACAAGCGTCTTGGCGCATACTGCACCAAACTGCCAGCAACGCGAACACCGCTTGTGTTTATGACTTGGAGTGGCAGCCGGTCAGACCTTATGACTCTGGCACATGAACTTGGCCATGCGTTCCATAACTGGGTTATTCGTGATTTGCCACTTTGCCAAACTTACTACCCAATGACGTTAGCAGAAACCGCCTCTATCTTTGCAGAAAACATCGTTCGTGATCATTTGATTTCGAAAGCTGAGAGCGTTGATGAAAAGCTCGAGATGTTGTGGGAAGAGTTGTCATCTGCGCTAGCTTTAATGATCAACATTCCGGTTCGCTACGAGTTTGAAAAATCGTTTTATGAACGCCGCCAGGATGGAGAGTTAACCGCAGATGAATTCTGTGAGTTGATGTCAGAAACTTGGAAAGAATGGTATGGCGACGTAATGAGCGAACCGGATCCGTACTTCTGGGCAAGCAAGCTGCACTTTTCTATTGATAGCGTGAGCTTTTATAACTACCCATACCTATTTGGTTTCTTGTTTAGCAAGGGTATCTATGCACAGCGAGAAACCAAAGGCGAAGCGTTTTACACCGATTACATCAATTTGCTGCGCGATACAGGCTGCATGATGGCGGAAGATGTCGTCGAAAAGCATTTGTCGATGGATTTAACCCAGCCAACGTTTTGGCAGCAGAGTGTTGAGCTAGTGCGTGAAAAAGTCGATGAGTTTGAGCGTTTGCTCGCACAGCGCGGCTAAGTTTTTCGCAGTGTTGATGCATAATCTGCTTTATAGCTACAAAAATTTGATCAAATCATAATGATCTTAATCAGGGCTGTGGTAAAGTTCACAGCCCTAACACTTTGTAATTGTTTGAAAATTAAACGCCTCAATGCTTGATTTGAGTGCCTGGCGCGAAAAGGCATCGGATTTTCGAGGGAAATAGTGATTTCTACTCATAAGTGAGATCGCAGCAACAAAAATCCTTTGTACAATTTATTAACATATCCGCCGTGCTATTAAGGAGTAACGCATGACGAAGTCTCTCTTTCGCCAATCGTTTTTAACTGACACGTTAGATGTTCATATTGATGTTGCACCAGCGGAGCAGGTGCTTTCTAACGGTGTAAAACTTAAACTCTATCAGCGTGGTGTATTAGAAGTAATCCCTGCGAATTATACTCAGGATACGAAGAACATCATCATCTCTTGTGGGGTTCACGGAGACGAAACCGCACCGATGGAGCTGGTGGATTCCATTATTCAAGACATAGAATCTGGGTTCCAGACGGTCGATACCCGTTGTCTGTTCATTATCGCTCACCCAGAATCCACTCTGGCGCACACGCGATTCCTCGAAGAAAATCTCAACCGTCTGTTTGACGAAAAAGAACACAAACAGACAAAAGAGCTTGTTATCGCCGATACGCTTAAGCTGCTTGTTCGAGATTTTTATCAGGATACCGACCCGACAACACGCTGGCACCTTGATTTACACTGCGCGATTAGAGGCTCGAAGCACTATACGTTTGCAGTAAGTCCTAAGACTCGTCATCCTGTGCGCAGCAAGGCATTGATCGATTTCTTGGACAGTGCACACATTGAAGCAGTGCTCCTGTCAAACTCACCATCGAGCACGTTTAGCTGGTACAGTGCCGAGAATTTTGGTGCGCAGGCTCTCACAATGGAGCTTGGCCGTGTGGCTCGTATCGGTGAAAATGACCTCGATAAACTGACCGCGTTTGATTTGTCTTTACGTAATTTGATTGCGGAAACGAAGCCAGAACACTTACCAAAACCATGCATTAAGTATCGCGTAAGTCGCACAATCGTTCGTTTGAACGAAGACTTTGACTTTATGTTCGACGACAATGTTGAAAACTTCACCTCATTTGTTCACGGCGAAGTGTTTGGTCATGATGGCGACAAACCATTAATGGCGAAGAATGAAAACGAAGCGATTGTCTTCCCGAACCGCCACGTCGCAATAGGTCAACGTGCAGCTCTGATGGTTTGTGAAGTGAAAACCCGTTTTGAAGAGGGTGAGTTGGTTTACGATTAATCCAACATTGCTTTGAGAAGTTAATTGCAATTTACCGAGGCTTAACTGTAAGGTTAAGCCTCGTTTGTTTTTATCGGCCGCTATGGATTTTCAACAACTTATCCTGAACAAGGAACGACGCTGGCAACGTAACCTGATGGTTATGTCGATCGTGCTCGCTGTACTCTCTGCCATTCACTTGATGGTCGGAGAAATTTTCCTTTCTCCTTTTCAATCCTTATCTGCATTTGAACAGAAGTTATTGGTGGACTTGCGTTTACCGAGGTTAGTGTCTGCGGCAATTATTGGTGCTGCGTTAGCGGTATCTGGCGCGACGTTACAAGTGTTGCTTGGGAACGTGTTGGCTGAACCTGGCGTGCTTGGTATCTCTGGTGGCGCAAGCTTAGCAATGGTCTTAATCATGTTCGCGTCACCTGTTCTTCCTACCCCGATTGTTTTTATGTTGGCAGCGATTGCTGGCTCGATGGTATTCACGTTTGTTTTGGTGGCGATAGCAAGGGCAATGCACCTGACGACGGCTCGATTGCTTTTGGTTGGGGTCGCATTGGGTATTTTATCGAGCGCGATTGTGACGTGGGCATTTTACTTTAGTGATGATCTCAGTTTACGCCAACTGATGTATTGGTTAATGGGCAGTATTGGCGGTGCAAGTTGGTATCAACATACCGTTACTTTGGTGATGTTACCGGTGCTTATCTGGTTATGTTGTAAAGGCAAGTCGCTTGATAAATTGATGCTGGGTGAGATTCATGCGACCCAATTGGGTGTCGATGTGCATCAAATGCGTTGGAAATTGATCCTCGCCATTTCTGTTTTGGTGGGTAGCTCAGTCGCTTTGGGTGGCATCATCAGTTTTGTTGGTTTGGTGGTGCCGCACTTGTTGCGTTTGGCTTTTGGTACGGAAAACCGTTATTTATTGCCACTTTCTGCAATATCTGGTGCTGCGTTGCTTGTATTTGCTGACATCGGCGCAAGACTGTTATTGGACTCCGCAGAGTTACCTTTAGGTGTCATGACAACATCGATTGGCGCACCTATTTTCATCTGGATGCTGGTGAAGAGTCATGATGCACGTTAAACATATGTCGGTTGGTAGTCGATTATTGCCTCTTTCTTTTGAATGCAAAGCTGGCGAAATCGTACATATCGTTGGGTCTAATGGTTCCGGTAAGAGTACTTTATTGGCTGCGATTTCTGGTACGTTAAGTCACCGAGACGGTATGAGTGGTGAAGTGTACGTTGGCAACAAAAACTTGCTTACTTTACCGTTGTCAGAGCAAGCTCATGTTCGAGGTTATTTGTGTCAGCAATCGCGCCCAGCGTTTAATGTTGATGTGTTTCAGTATCTCGCTTTATCTCTGCCAAGTGGTGCTGAGATTGCGGATATCAAAGTGCGTGATGCTGTCAATATGGTGGTGGAGCTAGTACAACTGCAAGATAAGCTTCATCGCAGTATTCAAACATTATCCGGTGGTGAGTGGCAGCGTGTCCGATTAGCAGGTGTATGTTTGCAGGTGTGGCGTACCATTAATCCTTTTTCGCAGTTTTTAATTTTGGATGAGCCAGCAGCACCGTTAGATATTGCGCAAGAGGGTCTGCTCTATCAATTGATTAACACTATGGCGGCGCAGGGAATTGGAGTATTGGTTGCTAATCACGATCTCAATCGCACATTAAAGCACGCAGATAAAGTATTGCTGCTTAACAACGGTGTGCTGCACTCATCAGGAAGTGCCGATACTGTGCTAACGGAAGAAGCTCTCGGGGAAGTGTTCAATACTCAAGTCAAAAAGGTCATCGTAGATGAGCAACCTTATTTAATCTTTGATTAATGTTTAGGGACAATAAAAAACGACCTACTTGAGGTCGTTTTTTTTTAATCGAGATAGCCAAACTCAACGCTTATTGAGTTAACGGTTTTAGATCTGCAGGGCGGTAGTAAACAGATTTGAGTACTTTGCCTTTACGAATGGTTTTACCTTCCGATACGAAATCTTCGGCGCATTTCGCGATGATGTATTCACCTTTCTGCACCGCCATCAACTTGATGCCTTGTTCTGCGTAGAATGCTTCTGTTTCTGAGTACTCTTGCTCGTTACGGCATACTTTGCTCATGTTGCTTGAGTGCACTTCATCCCAGCAAGGAATAAATTCAATACCACGGTTTACTGCAACGTTTAATAGAAGATCAATTAAGTAGCTGATCGCTAGGTTGTCTTCTACTTTGCTGTGGCCAAGATGAACGAGACGGCCCATTAATACATACACGCTGTCTACGATGGCATCTGCTTGCTCAGTTTTACAATCTGCTTCTGCTAGCTCTGTTAGCTCTTCGATCGCCAAAGAGGTGTGTAGTGTATCTGCTTGTGCATCAAGGCTTGCAGCGTCTGCGACTGGTAAGTCGAACGTACTACGGAACTCGGTGATATCACGGTATAAGTGATCAAAAATCTCTTGGGTTAGCTTTGACAGTTGCATTCTAATTTCCATTGAATCGATTGAAGCGGCAATGATACCAAACCGCACTTTGAACCCCAAGGGCATTGCATCTAACTGGTGATAAATCTGCCTTTGGGGAATGGTGGTGCTTAACGAAATAGGTAAGGGAACAGCTTTTTACGTTCTTCCTCTGAAAGGGCGGAAACACGAGCGATGTTCGTATCGGGAATGGATTTAGGATCAGGATAGTGTTTTAGTACCTTTTCCATACTCTCTTCGCGAATCAAATGGAAGATCGGGTAAGGAGAACGATTGGTCAGGTTTTCGTCGTCTTCAGGCCTTGCGCCGCCAAAACAGTAATCAGGATGGAAAGTCGCTACTTGGAAAATACCTTCCCAGTTTTGCTGCTTAATTAATCCTTCAACCCAATCTATGCAAAAGTTGTAGTCCCAGAAATCTTGTAGCATGTTGGGAACCACAACCAACGTGGTCTCAAGTTGTTCGGGTTCTGTGTTACTCAGCTCAATCAGCTGCAATAAAATATCTTCAAGAAGCGCTTCTTCTTGAGTCGCTTCACTAACAAAAATTTTGATTTGTTTATTACGTTGCGGTTTGGCAGCAAACGGACAAAGGTTGAGTCCGATTACCACATCGTTGAGCCATTGATCGACCTGTTGAGTGATCGCTTCGATATCTGTGTTTTGTGTTGAACGCGTTGACATACGACTTTCTGGTTTTTATTAAAGTAGCCCAAGCATAGCAGAGTTGGTTATCCAAGTAACCAGAGAGGTATTACGCAAATGAGCGTACCTTAGCTACTCTTTAAACTCGCAGCGTCAGGTGTTTGGTCAGTATGCTTTCTTTCGGCAATGTGTTTCAAATACGCAATCGCAGCAAACATCGCTAGGTAGACGGCGCTTCCCCCCATGAGAACACTCGACCAACCACCATGTTGCCAACAATAAAGAAGTAAGAATCCTCCCAAACTACCGCCTACATAGTAGTGTACTAAGTAGAGCGCTGTCGCGGTGGCTTTGGCACGAGTGGCATTCTGACCGACCCAACCGTAGGCGAGGGTATGAGTAAAGAAGGCACCAAAACTTATCAGCAACAACCCAAATAGCATTGCAGTCAAGCTTTCAACCGCCGCAATCCACATCCCCGTCATGCTCACTATCGCGCCCAAGAACATGCCGAGGATTGATGAATAACGTTTACTCCAGTGGCCTGCGCAACGAGAGGAGAAAGTTCCTCCCAAGTAACAAATAAAGATCAGTGAGGCCAACCCGACGGGCACATTGTGAGGTTCACTCACCAGACGGAACCCCATTACGGAGTAAAGGTTGACGAACAAAGCAAAGTTGAGTCCTCCTATCAGCATCGCGAACCATACGCGTTGGTTTTTAAAATGACCAATAAGCGCACGATTTTGATGGCGCAAGCTGCTTGATGACGGGGTGAAGTTGCGCTGTGTTGGCAATAAATAGTGAACGCCAATGACACCAAGAAGAGTGAACACCATCATAACTTCAATGGCGACATCAACATTGAAATTGTCCGCCAATAAGCCGCCGCTAATACGTCCTGCAATACCGCCTAATGAGTTAGCCGCAATGTACGTTCCAATTGCCATCGAGAAAGCGTGCTTGTCGAGCTCTTCTGCCATGTAAGCCACGGCGACCGCAGCAAAAGCGGCGAGCGCGACACCGATCAGTGCTCGACATACCACCAAAAACAGGAATGAGTCACCAAACAGCATCAAAGCGGAAAGGGTAGGAATCGAAAACAGACCGGCCATCATGACTGGTTTTCGTCCCACTGATTCTGATAACACAGCCATTGGAACGAGGCTAAAAGAGAGAGCGAGTGTTGAGGCCGCAAATAACCAGTTCACTTGCGTTTCTGAGATCGTGAAAATTTGAGCAAAAGTGGGCAGCATTGGCTGTAGTAGGTATAAATTTGAAAAAACCAAGAAGGAACCAAGCGCTAGCGAGAGCGTAATGCGTTTGTATTCCGGTGTGCCAAAACTGACCATGAATCCTGCCTAATGTGAGCAAATGGAGAGACTGTGATCAATCTATCAGTTCGTTATAAATTAAAAAAATATATTAAAAATATGGACACCATATATTTTTGATCTAATGGAATCGAAACAACTTAAACATTTTCTGGCGGTCGCTGAACACGGAAACATTACCCATGCGGCGAAAGCCCTGCATATTGCCCAGCCCGCATTAAGCATTTCTATCAAAAAGTTTGAGCAGTCTTTGGGCGTTACCCTATTTCGCCGTGATGATAAAAAAATCAGCTTAACGAAAGAGGGCGAAACGCTACTTATACATGCCAAGCGGGTGATTCAACAGTTGCACGACGCGCAGCTCGCGATTGATGAGTTGAAAGGCTTAGCGAAAGGCGAAGTAAGGCTCGGGACGCCATCAATGATGGGCAGTTATTTCTTTCCACGAATTGTGATGGCGTTTAAAAGCCAGTTCCCGGAGTTAAAATTGACCTTGGTCGAAGCTGGGACTCAATCGATTCGTCGTATGCTGCTCAATGGTCAACTCGATATTGGTGTGATCAGTTGTGATAATGTGCCTGATGATCTAGAAACTGACCATTTGTTTACTAGCCAAATGGTCGCAGTTGTTTCACCTGAGCATGAGTTAGCCCAGCGACACGCTCTTACTTTTGATGAGTTCTTTGAACACGATTTGGTTATGTTTCAGCATGGCTATTTTCACCGCGAATTTTTGGATCAGGTGAGTGAGGAGCATGGGTTTACCATGAAGTCATCATTCGAGACCAACTTACTGCCTTTGATTTTGAGTATTGTAAAACAAGAGTTTGCGATTACCGCGTTACTGGAATTGGTGACTCAACATGAGTCGGGCGTTGTTGGCTTACCGTTTGAACCACCAGTGACGCTGGATCTGGCACTTGCTTGGCGCAAGCAGGGGTATTTATCAATAGCAGATCGAACGTTTATCGACTTTATCAAGCGCTACGTTTAAACGCAGCGCAGATTCATCGTCCGAGCACTAGTCGCCTTTGTACATCTTCTCGAAGTTCTTTGGGTTCCAGCCAATCATTACCCGATCACCAATTTTTAAAACTGGCACTGAACGAGCACCAAGCGCATCAAGTTCTTTGCGACCGCGTTGCATCTTAGCATTGCACAAACGATAGTTAATATTTTTCGAATCCAGATAACGTTGAGCATCTTTGCAGTGAGGGCATTTGTCTTTGACATAAAGAACGACACGTTTCATTGAATTTCTCTCCATTATCATTGGGAGGCGAAGTTTAACGGCCTTTCACCATAAATGAAAGGCGAAAGCTAAGGTGAAACTGTCTTTTATCTCAGGTATATTGAGCGCCTTTATTTTGTCATAACAGACGTTAACTCTATGCATCCGTCACTTCGATACATTCAGGGCTACCCACAAAACATCGTAGAGCAGGTGAGCTCATTGATAGCGAGTGGCAAGTTTGTTCCTTGGTTCGAAAAGCGTTATCCCGATAGGCACCAAATCAAAAGCGAAAGGGCGCTCTATGAGTACGCCATGGCAATCAAAAACCGCTACATGAAGAAAGCCGCGCCAATCAGTAAAGTTGTCTACGATAAGAAAATTCACGCGGTAAACAACGCGCTTGGTTTGCACAGTGTAATCAGTAGAAACCATGGCGGTAAGCTGAAGTCGAAAAACGAGATTCGCATTGCCAATGTATTTAAGGATGCGCCCGAGCCACTATTAAGAATGCTGGTGGTACATGAGTTGGCACATACTCGTGAGAAAAACCACGACAAGGCGTTCTATCAGCTATGTTGCTATATGGAGCCTGAGTATCACCAACTCGAATTTGATGCTCGTTTGTTTATGATTTACCTCGATTTAAAAGCGAATTTGAATGAAGAACAATAATCACAACGCGAAGCAAGCAAAGCCAAAGACTTCAATGGCGGGTCAGAATAAAGACGCGAATAAAGCCAAGCCGAAGCGTGTTAAAGACAAAGTTGCGCGCAAATCCTCGCAGCCTGCAGGAAAGAGCGAAGTCGAGTTCATAAAAATAGCGAAGAATGGTTTGCATGAGCGTAATGTTCATCGAGGTCGTTACGATTTCAAAAAACTCGTGGAAAGTGAACCACAGTTAAAGCCATTCGTTATCAAAAATCCGAAAGGGGAAGACTCCATAAACTTCTCTGATCCTAATGCTGTTAAAATGCTCAATAAAGCATTGCTTGCTGCGTATTATGGTATCGAGTTCTGGGACATTCCCGACACCTACCTTTGCCCGCCGATTCCGGGCCGCGCTGATTACATTCACCGAGTGGCAGAGCTACTTGATGGTGAAGCAAAAGGTCAGTACGCGCACCAAAAAGTGAAAGCGTTGGACATTGGCGTGGGAGCAAACTGTATTTATCCGATTGTTGGTGTAACAAAATACGGTTGGCACTATACGGGCAGCGATGTCGATCCAAAATCCATCCAATCGGCTCAAACGATCGTAGAGCACAATCGTGTTTTGACGGGAAAAATTGCACTGGTACAGCAATACAATGATGCCAATATTTATCGAGGTATCATTCAACCGAATGATCGTTATGATGTGACGACATGTAATCCGCCATTCCACCGTTCGGCGGAAGATGCCGCTATGGGCAGCCAGCGTAAAATCGATAATCTAAAAGCAAACCAGCGCAAGAAAGGGCTAAAACCTCAAACCGCACCAGTAAAGACAAGTAAGCCTGCGTTGAATTTTGGCGGTCAAAACGCTGAATTGTGGTGTGAAGGCGGAGAAGCGGCGTTTATCCGAAAAATGGCGAATGAAAGCCAAGCTTTTGCCGCGCAGGTTTTGTGGTTTACAACACTCATATCCAAAAAAGACAACGTTCGCCCGATGCGCAAGCAGCTTGAAAAATTGGGTGTGAAAGCCATTCGTGTGGTTGAAATGAGCCAAGGACAGAAAGTGAGCCGCTTTGTAGCTTGGTCATACATGGATAAGCAACAGCGCAAAGCATGGATTGAACTAAAGTAACGTTGACCGTTTCACACTGAACAATAAAGTAGGAAGCCCGCTGATATCAGCGGGCTTCTCTTTTGGGAGATCTAAAACTTAATGATGGGCTCACAATCTAGTGAACTGAGAGAGACAAAAGTATCTGTTTTGGCATAGTACAAGCCACAGGTTTCACCTCTTATCTGCAACGTATATTGGTCTGGAAGATCCGTATAGCTGCCATCCAACAGTTGATTGTTGTTCCCTTTTACTCGTCCTTTTTCAATCAACAAATGCGGTGAGGATTCAAATACGTTATTTGCGATTTTAGGTGCTGGTGTCCCTTGGATTTCTGCGATCGCGTTTTGAATCTCTATGACTGTTTCCGGAGAGTTCTTTTTACTCAATGCTTCAACGGGTTCTTGTGACATAGCTTGGCATCCTATCAAAGAAATCGAAGTGCCTAAGAAAAGCGCAACCCGAATCAGCATTCGTAAAAAGTTAGTTGATCTCAACATGAATTGCCTCTGTTCGTAGCGGAGAGCGAAGATCGCTTAACTCCGGAGATGAAATGTTACGCGGCATGGCGTTGAAACTTGAAGGGGATACTGGCGGACAGGTTCCTGTTTCCATGTAGTTTAGCGCCGCAGAAAGCATACCTTCAGACGGATCGCCTAACGGTTTTGTTAGGTCGTCATTGACCCAGCAACCTTCCACTCTATTGTTTAAGCCTAGCTCGGTATTGATTTGGCTCTTTGGAGTAGGAATAAAACCATCAGCGAAGTCGCCAAATTTTTTCTCGTTCGCCGACTTGAACTGAATAGTGTAGTACATAGTGCCGCAGTTTTGTTCTGGTGAGAACCCATACGGTTTACCTGTGGTTGTTGAGCCTATTTGGATAACCTCCACATCAATGCCGCGTAAAGCGTTGATTAGCAGTTCACTAGAGGAAGCCGTGCCTCCTGAAGTCAGCACATATACGCGCTTTTTGTTCAGTGTCGGAAGCACTTGGTCCGAATATTTCTGTGCTGCCCAGTCTATTGCTAGATTTGTAAAGCGATAGATGTTATCCCCATCTTTAATGGTACGCATCACTTTGTCATTATGAATCAACTCACTGAAGACTCGGTTCTGACCAGCACCGCTTAGCATGTAGCCTACTTGCGAGGACTGAAGGACTAAGCCACCGCCGTTGTAACGTAAATCAACGACGATCTCGTCAACATTCTCTGCTGAGAGCGTACTGAACGCCTCAATAAGCGGGGCTTGAGCGCTTGGTTCAAAGGAGTTGTATTGCAGATAGCCGATCCGCATACCATTTTGTGTAATCACTTTGGCATTTTTAACTGGAGAGGTCATGACATCAGAGGCGGTAAGCGTCACGGTTTTCTCTAGACCGCCAACACTCTCAAATGTGAAGGTGTAATCTTGATTGATGTCAGGGTTAAAGAGCGTTTTATTAATAAAATCAATGTCGGACTGACTACCGGTGTTAACCACATCAATATTATTGATTTTCAGAAGCTTATCACCACGAGCAATGCCGCTTCTATCAGCTGGCGAGGCTTCTTCAGTGTAGGAAATACGAACGTCTCGAGGTTGTACGCCACGTAGGAATGCCCAGTTAAAACCAAATCCAGCAACTAAACCGGATTGCGATGATTTCATATCATCCTCATAAGGGACGGTAAAATGGAAGCGATCTTTTGGTTTACCCGTCGCGGTAGTAGCAGAGGTGACCAGCGTATTGAAGTAATCAGTAACAGTTTTGTAGTTTGCTGGATTATTATCAGGAACCTCGTCATACCATAGATACGTTTCGTTAGTAAAAGCTCTTAAAAAGAGTTTTTCGTGTAATGCAGAGCCCAATTTATCTGGATAGGCGGCATAGTTGTCATATGGGTCCAGTCCGACGCGGGGCGTTTCACATTGGTTGATAAACGTTTTCGACGGTTGGCTAAAATCATGAACTTTCCACGTTGGACCGTTTGCACTGCTAGTGGACGGAGTAGGTGATGAGCTATCACCGCCACCACAGCCTTGTAATAATGCGAGAGTGACTGCCGTTGCTAAAGAATACTTAAATTTCACTTTTCTATGTCCTTATAAATAATAGAATTATAATTATGTGTTTTGCTTTTGTTTTTATTAGCTAGGTGAATGTATTAATTTAATTTGTTCGTCTGCAAATTTATAGTTAAATAGTGTGAGGTAAATAACGTAAAAAAGTTGTCTTTTATACTTAAGCTAAATTAGTCATTACTTAAGTTTTCTGTCTATTTCAAAAGAGCTAACAAGACAATTAATAAGTGTGAAATTAAGACAAGTTCTTAGTTGACTAAGCGACGCTTGCTAAATAAAAAATCAGAATTAGATTCAGGAAACGCTTTGAATCAATAGTTTGGTAGGGATATATGATGTTATCTCGGGGGTGTTTGATTTATTTATCTGATGCTTTAACTTAATTTAGTGAGTTGAGCGACGTGCTTTAATAAGCTTCCGTCAATGTTAGGTAAATCATCAGCGAAAAATATCTGAGCACCGGGAGTGCAGCGCATTAATATATTTGTTAGTTCACCTTCATTGTTGGAAGTGTTAACTGCGTTAAGTTTCGCTAATTTATTACAAAGCTCGTCCTCTATTTGCACTTTCTGCTCTTCGGTGAGCCTAATGCGACCTATACATACGCCTGGGTTGATATCATGAGAAAGCGAATCTTGTTGAAATCGCTCTTTGAATAAGGTGTCTAATGCCGTACCTTCTTCCATAATAAATCGACGACCAGAACGGTAAAACAAGCCGTCTCCGAAGTTTTCGACATATCCTAGAATTTCCGCGATACGCAAATAGAATCGTAAGCTTGTATCAGAAAGTCCGTAAGTTTGGGCTATCTCTTGCGGTTTAATATCACGAGAAGTCAGCATATAAATAAAATCAAGTAAGTAAGGATGCTCAACGAAAAGGGCGCTCTCTTCATCTGTTAGCATTTGCTCGTTTTGGTGCTGAAGCTCGTTGGCTAAGGTTGCGAGTTCGATGAGATCGGTATTCAGGTAGTTCAGATAAATAAGTACTTTATCCAAACCTAAAGCTGGATTATGTAGGTGGCGTTTAATACTAGATAAAGGGATGCCACTTTTCTCTGACAAGGAATTGTAGCAAAGCCCTTCTTCTTTAATCTTTTGTCGTAGCGCTGCGAGTAAAAACTTTGGTCCAACATTCATCCTTGAATATCACCTTATTCGTTATTCCGTTTACTGGCTGATATTTTGCCTTTCAAGCAGCAGGTTTCGAATCGCTGTGCCCGCTTCTAGAATGTGTTTTTTCAGCAGGTACTTGGCGCCTTCGATATCACGATTTTGGCACATTTCAAACAAGTTTAAGTGCTCTTCTTCTGCCTTTTTAATGCCTGTAGTAAACAATAGCTGCATGCGTATGTATCGGTCACACTTTGTGTTCAGGTTGTAAATGACGTCCATAGTTTCAGGCATGTTGGCTGGCGCATATAGGGCTTTGTGGAACTCGTAGTTGTAGTTGCTCCATTCTTCTACTTCGTCGCCACTGTTCACTACTGACTCGAAACGTTCGCGAACTTCGCGCGCGCGTTCAAGGTCAGCGTCTGTCATATTTTGAATCGCGCGCTCTAAAATGTGGCATTCCACGACAGCGCGCAGTTCAAATAGCTCATTGATTTTCTCTGGAGATAGCTCAGTGACCGTCGCACCTTTGTGAGGTTCAAAGCTAACGAGTCCTTGTGCTTCCAATTGAACTAACGCTTCACGCACAGGAATTCGGCTAACATTAAACTCTTTTGCTAACGCATCTTGACGTAAAGGTTGACCAGTTTTTAACTCGCCCTTCAAGATCTGAGTTCGAATTGCTTCCTCAACGAGCTGAGTGCGCGTTTTAAAAACAGGTTTCTGTGACATTGAAGTCTCCCGTGAAATTAATATTGTATCCAATCCATTTTACTTTAGTAGTTTATTGTTTTTCTGGCACAAACCAACTAGGAAAGAAGGTTTTGAGAAGTAGAGTGAAATAAAAGGCATCAGTTGATGCCTTTTTGAGCCATTTGTTGATCTTATTGGGACACACTGCCATCTATGGCGCGTTGGATACCCAGTGGGTTCGACGCTTTTAATGAATCCGGCAATAAAGATTCTGGCAAAGCTTGATAAGCGACCGGACGCAACCAACGATGAATAGCCTCCGCACCGACAGATGTTGAGGCAGAATTGGTTGAAGCCGGATATGGTCCACCATGAACCATAGCGTAACCAACCTCGACGCCAGTTGGCCAACCGTTGAATACAAGGCGTCCGGCGATTTCTTCCAAACTTGGAAGCAGTTGCTTGGCTTGTTCTTCGTCTTCAGCGGTAGCGTGAAGGGTTGCGGTGAGCGATCCAGTCAGTGAATCACTCAGTTTCAACATGTCATCGAAATCTTCACAGATTACGATTAACGATTGAGGACCAAATATTTCTTCCTCCCATTGCGGGTTTTCACGCCAGTTTTTACTGTCCGTCACGAACAGCGCTGGTGAGACATTGGTCGCTTCTGCTTGTTCAGAACGAGTGACGTTAATGCCTGTTTCGGAAGCTCGCTTATCCACTTCGGATTCATACGTTTCTCGGATACCTTGCGTTAGCAAAGTGGCCGTTGATTGTTGTCGAATTAACCCTTGAGCGATTTCGATAAAGGCTTGCGTTTCTGGGCTATTCAAGACAAATACAACGCCTGGTTTTGTACAAAATTGTCCACAGCCCAAAGTCATAGAAGCCACAAACTCTTCAGCCAATGAGGCGTTTGCTCGTATGGCTGAAGGGAGAATAAATGTTGGGTTAATCGCCCCTAGTTCACCATAGAAGGGGATTGGCTCTGGTCTTTGCTGAGCTAGATTGAACAGCGCGCGGCCACCACCGACGGAGCCTGTAAACCCAACCCCTTTAATTTTTGGATGGGTAACGAGTGCTTGGCCAAGTGCACGTTTGTTGCCTTGCAATAGCGTGAAGATGGCTTGCGGTAAGCACTCTTTCTCAAGTGCAGCCTCAATACACTCGGCAACAAGTTGACTGGTGCCAGGGTGGGCGGTATGGCCTTTTACAATCACAGGACAGCCAGCAGCCAGTGCCGAAGCCGTATCACCACCTGCCGTAGAAAATGCGAGCGGAAAATTAGACGCACCAAACACGGCGACAGGGCCAATTGCGATTTGTTGACGGCGAATATCTGGTTTTGGCAGTGGTTGACGGTTTGGGTTTGGCGTATCGAAAATTGCTTGATGGTGATTACCCGATCTCACAACCTCGGCAAATAGTCTTAATTGGCTCGCTGTACGTCCTATTTCACCGCTTAAACGTGCTTCGGGAAGGGCAGTTTCCAAATGAGCACGAGCAACGATTTCTTCACTCTTCACTTCCAATTCAGAGGCGATAGAGCAAAGTAAGCTCGCTCGCTTTGCATTGCTTAGTTGGCGAAACTCACGCGCAACGCTTTGGGCGGCTGAGGCGGCTTGATTAACTTCTTGCTCCCCATGCACCGGAAACGCTGTGGGTAGAGGCTCACCAGTAAAGGCGTTGACTGCGTAAAAAGTGGTTGGTTCTTGTGGGGTCATCATTCTTCCTTACTATCCTTATTACTTCACTTCAAATCCGTACGCATATGGGTCTTCATCGTCTACCCATATCGTGTTGTGACCGTATACTTGTGCCCATCCTTCAATGCTTGGCAAAATAGCGGCTTTGCCATTCACTTCGGTAATGCCTTCTATACGTCCTTGAAATAGGCTGCCGATGATACTTTCGTGAACAAAGTCTTCTCCTTGATTGAGTTTGCCTCTTGCATGCCATTGCGCCATGCGTGCACTAGTACCCGTACCACATGGCGAGCGATCCAACGCTTTGTCGCCGTAAAACACAGCATTTCGAGCGGTAGCGTTTTCTTGAGTGGGCTCTCCGGTCCATAGCACGTGAGAAACACCGCACACTGTTGGATCTTCTGGATGTACGCACTCAACCGCTCGAGATACCGCTTCGCGAACTTTTGGAGAAAGCATCAAAATTTCATCTGGAGAGTAGTGTTCAAGTCCGGCGTAGTTTTCTTGAGGATCGACGATTACGTAATAGTTTCCGCCATAAGCAACATCGACAGTGAGCTCACCTAAGCCCTCTATGTCCACGGTTACGTCTTGGTGGGCAAGGTAAGCCGGTACGTTAAATATCTTTACCGACGTGACCTTGTCACCTTTTGTTTGGTAGTGCACTTCGATTTGTCCTGCTGGGACATCAAGTATCAAACGACCTTCTTTTTGGGGAGTGATAAGGCGATTTTCGATAGCGGTGGTGACGGTTCCAATGGTGCCGTGGCCACACATTGGTAAGCAGCCACTGGTTTCAATAAACAGAATAGAAGCGTCTGCGTTATCACTGCAAGGAGGCAAGACAACTGACCCCGACATCATTGAGTGTCCGCGAGGTTCAAACATGAGTGCCTGACGAATCCAATCATAATGCTCAAGAAAGTATTGGCGCTTTTCGCTCATGGTATTGCCTTCGAGTGGAGGCACACCGCCTGCTACCAGCCTAACTGGGTTGCCGCAGGTGTGGGCATCAATACAGAAAAAAGTTCCTTGTCTCATTTTTCGCTCCTTGCTGAAAAAATGGTTGAATTAAACAATAGTGATGTTAACGTAATGTAAAATATATTGTATACAATCTACGTTTTCAAGTGTGACTCGGAGCATATTTATGTTGGTCAAGGATGAAACAAAAAAGGAAAGGATCGCCGTGATAGGTGCGGGGATTATTGGCTTATCAATTGGATTGAAGTTGCAGCAGCAAGGTTATCAAGTCACAATTTTTGATCCCAATGGCGTGGGGAATGGATGCTCTAAGGGAAATGCAGGTCATATCGCGACTGAGCAAATCTTCCCTCTTGCAACGCCAGCGCTGCTTCCACAATTACCTAAAATGCTGCTAGATCCCAAAAGTCCGGTTTCGATCCGTTGGCAAGATATTCCAAGCACTATCGGGTGGATGATTCGTTTTCTATTACAAACAAAGCCATCAGCCGCGGAGCAGGCAAAAAACGCGATTAAAACTCTTAACGAGCGGTCAGTGGCAAGTTGGCGTGGCGTGCTTGATTCAATCGGAAAAGCGCATCTAATAAAAATGAATGGTTCATTGCTCACTTTTGAAAACGAGAAACTGTTTAAAGACTACCAAAGTACGCTTAACTCACTGGCCAAAAACGGTGTGGCGTATCAAGTTTGGACGCAAGAGGCGATTCGAAAGCGGATACCTGATCTCAGCCATAAGGTTCGTGTCGGCGTCTTTTTTCCCGATACAGGACATACGCTAGACCCTTATCAGATCTGTGTTGAGCTAAGTGAAGCTTTTGAAGCTCTTGGCGGTAAGATTTTACAAAAAGGTGTATCTGCGTTGGAGAAAAATGGTGATGTGTTGGTTGAGTCTCAAACACATTCATTTGACCGAATCATTGTTGCCGCTGGTGTACATTCTAAGCCTTTGATATGGCAGCTAACCGGAGTCAAAGTGCCTATGCAAGCCGAGCGTGGTTATCACCTAATGGTGGATGACAAGCGTGATGTACTGCCATTTCCTATTAGCTCTGCCGATAGAAAATTCATCATGACTCCGATGTCTGGCGGGCTACGCTTGGCAGGCACTGTTGAGTATGCCGATGTAGAATCACCACCCAATATGAAACGTTCAGAAATGCTTTTTCAGTTAGGTGATGAGATGTTTGAATCGGAGTTAAATCCACTCAAGCAAGGAGAAAAGTGGATGGGTAATCGGCCTTCAACAGTCGACTCGTTACCGGTTATTGATAGCATTTGGGATGGAAATGTATTACTGGCATTTGGCCACCAACACCTTGGATTAACTCAAGCGGCGATTACGGCAGATCTCCTTTTAGAGCTTATCGAAGGAAAGCCGACATCGATTGATCTATCACCTTTTTCATTACAACGATTCGCCTGAAAAATTTAATATTAAATATTGTATAAAATATATTAAATGCTAATGTTAACTTAATTTTAACAAAAATGGTGTCCAACAGCCGTACTCGGATGCCTCCAGAAAAACAACCAAAAGGAGTAAAACATGTCACGAATGACCAAAGCACCATTGGCGCTGTTGATTTCAGGAATGCTGTTGGGGGCCTCTGCTTATGCTGAAGACAAATTGACGGTCGTATCTTGGGGTGGTGCATTCACCAAGAGCCAAGTGGAGGCATATCATAAGCCTTTCATTAAAAAAACAGGTGTTGAGATCGTATCCGAGGATTTCAGCGGCGGATTAGCTGAAATTAAAGCACAGGTGGAAGCGAACAACGTGCGCTGGGATTTGGTTTCTCTCGACAAGCCAGACATTGTTCGTGGTTGCGCCGAAGGGTTACTAGAACCAGTGAACCCAAGTATTTTGCCTCCGGGCGCAGATGGAACACCAGCACAAGAGGATTTTATTGATGGTGCGATTCACGAGTGCGCAATCAATACCATCGTAGTGTCCACTGTATTAGCGGTGAACGAAGACGCGTTTAAAGGTAAGGCTTTGCCAAGCAAGTTGACCGATCTTTTTGACCTAAAAACTTTTCCAGGTCGACGTGCATTGCAAAAACAACCTCAGGGCAATCTTGAGTGGGCACTATTGGCTGATGGTGTAAAGCCAGAAGAGGTCTACAGCCTGCTCGAAACCGAAGCGGGGCGTGAGCGTGCTTTTGCTAAGTTGGATACGATCAAATCAGAAGTACTGTGGTGGACAACAGGTGCCCAGCCACCTCAAATGCTTGCAGACAAAGAAGTGGTGATCGCCTCGGCGTTTAACGGCCGAATCCACAATGCCCGTAAAGATGAGGGTCAACCATTTCGGATTATATGGGACCGTCAAATGGGTTACATGAATGGATGGGCGATACCTAAAGGGAGTGAGAACACAAAGCTTGCATTGGACTTCATTGCTTTTTCTTCAGGAACAAAACCATTAGCTGATCAAGCTAAGTACGTTGCCTATGGGCCTACGCGTAAGTCGTCTTCGGCGGAGGTGAACCCAGACATTTTAGCGAACCTTCCTACCGCACCTCAAAACTTCCAAACCGCCTTCCTGATTAACGATGAATGGTGGTCAGACTACGCGGATGAACTCAATGAAGAGTTCAATACCTGGCTGCTTAACTAGGCGTTAATTTGTGTATGGGGTCGAGTTTTCATCCATAAGCGAGGTTCCGTACTTTCCTCAACTGTATTTATGTTTTCGGAGAAATGATGAAAGTCATCGAAGCACAGCAAGTCGCGCAATGTTTAACAATGAAGTCTCTTATTGAAACGATGCGTGAAATGTACTCGCGGCCAGCAACAATACCTCAACGCCGAGTCATGCCCTTAGAAGAGGGAGAATACGAGGCGTTTGCGCTACTTCCAGCTTGGAACCAGGAGTTGATTGCGGTGAAAGCCTTTACGTATTTCCCGCATAACCCTGAGCAAGGCAAAGATACGCTTGCATCTAAGCTGCTTGTTTTTAGACGAAACGATGGTGAGCCGCTCGCACTCGTGGACGGTAAAGTTTTAACGTTTTGGCGCACCGCCGCAGCTTCTGCGTTGGCAGCGGACTATTTGGCGCGTCCCGATGCTGATCGTCTGTTGATCTGCGGAACGGGCAATCTTGCGCCTTATTTTGCGTGGGCATACGCTGCGGTTCGCCCACTTAAGCAGGTTTATATTTGGGGGCGTAACTCAGATAAAGCCGAGGCGACGGTAGATGCCATTGTGTCATCTTCAGAGTATCAGTCGCTTCCTGATGAGCGTCGGTTTCGCGTTTCAGTCGTAGAAAAAGTGGACCACGTTATCAAACACGTTGACATCATCAGCTGTATTACTGCATCAGCAGAGCCTTTGTTTAATGGCGCAGACGTGCAGCCGGGCACCCATATTGATTTGGTCGGTAATCATGACTTGGACAAGCGTGAATGTGACTCCGAAGCAGTGCAACGAGCACAGGTGTATGTTGATAGCCGTATTAATGTATTAGCCGAAGCGGGCGATCTTCTCATTCCAATTCAAGAGGGCGTATTCACGTCAGACGATATCAAAGGGGAATTACCGCAGCTTTGCGCCCAACAAATCTCAGGACGTCAAAACGATGAGGTCATTACTTTATACAAATCAGTTGGCAGTGCTTTGGCTGATTTGGCCGCTGTAAAGGCGGTGTTGTTAGAAAATGGCATAGATAGCCATGTCTGAGCATTTTCGCTCGTTCATTTAAATTGCATACAATATACATATAAGGAAAGTAGTTCATGAAAATTGATTGGAAAGGTGTTTATCCGGCGGTCAGTACGCAATTTCGTCAAGATCAGTCAATTGACTTAGACGCAACGCAAACCGTTATAGACAACCAGATTAAAGATGGTGTGAATGGCATTATCTGCTTGGGTACTGTCGGTGAGAACTGCGCGTTGTACCCGGAGGAGAAACGCCAGGTTTTGCAAGCGGCAAAAGAAGTCGTAAATGGCCGTGTGCCTTTGATTGCTGGTACAGCAGAGTCTATTACCACAGCAGCTGTTGATTACATGCAGGATGCGTACAAAATTGGTATCGATGGTTGTATGGTGATGCCTGCCATGGTTTACCGCACGTCTGAGAGCGAAACGTTCGAATATTACCGCACGCTAGCAGAAGCAACGCCAGAAATGCCAATCATGATTTACAACAACCCGGTTGCTTATGGTGTCGATGTAAACCTCGATATCATGGCGAAACTGGCTGAGTTTGAAAGTATTGTAGCTATCAAAGAGT
This sequence comes from Vibrio sp. 1078-1, assembly GCF_033340475.1. Lineage (NCBI taxonomy): Bacteria > Pseudomonadati > Pseudomonadota > Gammaproteobacteria > Vibrionales > Vibrionaceae > Vibrio > Vibrio sp. 1078-1. Next base: position 427,117 of record NZ_JAWOWM010000002.1, read on the forward strand.
CGACCACTGATACTCGTCGTATCACCGAGCTTTACAATAAATTTGATGACCGCTTTACCGTGTTCAGTGGTGTTGATGACATCGCTCTTGAATCATTGATGCTAGGTGCGACCGGCTGGATTTCTGGTTTAACCAACGCATTCCCAGAAGAGTCCGTTGCGATTTATAAACTGGCAAGCCAAGGTCGTTATGCTGAAGCGTTAGAGATCTACCGTTGGTTCTTACCCCTACTGCGTTTAGACACCATTCCTACGCTGGTTCAGTGCATAAAATTGGCCGAGCAAGTCTGCGGACGTGGCTCTGAACAAGTTCGTGCGCCACGCCAACTCTTACAAGGTGAAGAGCGTCAACAAGTCATTCAAATGGTTGAACATGCGTTAGAAACCCGCTTAGACCTATCCAAATACAATCTGTAATTGTGCTGTTTAGTAGAGCGTTAACTGACGCTCTACTCATTCGTAATATTCAAAAAATGAGAAGAGGGAAGTCATGAGCACGGAAAACAAGGACTATGTCAGCTTTCAACACGTTAAGAAAACCTACGATGGCACGAATTTGGTGGTGAAAGACTTCAACTTAGATATTACTCCTGGAGAGTTCGTTACTATGTTGGGGCCGTCAGGATCGGGCAAGACCACTTGCTTGATGATGCTAGCAGGCTTTGAAACTGCGACCGGTGGAGACATTTATATCGATGGCGTTCCTGTCAATCATCTCGCGCCGCACAAGCGCGATATTGGTATGGTGTTTCAAAACTATGCGTTGTTTCCACATATGACCATTGCTGAGAATCTTGCGTTTCCTTTAAAGGTGCGAAAACTCGACAGTGACACGATTCAAAGCAAAGTTCAGAGTGTATTAGAAATGGTCGAGCTTGAGCATGTTGCGACTCGATACCCGAAGCAGTTATCAGGTGGTCAACAACAGCGTGTTGCGTTAGCGCGAGCATTAGTGTTTGAGCCTAAACTCGTGTTGATGGATGAACCACTAGGCGCGTTAGATAAGCAGCTGCGTGAGCAAATGCAGATGGAAATTAAACATTTGCATGAAAAGCTTGGCATTACCATTTTGTATGTGACGCACGATCAAGACGAAGCTCTCACTATGTCCGACCGTATTGCGGTTTTTAATCACGGCGAAGTGCAACAACTCGCGACACCAACCGAGCTTTATGAATCTCCGAGTAATACGTTTGTTGCGCAGTTTATCGGAGAAAACAACCAACTCTCAGGTTTAGTCAAAGAGTGGAACGGAAAGTATTGCCAAGTGCTCGTTGGGAAAGAGTTATTTACTGCGAAACCTGTCAGAGTCTCTGAGCAAGGGCAGAGAACAACACTTTCCATTCGACCAGAAAAGATTGTTATTCAACCAGAGAAAGCGTCTTGTGAGAACCAAGTCTCGGGCGTCCTACGAGAATTGATTTATCACGGTGATCATTATCGTCTGGTCGTCGAAGTAGAGAGCGTTGGTCACTTCATCGTTAAAGTACCTAACGATAATCGTAAACACTTGCAGTTAACGCCTGGCTCAATTTGTCGTATTGGTTGGCAAAGTGACGATTGCCATGCTCTTGATGGGACACAAACTCAAAGTAGCGAGGTAGCAGCATGAGTCGAGAGCTAACCGCATTAGATTCTGTACTGGAAATCGAACGCCAAGTTCATGAGCAAGAAACCAATCTGAAAGCGCAGCTGCAAAAGGCAGAGCGCCGAAAAAAGCTTCGCTCCATTATGCTCACAACGCCATTGGTGTGTTTTATTCTGCTTACGTTTGCTTTTCCTATCCTCGACATGCTTTTTCGAAGCGTGGATAACCGAGAAATATCCCAGTCACTCCCACAAACTATTCAAGCTTTAGAAAGTTGGGATTATCAAGGTCAGCCTCATCAAGAAGTCATTGAGGCATTCTCTGTTGAGGTACTTGCGCTTTATCAAAGCAAAGAGCTACCGAAAATAGCCAACCGGATGAATATTGAAGAGTCTGGTATGCGCAGTTTACTCATGAAAACCGGCAGAAAGTTGTCTCGGTTGACGTCGCTGCCGATCTCGGTGACACAGCTAGCTAAGCTGGATAAGCGTTGGGCTAATCCTAAATATTGGGCGGCGTTTAAGAATCTTAGTGGCGCATTAACATTCAGTCATTATCTTGCAGCGCTAGACTTGCAAGTGAATGAGTTTGGAGACATTGAGCCCCAACCAGAAAAACGCCAAATATACGTCGACCTTTTCTTTAAAACTTTTTGGATGTCTATCTCAATCACCTTAATTTGTTTGGTGATGGCGTACCCCGTTGCTTACCTGCTTGCCAATTTACCTGATAAGCGCGCGAACTTACTTTTAATTATTGTGCTGCTGCCATTTTGGACATCATTATTAGTCAGAACCACGTCTTGGATTGTTCTGCTGCAAAACCAAGGGGTCATTAATGATCTCCTTATTTGGTCGGGTTTTACTTCTGAGCGAATTCAGATGATTCACAATACCTTCGGAACGGTGGTGTCTATGGTTCACATTCTGTTGCCGTTTATGATCCTGCCTCTGTATAGTGTAATGAAAGGAATTAGCCCAACTTATTTCCGTGCCGCTCGTTCTCTAGGCGCGACGCCTTTCATTGCGTTCATGAAAATTTATATGCCGCTTACGTTACCTGGGATAGGTGCGGGGGCCTTGCTCACTTTCATTCTTTCTATTGGTTTCTACATTACGCCCGCTTTGGTTGGTGGAAGAAGCGGACAGATGATCTCCAATATGATTGCCTATCATATGCAGACATCACTGAACTGGGGGATGGCTGGCGCATTGGGTGGACTGCTTTTGTTCGTTGTACTGGTTCTGTTTTATATGTTCAACCGTGTGATTGGCATTAACAACCTTAAGGTAGGGGGATAACCATGGCATTACCAAACTATGCATCAAAAGTAGAGCGAGTTGCTTACGCAGGTTACTTAGCTTTTTGTGGGGGGGTGCTGTTCTTTTTAATCGCTCCAATTCTGACCATCATCCCGTTATCGTTTAATGCAACGCCTTACTTTACTTTTACCGAGGGGATGTTAAACCTTGACTCTGCAGCGTATTCTACTCGCTGGTATCAAGAAATGTTTACTAGTGATCAGTGGCTGTTGGCGCTGAAAAATAGCACGTTCATTGCTTTTATGGCGACACTCGTTGCAACAGGGCTGGGAACTCTGGCGGCGTTGGGTTTAGCAAGTAGTAACTTGCCTTTTCGCAATACGATTATGGCGCTGTTGATCTCGCCCATGATCGTACCAGTCATTATCTCTGCTGCTGCGATGTACTTTTTCTACACACGCCTTGGCTTATCACAAACTTATTTAGGCGTCATTTTGGCACACGCTGCGTTAGGTACGCCTTTTGTCGTCATTACCGTTACTGCGACGTTAAGCGGCTTTGACCATAGCTTGGTAAAAGCGGCGGCTAGCTTAGGAGCAAACCCTGTTTATACTTTCAGACACATTACCTTTCCTCTGATTCGTCCGGGGATGATTTCTGGCGGCTTGTTTGCTTTTGGCACTTCGTTCGACGAGGTTGTGGTGGCGTTATTCCTGACTGGGGCAGAACAAAAAACCGTTCCTAGGCAGATGTGGTCAGGAATTCGAGAGCAAATCAGTCCGACTATATTGGCGGTCGCTACGTTGCTGATTTTTATGTCGGTGTGTTTGCTCGTGACTTTAGAAGTTCTACGTAGGCGTAATGTACGCATTCGAGGCATTCAAGAATAACCAAACTTTTTCTTTGTTGCTCGCTACGCACTTTTGTTTAGGTGCTCCTCAATTTTTGACCAAATGCGCCTCATTGTAGGCGCTTGTCTTTTGTGTTTATCATCAGCGATGACTGACATGTCACTCCTGTAGATTAATGCCAGCCTGCTCGAAACGTGCCAAAGGCGACTTGTTTGATCGCTGATACCAACTAGCTGGCATGTTTGGTTTAAGTCGGGCTTTCTCTTCCTTGCTAATCACAACATAGTGCAAAAACGCATTAAGTGTGGTTACCATCACGTTAAACGTCATTTCCCCATCTTTGCTGATGGATTTCAATAACCCAACGACGGTTTCCTCAGAGACTAACGGTTCAACCACCGCCTTTTTTCGCTCTTTTATTGATGTTGAAGCGGGCAGTCTTGCACGTGCCGTCTCCCAACAAACTTTGTTGGTTTTACTGACAAGGTTGTGCTTGTAGCAGTAGTAACTGAATAAAAAGCGTGGCAGGTTTTGCCAGCGTTCGGCTTGGACTTCTAACCAAAGATGTTGTAGCTCAATATCAGCGTCGGTCATAGGAGTTGTTTAGCAAAAAGAAAAGAAACCATTTTATCGCTTTTGTGAGGAGCAATAAAAGATATTTGAATGGAAAGATAAACAACTAGTTGATCAATATTACTAAAGCAAATCGATTTCTGGCAAGCTCGTGCAACGGCAACTCGAGTACCAAAAACTGACACCGTCACGTTCAGTTGTTAACAAAATGTTTCATCTTGTCTTGCGAGTAGATTATATGGAGATGCTCTTGCAGTAATAAGGGCAGTGGCGATGCAAAAGACGTAATGCATTTAAGGAAAACTCAATATAGAAGAAATTAGATGGAACTGAAGACTTTGAGTGTCGCGATTGCGACAACATTAACCAGCACTGGCGTATTTGCGTTAAGCGAGCCAGTTTCTCAAGTTACAGAGCAACATGCACATTCGGCTCATACACACGGTGTTGAATCCAATCGAGTTGAATACCAACCAACCGCAACTCTCCCTATTCAGCCCTCCAAGGCAACTCGAGTACAGTCACTTGAAAGCCTTGATGAGTCGAGCACTGCTTGTGATTTGGAAGCATTGGTTACCGAAAGCAGTAACCAATTGATCAGCGAAATTTTAAGTCAGGGCGCGACGTGCGTGAACCAGTTATTCTCTGCTGAAAGTCGGATTCAGGAGTCGGTATTTAGCTCCGATCATATGTACAACATTGCGAAGCGCACTACGACATTGGCGAAGGGGTATACAGGTGGCGGGAGCGATGAACTCGAAACGTTTTTCTTATACTTGCGCGCGGGTTATTACGCCGAGTTTTACAATGACAACATCTCATTTATTGAATGGGTTACCCCAGCGGTGAAAGAATCCGTGGATGCGTTTGTTAATAACGCAAACTTCTATGAGAACAGCGACCGTCACGGCAAAGTGCTTAGTGAAGTCATCATCACTATGGATAGTGCGGGCTTGCAGCACGCGTACTTACCGCAAGTGACCCAGTGGCTTACACGTTGGAATGATCAATACGCCCAGCACTGGTATATGCGCAATGCAGTTAACGGTGTTTTCACTATTTTGTTTGGTGGGCAGTGGAACGAGCAATTTGTGCAAATAATTGGCAACCAAACGGACCTTGCCAAAGCTTTAGGCGATTTTGCTCTGAGGGCATCATCAATCGGTGCTGAAGATGAGTTCATGGCCGCGAATGCGGGGCGAGAGCTCGGGCGTTTAACCAAGTATACGGGTAACGCGAGTTCTGTTGTGAAGAGTCAGCTGAGTCGAATCTTTGAACAGTATGAAATGTATGGTCGGGGTGACGCGGTTTGGCTTGCGGCGGCGGACACTGCCTCATATTACGCAGATTGTAGTGAGTTCGGAATTTGTAATTTCGAAACTGAGCTAAAAGGCTTAGTGCTATCGCAAACTTATACTTGTAGTCCAACAATTCGAATATTGTCCCAGAATATGACGCAAGAGCAACACGCGGCCGCATGTTCTAAAATGGGTTACGAAGAGGGTTACTTTCATCAGTCATTAGAAACTGGTGAACAGCCAGTAAAAGATGACCACAATACTCAGCTCCAAGTCAATATCTTCGATTCAAGCACCGATTATGGTAAGTACGCAGGGCCAATTTTCGATATTAGTACTGACAATGGCGGTATGTACTTGGAAGGCGATCCTTCCCAGCCGGGGAATATTCCCAACTTTATTGCTTATGAAGCCTCTTATGCGAACGCGGATCACTTTGTCTGGAACTTAGAGCACGAATACGTGCATTACTTAGATGGTCGATTTGATCTCTATGGAGGGTTTAGTCATCCAACTGAAAAAATAGTGTGGTGGAGTGAAGGCATTGCAGAGTATGTCGCTCAAGAAAATGACAACCAAGCAGCACTTGAGACGATTTTAGACGGCTCGACATATACCTTAAGTGAGATTTTCGAGACTACTTATGATGGGTTTGATGTCGATCGAATTTATCGTTGGGGGTACTTAGCTGTACGTTTTATGTTTGAAAATCATAAAGATGACGTAAACCAAATGCTGGTGGAAACACGCCAAGGGAATTGGAGCAATTACAAAGCAACGATCACCCAATGGGCGAATTTATATCAAAGTGAGTTTGAGCAGTGGCAGCAAGCCCTTGTCTCAAATGGTGCACCTAATGCAGTCATAACCGCAAACAACAAGGGGAAAGTCGGTGAAAGCATTACATTTAGCAGTGAAAACAGTACAGACCCAAACGGGAAGATCGTCAGCGTCTTATGGGACTTCGGTGATGGCTCGACAAGTACACAAACCAAGCCGACGCACCAATATGGGAGTGAAGGGGAGTATTCGGTCAGTCTAAGTGTGACAGACAGTGAAGGCTTGACGGCAACCGCCACTCATAGTGTTGTTATCTCAACGTTGGGCGGTAATGACACATTGCCACAAGACTGCGCGGTGCAAAGTAAAGTAAGCGGTGGGCGCCTAACAGCAGGAGAGCCTGTTTGCTTGGCAAATCAACAAACCATTTGGCTGAGCGTGCCAGCGGTGAATGAGAGCTCAAATCTGGCGATAACGACGGGGAACGGTATGGGCAACCTAAAGCTTGAATACAGTAACTCTGGTTGGCCGGATGGTGCTAATCTTCACGGGTGGTCAGATAATATTGGTAATGGAGAGTGTATTACGTTGTCAAATCAGAGTAACTACTGGGGCTACGTTAAAGTCTCTGGTGACTTTGAGAATGCCGCCATCGTCGTTGATTTTGATGCTCAGAAGTGTCGTCAGTAGGGCATTTTAACTGCATCATTTTAATTTAATTGATCGCCTCGCTAACATTGCGGGGCGTTTTTGTTTTTCACGCCGTTATCTCTATAAAAAAACCAGCCCGAAGGCTGGCAAACAAGGAGTTTGAGATGAAAATGAAAACGTTATAAAGCTTGCTGATATCCTATTTCTCAATAAGTTGGGTTGTGCGTTGAAGCCAGTTTTTATCTTGCGTATCAAGAAAAGGGCTAAGTGCTTGATAGACTCGTGAATGGTAATGATTGAGCCAGTCTAGCTCTGCTTGATCTAGCATTGATAAATCAAGGGCGTTGGTCGCAATTGGAGCAAGAGTGATGGTCTCAAAACCGTAAAACGTGCCGAACTCATTTTGTTCTACTTCTACAACTTTAAGAATGTTCTCTATTCTTACCCCGTACTCACCTTCGCGATAAACGCCTGGCTCATTAGTAATGACCATACCCGGTTTTAGTTCAACCTCGTGGTGGCTTTGCGAGAAATTTTGTGGGCCTTCGTGAACATTCAAGCAAATGCCCACGCCGTGTCCAGTGCCGCACTTGTAATCAATACCATGTTGCCATAAGACGCCACGCGCCATGATATCAAGATTGGCACCCGTAGAGCCTTTCATGAATCGAGTCTGAGTCAGTCGGATGACCGCTTTGAGCACCAAGGTATAATCTTTGCGCTGCTTAATGGTCGGTGACCCGAAGTGGAAAGTACGGGTGATGTCTGTTGTCCCGCCAAGGTATTGGCCACCAGAATCGACGAGAAAGAAGTTGCTTTCATTGACTGCCGCATTGCTTTCTTCATCGGCGGCATAATGCATTTTTGCCCCGTGAGCTGCGAAGCCTGCGATAGTGCGGAAACTGTCACTCACATAATGTCGGGTTTGACGGCGATAGTGATTCAGTTGTGCCTCAGCAGACAATTCTGTAACGAGTCCGCTTGGAACTTGCTCTTCGAGCCAGTTCATAAACCTTACGATTGCCACACCATCATCTGTTAATGCCTGTTCTAGGCTAGTTAGCTCGGTCGCATTTTTTATGGCCTTCATTGCCGTTACAGGGCAAGCCATTGGCTTTAGATTCACATTCCCTTCAATCGAACTCACCAATAAGCTGTCTGTGTGGGTCGGGTTAAAAGCGAGCGATAATCCCTCACATTGCTGATTCAAATACTGACTTACGTAGTTGTAATGGCGAATGTGTACACTCTGATCGGTCAGCGCTCTTTCAACGTCTTGAGGCAGTTTGGCTTTATCAATAAACAGTGTCGCAAGTGATTGCTCTACGACTAGATAGGCTTCAGAAACTGGGCAGTAATTCGTATCACCACCTCGAATATTCATTGTCCACATGACATCATCTAGCGTTGACACTAATAAGCTATCTACTTGGTTCTCGGTTAACCAAGAACGGATTCTCGCTAACTTATTTTCAGTGTCAACGCCAGCAAAAGCGGTGGGGTGCTCGAATACGGGTGCACTTGGGCGAGGTGGTCTTTCAAGCCAAATCGGTGTGAGTAAATCCAGGTCGAGAATGATCTTAATGTTTTTCGCTTCAAAGGTTTGTTTGAGGCCTTGATAAAAAGCGTAACTGATGGCGCGCCCGTCAACCGCGATAATACTGTTTTCTGGTAGCGTGGTAGCCAGCCATTTGGCAACTGTCGGCGTTTCTGGTTGTTTGGCTTTAAACAGTTCAAGTCCTGTGCCGTGTAACTGTTCTTCAGCTTGAATATAGTAACGACCATCAGTCCACAGGCCACCACCTTGTTGGGTAATGACGACATCGCCTGCTGAGCCGGTAAAACCTGAAATCCAGCTTCGCGCTAACCAATGATCCGCTGAGTATTCACTGTTATGTGGGTCATTGTTGGTCACGATATATGCAGACACGTTGTGAAAGGACATTGCCTCACGCAATAACGTAAGGCGTTGGTTTACTGAGTTAGTATTGTTCATTAAATGGTTCCTAAAGTCATATTTGAGCAATAGATATGATGCTGCTCCGAGCCTGTTTTTATTGGGTTCTGTTGCCCGCATACTTCTGTTGCTTCTGGGCATCGAGTACGAAAAACGCAACCGCTCGGTGGATTAAGTGGAGAAGGAAGGTCGCCGGGCAATAGTTGTATTTCACGGTCACGTGCTAATTGCGGATTAGCTATCGGGACAGCAGATAACAGTGCTTTGGTGTAGGGGTGTTGTGCATCATCAAATACTTGATCGTAACGTCCTACTTCCATAGGTTTACCAAGATACATCACCATAACGCGGTCGCTGATATGGCGCACCACGCTTAAGTCATGCGCAATCATCACCAGTGTTAACCCCATTTCTTGTTTAAGATCATCTAGAAGATTGATGACCTGAGCTTGTATGGAGACATCTAGTGCACTAACGGGTTCATCACACACGACCAAATCTGGATTGAGAATTAACGCTCTAGCAATGCCCACACGCTGGCATTGACCTCCGGAAAATTCATGTGGATAGCGGTTTCGCTGGCTCGCCAAGAGACCCACTTTATCCATCATAGCGATGACACGCTTTTCTACCTCAGCCCGTTTAAGTTGCGGCTCATGGGTGAGCAGTGGTTCGGCGATGCATTCTGAGATGGTTAACCTCGGATTCAAACAAGCGGATGGGTCTTGAAACACCATCTGAAATTCTCTACGTCGAGAGGAAAGCTCTTTCTTACTAAACCCGAGCATGTCTTGACCTTTCCAAGTCAACTCGCCATGTGTAGGTTCAATTAAGCGAAGTAAGGCGCGTGCAAGTGTTGATTTTCCGCAGCCTGATTCCCCCACAATGCCAAGTGTCTCACCTCGGTAAACATCTAAGTCGATACCATTGACCGCTTTCACGATTTTACGTCGACTTGGAATAAGGTGACGCGACACAGGAAAGTGGACGTTTAAATCACGAGCAGACATGAGGACTTCTTTTTTATTCATAACGCCTCCTTAAGCTTTTATTTGAATAGGAGTGATAACACTGGGTGCGTTAACGTGACAGGCAATGGACTGGCTCGTGTTTAATGGAGAAAACCGTGGGGTTTCGTATTGGCAACGCGTCTCTCGATGCTCGCACCGCTCTCTAAACGGACACCCTTGATGGTTAATCAACGCACTTGGTGGGTTACCTGGGATGGTTGGTAAACGTGGCATATCTTCAGTGATAGAAGGAATAGCCTTTAGCAGGCCTTGAGTGTAGGGGTGCGCAGGTTGAGCGAACAATGTCTCGGTATCTGATTGCTCCATTTTTTGACCACCATACATGACCAATACGCGATCACACATCTCGGCGACGACGCCCATATCGTGAGTGATCAGTAAAATTGCGGTGTTGAACTCTTGTTGTAAGTCTCGTAATAGCGTCAAAATTTGAGCTTGAACGGTTACATCTAATGCGGTGGTTGGTTCGTCTGCAATTAACAACTCGGGCTTACACAACAACGCCATCGCTATCATGATTCGCTGACGCATTCCGCCAGATAATTCGTGAGGGTATTGATTCATCCGAGTTTCGGGAGAGGGAATACGCACCGCATCCAACATGTGAATCGATTCCATTTTTGCTTGTTTTCGGCTCATTCCTTTATGAATCATGAGAACTTCACAAAGCTGCTTGCCAATTTTCATGAATGGATTAAGTGACGTCATCGGATCTTGAAAGATCATTCCGATTTTCTCTGCACGGATGCGGTTGAGCTGCTTTTTCGACATCGCGAGTAAATCATCACCGTGGAACATTGCGCTTCCAGACACGGCGCCGTTGTCCGCGGTTAACCCCATTAATGAGAAAACAGATTGGCTTTTTCCCGAACCTGATTCCCCAACAATCCCAAGAGTTTCGCCCGCTTTAATCGAGTAGGAGAGATTACTGACCGCTTGCACTTGCCCATCTGGCGTATCGAAGCGCACGTTCATGTTTTCAATAGATAGCATGGGTTTGTCCTTATCGGTCTTTCGGGTCAAGAGCATCACGTAAGCCATCGCCGATGAAGTTAAAACAAAAGAGGGTGGCAACTAAAAACAGAGATGGAAAAAGCAGCATCCATAATGCAACGTCAATCGTTTTTGCGCCTTCGGAAATTAGGATTCCCCAGCTCGTGTCTGGTGGTTGAACACCAAGCCCTAAGAAGCTCAAAAACGATTCGAACATAATGAATCCTGGTACCATTAAGGAGGAATAAACCATCACGATTCCAAGCACATTAGGCAGAACATGGCGTCGGACAATTGTCAATTTAGAAACCCCAATAGAGTGTGCGGCTTCGATGAACTCTCTCTTTTTTAGACCGAAGGTGACACCACGTACAACACGGGCAATGCCCAGCCAAGATACCATTCCGATCACGATAAAAATCAGGTAGATGTTGTTGCCAAAAAGGGTAACAAACAGGATAACCATAAACATAAATGGCACCGAATCGAGCACCTCAATAATGCGCATCATTACGCTATCGACAACGCCGCCAAGATAGCCGGAAATACTTCCCCAAATCGTACCAATAACAACGGCGACTAAGGCGCCAACAAAACCTACCAAAATAGAGAGCCTGCCACCTTGCATCGTGCGAGCGAAAACATCTTGCCCGAGATCATCGGTACCAAAGTAATGGCCACTGCTCAGTGAAGGTTTCCCTAGCTCGTATGGATCGATGAGTACTTCCCAGTCAATTTCATCATGGCCAAAAGCGGCAAGAGAGGGGCCGAAAGTGATGCATAAGGTAATGAACGCCAAAACATACACTGATGTCATCGCGGCTCTGTTTTTACGAAATCGAGTCCATGCATCCTGCCAAAGACTGCGACCTTCGACGGCTTCAATATTGTCGACGACTTGATCTTGAAGAGCTTGTGTATCCAGTTTTTTGATCGTTAACATGCCGGACTCCTAAACGCGTATACGAGGGTCGATAATCGTATATAGCAAGTCGACCACAAGGTTAAAGAAGATAGTGAGTGAAGCGACAATCAGAGTAATGCCCATTACTAGGCCGTAGTCGCGGTTGAGAGCACCAGACACAAAGTGTTGTCCCATGCCACCTGTACCAAAGAAAATGTCGATAATTACCGAGCCTGTCACGACAGACACAAACGCAGGGCCGAGCATCGCAACGACGGGAATCAGGGATGGTCGCAAAGCGTGATGGAATAAAATGTAGGTTGTGGACAAACCTTTGGCTTTTGCCGTTCGAATGTATGGTTGGTTGAGCGTTTCAATCATTGCGCCACGCATGACGCGTGCAATACTCGCAATGGAGCCAATCGCTAGGCTGAGCACGGGAAGAACAAGAAAAGCCAGCTTTCCTCCTTCCCAACCACCAGCAGGGAACCAGCCGAGCTGAATAGCGAAGATCATGACTAAAACTGGAGCAAGCACGAAAGCCGGAACCACAACTCCAGTCATCGAAAGTGTCATCAGGCCGTAATCTAGGCGGCTATTTCGGTTCAATGCCGCAATGGTGCCAAGCAACATGCCAAGTGGAACGGAAATACAAAAGGAGAGTACGCCTAATACTGCTGAAACTGGCCATGATTGTGCGACGAGCTGTGTAACACTGAAGTCTTGATAAACGAAGCTCGGACCGAGATCTCCTTGTATGAAATTACCAATGTAAATCCAAAACTGAGTAAGGAAGGGCTGGTCCAAATGGAATTTTGCTTCGATATTCGCACGTACCACCTCTGGCATAGGCCGTTCCATATCAAATGGCCCCCCTGGTGCAATGTGCATCAGCCAAAATGATACGAGTGCGATGAATAGAAGCGTGGGGATAGCGATAGCTAATCGCTTAACAATGTACCAAATCATGATCCATCATCCTTTGGTCATCCGAAATCACTTCGAACGGTTATGAATAAAAAATGGTCTGAGCTCAGGTTGCCTTCTCCACCGAGAGATATGAGGAACGGCAAGTAAACATTGAACTTGCCGACTCAGACCGAAAACATGCTTTTAGTGGGCTTTTACATAGACATTCTTGCGGTAGTACGACGACTCAGGGTTTGTCAGTTCGTAGCCGCCCACGTAAGGCTTGATGAGGTATTGATCGTTACCCGGACGATAAATAGGAATAAGGGCCATGTCTTCAATCAGCATGCTTTCTGCTTGTAGATACAGTTCTGATGGGTTGCTCATGGTCTTTGAGCGAGCCATTAACTCGTCGTATTGCGGGTTGTTATATCGAGAATCGTTGTACTCGCCACTAGAAACGAAGATATCCAACCATGTAGAGGCTTCATTGTAGTCGGCCGTCCAGCCGCCGCGAGTAACGTCGGTCGGCTCTTTAAGTGCGTAGAACACTTTCGGTTCTAGCTGTTTTATCGTGACTTGCGCACCCAATCGGCTTTTCCACATGCCTGCCATGGTGGTTGCCATTTTTACGTCCATCGAGAAAGTTGGTACGGTAAACGTTAACTTAAGCGGATTGCTTTTATCGTATCCAGCTTCTGACAGTAATTGCCGCGCTTTTTCGATACGTTTATGGCGGTTCCAAGTTGCGAACTCAGGAGTGTGAGATTTAAAACCATCTGTTTGAGGTGGCACAAGGGTATACATTGGAACCCCACCGTTTCTCAAAATAGCACTCGTTAACAGTTGACGGTCAATGGCATATGAGAGGGCTTTACGAACTCGCACGTCTTTTGTTGGCCCTTGTTGAGTGTTGAGGTAATAGAATGTGGAGCCAAGAGACGCACTGGTGCTTGCCACTTCTTGCGGGCGTTGTTGAATTAACTTTTTCTTCTGAGCGGCAGGAATGGAAACCGCTTGGTCTATCTCACCAGCTAGGTAGCGGTTTAGCACTACGTTTGCATCACCAATTGGTAGCCAGGTGACTTTTTCCAGCACTACATTGCTTGCGTCCCAATAATGTGGATTTTTAACCATCACCAGTTTTTCGTTAACTTTCCATTCAGAGACAGTAAACGCACCATTTGTAACGATATGTTCTGGCTGGGTCCAACGGTTGCCATGTTTTTCAATGGTCGCTTTATGAACGGGGGCAAGCACTGGATGACTTAATAGTTTCGTAAAGAAGGGAATAGGCTCTTCGAGTGTTACCTGGAACGTTTTTTCATCCAGCGCCTTCACGCCCAAAGACTCGGGTGCGGCGTCGCCTTTCATAATGGCTTGCGAGTTTTCGATATTTGGAATGGCCGCAAACCAAGCGTACGGTGAAGCAGTGCTTGGATTCAGTAAGCGTTGCCAGCTGTAGACAAAATCTTGTGCAGTGACCGTTTCGCCATTTGACCATTTTGCATCACGTAAGTGGAAGGTATAAACCGTATTGTTGTCATTGACTGACCAAGACTCAGCAACACCAGGAATGGTTTTACCTTGCTTATCTTGAATGACCAGACCTTCAAACAGGTCTCGACCAAGATTAAAAGCGGGCTCTGCGGCTTGCTTGGCTGGGTCAATAGAAGTAACTTCAGCCCCATTGTTTAGCGTAATTTCTTGTGTCTCATCGAGGGTCACACCTGCGGGATACGGCGCGGCATAGCTTGATGTTGCCAGTATTGGACTCATCATCGACGTTAATAAAAGCAACTTAGGTAATTTCATCCTTGTCTCACTCTTTTCATCCTGAAAGATGCCAAAAATGTATATTGTATAAATTGTCTACACAATCGAGTTTTAACATTACTGTAACAGGGTGTCGGGTGTTGAGCTGTCTGGTCTCAAAAAGTGAGCTAGGGGAATTTCTTTGAAGATCTGATATCAAGTTGGCATGACGGGAAGTAATTTTGCTTCGATACAAATTAAAATCCCCTTCAAGCACAGGCTAGAAGGGGAAGATAGTCAGTCTGCTCTTCAAAAGGCACGACGTTAACTGACTAGGAAATGTTTCACGAACTCAGTGATTTTGACCATATCACTTACCGCGATAAACTCTTCTGTCGTGTGTACTTTTGCCATGCCAGTTGAAAGGTTGACCGTTGTGAGACCTTTCTTGTTAAAGTTGTTGGCATCGCTACCGCCGCCAGTGCCTTTTGTGAAGGCGTCAATGCCCAACTCTGAAAACGCTGCTTTTATAGCGTTTACGTGTGGGTGGTTTTCTTCAATAACAAAAGCGTCGTAGGCTCGGCTAGATTCAATTTCGACTTCTGCACCGTGTTTTTTACAGACAGACTCTAATGTTGAGATCATATGATTGACCTGAGCATCTAGTTTATCGCCATTCAGGGAGCGTGCTTCTGCCACGATTTTTAATTCGGGCATAACAATGTTTGTGGCCTGACCGCCGTTAACCATACCGATGTTGGCTGTCGTTTCTTCGTCGATTCGAAGCAGCTTCATTTGGTTGATGGCATCTGCCGCCACCATGATCGCACTGATGCCTTCTTCTGGCGCAAGCCCTGCGTGTGCTGGTCGACCTTTGATTTTTGCCATGATCTTTTGCTGGCCTGGGGCTGCGGTCACAATGGTGCCAATAGGGCCACCCGTATCTAACACGATTGCTTCCGTTGAAGTGACGTGTGACATATCGAAGTATTGTGAACCGAATAAACCGCCTTCTTCATACACGGTGAAAGCAAGTTCTAACGTTTTGTGCTCACGGTTTTCCGCTTGAATACAACGAACGGCTTCCATGATGGCAGCAATACCAGATTTATCATCGCCACCAAGAATCGTATTGCCTTTTGAACGGATAACGCCGTCTTCGATGAGTGGCTCAATGCCAATACCTGGAGTGACCGTATCCATATGACAGCTCATTAGAATAGAGCCGTCTTTTTTGCCGTCTAAACGGGCGTACACGTTAAAACCGTTAGAAATGTGCTCAGGTACTGGAAGTTTGCGTACGGTAAAGCCTAGCTCGCCTAGCTGTTCTGCCAGTGTTTCTGCAATTTGTTTTTCGTTTTTTGATTCGCTGTCGATACGTACTAGTTGGCAAAAGTGTTCAACTAAGCGTTCTTGATTGATGTGTGTCATTAGATGTCTCTTTTTCTGATCGAGCGTGAAGCCTTGTGGCTCGGCTCGATAGGGAACAGAGCACCACTTATGGCACAGTTACTTTTGAATAAAACTGAGGTGAATCAATAAAGGGGTATCCATGACACGATTCTGACCGATGAGCCTTTCGAACTGTATGAAGCGTCACGAAATATTACTTTTGATGTTTTGCAGGATCAAATGAATAAATCGGATAGAGATAGGGTGCAATAGACTTTCCATCCCCTTTTGCTTTTTGAGCTACGTTGCCAAGATAAAATGCCAAAGTAACAACTTGTTTACATTTTATGTGGTGGCGTAAAGCCGAAAATATCAATCTAATATATTGAAAATAAGCAGTTTGTTTGATGTTTACGAAAGTGGGTTCGACGTGCTCTCTGTGTGTAACATATATTTTACAATTATGCGTAAAAATCGCCAAGATAAAGATTTCTCCCCACGTATTCCAATTTCTCAAGACCTGCGCCAAGTTAGAAAAATAAGTCCAAACAAAAGCTACTGAGACAAGGAGAAAGTCATGGTTGATGCATATAACCCACTAGGAACAGACGGATTTGAGTTTGTTGAATATACCGCTGCTGACAACAAAGGCATTCAACAGCTTAAAGATCTGTTTATATCGTTAGGTTTTGCGGAGATTGCAAAGCATCGCTCAAAAGAAGCGTGGTTATATCGACAAGGTGACATTAGCTTTATTGTGAATGCGCAGCCGCATAGCCAAGCTGAGGGATTCGCCAAAGTTCACGGTCCGTCGGTTTGTGGCATGGCATTTCGTGTGAAAGACGCCACCGTTGCTCTGGTGCATGCGTTAGAGAATGGCGGTAAAGAATATAAAACGGAAATTGGGCCGATGGAGCTTAGCATTCCTGCTATTTATGGCATCGGTGAAAGCTTGCTTTATTTTGTCGATCGTTATGGAAAGCAGAGCATTTATGATGTCGATTTTCGTTTTTATGATGATGCTGATGAGCGTTTATCAAAAGCGAATGTTGGTCTTTACGAAATCGACCACTTAACGCACAACGTTAAGCAAGGCAACATGGATGTCTGGTCAGGTTTCTATGAGCGCATTGGTAACTTCCGCGAAATTCGTTATTTCGATATCGAAGGTAAGCTGACTGGTCTTGTCAGCCGTGCGATGACCGCACCTTGCGGCAAAATCCGAATTCCTATCAATGAGTCGTCAGATGATAAATCACAGATTGAAGAGTTTATCCGTGAATACAATGGCGAAGGTATTCAACACATCGCATTGACCACTGACGACATCTACGAAACGGTCAAAACCTTGCGTGAGCGAGGCATGGACTTTATGCCAACACCAGATACTTATTACGAGAAAGTCGATCAGCGTGTTGAAGGCCACGGCGAAGATGTAAGCAAGCTTCGTGATTTGCAGATTCTTATTGATGGTGCGCCAACGAAAGATGGCATCTTGCTACAAATCTTTACTCAAACCGTTATCGGCCCTGTGTTCTTCGAAATCATCCAACGTAAAGGCAATGAAGGCTTTGGCGAGGGTAACTTCAAAGCGTTGTTTGAATCGATAGAAGAAGACCAAATTCGCCGAGGAGTATTGAGCGATGCATAAATGGATCACATTCCCTCATCGGGAGGGAGTGTGCTCTAAACAAGCACATGCTGACTTCCCGGAAGAGGCAATTTATGAACGTGAGGCAGGTCGAAGTGGCTTCTTCGGCCCCGCAACACATTTTCATCATCAACATGCCCCAACGGGGTGGTCTGAGTGGGAGGGCGAGCTACGTCCACGAGCGTTTGATTTTAATCTAGTCGAAAAAGCCAGCCATATTACCCCTTGGGCAGTCCCGCATCTATTACACAACGCGAATTGTAAAGTTCGTGTTTGGCGTATGGATGAAAAAATGGACTTCTTGGTGAGAAATGCAGATGGCGACGAACTGCTATTCATCCACCAAGGTACGGCAGATCTCTACTGTGATTATGGTCATTTGAAAGTGAGCGAAGGGGATTATGTCATGATCCCGCGCTCAACGAGCTGGCGTTTAGAACCAAGCGAGCCGATGTTCATTCTGATGATTGAAAACACCGATGCGGCTTATACATTGCCCGAAAAAGGCATGGTTGGAAACCACGCGGTGTTTGATCCGGCGGTTTTAGAAACGCCGTCGATCAACGATCAGTTCCGTGCTCAATATTCTGAGAATCAAACACAGGTTCAGGTGAAACGCTACGATAAAGTCAGTGTTATCACTTACCCATTCAACCCGCTGGATGCGATTGGGTGGCATGGTGATTTGGCGGTAGTAAAAGTGAACTGGCGTGATATTCGTCCACTTATGTCACATCGTTACCATTTACCGCCTTCTGCACATACTACATTTGTAGGAGCAGGATTTGTGGTGTGTACCTTCGTTCCTCGTCCAATTGAAAGTGATCCTGGAGCGCTCAAAGTACCGTTCTACCACAACAATGACGATTATGACGAAGTCTTGTTCTACCATGCAGGTGATTTTTTCAGCCGTGACAACATTGAAGCAGGCATGGTGACATTCCATCCAGCAGGATTTACGCATGGTCCTCACCCGAAAGCATTCAAAGCAGGGCGAGAGCATAAGAAGACTTTCACCGACGAAGTTGCGGTCATGATTGATACGCGTCACGCACTTCAGTTTTCGGATGAGCTGGAAAAAGTAGAAAACAAAGAATACGTCTATAGCTGGCAAGAGAAGTAAGAGGCAAGGATGAAATTAGCAACCAAGAAAAATGGCACTCGTGACGGTTTGTTGATGGTCGTGAGCAAAGACTTAACGCGCTGCGTACCAGCGACAGAAATTTTCCACCCCATGAACTTAGCACCGACGATGCAGGTGGCACTTGATAACTGGGATACGCTAGCACCGCAACTGGAAGAGCTATACGTTGCACTGAACAATGGCACGGTTGCAGGGTATGAAGAGTTTGAAGCGCACTACTGCGAGTCGCCGCTTCCTCGCGCTTATCAGTGGGCTGATGGCAGTGCTTACGTAAACCACGTTGAGTTGGTTCGAAAAGCTCGCGGCGCTGAAATGCCAGAGAGTTTTTGGACGGATCCGTTGATGTACCAAGGAGGCTCTGATGCCTTTATTGGTCCTTGTGACAACATCGAGTTTGCGAGTGATGAATGGGGTATTGATTTCGAAGGTGAAGTGGCTGTGGTAACAGGTGACGTACCAATGGGCGCGAGTGTTGCAGAGGCTCAGGAGTCGATTCGTTTGATCATGCTGGTGAATGATGTCTCACTGCGTGGGCTAATTCCCGCAGAATTAGCTAAAGGGTTTGGTTTTTTCCAATCTAAACCTTCTTCTGCGTTTTCTCCTGTGGCAGTAACACCAGACGAACTAGGCGATGCGTGGTACGAAAACAAAGTGCATTTACCATTGGTCTCGACCTACAACCACAAGCCGTTTGGTCGCCCGAATGCAGGTATCGATATGACGTTTGATTTCGCAGACTTAATTGTTCACGCGACTAAAACGCGCCCGCTATCTGCTGGGGCGATTATAGGCTCAGGTACGGTATCCAACAAGCAGGGAACGGAACATGGCACTTCTATTGAAGAAGGTGGCGTTGGCTATTCATGTATCGCGGAAGTTCGCATGATTGAAACCATTCGTGATGGTAAGCCGTCGACTAACTTCATGTCGTTTGGAGATTCAATTAGATTGGAAATGTTCGATGCGGATGGCAACAACATATTCGGCTCGATTGACCAACAAGTTAGCCAATATCTCAAGCACTAACAATGCTGGTTGGGAGACGATATGAGCGATAGCATGATTTTATACGGATACTGGCGATCATCGGCGGCGTATCGTGTGCGTATTTGCTTGAATCTTAAAGAGTTATCGTATGATTCAAAATCGGTACACTTGGTGCGCAATGGTGGCGAACAACACAGTGACGAGTACCATGAGTTAAACGCTTCTGAACTGGTTCCTTTGCTGGTGGATGGGGAGGTTCAGTTAACCCAGTCACTGGCGATCATTCAATACTTAGAAGAACACTACCCGGATGTCACTGTGATCCCCGAGCAAACGCCGCTTCGATACCAAGCGCTAGCTTTGGCTCAGGATATTGCAATGGAGATTCATCCCCTGAATAACTTAAGAGTTCTACAGTATTTAGAGGGGGAGCTAGCTTGCGAACCAGAGCGCAAAGTCGCTTGGATTCATCACTGGATCCACAAAGGTTTTACAGCATTAGAAGAGAAACTTCAGAAGCATCGTAAACTAAATGGTGATTGCAAGTTTAGCCTGACAAGCTCGCCATCTATTGTCGATATTTGTCTGGTACCACAATTTTATAACGCACAACGCTTTGGTGTAGATACTTCTCTTTATCCAACCATTAACGCTGTTGTGCAGTCATGCAATCAACTGCCAGCTTTTATTGATGCGATGCCAGAGAATCAGCCAGACGCTAATAGTTGATTCTTAGCATACATAATGTATTAACAAAATTTAAACGAGCCAATCCAAGTGTGTGATTGGCTCGTTTTTATTGGTGAGCAAAATTTTCTGTTTCTCGCTATCGTCGTGGCGCCTCAAAATTGCGAGGTTTTGTTGCTCTGCATAACATTTCCATTTACGCTTTGAGCAACGAGTTGTTTTGGATGCACTTTATTTATGACCAACATTTTTATCATTGTTGTTCTTCTGGTTTTATTCTTCTTTGTTATTCAAAAGTACGTGATTAAGCACGATGACACGCGTGATTATCCTTATCGCTCGAAAGGCCCTCTGCTCAGAGGTCAAGAGGGTGCGTTCTATAATGCGTTAAGAGCGGCGGTAGGGGAGCATGCCGTAGTATTCGCGAAAGTAAACATGTCCAGTTTGGTTACGCCAAAAGAAATCAAAAATAAGAAGCAGTTTTTTGTCGCGAACAATCGTATATCTCGAAGCTATTTTGATTACGTTATTTGTGACCCAAGGACACTAGAGCCGCGCGTTATCGTTGAATTGGATAATGGGCAGGAGCTAAACAAGGGTAAGATAGAAAGACAAAAGTTATTGATTCATGTTTGTAAGACGGCCAACCTGCCTTTAATTGGCGCCTCGATAAAGCACAGTTATCAAGTTGGGCGATTACGTCGTTTGCTTGCGGCACACATTGATTTGATTGAGCCCGATAAAGAAGTGCGTTTTTGTAAAAAATGCGGCAGTCCGATGATCATTAAAACCGCAAGCCAAGGTGAGTTCAAAGGGAGACGTTTCTTTACTTGTAGCCGTCAGCCGAATTGTACATACACCGAAAATTATAACGTTGTGTTTGAGGCGGACGACTAAACACGACAATTAACCAGCAGAAACAAGGGGCTTTGATTAGAGATGATCAAAGCCTTTTTTGTATCAGTCATCAAGGCAGGGCCTATACTTTGAAAAAGAGGGCAGAATAGGGCAGCCATATGCGATACGGATGGATTTTATCGGCGTTGTTCATCACATCGAATGTTAGTGCGATACCTAATTTGAAACCACTGGAGTGTGAATTGACAGAGACACCCCAAGATCATTTCTTGTTTTACCGAGAGCAAATGGTTTACCACAGTGAGCAGTTTGTCATATTTCAAAACTTCAAAGGCAGGGTGAGCACTCAAGTAGACGTCAAAACAGGAGAGTTGATCCGTACAACCTATATCGGCGAACCATTTAAACCTAAATATCAGATTTTGTTCGGCACTTGCCCTAAGGTATCGCAAATCTTACAGATTTGGATGCTCAGTGAAGTGCCTTACGACAATTAAGTGAGATAATAAAAGTTATATAGATCACACTTTTAAACCCTGCAGGCTCAGTCCTTGTCGATAAAATCATCTGAAAACGCGTGTTGAGTTTACATTTTCGCCAAACGGTTCAAAGTTGGTAAATTTGTGCTTGCACCGTCGTTCGCTTATAGCTAATATCCTCGTCGTTCCAGAGAAATGCGTCCGTAGCTCAGCTGGTTAGAGTATCGCCTTGACATGGCGGGGGTCGGTGGTTCGAGTCCACTCGGACGCACCATTCTGAATTGAATGGTTAGGAACATAAAAATTTGGGTCCGTAGCTCAGTTGGTTAGAGTACTACCTTGACATGGTAGGGGTCGGCGATTCGAGTTCGCCCGGACCCACCAAATTTTAAAAAAGCCCACCTTTTGGTGGGCTTTTTTGTGTCTGTAATTCATTGATATTCAAGTAAAACTACTTCTTTTCTTGTCCCTTGTTTTTGCTCTGCGTTAGCCCCTTGTTAAAGATAAAAGCGCACTACCTGATCCGCAACACAACCTCAAAACCCTAAATGCAATGCATAAGGTGCATACACTTCAAACCCACTAGAGCCGTCTATAAATTATGTTGCGTGCCACTTGCTGTGGCTTTAGAGACACTGACTACTAATCTAAATTATCTGGCGTGTGAAGATTGGTGCCGCATATTGTACATTTGTAGTCACCAGTCGCTTCGCCTTCCATTAATGAGCTAATTATTGCTGCAAATAGACCAGAGAAGAAACCTTTAGCTTTTTTCTCGGTCTTTTCCTGCGCTTTAGAGAAGCTTTCGTACCGATGTAGCGTTACTTCTTTACAATTACAGCAAAACGCTCTTGTCTCTTCAGAACCGTACATTTTTACCAATTGATTTACTCCCTGTAAGTTAATTTCCCCAAGTGGCGTTATGTTCAAGGGTAAGTCACACAAGACTGATGTGTGACTTACCCTAAACACTAAAACTAACGTAATGTAAAACACCACATGTTATGAATGATTATTTAACGCCTTGTTATCCGAGCTTGCTAACTCTGCTGATTGAATAGTTGTGGTAATAAGCTCTTCAAATAGATCTAATTGCCCAGCAGGTATCAATTGATTTTGTATAGCTTTTCGTTTGTTTGAGTCAAATAGCCGCTCTGTTAACCAACCAATTAGATACATCAGTGAAAGACAGCCACCAGCCGTCGCTACATTACCGTCTATCACGAGAGGCAGATCCTGAACATCTCCTCCCATACTTTGTAGAACATCCTTTGCATCTGGGTTTGTTGTTAATCGCTTGCCTTTTAGTAAACCTAGTTCATGGAGGATGAATGATCCCGCACAAATCGAACCTATTAGCTGCCTATTTGGATCAAGATTCAACGCTGACATAAATTCAGCATCTTTTAAAGCGGCTGGAATACCCCGTTTGCCGCTTGTAATAAGAACGACATCTTGATTCGTCACCTCAGAAAGGTGTCCGTCTGTTTTAACTTTCATACCGAGGTGGGAATGATGTTCAGATTTAGTTCCAAGTATACTTACTGTCCAACTGTCGGTTGTGCGCCCCAGCAAGTCATACATAAGAAAGAAATCGATATCCGTGAAATCATCAAATAAAACAACGCCGATTTTATACATAACATTTATCCTTTTGGACTTACTCGTAAGTCGCAAAATGTGTAGTAGGAGGGGGTATTCGATACACAAGCTTCTGCTAAGCACCTTAAACACCAAACGCGGTGCAAACTAACAATGCCATGTGTGCCAAATCCCTATTATAAAACTTTGTTATGTTTGTTTTACGAGCCCGCCCAGAAAAACTCAACCCTAATACCACTTGGGTCGTAACACATTAAATGTTTTGCGGGTCCTGTCTTAACAAGCTCGGGACCAAACTCAATTTCGATTCCCGACGCCATAAATTGATCACGCAACTCATCGAGTTGCTTCTCAGTCTCTACGAGTAAAGCTAAGTGATGCAAACCAATATTCGTTTTTCTGTCAAATGGAGTGGCGGCATCAGCCTTAGCCGCCCATAGTGTAAGCATGATATGCCCATCACTCACAAATATTGCCGGGTAGTCTGGGTTTCTTTTTACTTCACTCCAACCTAATTGTTCAGTGAAAAACTTCGCGCTTGCTTCTAGGTTAGATACGGTTAAACCTACGTGGTGTATGCCTTTTGTTAACACAGTCACTTTGTTTCCTTACTCGTTTTAATGGCTATCAAACAAAGATAACTCGATAAAAAGTAAGCATCAATACACATATATTGATTAACTTCGTCAATCTATTCGAATACGGTAATCCAACTGGAAACATAACATTGTAAACAAGAAACCCAATCTTGAACTAAAAATTAAACTTAGAGTTCATTCTTAAGTGCTGTATTAATCAAATACATTAATAGCCATAATATTTAAGCCAGCCTATAGGGCATATCATTCCATTAAAGGTTTGAATGTTCTTATTCAAGCTAACGTCTTCCAATTTGTAACAGTGAACAACATTACTAGTCGAAGTAGATGCTGGTGTTGAATACGTCACAGGTTTAGAAGCGTTTGCTTTATGTATTTCATGTGCTCGCTGCTGGTTTATCGCCACTTGATTCTTGTGATTGTTAACTTCTCGCAATCCAGATTCTAAGGGTAGGTGCCAATCCTTACATGTTGTTCCTAAACCATCATTCTGAGACTGATATTCTGATAACGCTACACGAGCTTCATTTACAGACTGATCGATATCGGACTGATCGACTAGCCAAGTAGAAAAAGAATAGTTAATGGCCTCTCGATAGTTTACGGATTGCTCTAAGCTATAAGCATCGGAGTGAAAACAGGCCTCTACCACTGCCCATTGAGTCGATAGGTTTGATAATACGTTTTCAGGTATAGGCTGAAGCTGGCTTTGCGTAGACTGGCAACCGGTTAGAAGAAAAGGGACAGGGAGTAGTTTTAGAAAAAATTTTTGGTTCATTTTAATTTTAAAATTAGTGCAATCTTTTTCATTATCATAATACAGGACGATTGAAGAAAGTAGCATTTCTATCAGTAAGGGAATATAGCTAACGCACTGATAAGGTGTGAGTAAAGCGATATCAAAGCCCTTAACACACCTTAACTACGAATACTACCGCATAACAAAGATGCTATGCGGTAGCGGTAGTATTCAGGCTTGAACAGTTTGTCGCACGTTGCTCTCGCCTGACAGCACGGAAATTCTCTCAAAATCTCGACTCGGGAAGTCAGGGTCTACGTACACAAACATACGACTTATCATTTTTCCTTCAAACTCAAATACACTACAAAAACGCCCTGTGGAAACTTTGTTGTCCGGCCAAGAGGTACCATCACTCATTACGCCGCCTTCCTGTCCTTCAACAATGACCTTGTTTCCAGCAGTCGTTATTTGAAAGCCGTCTATGTCGTGCCAGATACTAATCAACGAGCTACCAATCCTATTGCCAAACTCCACTAAGGCACTCTTTCCTTTCGCTTGCCCAAATTTAGGAAAGAAAAAATCAACATCCTCTGAGAATAGATCCAGATAGCTAGGATCACCGGCATCTATTTTCTCGAAATACTTAACTACTAGCCCAACTAAATCGTCTTTTTCCATAATTATTTCACACCCATATTAGCTTTACGCACAACGCAGGGTTAAGTAGTAAGCGGAGCGACCACTCAACCTGAACGTTTGCATCTTAAACACCGAGTACATTTAAACTGAAATTGCCAAGAGTTGCGAATCTTATTGAAGTGCTTTGTTAGATGTAATCCGTTTAGCCTACGTATACTCCATTGAAGTACTCGACGCGTTCTAACGTCATTCTTAACTTACACTCTTCAATCTGGACACCTTGCCAGGGTGAGGGTGTGGAAGACAGGCCCGTAAATTCACATTCGGCGTCTCTGTATTTTAGCCAAGCTCTTTGGGCCTTTCGAAATGGCTCTACCAGTTCGGTCTGAGACCATGTTTTCCTTAGTGCTTTTTCTTCCTCACCTATTCTAGCGATTGCTTCCTTGTAACTTTCGTTAAGCTCTTTATCTGCAGATTCCATCTTCTTTTCTACACACTGATAACCAGCCATAACGCCCCCGCCTTTTACTTTGCAGGGATCTTCAACATCATCAGAAGCCAAGCAAGGTAAAGAAACCAACGCAAACATCATAAGTAATTTGTTCAAAATTGCCTCCAAGCTCCGAGTGCTTGTTAAACCGTTATCCGCTATTTTTCCTTTTTAATCATGCAGCTTTTTATCTGTGCCTTCAAAGATAAAATAGAAGGTTAGTGATTCTAGTGCCTAAACAGAAGGTAAAAGAGATTGATACACGGATTAAATGACGCCTTAATCTGAGTTACTTTTAGTGGGCGTTTTGTATCAATCTTTTCTGTGGAATCATTAGTTTGATGGCGACTGAGGACGTTAAGATGACTCCCATTGAATTTATTATCGCCCTGAAACACTAGGTTGA
The DNA here is from genome assembly GCF_033340475.1 of Vibrio sp. 1078-1. NCBI lineage: Bacteria > Pseudomonadati > Pseudomonadota > Gammaproteobacteria > Vibrionales > Vibrionaceae > Vibrio > Vibrio sp. 1078-1. The sequence goes on from NZ_JAWOWM010000002.1 coordinate 453,344, forward strand.
ATTAAGTGGTGACTATTCCCCTCCAATCATGAAGTTGGTTCAAAGGTAGGGCGATAAATGTTGCGATTCGTAATAAAAATTTATGCCAAGTGCAGTTCGCTATCGCGGCTTATATTGAGTTGGGCAATAACCTCTAATGATGTCTGAGTTTCGTAGCTTGTTGTGTTTTGTATTGCGCCCCGAAACCCTTTTACGCCACAATTTAAAGCTACTTGATTTGAGCCGGCTACGCATAAACTGAATCACGTCGGATTCATTCAAACCAAATTGAAATTCGATAGCCTCAAATGGGGTGCGGTCTTCCCATGCCATTTCTATTATTCTTGACTCAGTTTCCGAGGTCAGTTTCATTTCAAATAACCTATTTTAGAAAAGAGATTTCTACGACGGAAATTGAGTCTTGGTTCAAATGTTCTTATATGCGTGCTTAGTGTTTAGCGACTTAACACCTACAAAAACTTCTCAATGAGGACTTCGTCTACGTATTTCCCACGAACTTTTGCATGCTTCTTCGCGGTCCCTACGATTTCGAAGCCTTGTTTGAGATAGGCTGATAACGCTCGCTCATTATCGCCGCGAACGTACGCAAATAGTTTTTCGTAACCCTTTTGTTTGGCTACTTCGAATGTCGATTTGAAAAGCTGTTTAGACACACCTTGGCCACGAGCACCGTCACTAACAAACGTACCAATTATGCCAACATGGTCAAAAGCTTTTGTATATTGTGCAAATGGCTCGATATTTTGGAAACCTATGACTTGTGAGCTATTTTCGGATAAAGCGACTGTAAACACGCCCCGTTCTGGGAAATGAGTAATGAACTCTTTTTCTTCTTCAGGTGTGAAAGGCGTATCTAATACAGTGTATAAACCTTCAATAATGATGGGGTTGAGGACGTTTGTAATGCCTTCAGCATCACCTAAAGTTACCTGACGTACAATTAAATTCATGCCACTTAGCTCCTATTAAAATTAGGGCTGCTTTGTACATGAGTTGGAGACTTGCGGCAACAAGTAACGTCATTAAGTCGTAAAGAATATACCTATTACACTTAAACGGCGGTTAATCGTGCTGATTGTTACTTTAGTATTTCTGATATATCACTTTTTAAGTGACGGCTTAACTTCTACAGAATATTTCCACATCACGATCCCGTTTTCTACAAGATCATAACTCGCGCTTTGACCCTCGGAGTTGAGCACAAATACCGGCATTTCCATCCTTGACGTAGAGCCATCTTGGTTGCATGACATGGTAGCTTCAAGCTGTATACTATTTTTGCTCGGTTCTGAAAGGGTCCCTAAGTACGTGCAGCCGTCGACAAAACTGGTTTTGCTTTTTCCTTTAGAGGATATTTCAAAAGTCGGAAAAATGAATGTTGATTGAGGCTCTGTTACTACCACATTGACTTGATAGTTCGTCGCTGAAAAAGCATTGAAATGAGCTCCAAGCATAAGTAAGAACAAGATTTTTGATTTCATAAACTCTTCTTTATTTCGATATTACTAGTTTGGTTACGGCGCTATTAACGTGACCACTTAATCTAAAACTTTACTGCGGAAGCATTAAAAAGGATACAAAGGTAGAGTAGTTGAATATGGTTAATCGGCCGTAAATAGTTTTATTAAGCGATCTTACATACCTAAAAGAGGTAAGTTCTTTCGCTTTTGATAGGTTAATGCTAATTCTAAACAGGTCTTGATTGAAGCTTCTGGCAAAGGTGCTGATAAAGATAGAATTATTGCTCGATTACCCTGAAACTCAAGTGAGTCACTATACAGTTCGCGGAATGTGTCGACGAGCTTAGTTTGGCAATTAAAGAACAGATAATAACGACTAGGCGTTTTCTGTTTCCAATCCATCCTTACCGGGCTACCTGTTTTCACACTGTAGCTTGGCTCTCCCCATTTTAGAGATTCTTCAACTTCCCCCAGTTTTAATTCAGAAGCGATAGTTAAGACGATATTTCGTAGCTCTTCTATCCGAATACGCACATGTTTTGGATACTCATCAAATCTTGCCTTCACTGCATGGTTCATTAGTATCTCCTATAAATAGCGCTGTTTTGGGGTGAAGCCCAAGCGTACTTTGGCTATGTAGCAATTACGTCATAATGTTATTAATCAATAAATCTAGCACATAGCCAAAATACTAAGCGTAAGGGTTTCCCTCGGTTACGTTTAGGATGCTCTGGGTGAAAACATGATGATTGACATGCCAAGCATAGCGACAGAAACCCCCACTATGTCCCAGAGCGTTGGTCGAACGCCGTCGATACACCACAACCATAGAATTGCGACAAAAATATAGACACCACCGTAAGCGGCATAAACTCTGCCAGTTGCGGTAGGATGTAAAGATAGAAGCCAAGCAAACATAGCAAGGCATAGCGCTGCTGGTACCAAAAGCCAAACTGACTTATCTTCCTTTAACCAGAGATAAGGTAAGTAGCAGCCTAATATTTCTGCAATGGCGGTTATAAAGAAAAGCCCAATGGTTTTGACTTCAGTCACTTAAACATTCCTATCTTTCTCTACAAATATATGATGCTTGTTAAATGGGCAATTGTTCGGCTCATTACATTTCGCCCAGCTTAATCTTGGATTGAGCCTCACTCACGGTTTGTTTACCGAATAACAGATCCATCATCGAAATGATTCGTTTGTTGTCTTTACCCCATTTATCTGGATTCGCGCTGTTTGGTGCTTTAAATTCAACTTGTCCTACTTTTTCGTTATTTTTGTAGGCTTTGATCTGAGCATCAGCGATAAATGTTCTAAAATCCCAGCTCCAGCGTGATACGTAAGTAAGTGTTAGCTCAGAGCTAACAGGAGGCGTGCCGTCGCTTACGACTGTGCATTTATGGGCGGTATCCAAACACCAGTCTTGCATCGAATCTAAGAAAACATCTCGCGTGGCGTTGTCTTTTACGATGGTGATTTCCTTGCTCTGATTTTCTTTCGAGATTGTTTCTACCGTATACTTTGGTGCCGCACATGCAGCTAATAGAATAGGCAAGCTTAGAATGATGAGTTTTTTGTGCATCTTATGTCTCTTTTTTTTAAATTTATATATTCAAACAACTTCAAGATACTGAGTTCAACGAGAATAACTAACAAGCATGGCAACTGTTATTAACAAAACCTTTAGAGTAGAAGGGTTTGTTTCGGGAGTATGCCAATGTCTCGATGCAAAATAATTAGTAAGAGATTGCTATTGCGTTATGTTAACTCTTGAACTTATGTCCGTATCAATGTCCAGAATTCTTCGCATTGAAGTTTTTGAAGTGCAATTCTAACGGAATTTTAAATTGCTGCATAATGCTCAATTAAGAGGAATAGGGGAGCTTATCGTTAAACATAACGTGTAGTGCTGTAAATTCGTCCCTAAGACTAAGCTAAAAGGGCCTAATGTTTTAAAATAGCTTCTTGTCTATTCTGTTGTGTGAGTTTTCAATGTTGTCTCATACTAGCCACTTAAAAGAGCGCTGTAAGAACTCGTCTGCATTATCAAGGACGATTTCACCGTGAGCCATAACCAATATATTAGGTTTCCAAGACAGCAATTTATTTAAGTGTTTTCGAGCCTCTTGTTTGCTAAACATAAAACTTAGGCGCCAATCCAAAGGCATTTTTCCATTCGGAGCAAGAATACCGGCCCCTTTAGCCACAAACCGCTGCCAGTAGTTAAAGTCCTGGCCAGAAAAATTCTCGACGAGGTCAGTAACAATTAAGGTCTTTGAAAGTCGATGATAAAACACACACTCTTCCATTAATGGAGAGCCAGAAAATAGTTCTTGTTCAACCTCAGAGTTCCAAGCATTACCGCCTTGGTTAAGTGAAGCGTGAAAGTGTATATCACGGCACTTCTTAATGACTTCATCTGTGCCATAAACTTCTGCGCTAGGATAGGCAAATACCCATTCAGATAAGAACAAGTGGTGTAAATGATTAGGAGCGATTAAGTATTTCACTTGGCCTAGATTGTTGATTTGCTCTCTAATCGAATTTGATAACTTAATTGGACTATGAACCCAAAGGCCACCATCAGAAAGCCTAACAATAGTCATACGAGTGGTGTATGGGAGTCCTAAGAATTGGACGGGATCTCCGTCAAATATCCATATCTCATGGGCTAACTTTTTCATGTCTCTCCAACCGTTAACACTGTATTAAGGCGGCATTTAAGTTACTCAAAAGCTGCCTTGCTGCACAATAAACGCTTCGCTAAGCGTAAACCAAAAATATTAGGTTTACCAAACCCTTATTGAGTGCAGATGTATATCTTTGAGTGTTTTTATACTGAACGGACGTAAAGTCGTTTTAAGAGGATCATTTGACTTGATAGAACAAAACCCCGCTATTTTTGAGCAGGGCTTTGCAATTAGATAAAGGGGCTAACCGATGATGAAGAAGAAAATCGCGGTTGCAACAATACCAATCAACGCATAAGGAAACTGTGTGGTTGCGTGTTGCATTGCTGTACAGCCTGAACCTTGTGCAGATAACACGGTTGAGTCACTAAAGAAACAAGAGTGGCTCCCTGCCGCTGATGCTGAAAGCAGCGCTGCAACGGTTAAGTGTAGAGGCACACCAAGCTGTTCGCCCAAAGGTAGAACAATTGGCATCGCTACTGCAAACGTTCCCCAAGACGATGCCGTTGCAAATACCAACGCGCCCGTAATCATAAAGATAATCGCAGGGAAGTAAGACGCTGACAGGTAAGGGCTGACGGTCTCAATGACATACTGCGTGACGCCCAATGAGTCGTTGACCGATTTCAACATGAAACCACCAATAACGGTCGCAAGCGGCAGTAGCATAACCTTAATGCCATCATAAACAGCTTCGAACATGTCGTTCATCGAGATCAGTTTTTGTGCGCCGTAAAAGCTAATAGTAAAGATTAACGCGACGAAAACACCAGCAAGTAGATCGATACCAAAATACCAACTTGCGGCAACAAGTACGATCATTGGTAACAAGAAGTTGACAAGGCCCATGGTTGGGTTGGTATGTGCAGAGACATCGGGACCAAAGTCGACATCTGTTGCACCGTCTGGACGAACTTGACCATTCTTCGCACGCTTCTCTGCCTTTTTCATCGCGCCTAGATCTGGGATCTTTTCCATTGCAACCAGCAAAACAATCACCAGCGTTACCCAGCCGTAAGCCATGTATGGAATAGCTTCAATGTATGCTTTGATACCATCTCCCGCTTCTGCTACTCCGTTTGCTTCTAGCAAAGAACTGAAGAAAATTGCCCAAGTGGAAATTGGTACGAGGATACAGATAGGTGCGGCGGTTGAATCCACAAGATATGAGAGTTTTTCACGCGAGATTTGGTAGCCGTCCGTAACTTTTTTCATTGAGGAAGAAATTGCAATCGCATTCAAATAATCGTCGATAAAGATCAGAATACCTAAAGCAAAGGTCATCAGCATCGATTGCTTACGGCTTTTTACTTTCGTGACTAGCATGTCGGAGAAGCTTAAGATACTGCCGCCTTTCTCCAAAATAGCAATTAGGCCGCCCATCAAACCACAAACTAGGATGATCCAGGCAATAGTTTCATCCATCATCACACTCATGGAAATATCAACAATCTGTTCTACCGCTTCAGTTGGGTTAAGCAGAAGAACACCGGCAATAGCGCCGCTAAAGAGGGCTTCCACAGTTCGGTGTGTTGTCAGCGCAAAGACCAATACCAACGCCGTTGGTAAAAGACTCATCCATCCGTAGGCTTCGCCTTCCTCATGGTTCAAACCGATTGTGGTAAAAAAGACAAACGTCGCAACCGAGATTAAAGAAACAATAATGTGTTGAGAGTTGATTTTAAGAGGCGCATCCAGCGCCTTGGTCTGCGTAGTCATAAAGTTCATTTCCTTTGTTTATGCCGAGTGCAACATCCAGTCGATTTCCAATGGAGTAATCGCTCGCTCAAATTCTGCGAGTTCACTCTGTTTGCAAGCTAGATACAAATCGATAAAGTCTCTTGAGATGTATTGAGCCAGCTCACTGTGCTCCAGTCGCTCTAGAGCTTCTGACATACGCAGAGGTAACTCAATTGCATCATCACTGAGAGTCGGTGGACATTGATCTTTGGTGTAGCTTTCACTCGCTAATACTGCGGAAAGTACTACTGCAGCGAGAATGTATGGGTTAACGTCAGCGCCTGCTATACGATGCTCTATACGGCGATTTTTGCTATCGCTGATAGGCACACGCAACGCAACACCGCGGTGGTTTTCTCCCCAATCGGCTTTGGTTGGGACGTAAGCGCCAGGAACAAAGCGACGGTAAGAGTTAACGTTAGGACAGATTAGGGCCATGGCATCGGATGTTTGTGACAGCATCGCTGCCATGGTTTGATAGAAGAAGGCGCTCGCTTGACCGTCTGGTTGGCTAAAGTGGTTGTTACCATCTGTATCAACCAAGCTGAGGTGAATGTGCATGCCATTACCCGCTTGCTCACTAAAAGGTTTCGCCATAAATGTGGCGTCAAATCCGTGCTGATGAGCGACCTGGCGAATCAAGCGTTTTGCGATGATGATTTCATCACATGCTCGAAGTACATCTTTAGAATGGTTGAAGTTGATTTCGAACTGCCCTGGTGCCGATTCAGATAGGGCTCCGGAAGTGTTTAAACCTTGTTCTAATGCAATTCGATTAAGGTCGGCCAAGAAATCAGCGTAGTCATCTAGTCCATCAAGGTCGTAAACCTCGGTATCTTTTTCTCGAGTTTTTTTCGTGGGGTTAATTGCCGTTAATGGTTCGCCATTTTCGCCGCGGGTTTTGTCTATTAAATAGAACTCCAGCTCGAGCGCGACGCAAGGATATTGGTCTTTAGCATGCAGTGTTTGCAATATAGAAGCGAGAATGTTTCGGATGAACAGTGGGTTAGGGTGCTGCCCGGTTTCATCCATCATACTAAGCAGTAGCTGACCAACTTGTTCTTTTGCCGTCGGCATTAAGGTGCCGCTGATTGGATAGCAGAGATTATCTGGTTCTCCGAGATCTTCTCCCAACCCTGCTGTTTCAACGACGTTACCTTTGGTATCTAGGGTGATGGTCGAAAGGGGGAGGGCAACACCTTTATTCAGTTTTTCTAGAGCATCTATCGGGATGCGTTTTCCTCTTGGGGTGGCATTTATATCGGTAAAGATGAGATCGATAAATTCAATATCGGGCCATTTTTGTTTAAAATTTTGTACTTCCTGTAGATACGATTCCATTTTCTTCTCCAAATAGCCTGACGAGTAGAAATTAGAAATAACCAAATTAACAAATAAATTACAGTACTCTGAGCGAGTTGTTTGTTTTTTAGGTTATTTTTAATTTAAACATGCACTTACACTGTGTTTTTGATGTTTAACGGCTGGTTCTTATGTCTTTCTGTTAACTATTTTGTAACAGTTGGTTTTGTTTTGTTCAATATAATGAGCATAAATATTCAGTTTTGAAGCCTAAAAAGTGCGTCAGATCACGTTGTGACGATAATAATGGTCATCTGTGTTGATAATTTTGTACATGGTTTGTAGGGTTTGTGTTAAATAAATTGAACATGGACATATCATGGCAGATACACACAAACCCATCATTGGTGTGGTTAGCTGCGCTAAAGAGTTGGGTGGCTATCAGATACAAGCGGTCAACGACTTTTACCTTCGCGCCATAAAGGATTTTGGAGGGCTACCGATTATGTTGGCTCCCGACATGTCGGGCGATGACGTAACCACCATCCTAGACATATGTGATGGTTTTCTTTTTCCTGGCAGCCACTCTAACGTTGCGCCACATCGATACAATGCAACGCACGAAGAGAGCTACAAAGATGAAGCTCGTGATGAGCTCTCATTCACGTTAATTCGTCATGCGGTTGACCAAAACATTCCGTGCCTTGGTATTTGCCGTGGCTTTCAAGAGATGAATGTCGCACTTGGTGGCTCGTTAAACCCAGCCGTTCATGACTCCGGCTTCAATGACCATCGTGAAGCGCCTGTTGAAGATTTCGAACAAAAATACGCGCCAGCACACGCTGTACTAGTTCAAAAGCAGAGCTTATTTGAACAATGGCTGGTGCAAAATCATTGGGAAAATACCACCTTCTTTGAAGTGAACACACTACACAACCAAGGCGTCGATCAGCTTGCTCCTCTATTACAAGTAGAAGCTAAAGCCCCGGATGGCTTGGTAGAAGCATTTAGTCTTCCTAATCAAAAATTTTTCGTTGGCGTGCAGTGGCACCCAGAATGGGAAGCAAAAACCAATCATTTCTCTCAAATTTTGTTCAATGAATTTATGATGGCTACCTCTCGTTAAACGTTTGGAGCTGTATGAATGGACAATCAAGAGATTGGTAAAAATATTGTTCAGTTACGAAAAAAACATGGATTGTCACAAAGGGAACTAGCCGAGCGCGCTGGTATTACCCACAGTGCAATCTCATCCATTGAAAATGGCAAAGTGAGCCCGTCGGTCAGCTCACTACAAAAAATCGTTAATGTATTTTCTTTATCGTTATCAGAGTTTTTCACTTTTGAACAACCTTCGAACGATGAAGTGAAAGTAGTCATCAAGCCGTCAGATCTTGTGGAAATCGGGAGCGAGACGGTGTCCATGAAACTGGTAACGAATGGCGACAAAGATCAAGTCATCGGATTCTTGATCGAGGAATACGCACCTTATGGAACCACTGGTGCGGCAGAAATCAAACACGAAGGCGAAGAGATTGGCACCGTATTAGAGGGTGAAATCACTCTGGAATATAAAGGGCAATCTCATGTCATAACAGCGGGCGAGTCGTACATTATTGATACGACGAAGCCCCATCGATTTACTAATCACACAGACAAGGCTTGTCGAATGATAAGTGCGCATACGCCAACCACATTTTAGTGGGGGCTTGCCTTGTGTGATCACAAGGAGAGCGTATGAAAACCCAAGAGCAATGGATTGAACTAAAAAACAATCTAAACATCGAAAACAGGGCGTACATTAACGGTGAATACAGTGCCGCTTTAACAGGGCAAACCATCCCGGTAGTTAACCCAGCAACAGATGAGATATTCACCGAAATCGCCCGTTGCCAAAATGAAGATGTTGATCTCGCGGTTTCATACGCTCGCCAAGCATTTCAATCCGGTCAGTGGAGCGAGAGCAGCCCAGCTCATCGCAAAGCAGTGCTTAAACAGTTTGCTGACTTGATTGATCAAAACCAAGAAGAATTGGCTCTGCTAGAAACGCTTGATACCGGTAAGCCTATCTCTCACAGCTTCTCTACCGATATTCCTGGCGCGGCGAGTGCATTACGCTGGTACGCAGAAGCAATCGACAAAGTATACGGCGAAGTTGCCCCAACCGAAAAAGATGTACACGCTTTTATTTCTCATCAACCAATTGGTGTGGTTGCTGCGGTTGTACCGTGGAACTTCCCCCTTTGGCTTGCGTGCTGGAAGCTTGGTCCTGCTTTAGCCGCTGGTAACAGCGTGATTCTAAAACCGTCAGAAAAATCTTCTCTCACCGCGATATTTCTAGGTCAACTTGCTTCTCAAGCGGGCTTACCAACAGGCGTTTTCCAAGTCATTACGGGTTTTGGTCATGAAGCTGGCGACGCGCTGGCGAAACACCAAGACGTAGACTGCATCGCCTTCACAGGCTCGACGCGCATTGCAGGTCAACTGATGGTCAGATCGGGTGAGAGCAACCTAAAGCGTGTGTTTGCAGAAGCGGGCGGCAAGAACGCGAACATCGTGTTTGAAGATTGTGATGATTTAGACCGCGCAGCAGCAGACACCGCTGCAGGGTGTTTTTACAACCAAGGTGAGGTGTGCGTCGCGGCAACCCGCCTGCTTGTTCACGAAAGCATCAAAGAGCAGTTTATAGAAAAAGTTATTCAAGCGTCGAAAGCGTTCACGCCAAAAGACCCAATGGACCCAAGTTCATCAATGGGTGCGCTCATCGACCAAGATCATAAATCAAAAGTATTGGAATACATCTCGTTAGGTGAATCAGAAGGTGCAAACGTACGTTGTGGCGGCGATGTCGATGGGCAGGGCGCATTTGTTTCCCCAACCATTTTAGACAACGTCGACAACAAGATGCGTGTCGCCCAAGAGGAAATTTTTGGTCCGGTGCTGTGTGTCATTCCATTCAAAGACGAAGCGCAAGCAATCGAGATCGCTAACGATTCGAAGTACGGCTTAGGCGCGGCACTCTGGAGTAGCAATATCAACCGCGTTCATCGCGTAGCAAAACGACTGCAAGCCGGCTCGGTTTGGGTTAACAACTACAACGAAGGTGACATGACGGTTCCATTTGGTGGATTCAAAATGAGTGGAAACGGTCGAGACAAGTCTCTCCACGCGATTGAAAAATTCACCGAAACCAAAACCACTTGGATTCGCCTCCATCCTTAAGCCTGCTGACGATTACGATAAATAAAGGAATAGTTCTATGAACAAGCATACGGATTCGTTCTACGCGCACTCTGTGCCAAACATGCCGGAATACCCACAGTTGCAAAACGACATCGAGTGCGATGTGTGTGTAGTCGGTGCGGGATTTTCTGGTCTTTCTTCTGCACTACACCTTGCAGAAAAAGGTTTTAAAGTTGTTGTGCTAGAAAGCGCAAAAGTGGGCTTTGGGGCAACTGGTCGTAACGGCGGCCAAATCGTTAATAGCTACAGCCGAGATGTTGACGTGATTGAAAGCCGTTACGACCAAAACCAAGCCAAAGCTCTGTGCGATATGATTTTTGAAGGCGGCGATATCATCCGTGGTCTGATCGACAAATACGACATCAACTGTGATTACAAGCAAGGCGGCTTGTTCACGGCACTGAATAGTAAACAACTCAAAGGGCTAGAAGAGCATAAGAAGAACTGGGAGCGTTACGGCAACGACCAACTGACTCTGCTTGACGCAGGAGAAGTAGAACAAGCGGTAGGGACCAAAGTGTACACTGGTGGCTTGTTGGATATGCGCGGTGGTCACATTCACCCGCTTAAACTCGCGTTAGGTGAAGCCGCTGCGTTTATTTCTCTGGGTGGCCAAATCTTCGAACAGTCGGCGGTCGTGTCGATTGACAAAGGGATTAACCCAGTAGTCAAAACGGCGCAAGGTAGCGTGAAGAGCAAGTACGTGGTTTTGGCAGGTAACGCGTATCTTGGTGGGTTGGCACCAAACATCAGCAACAAAGCGATTCCGTGTGGCACACAAGTGGTGGCGACTCAGCCTTTGAGTGATGAGCAGCTAAAACAAGTGCTGACCAGTGACTACTGCGTTGAAGACTGTAACTACTTGCTTGACTACTTCCGCTTAACCGCCGACAAGCGTTTGTTATTCGGAGGTGGCGTGGTTTACGGCGCACGTGACCCAGAAAACATTGAAGCATTGATTCGTCCGAAGATGGAGAAAGTCTTCCCACAATTGAAAGGCATCAAGATTGATTATACCTGGACGGGTAACTTCTTGCTGACTTACTCACGCATGCCGCAATTTGGCTCGTTTGCAGACAACATTTACTACCTACAAGGCTACAGCGGTCACGGTGTAACGTGTACTCACCTCGCAGGCAAGTTGCTGGCAGAAGCATTGACCGGACACGCTGAACGTTTCGATGCGTTTGCTGCACTGAAACATTACTCCTTCCCAGGTGGCCGCCACTTCCAAATTCCGTTTACGGCAATGGGCGCGGCTTACTACAACCTACGTGACAAACTGGCGATTTAAGAGATAAGGAATATCCAATGAGCAAAGTGGTGAAATTTGCAGCCCTTCAACTGACGAAAAGCTGGGATCTGGAAGATAACCTAGCCAAAGCAAAAAAGGCGATTCGTGAAGCAGCACAAAACGGTGCGAACGTGATTCTTCCGCAAGAGCTGTTCGCTGCGCCTTACTTCTGCAAAAAACAGGAAGCAAAGTATTTCGAGCTTGCAGAAGAAACGGAGAATTGTCGTCTTATTAAAGAGATGAGTGCGTTGGCTAAAGAGCTCGGCGTCGTTATTCCAGTCAGTTACTTTGAAAAAGCGGGCAACACGTTTTTTAACTCGCTAGTGATGATTGATGCCGATGGTACGGTACTAGATAACTACCGCAAGTCACACATTCCTGATGGCCCGGGCTACAGCGAAAAGTACTATTTTAGCCCTGGCGATACCGGTTTCAAAGTGTGGCAAACCAAGTTCGGTAAGTTCGGTGCTGGCATTTGTTGGGACCAATGGTTTCCAGAGCTTGCACGCAGCTTGGCTCTGCACGGCGCGGAAGCGATTTTTTACCCAACTGCAATCGGTTCTGAGCCTCAAGATCCGACACTGGATTCACGTGATCACTGGCAACGTACAATGCAAGGTCACTCGGCAGCAAACCTCGTTCCAGTCATCGCGTCAAACCGAGTTGGTACTGAGGTCGATGATGGTATCGAGACCACGTTCTACGGCTCTTCTTTTATCACTGACCACACTGGTGCAAAAATTGCCGAAGCACCACGTGAAGGTGAAACCATCATTTACGCAGAAATCGATCTCGCTGCGATAGCGAAAGCGCGTCATGCGTGGGGCTTGTTCCGCGACCGTCGTCCAGACCTCTACACCAGCGTTGGCAAGCTAGCTGTTTAAAGAGGCGTTAGTATGAAGTTATCGACAACACCAGCGCAAGATGGCTTCTATTTTCCGGCTGAGTTTCAGCCGGTTAGTGAAGTTTGGCTAGCGTGGCCAGAAAGGAAAGACAATTGGCGTGATGACGCATTACCCGCGCAAGAAACCTTCGCCAGAATCGCGAACTTAATCGCGGAAGTGACCAAAGTGTGTGTGGCGGTGTGCTCGCACAACTTTGACCGAGCGCGTCAAATGCTTCACTCAGATGTACGTTTGGTGGAAATCCCATTTAACGATGCGTGGATGCGAGACATCGGGCCGACCGTGCTTGTTAACCAAGCGGGCGAGCGCCGTGGGATTAGTTGGCAATTCAACGCGTGGGGCGGCGAATACAACGGCCTTTACGACAACTGGCAGCAGGACGATCTTGTCGCTGGTTCGGTGTGCGACATCATCGGTATTGATCATTACCGCGCACCGTTTGTACTTGAAGGTGGGGCGATTCACACCGATGGTGAAGGCACCCTTTACACCACAGAAGAGTGCTTACTTAGTCCGGGGCGAAATCCACAGTTGAGCAAAGCGCAAATTGAAGAGCAGTTAAAGGCGTATCTCGGTATCGAAAAAGTCATTTGGTTGCCAAATGGTTTATTCAATGACGAAACAGACGGCCATGTTGACAACCTGATGCACGTTATCGCTCCGGGTAAGGTGGTACTGAGTTGGACCGATGACCCAAGTGATCCGCAATACGCGTTATCTCGTCAAGCGGAACAAGTACTGAAATCTCAGCACGATGCGAAAGGGCGCAATATTGAAATTGTCCGTTTGCCATTACCGGGTCCGTTGCATTACAGCGAGCGCGAAGCCAATGGCATTGACGCCAGTTCGGGAATGAGTCGACAAGCTGGCGAACGCCTAAGTGCCTCTTATGCGAACTTTCTTATCGTCAACGAGCATGTGTTCTTGCCGATGCTGGACGAAGAGACCGACGCTATGGCGATCGATATTTTGCAAAACGCGATGCCGGAATACCAAATCATCGCGATACCGTCGAGAGAGGTTCTACTCGGCGGAGGGAACATTCACTGTATTACGCAGCAGATCCCTGCTTAAACATGAACTCGCCGCTGGCTTAGCGGCGATGATGAGTTGTCAAAAGGAATGACCATGCAACAGATACAAAACCAAAGCCTTGTTTCGTTTATGGTAGCGAATCCACAACAGGGCATTGCAGTGACTAATCCGGCGACCGGAGAACTCCTCGGGTACGCACCAGTTTCAACCGAAAACGACATTTTAAATGGCATTGAACGTGCCAGTGTGGCGCAGAAAGAGTGGGCGGCACTGCCAGCAAAAATGCGTGCTGGCATGCTCAATCGTTGGTTCCAACTCCTGTTAGAAAACAAAGCCGACCTTGGCCGTTTGATGACGTTAGAGCAAGGTAAGCCGCTAGCGGAAGCTCAAGGTGAAGTGCTTTACGGCGCGAGCTTTATCGAATGGTTTGCTGAAGAAGCGAAGCGTACCTACGGTGAGACGATTCCTGCGCCAAGTGCGGACAAGCGTTTGGTGACCATCAAACAGCCAATTGGTGTCGCCTGTGCGATTACACCTTGGAACTTCCCAATTGCGATGATCACGCGCAAAGCAGGGCCAGCTTTAGCAGCAGGCTGTAGCTTTGTGGTAAAACCATCTGAATCTACGCCGCTGTCTGCGTTTGCGGTTGCAGAGCTTGCCTATCAAGCGGGTATCCCACGCGATGTGCTGCAAGTGGTATTGGGGGAAAACTCCCGTCAGGTCGGTGCTATCTTCACTTCACACCCGTTGATTCGTAAGTTGTCTTTCACTGGCTCTACTCAAGTCGGTAGCGTGCTGATGCAGCAAAGCGCGGCTGACATCAAACGTACATCAATGGAGCTCGGTGGCAACGCGCCATTTATCGTATTCGATGATGCGGATATTGATGCAGCTGTGGCAGGCGCGATGGCGTCGAAATTCCGTAACGCAGGTCAAACGTGTGTTTGTGCGAACCGTTTCTATGTACACAGCAAAGTGTATGACGAATTCGTTGCTAAGTTTGACGCTGCGGTTCAGCAGCTCAAAGTTGGTAACGGATTGGAAGAGGGGGTCAACATTGGTCCAGTGATCAGCGAGTCAGCGAAGCAAGGCATTCAGACGCTTATTGATGGTGCTATCGAGCAAGGCGCGAAGCCGGTTTCAGAGCTTAAAAAGCTCGATGGTCTATTTATGCAGCCAGTGGTTCTCAAAGACGTTACTCACGACATGAAGATTGTTTCCGAGGAAATCTTTGGCCCTGTCGCGCCAGTGATTCGTTTTGACAGCGACGAACAGCTAGTCGAAATGGCGAACGACACCATCTACGGTCTCGCGTCGTACTTCTACAGCCAAAACATTCACCGTGTTTGGAAAATCGCAGAAGCGCTCGAATACGGCATGGTCGGCATTAACGAAGGTATGATCTCTACTGAAGTGGCTCCTTTCGGTGGTGTTAAGCAGTCCGGTATCGGACGTGAAGGTGCAAAACAAGGTATCGATGAATACATGGACGTGAAATATCTCTGCTTTGGCGGCAACTAATTAAGGACAAAACAATGACAAACCAACAACTACACGAAAGAAGAAGCCAAGTTATCGCTCAAGGTATGGGCGCACTGTACCCACTTTACGTCGAGAAAGCAGAAAACGCTTACGTATGGGATATTGAAGGCAATAAATACATCGACTTTGCAGCGGGCATCGCGGTAACTAACACCGGGCATTCTCACAAGCGCATTAGCGAAGCGGTAAAAGCTCAGCTGGACAATTTCTCACACACGTGTGCGATGGTTACGCCATACGCGTCATTCGTAGAGCTGGCTGAAAAGCTGACAGAACTTGCACCGGGTGAGACTAAGAAGAAAGCGATCTTTCTAACCACTGGCGCCGAGGCGGTCGAAAACGCAGTGAAAGTAGCGCGCGCTCATACTGGTCGTAGCGGCGTGATAGCGTTCAAAGGCGGCTTTCACGGTCGCACAAATATGACGATGGGGTTAACCGGTAAAGTAGCGCCGTACAAAGCAGGTTTTGGTCCTTTCCCGAATGAAATCTACCACGCGCCGTACCCAAATGCGTTCCACGGCATCAGCATTGAGCAAAGCTTACAAGCGATCGACGACCTATTTGCGTGCGATATTGAACCTTCACGCGTTGCGGCGATCATCTTCGAGCCAGTACAAGGCGAGGGCGGCTTCTACAAAGCACCTGAAGCGTTTGCACAAGGCTTGCGTCAGCTGTGTGATAAGCACGGTATTATGCTGATTGCCGATGAAATCCAAACGGGTTTTGCTCGTACCGGTAAAATGTTTGCAACAGAATACCTAGGCATTGAACCTGACCTAATGACAATGGCGAAAGGCATTGCTGGTGGTTTCCCAATCTCAGCGGTAGTTGGGAAAGCGGATGTGATGGATTCTGCACTACCTGGTGGTTTAGGTGGCACTTATGCGGGCTCGCCACTTGGCTGTGTTGCTGGTCTTGAAGTACTGAAAATTATCGAAGAAGAAGACTTGTGTGCTAAAGCAATGGGTATCGGTGAAGTGGTCAATGCTCGTATGACAAAACTGCAACAGTCAGTGCCTGCTATCGGTGAAATCCGTACTACAGGTGCGATGATGGCGATTGAATTTACTGATCCTGAAACGGGTGAGCCGCTACAAGAGATGACCAAAGCGGTGATTTCTAAAGCGCAAGAAAATGGTCTGATTTTGCTTTCTTGTGGGGTAAAAGCGAACGTGATTCGCTTGTTGCCGCCGCTAACCATTGAGCCTGAAGTGCTTAGTGAAGGTTTAGATAAGTTGGAAAAAGTGATTCTTGAAGTGGCGTAATTCACGCGCTTTTAAATAGCAATAACAAATCAAGGAAGCGGTTGGTATCAATCGTTTCCTTTTTGTTTTTTAGCGTATCTGCTGCCTATCTAAAAAGTATTGCTCAAGCTCCAAGTCGTCACTTTTATTACGGATGACTTAACAATTGGGCTCGTTCTTACTTTCCACTTAGTCGCTACTTTGTTCTCCTCGAATGTGGTTTGGTGCTCACATTCTAAATCCCGACATCTGAAAGCCACTTGAGTCTATAATTTTATTGAGCGTCATTCCTCACTTTTTGGACTATAAAAATGAGATAGTATTCATATCCCACTTAGGTTGCTTGACAGATTAGCAGGACGAACTTTGATAACAAAGAATACAAGGTATGCCATTTTACTCGGCTTAGTTCCCATCGCCATATTTGTAGTGGCCTTTCATTCGATAACCAACTTTTACGTCAACTCGGTAAAAGCGTCGAAAATAGATGCTTACGTAGATTATTTAAATCAAAGGTCTGCCTATTTGGACGGAGCAATAGTGAAGCAGATTGCTCAGTTAGATTTTACTTGTAGTGATAGTGATGTAAGAACTTTACGCGACCCACGTTTTTATAACCGTTACATTCGTTTTATTGCGATGACCACAGAAGGCGGAAAAACGTGTTCCACGGTTGGTAGTGAAGTGTCTCGCCCATCTAGTAGTGAACGATTTCAGATGGATGAAAACTTTTTCGCATCACTTATTTTGCCGCAACAGAATGACCAAATAGAGTGGATGGTCATTTATGATAATGAACACGTTGAAGTCTTCTGGGTACTTGATAACAGTTGGGTTAACGAGGTAATAAAAACGCCTTGCAAAGACTGCCTATTTATAGAGTTTAAGTATGATGAACCAATATTTGGTGATTTAACGATAAGCCGTGGCAAAGCGAATATTGCAGGAGAAGAAAACGCACTGTCAAAAGAGTTTTTCTTTTCAGGAGATTCTCAAGCCAACATGCTCATAAAGATATACAGCGGTGAAAAACTTAAACATTATGCTCAGGAAAGAGTACTTTTGTGGGGCGGTCTTGTAAGTGTGCTTGCTGGTCTTGTGACTGCCTTTGCATACATATCTGGTAAAAGCTTGAGAAAATCCATTACAGGTCTAATTGAAAATGGGATTAGTAATACAGAATTTATTCCTTACTACCAGGCGATTGTCGATAGTCGCGATGGTAAGACAGTAGGATATGAAGCTCTGATTCGATGGTCGCGACGTGATGGAATGGTGCCACCAAATATGTTTATTGGTGCTGCAGAAGAAAGTGGCCTGATTATCCCGATGACCAATCAGCTCATTCGTAAAATCATACAAGACTTAAGTGACTTGCCCGAGCATACGTGGGTCAGCATCAATATTGTTTCCTCCCATTTAGAGTCAGGCGTATTAACGAAGTTGCTGTCGGAGTTAAATTGGCCAATCTCGAATAGAATTCATTTTGAGTTGACCGAGAGAATACCAGTAAAAGACACTGAGGCCGCGAAAAAAGAGATTTTGTATTTAACGAATAAAGGCTACAAGTTCAAAATTGACGATTTTGGTACCGGATATGGTGGCTTTTCTTACCTACAAGATTTGGGCATCCGGTGTGTAAAAGTGGATAAGATGTTCATTGATCCAATAGGATCTGACGATCAAAAGTTGAAAGTGCTGGACTCAATTGTGTCTGCAGCGAACAAAGCGGAATGTGAGATGATTGCAGAAGGTGTAGAGAGCCAGGCTCAAGTCGAATATCTGGCTCAGCATGCGATTTACCTTATTCAAGGTTATGTTTACGCTAAACCAGAGCCCCTGACTAACCTTGCAAGCGCTTAACAGCCATAACGTCATAACATCCCGCTTTAAAGGTGCCAGTTTCCTAGGTTAGCGCGGCTCTTTTCGTTTTGATTGACGTAATGAGCTGAGGTAGTAATGACATTACGATCATTCCTAGCATTAAGCTGTATTGCAGAGGAGTGAACGTTTCCCCCAATAGCAGTAGGCCCGAAACAATGCCTGCGACTGGGTTTGCAATACCACCAAAGGTAAAATCTACGACCGACATCCGCTGTAATAACCATACATACATGCCATACCCTAATGCGGTGTTCAGAATAATTACCCAAAGTAACCCTAGAATATTCGTCATGGATACGTCCTGAACGACAGTAACATATGGCTCTGGATTGTTTATCGCCAGCACACTTGTTGCGATAGACATAATCACGCCACCCAAAATGAGCTGCCATGTTAACACTGTCCACCAGTGCATTTTTGTACCTAGTGACTTTGTTACGCTACTTCCTATCACGATGCACATAATGGCGGAGATCATCGCAAGTAATCCCACGGGGTCGAGAGAAATAGAGCTAGGATCAAATAAGAACCAAGCTAAAGCAATCAAAGTTGCGCCGCTTATAGCTTGGATGCCACTAGGCTGGCGTTTGTAGACCGCCCAACCAAACAGCATCGCAAAAACGGGGACCGAAACCATACCAACACCAGAGATGGCAGAAGGAAGCGTCAACGCCATGACAAAAATGAGACCAAAGAAGCAAGCGATGTTGATGGTTCCTAAAACAAGCAGCACCTTCCACTCACTTCTTTTCGGAAACGACGGCTTTATTGCCAGCAACAAAAGACCCGCAGGCAGTGCCCTTAGAGCGCCAAGTAAAACGGGAGGCCAATCCGGTAGAGTAAACTGAGTAACAGCGTAAGTCGTCCCCCAAAAAAAGGCAGGAATCATCGCAAGTAAAATGTTCATGTTAAATATCTTTATGTAGAGATAATTAAATGTAACGATATCGGTAAGGTGGCTTTTTGTAAAGTATCTTTATGTTAAAATAAAAAATATATGATGTTTGGAGAGAAATAATGGATGCAATTGATAGAGTGGTAGAGCAGTGGGCTAGGGAGAAGCCAGACCTCGACACTGAACCGATGGCAATAATGGGTCGACTAATGCGAATTGCAAAACACATGGAATCTAGGGTCGCCGAGCTACATAAGAAGTACGATCTGAAAATGGGTGAATTTGATGTGTTAGCGACACTGCGTCGAGCTGGTTCACCATATTGTCTTACTCCCTCAGCGTTAATAGAGTCGATGATGCTCACTTCGGGTGCGATGACTAATCGCTTAGATAAACTAGAGAAGAAAGGGTTTATCACCAGAACCCATAGTAAAGAAGACCGACGTAGCGTCACCGTTGAACTAACAGGGCAAGGCTTAACCTTAATTGACAAGCTAATTTTGGAGCATGTAGACGTTCAGCAATCGTTATTGCATGGTTTAGAAGGCAATGAAAAAGAGCAGGTTAACCAGGCGTTAAAATTGCTATTGCCACAATTTGAATGAGAACGCAGAAGGAGGCAGGGGATATGAAAAGCAAAGAACTAGAACAATACTTAAGTACCTTCATGTGTGCAGAAAGCGATTTCCCATTTGGGCCTGAAGCGCTTGTATACAAAATCAAAGGCAAGATGTTTGCCATCATTGCAGAGAGAAACGGTCGGGAGTATGTCAGCGTAAAAGTAAAACCAGAAGATGGAGAAGTCTTAACGTCGCAGTTTACGGATATTATCCCGGGTTATCACTTAAATAAGCGTCATTGGATAACGGTTTATTTTAACGGTGATGTCGAGGATGGGTTGATTCAAGACTTGTGTGAACGCTCTTATGCTCTTGTCGTTGCCAAGCTGCCGAAAGCACAACGAGCGTTGCTTGGTGAGTAATCGGCAACGCACTGGCCTCTGTTGTTTTGTCGCTCGTTGCTCGTAGCCTTTACGGAAAAATTCGCACCTTTTTCATCCTCGGGCTATATAAGAATAAGAAGGTGGAAAAGGGGAATGATATGCGAGCATTATCTGAATGGCTAAAAGAATACGGGGAGAGTCACCAAAACCCTATCAACCAAAAGATTCACACAATCGCAGTTCCAGGTATTTACCTTTCTGTGGTTGGACTTATTTGGTCGATTCCCCAGATTTCATTATTAGGCTTCGAACTTAATTGGGTTTGGGTAGCGGTGATCCCCACTTGGGTTTTCTATTTTCGTTTGTCTCTGAGCGTATTCATGATGATGATCGGCTACACATTAGCGTGCATTGGCCTTATTTGGTCTCTAGAGGTATTGATGTTGCCCGTTCTGCATATTTCTATGCTCTTGTTTGGTGTATTGTGGATATTGCAATTTATCGGTCACAAGATTGAAGGTAAAAAACCGTCGTTTTTTGAGGATTTACAGTTTCTACTCATCGGCCCGATTTGGGTGTTCAGAAAACACTAGCGATAAGCAAAATCACGCATCATCCGAATTACACAAGACATATAACGTTCAGAGATTATGTAGCTCTTACTACAGAATACCTCACCTTCTTATTGCCACGACAAGCATTCACTTTAGATACGCACTATGATTAAAGAGGTGCCAACGCACTTTACGCTATCGAGATACTTAAACTTACGGCAAGTTTACTTTAGGGGGATGAATGTACGACCGACAATATAAATATGCCTATTGGAGAGAAGAGCGTAAAAAAGGCAAATGGCACTATATATTAAAGTCCTTCTTTATGATTTGTTGTGCATTACTGCTTGGTAAAGTCATCGGTTTGTTCATTTTTGGAGAGCTGCATTCTTTAAGCGACATTTGGGAACAACTCCCTGCGGATGTTTTTATTATGATGCTCGTGGGCTTCCCAATTAGTGTCCTTGGTTGGTACCACGAAGAGTCAAAGTTTTTCCGGGCACTGCGACGCAAAGAAAAGCGGTTAAAAGGCAATCAAAACAAACCGAAATAGAGTAACCTTTGTCTCTGTTTGGATTGCCACTTACCTATCTGATCGATTCTATCCCTTCCAGTCGTTTAGCGTTTAGTTACGTGTTGCAAAAAGCCTTCTTAATACAACAGCCCCCAGTGTTGTGGAAATTGGTACTGTAAGAAACATTAAAAAACGAAGTTGAGCATTAGCGTATAAAGGCTCGCACTGTCATCCTTTGGGGCTGATGAAAACGCGCCAGAGCTATTATTGTAGGCGTTGAACCTTTGCCATTCTGCATTCAGGGAAACGTTGTAATCTAGGTCATATCTCAACCCGAGTAAGAAACTGTCTCCACTTTTTTTATCCCGACTATTAAACTGCTGACCGTAAACAATATAAGGAGTCAGCTTGTTTACATTATAACTTGTTGTCGCGTACCAAGATGAGGAAAGATTGCTGGTCTGTCCTTCTGCCATAATCACAATGTTATCGAGCTCGTATCTTAACCCTAGAGAAAACAGATCGATCGTGTTGTTTTTTTCTGTTTCAACTAGACGGTCAATGATTGTGGTTCCGCCACCGGGAGTGGACTGCTCAATGTTAGAGAGCGTCGTTGTTTGATCATAATCGCCGTGGAGGTAGGAAAAATTCCAACGATAGCTCTCTCCGCTTAGCGTTAAGTTCATCCCTGCAGTGTTGTTTGACTCAATTTCCAATTCAGTACGTTCATTGATGGTTACGTCACTATTGTCTTTAAACCCGACAAACGGCATGGCGGTAAGTACGACTTGCTCATTAAGGTCATGAATCCAGCGTGCAGATAGGCCGTTATAAGCCGTGATACCTAGAATGCTGTCATATACCTCATTCGGTGGGCGGGCTTGGGTAAAAGCGTGACCGACATAGTTGTACTCAGACATCAAAAACAGTGGCAGTCTTAAGCGTCCTCCTCTTATTTCTATGTTTTTATAGGTATAAGCCAAATACGCCCACTCGAGCTGAGGCGAGCTCCAATGGTCTTGCGGGCGCTTTACGACTTGTGCGGATGCCCGAAATGCCTTGTGAAAATAATCGAGCTGCATGCCGAAAGTGGTATCGCAATCGAAACAAGATTCATCGCCAATAAAGCGGTTAACTAGTACCGTAGTTGGGTTATCGGATTTTGCCCACGAAGTAGAGCCAAAACCACTTAAAGAAAGTTGTTCTGTTAGTTCAATCGTGGCTGAGCTCGGAAAGGTCGCGATACTCAGCGATAACATGGTTAAATATTTTTTCATATCAATTCTCCGAGCTAACCACACATAAAACATGAGCATTACTAGGGACGCTCGATGTTGGGGCATAACCAATTCTATTCGGCTTCTCTTGCATCCATGCTATGAGGTCATCAATGCTGGAGCGTGCAATCACTTTTGGCGGTCTAGCTTTACCTGAAAAAGACAAGCTTGCCCAATGCGCGTTCATTTGCGCTAAATTTTTGTTGAGAAGATAACGATAGAACTCAGCTCTTTCTGTTGATGTCGCAGGCCAGTCAGAGAGTTCAATTCGCTGGCCTTGTAAAAGTTGCGTCTTCCCTCTGTACAACTTTCGCGCTTTATTGACAGTGAGCGGAGAGAATTCGTCATTAAATGAGAAAACGGCGTAGCTCTCTGCAGCGAGAGCTTGGCAATTTAATGAAAGAAGGGCAATCAGAATAAACAGATAGCGTTTTATGTAACGCAAAGGAAAAGCAACGCGAGAATGATTTCTACTCATAGAATCCACCTACATTGCTTGTTCAATTTGATACAACAGTTTTTCTTTGCGCACAGGCTTTGGTACGTAGGCATCCATTCCTGAATCAAAGCAGCGTTGAATATCATCATCAACGACGCTTGCTGTTAATGCGATAATGGGCGTCTTAGCTAATCCTTTACTCGCTTCATAAGCTCTAATTTGCCTAGAAGCTTCAAACCCATCCATTATGGGCATCATGCAATCCATCAAAATAACATCAAACTTTCCATCTTTTTGGAACATTTCGACTGCAATTTGACCGTTTTCTGCGACTTCGAATTGATAGCCTGCTTTAGATAGCAATAGAGAAGCCACTTTCTGGTTCACTCTATTATCTTCGACAAGCAAGATGCGTTCGGAGCGAATAGGCGTTACCGTTGCTTCTGGTTGCTCAGAACTTGCAGGTAGTTCATGAGTTTTATCGGGGGTGGTGTTCTCTTGGTGTGGTTCAGCAGGCGTCGTGTTGGAAACACGTAACCCAATTGCCTTATCTAACTTCTCTTTAAGCAACCCTGCTTTAAACGGTTTGGGCACATAGTCATCCATTCCAACGTCAAAGCATTTTTGTATATCGTCATCGACCACACTTGCCGTTAGAGCAATAATCGGAATTCTGAAAGCGCGTTTTTCTTTTACTTCTATTTGACGAATTATTTGGGTGGCTTCAAATCCATCCATTACGGGCATCATGCAGTCCATTAAAATTAGGCTGTATTGATTCTGTTGAAATTTCTCAACCGCTTCTTGTCCGTTTACTGCGACATCAAAGTCGAAGCCAGCTTTTGTGACGTGTAGCCCCGCGATTTTTTGATTGACCGTATTGTCATCAACGACCAAAATTTTCGGCAAAGATTTAACATGTTGCGCTGAAATGCTCTCTTGTTGTGCGTGCGAGAAATTTGCCGCACAACTTTCAAGTGCTTTAATTAAGCGCTGCCCTAGTAGTGGCTGAGTGACCAAGGCGCTGATACTGCTTCTAAAGTCGAATTGTGGGCTATGAAGGTGCTTGATAAGGCAGACACGAATGTTTCGTTTACAAAGGCTTTCTATCTCATCGATATGCATCGCCGCTGCATTTGGTGATGCTTCTACATGAATAACGATAACGCGCTCGTTATCAATCCACGTTGGCAACGCACTTAAGGTATCTACTGACTGCGTTATATTGATGTTGAAAAAACTTAACTCGTTACGCAGTTTTTGTTCTAGTTGAGTACTGCTGCATACAATCCATATATCGTTGTGATTCAGAGCGTGATAAGCGTTAAACTCTTGCGTCACAACAGGAGCAGTTAGTTCAAAGAAGAAGCGACTGCCTTTACCTTTCTCGGATTCAAGTTGAATTTCTCCACCCATTAGCTCAACTAATTGCGTGCTAATGGCAAGCCCAAGTCCAGTTCCCCCAAATTGTCGGGTAGTAGAGTTATCCTCTTGGGCAAATGGAGCAAATATTTTCTTTTGCTGCTGGGCATCAATACCAATCCCAGAATCTTTAACGGAAAACTCGATGACCGCTTCACCATTTTTTATTTCGCGGGTGATGACCGATAGCTCAACACTGCCTTGTTCGGTAAATTTTACCGCGTTAGACATGAAGTTCATGACAACTTGGCGTATACGATGGTCATCCAACATTACGTGGTAAGGCGTGTTACGGCTAATGTTGACTTGCACATCGATGCCTTTTTCCTTTGCTTTCGGTGAAATGATAGAAGCAATGTCATAGATAGACTCTCGAACACAAGTTGAATGTGGGCTAATGAGCAACATCCCAGATTCAATTTTTGAGAAGTCTAGAACGTCATTAATTAAACTCAAAAGCAGTTGGGAGGAGGTTTCAATCGTGTCGACGTAATCGCGTTGTGTGGCAGTCAGGGAAGTATCGGATAAGACTTCAGAGATACCAATAACGCCATTTAGCGGCGTGCGGATCTCGTGGGACATGTTGGCCAAAAAGCTACTTTTGGCTTTACTCGCCTTAATTGCATCATCTTTTGCTTGTTCTGCATCTTCTTTAGCTTGTGTGAGCTTTAGTCTGGACAACATCCGCTCATCACTAAGCTTTTTTACCTCTCGAGCAAACTTACTCAGCTCGTCTTTACCCTTTATTAGTTGAGCAAGAGGTGAATTTTCAGTGTTACTTTGTTCATTGCTTTCGTTACTGAGAAATTTGAGGACTAGATTCAAGTTTCCAGTAACTTTTCGCACCAATCTTAGCGTTAAACTTACGACCAACAGCGTTAAAAGGCTCATCATTGCGATAAAGGTAAAGCGGTGCTGTGTCGTCGTGTTGATTGTCTTTGATATATCATCACTCAGCTGTTGTTCCATTTTGTCGTCAACACTTTGTAATAACGATAAGCGTTTGTTGAGTGCAGATAACCCCGCATCAATCTCATCCGGGGTTAATGATTTGAGTTGAGCTGGTTGCAATAAATAAGCACGAAACTCTTGGCTTTTGATAAAGACTTCACCCGTAAACGTCTCAATGAGCAGATCTACTTGTTGTTGATTGGCATTTAGCGTCACAAAACGCTCTAGAAATAGTTGTTGGTTCTGGATTAAAGATTGGATAGAAGCCTGTGTTGTGAGGTCGTACTCGTTATTTTCCTCTGAAGATCGAATCAAATATTCGCTTAATCTATGCTCTTCAGTGGACCAAAACATCAACCATTCAAGTTGCATCAAAGAAGAAAGGTGAGTGTTTGTTTCATAACTCACATTTCTAAAATAGACTTTGTCTAAGCTCATGAGGATTTCTTTGAACGTATCAGCGCGCCACTCTGCCGCATCTAACTTTTCTTCTTGATTTTGCGAAGAGAGCATCGAGAGGGTTGCTTCCTCAAAGCTTGTCAACTGGTTTAGTATCTCAGCGTTTTCACCGAATACTGGTGCAGCGGTGTCGCGTAACAATTGAGATATCTGCTGAGTTTTTAGTTGCTTATCTATTACATCAGGGTTATTCGGTAGGTGATAAAGCGAAGATACGCGGTCTATGTAGACAGAGAATAACTGTGCTTTTTGTAGTTCCTGAGCCTGGATAGAAAGGCTTTGTACATGTTTACCCGCGAGGACAAGCAACAATAAAATTGGCAGCAAAACCAACCCAAATAGCTTTTGTTTTACCGACAGGTTGTTCCAAGAAAAGATTCCTACCACGCGCATTTCCATATCCAAGAAGTTGATATGAAAAGTGTAGTTTATTTATCTCAGATGTTAGATTTTAAGAGAAAATTCATATTAATGAGGTGGGGGAAGTGTGACCGATATTGCATTACGAGTACTAACGCGCTAAGCGGCAATAGTTAACAAAACGGCGTTCTAAGCAAAGTGATTGACGTTTTGAGCGCCACTCCCTCGTTGGTATTCAAATGCAATCAATTCCTCGGCAGGTACAGGTCTACCTAAGAAAAAACCTTGTACGATGTCACAGTGGAGAGACTCCATTCGTGTGAGTTGAGTTTGAGTTTCTACGCCTTCGGCTACTACTTTCATTCTTAGGTTGTGAGCCATGGATACAATCGCGCGAACTAATGAATCGTCTTGATCGCTTTTTCGGATTTGAGCGATAAATGAACGATCAATCTTGAGCCCGTCAAAAGCCATATGTTGTAGGTAGGCAAGGGCTGAATACCCCGTACCAAAGTCATCTAGCCAAACTTCCACTCCGATACTTTGTAGTTTTTTAAGCACATATTGAGCTTTCTCTGTATCATCAATAAAAAGTGACTCTGTCACTTCAACATGAATGGTTTGAGGGGCGACATCATGTCGTCGTAAATACTTAGAAAATAATTGACTTAAATCTTGGCGATAGATTTGTCTTGGGGACAAGTTTAGTGCGATGTGAAAATCAGTACCGAAATGTTCTGCCCACATTGCCCGCTGAGCAACTGCCGTCTCAATGATATGTTCTCCAAGCTCCAATATTAAATCACTTTGTTCTGCGATCGGGATAAACGATTCTGGACTGATATAACCTTTCTCGGGATGATTCCACCTAACCAATGCTTCGACCCCAATTAGGCGATAGGTTTTTAGATCAAATTGTGGTTGATACCACAGCTCGAATTGAGACAAGTCACGTACTGAACGACGCAGTTCTCGTTCTATGTATAAACGTTGTTTAATCGTTTCATCAAACGTGGAATCGTATATCGTCATAATGTCTTTACCGCGTCTTTTAGATTCCTGCGCCGCAAGAGAGGAAAGCTGTAAAAGAGACTCAGCGTTTGAACCAAATTCTGGATACACGGCAATTCCGAGGCTTGCCGTAATTTGAATATCGTTCTCTTCCAAACTAAAGGGAGAGAGTAGTTGGCGATGAATATCGTTCGCTTTTTCTCTAGCTTCATGATTGTCCGAGCACGGAAAGGCCAGTACAAATTCATCCGCACCTACTCGACTTACGATGGTAGAAAGGCGGTAAAGCGGCTTAAAATAACTCGGCAAACGGCCTTGAAGCTCTGAGGCAAGATGGCCTAGCAATTTATCCCCAATGTTATGTCCATAGTTATCGTTAATGTGCTTAAAGTCATCCAAGTCAATAAACACAACCGCGAGTGAGGGGGATTTGTGGTCAGTTATTTGCGTTTGAATATCAATGAGTAACTTTTCTCGGTTTGGCAGGGAAGTCAGAATATCGTGGTATGCCATGAACTCAACTCGGCTGGTGTATCGGTTCACTTTGTTTGACATTTTGTTGTACGCTGAAATAAGTTCTCCCACTTCATCTTTGCTTTGTATGTCGGTGACTGGCAGCGCTTGGGTATTTGACTCTGAAAATTGATCTTTTAGTTGCTTGAGTGGCTTAGTTAACGACCGCCCCAAAGCATAAGCGATGATGCTACCGAATAGAACGGATATCCCACTGATCGTTAGCAGCAAGTTAAACATCTTCTGTTTATCGTTTGAGGTAATCGCTTGGACTTGTTCAATGTTCTGTTCTTTCTCTTCCAGTAGGTGTATCAAGTTAAGCTCAAGATACACCGCCCCAAGAGTAATGTTTGATTGCTGAATCGGCGCTGCGATCTCCAACTGATGCTTGGAAAAGGAAACGAGAGTTCTAGATTCTTCTATTGCTTTCAAAATAAAAGGAGAGCGGTAATGAGGTTGGGCAAACATCCTTAGCTGAGTAGTGCCGTCGTGAAAGATTAGCCCTTCATTGTCAACAACATGTATTTTCGAGACATCTGGCTGGCTCAATGTTGCCTTAATTTGCTCATACGCTTGACTGATATTGTCTGTATAGAGTGGATCAAAAAGCTGTTTTGATAATAGCTCTGCATAAACCAACCCTTTTTGCTTAACGTAAGATTCTGTTTTTTCTTGAGAGTTGTTCGTGATTTGTTGAGTTAAGCTATTTGAATACGCATCGTAACCGTGCATGTATAACGCAAGATTTATCACCACAACAAACAAGACAACGAACATTGTCGAGCAAATGTATTTGGTTTCGAGTGAGAGCTTTTGAAACATCAATCCACCTTCGGTAATAAGTGAACTGACTTGCGCACTGTACTTAAGGAGGCTCGCATTTCTGGAGTAAGCGCGCTGAATTTTTTGGTGTTCTGAAACTTTTTAAGTGCGAGAGAGCCTTCGTGAGTTGTATCCATATCAAGCAGTATGGACGTGATTTTACGCTGTTGCTCTAGGCTCATGCTTGGAGAAGCGAGAATTAAATCCCTGGGTATTTCAACAGAACGAGAAAAAATCGCTAGTTTGTCTTTCATGTTTTCTGGCAAATCTTTGGGATTGTTCCAGTTGAAGTTACTGAATGCTCCTGCTGCAACTCTCTGTTTATATACCCATACAGATAGGTTGATTTCATTTGACTGAGCGAGTTGCTCATCAAGGAATAAATAACCAATACTGTCTTTGGCCGGTTTGTCATCAGGAGAGGGAAGGTATTGCAGTTTTTCTCCGTGATTCAGCAATGTAATCGCAGGTAGGTAATAGCTGCTGGTAGACGTGCGCTTTTCGAAAACAAGCGTTTTTCCGCGCAGGTCAGAAAGTGACTCAATGCCACTCTCTTTATTAGTAAAGAACACCGTATGATATTTTTGCAGGCCTTTTTTCCATCGTATAGCAAGAACTTGGCTATTAGACTCCTTTTCTAAGGTCATCGCATTAAAGGGGGTCGCCGTTGCAATTTGAACGGTGCCATTTTCAAGCGCAACCGCGAGCTGACGATAATTTTTAAATACCTTTACCACCCCTTTTGCGTAACCATATTCAGTCATATTTTCAGTTACATACTGAGTAAGGGGCGTCGCTTTTTTGATTTTGCTTTGGGCTTTATTGGACACAATGCCAAATGTGAATGTTTTCTCAATATTTTCTTGTGCACTGACAACAAAAGGTGAACTCAGCAAAGTGAGTAATAACAGAGTGCAGGCAGGTTTCATCCGGCTTCAACTTCCTTCTGGTGCATGTCAGTAATATTTAGTATTTATCAATGTGCCGAAATCAATCTTAAAAACAGTATGATGTACAAATTTCGTTGTGTGCGCACTTTTTATAATGTGACTTGGTCACTTATTCCGTTCAAATAGTACCGAATTTGACGTTTATGTACAGGATGAATGTATCACCGTGAGTCTGAATTCACTGGATTCTTGGTCAAGCGCTGTATTGGCTGTGAGCTAATGCGCCTTATGTATCGCTATTTTGTACTAAGAAAATTTTTCCAATTGTTTTTGATACTTTTTCTCGAGAGCTTCATTGCCTGCTGCACGTTCAAGTTGAATCATGAGTTGCAAAGAGGGCTTCTTCACGCCATACATTTGATTGAATCTCATTAATCGAATTCTAGCTTCAGTATAATCACCGCTATCAATTTCTATTTTAGCGAGTTGCAAAATCGATTTTGGTCTATGAGGGTCATGATCGATAGCTCTAGTAAAGTAGTATCTCGCTTTGTCTTTATCTTGTGATTTTAGCGCACAAAAAGCTGCATTCTCATAGCTTGCTGGAATAAGGTAGTAATAAGGCTGCTCAATGGCTCGATTAAACATCTGATCGGCTTTTTCGAAGTCACCTCGCTTGCAAAGAAAAGTACCGTAGTTATTGAGCACATTTCCGTTTTTAGTGTGTTGGCGTAGAGAGCGTTTATACATCTGTTCGGCTTTAATATCTTCACCAACCGTTTCGTAGTAGTGAGCCATAGATAATTGCGCGCGATAGTATTGAGGTGCGTGGTTTAAGGCTTGTTGTAAGTTATCATGCGCGCGAATCATGTTACCGCCGTCTAAATAACCTAAGCCAAGTGCGATACGTGATTCTGCCATTGCCACAGGATCGGCTTTAACGACAGGGCTTCCATCTTCTTTCACCGTCACGCAACCCACGAGTGCAAACTGAGACAATAATATTAGTGCACCGAGCTTTGCTGTTTTCATTCTTTATCCCTACATCCCTGAATCTTTCTGCATGATATGAATTACTTAGCAAAAACCTATTGAGGAAAAAACACTATGCGATCAGGTTTGCAAACTGTTATGAAAAAGCCGCCATATGGCGGCTTGGTTCACATATTACATTTCGGTAATGATGAGTGCTTTGTTTGCTTATTTTGAAGCTAATCGTCTTTAGTGAAAGCATCTTCACTGAAGTGATCGAGATCGTACGGTGTTTGCTGATAAACACAGTAGTTCAGCCAGTTTAAAAAGAGGAGGTGTCCATGGCTTCTCCAGCTTGCAATTGGTGGGTTATCTGGGTTGTTGTTTGGGTAATAGTTGACAGGAATAGCGGGCTCCATACCTTCGCTTAAATCTCGGATATATTCATTATGTAAGGTGTGAGAATCATACTCAGGGTGTCCTGTGACAAAGACATTGCGTTTGTCTTTTGTGGTGGCCAAGTACACACCTGCGACATCCGATGTCGCTAAAATGTCTAAGTCAGTATGCTCTTCTAGAAAGTGAGGCGAAAAATCTGCGTAACGCGAGTGAGGAGCCAAAAACGTGTCATCAAATCCGCGTAAGATAGGGTGAAACTGATGATGGATTTGATGATGATACACGCCTGAAAGTTTTTCTTTACGCGTTTTTTTAGGTAGATCGTAGAGTAGCTTTAACCCTGCTTGCGCAGCCCAGCAAACATAAAGAGTGGATGTCACATGATCTTTTGCCCACTCCATGATGGTTTTGAGATGATCCCAATAAATGACATCTTCAAATTGCACCAAACCTAATGGAGCCCCAGTAATGATCATGCCATCGAAGTTTTTATCTCGCACCATTTCAAATTGGCGATAAAACGTGTCTAAATGTTCAGTTGGCGTATTTTTACTCGGGCGGTTATCAATGCGCAGTAATTCGACGTTAACCTGTAGTGGGCTGTTTGAGAGTAGACGCAGAAACTGAGTTTCAGTCTCTATTTTTTTTGGCATCAGATTAAGGATCAGCACTCTTAAAGGACGTATTTCCTGACTCGCTGCACGCGTTTCACTCATCACGAAGATGTTTTCTGTCCTTAATACATCGGTAGCTGGTAATTGATCTGGAATTCTAATTGGCACGACTTTCTCTCCCTAAGTATAGTCAATCTAGACGTCTATACTTCTAAAGCTAACTTAATTAAGTTTAGATGTCGATACGAAATCCGACTTTTCAATCTACTCTTTACATTATGGTAAACCGTACTCGGGGTTGTCACACAATTGTGACTAAAGCAGAGTTTCTGATGAGATAGGTTTGAAACGCAGTGTGTACTATTTGCTGGTAATTATGCGATCACGTTAATATGTGAAGGTGACTTCGTAGTAAGGAAGTCTCAAATTAATGAGCCATACTAAAAACAATCAGCTCACCATTTTGCATTAATGTGCATATTTGGAAACATCGTCAGTGGAGGACATTATGTTCGGTATTTTCAAGAGAAAGACAAAGATTCAGGGCATCGCTCAAGAAGTTCCTTGCGTGCTACTGCATTCGTTTGGTGATAAAGACATTTATACGCCGGAAGAGATTGATCAAGCTCTTCAAAAGCTGGGTTATGATAAGAGCAAGGATATCAGTCATTATCAGTATGCGTATGGAATGTTTGCCGATGAAGCCTCTTACGAGCTCCTAGAACTAACGGATGAGCTAGGTAATTATGGTCATTTCCAACGTGAAGTAGGTAAGATGCTACTCAATACACCTGAGCCGATTGATATGCATATCTACTTTGAAATTTCTCGTCAGCACCAAAACGTCAGCCTTTCACCTGGTCATCAAAAAGTAAGCGAAAGTGATGGTGTGTAAACATCGTTAGTGGTATTCCATCGTGAGATGAGTTGGGTATAATGCGCGGCCTAATTATCCGGACATGTTGTCGGTTACATTTCTGTTGAGCGTTAATGCCTTATGTTCAAAATGCTTGTCTCTATGCCACCAATGTTGGCGCTGTCGATAGCGATTGTATGTGAAGTGATTGCCACTTCTTATATTCCCAAAACAGAGCAATTTACGAAAGTAATGCCGAGCACAGTCGTTTTGATTGGTTACGGCATCGCTTTCTTCTTGCTTTCCGTCACAGTGCAAACAATGCCTGTTGGGGTTGTTTATGCCATATGGAGTGGTGCTGGGATCGTTTTGGTTGCGACGGTTGGTTACTTTGTTTACGGACAGCGTCTAGACTTACCAGCCCTAGTTGGTGTTGGGTTTATCATCGCTGGTGTGTTGATCGTAAATTTATTATCCAAAACAGTAGGGCACGAATAACGCCACTCTACTTGTTAAGTGAATAAGAAGCCGCAGCGAGAAATTGCTGCGGCTTTTTAGTGCAAATTCAATCGCTAATGGCGAGTATTGATATGACGTCTTATTGTTGTATTCATAACGGTCGCATTATGTGATTGAAAAATAGACATTATTTAGCGCATTGAAAATACAAAGTTATGTTTCTTCAAACTTTAGGAAAGGGCAGTAGATAAATCACTCCGATAGATGTTAACGTGGCGACTCATCTTTACTGCTTTTTCATTCCCTACATATTTCTGCAAAGTTCTTATTGTGTAGTGTGTCGAAGAACCATAGAATCCGCGCGCTTTAATTTATGTTATTAGCGTTATCAATGATAAAAGTGCAGTCCATTATCATTGTTTTTATCACTTATAGATGGGCACATCTGACAATACTTACATGAACAAATACAAAAAGCCTGCATTCAAGGCCGAAT
The DNA here is from genome assembly GCF_033340475.1 of Vibrio sp. 1078-1. NCBI lineage: Bacteria > Pseudomonadati > Pseudomonadota > Gammaproteobacteria > Vibrionales > Vibrionaceae > Vibrio > Vibrio sp. 1078-1. Next base: position 486,532 of record NZ_JAWOWM010000002.1, read on the forward strand.
TTCTTTTGCCTCGTTACTGGGGAACGTTAATTATCATTAGCGTGATGTACTTACTTAGCCTCCTTCCTTTTAAAGTTCAACTAGCTTTGGGACGCAACATTGGTCGTTTAGCTATGCGATTCATGAGAAAACGTCAAGTTACGATCAGACGCAATCTTGAGCTTTGCTTCCCTCATATGGAAAAATGCCAACGCGAAGCAATTCTAAAAGACAACATCGACAATACTGGCATCGCACTTTTTGAGACCGCAATGGCATGGTTTTGGTCAGATAAACGGGTAAACAAACACGTCACGATAAAAGGCATGGAGCATCTAGAGGCTTTAGAGAAGTCAGGCAAAGGTGCATTAATGTTGGCCGTACACTCAATGAATCTAGAGTTAGGTGCTCGAGCTTTTGGCATTAAAAAGTCTGGAACCGGTGTTTATCGCCCAAACAATAATCCGTGCTTTGATTATTTTCAGTATAAGGGACGCTCTCGCTCTAATCGTACACTGATTGATCGTAAAAACGTCAAAGCCATGCTTGAAGCACTTAAAGCGGGTGAGCGGGTTTGGTATGCACCGGACCACGATTATGGTAACCGACGCTCGACATTTGCACCGTTATTTGCCGTTAAAAATGCTTGTACTACGACAGGTACAAGTTTGTTGGTTGATTCTACAGATTGCGCCATTGTGCCTTTTACGATGGTAAGAGGAAAAGACGGACACTATACCCTAACCATTAGTGCGCCCGTCGAAGGTTTCCCGAAAGAGGATCATCAACGCGCCGCCGCATTCGTGAATCAAATAGTTGAAACATCAATCATGGCAAGTCCGAGCCAGTATATGTGGCTTCATCGTCGGTTTAAAACTAGACCAGAGGGTGAGGACTGTTTGTACAAGCCTAGGCTCATCCCTAGCTTGGCATAACACATAGAGAGCCTACAAAAAGCCCAAGGAACATACGAACCTTGGGCTTTTACTTTCTATTCTTTTCGCTTTATAAGTAGCGATCTTTTAGGTGAGCTTGAAAGTGTTTAGCATTCAGTGTTTCACCCGTGGCTTGTTTTACCAACTCATCAGTGGTGAATAAGCTACCTTTACTCCAGATGTTTTCCGAGAGCCAATTGAATATCGGAGCTAAGTCGCCAGAACGAATAACCGCATCTACATCGACGGTTTGTTTCATTGCTGCCATAAATTGTGCAGCGTACATCGCACCGAGCGTGTAGGACGGGAAATAGCCAAAACTTCCGTCTGTCCAATGGATATCTTGCATACAGCCATTTTTGAAGTTTCCTTCGGTTGATAGCCCCAAGTACGCTTTCATCTTTTCGTTCCAGAGTTCTGGTACATCTGTATGTTTGATGACGCCGTTCATGAGATCTCGCTCAATTTCATATCGAAGGATAACGTGAGCAGGATATGTTAGTTCGTCAGCATCTACGCGAATAAAGCCTTTTTCTACGCGAGTGTAAATTTTGGCTAAATTGTCTTTTTCGAATTCACTACCAGAAAAATGGTTAGAAGCCAGTCGAGCGAGGTGATCGATAAACGCGCTGCTTCGTCCTATTTGCATTTCAAAGAAGAGTGATTGTGATTCATGAATACCCATAGAGCGAGCTTCTCCCGCGGGTGTTCCTGATAAATCTTTTGGTAGCCCTTGCTCGTATCGAGCATGGCCAGTTTCGTGGACAATCCCCATCAATGATTGGACAAACTCGTTTTCATTATAACGTGTCGTAATACGCACATCTGTCGGTACACCGCCACAAAATGGGTGGGTACTCTCATCAAGTCGACCGTGTTCAAAATCGAATTGAAGTAGCTTCATGACTTCCAAACCGAGCGCTTTTTGCTTTTCCGCAGGGTAGTGTGCAGTTGGCAATAAGATGTTGTCTGATTGTTGTTTTTCAAGCGCTTCATCGATCAAAGTAGGAAGCCAGGTTTTCACGTCAGCAAAAAGAATGTCTAACGACGCAGACGTTGTGCCAGGTTCATAAACATCGAGCATGGCATCATAAGGAGTCGTGCCATTTGCTTCGGCTCTAATTTGCGCTTCTTCCTGCGATAGCTTTACGACTTCAGCCCAGTTCTTTTCAAAACCAGCCCAGTCATTTTCTCCACGTTGCGTACGCCATGCATGTTCACATTTGGAGCCAGCAAGAGATTGAGCTTGAACTAATGATTCTGGTAGTAAGTTAGCTTGCTGCCACCCACGCTTCATTTCTCTTAGGATAGATTTTTCTTTTGTAGACAGCGTCTCTTCTTCTGCCTGAGCGAAAAGCTCTCCCAAGTGCGGTTGAGTCATTAAAGAATGGATATGTACATCGAGCTCTGCCGTGGCATTCGAGCGTGCTTCAGCGCCACCAGGTGGCATGACCGCCGCTTGATCCCAATCTATGATGGCTGATAGATGCTCAAAATTTGCCACTTTTTTGGAATGTTCAACGAGTTTTGTAAATGCGTTCATGTGACTACTCTTATTCTTTTGTTCTTTCCCTAAACACCCGATAACGGGTCCTTCATATGGTGTGCACTAAGCAACCTGCGTTAATTTACTAATAATTAACAATTAACTCCAACCCATTGTCCATAAACTCACCCAGTTGTATAGCTCTCTTAAAAAAGAAGCTTGCGAATCTTGTGGATTGGCGGTATTGATGAAGGATTAACAATTAATTATCACGATAATATGGATATTTTGAATTTCGAGGCATTTATTATTGCCATTACGATTTTAACGTTAACGCCAGGTTTAGATACTGCACTTGTTATCCGTAACACTAGCCGCTCGGGCCTAAAAGATGGATGTACAACCAGTCTAGGGATTTGCTTTGGTTTATTCGTACATGCTTTTTTTTCTGCGGTTGGTATCTCGGCGATTCTTGCGCAATCAGCAGAGTTGTTCCAAATCGTAAAAATGATTGGCGCAGCTTATCTTATCTGGCTTGGTTTGAGCAGTTTAAAAGCGCTAATGTCGTCGAAAGATGGATTGACCGTGACCGAGCAGATTCACGAAGTGTTTAATGGTAAGCGCTCTTTTAGAGAGGGCTTTCTTTCTAACGTCTTGAACCCGAAAACGGCGGTCTTCTATTTGGCTTTCTTGCCACAGTTTGTGAATCCAGAAGGTTCACCCTTGCTTCAATCAATGATGATGGCATCTGTACACTTTGCTATTGCGATGGTTTGGCAGTGTGGTTTAGCTGGCGCGCTTAACTCGGCTAAAAATCTACTAAAGAATGCAAGCTTTATGAAGTGGATGGAAGGCGCGACGGGCGCAGTATTAGTCGCACTTGGTGTGAAGTTATTAATTGAAAAACCCGTTTAATGCGTAATATTTATCGATTGTTGATACTACTCGCTGTATTTATTGTGGGGATAGGTGCCGCTGTTGCTTGGCATACGTGGCCACAAGTACAGTTTGCGCAACGCGGCATGATCTGGTCTTGGCACTGGGGCTACTTCGAGCCTTTTGCTAATGGAATACAACAAACGCGAACTCAAGACACTAAACAGTTATTGCTCAGGCGTGTGTATTTGCATGACGCTATTGTCGTTTTTGTTTCGACAACTATGGACAATAAATTTGAGGTCGACGTTGTAAAAGAGCAAACCTGTGAACCTAAAACGACGACTTGGGCTTCGGTCTCTGTCAATCATCAACGTGTCAGGCATGTACCTATGGTGTGCGATGCGTTTGGGCAAGGCTACTTTTATCGCTACATCGGGAAACATCTGGAATCGATTGAGGTTGGTGTCGGCGACTCGTTTGTAACAGAAGCATTTTTAGACTGGCCGCTATCAGAGTTGAAAGCGGATCAATTCAAGCAAAAAAATGCGAAGTTTTTTGAAGAACGTGGAGAAAACGTTGAGCATCAATGGTTGAGAGATTAACCATTTAACCGAAGATAAATAAAGCCCGCTAAATAATAGCGGGCTTTATGTTTTTACCATTTCTAATGTGCTTTGCTCTCCGTTACTGGTAGTTTGTGACCGAACAGCTGTCGTTTCACTAAGCTTTCACTGCTTCAACTTCACCTGATTGCGATGTTGAGCTAAAGAACAGTTTGGTTTCTGCCAGTACGACGTGACGCAGTGCGATCAAACCAATCAGGTTAGGAATTGCCATCAGACCGTTTACGATATCAGCCAGTAGCCAAATCATATCGAGGTGAAGGAATGCACCAGATGCCACCAAGCCAACGAAAATCAGTTTGTATGGAAGCACAGCTTTAGTTCCGAACAGGAACACAACGCAACGCTCACCGTAGTAGTTCCAACCAAGAATGGTGGTAAAAGCGAAGAACATCAAACCGATTGAGACGAGCATAGGGCCAAATGTATCTGCATTTAAACCCACCGCAAAAGCATGAGTCGTCATCGCGGCGCCTGCTAGGTCACTTTGCCATGCACCGGTCAGGATTAAAGCAAGGCCTGTCATGGTACAAATAATGATGGTATCGAAAAAGGTACCCGTCATTGAAATTAGGCCTTGTTTAACACAAGAGTCTGTCTTCGCTGCTGCTGCTGCCATAGGCGCGCTACCCAAACCTGATTCATTTGAGAACACACCGCGAGCGATACCTGATTGGATTGCCAGCATGATGCTTGCACCTAAAAAACCACCAGTCGCTGCTGTTGATGTAAAGGCTGAAACCAGCACTAATTCAACGGCATTGAACAATTGGTCTGCATTCATGATGATCACGCTTAAACACGCCAACACATAAAATACAGCCATGGTAGGAACCACTTTTCCTGCAACGTTAGCAATGGATTTGATGCCACCCAAAGTTACGAAAGCAACCAAAAGAGTTAGTACAAAGGCAGATAGCTCACGGTTAACACCAAGAGATATCTCACTTGCATCCAGAATCGCGTTTACTTGTGGAAACGTACCGATACCAAAACAAGCAACACCCAAAGCAAACACTGCAAACATGATCGCGAGAGCTTTTGAGCCAACACCGTATTGCAAGTAATACATTGGGCCACCAATCATTTGGCCTTTATCATCGACTCTTCGGTACTTAACCGCCAACAAACATTCGGCGTATTTAGTCGCCATTCCGAAAAGGGCAGCGAGCCACATCCAGAATAGAGCGCCTGGTCCACCGAGTTTGATTGCTGTGGCAACACCAACAATGTTACCAGTACCAATTGTTGCTGAGAGCGCAGTACAAAGAGCTGCAAAGCTAGAAACGTCACCTTGAGTATTAGATGACTTATCTTTACTGAATACCATCGCTAGCGCTGTTGGGAGGTGTTTAAACTGGATCAAGCCAAGGCTAAAAGTGAAGTAAACACCTGTACCTACTAGCAAAATAAGCAGCGGTGGACCCCAGACAAAATTATCGATGGTTTGTAGTAAAGATTGTAGGTTGTTCATGATTTCCCCTTAATAAAACAACTAATAAGGAGAAGAGGGAAAGGACGAGATCAACGATCTCTAAAAGAACTAAGCTATTGGTTGTAGGCGGGAAGGCCAAGCCAAAATAGTTAGGTTGTAACTTTCCACTCCTCTGTCCTTTTGCCTGAGAGTTTCACCTTGCGTGAGTGCAAGACTTGCTCCTTCGGCGACCGATTTAACGGTTCTCTCCAGAGGTTCCTCCAACTACAGTCTCCGCTACCTAGGTAGCACCTGAAATAGTTAATTCTTCGGCGAGTTATGCTAATCAAATGTTAAAATTTGATTAATAACCACTCTCCTGCAGTCTTCATCGGAACAATTACTCAATTAAATGAGTAAAGGTTAGTTAATGATGCTGGTCATCATTAACGTGTGAACTCTATCATGTTTTTGGTCCATTTCAACACCCTATGTCAATTTATTTTCAATGAAATAACCTCATCTATTTTCATGAAGGTATGTTTGCCAATCTTTTTGTGCGAGTCACGGCATAAATAAAATTTATTGGGTTAGGGAATGGAACCCAAAAACACTTCAGAACGATAAATGTGTTTCGATCGTTACGACATAAGTTATTCAATTAAGAACACAAAATTGATTAAAATCGGAGCACTTATTTTAAAATCTACGCTAAGTTGACCTTATGGTACGTATAAATGGGTTACAATGAATCTTTGTGAAACAGTCTACGGACCTAGGCAGTTTTTCATGAGTGGACAAGGAGGCGGTATGACCAGATTATTAGCCATTGCGGTGTTGATTGCAGTAGCATTTGTGCTGTTTCGTTATCGAACCAATGAAAAAGTCCAAAAAGCGACCGTTATAACATTAATTGGCGCATTTCTGATTTATACAGCATCAATTATGTTTGCGGAATTGATCCGCTAGCAAAGTAAAAGAGTCCTTGGAGTAGTATACGGTGAGTTCTCAGAACAAAATGGAAGAGCAAGACGACGTAGTTGTCATTGAAGAGCGTGACAAACGTACGCATATCTATATCGCAATCGCTGCGGTGTTAGGCTTGGCATTTGGTGGCCTTGTTGGATCGGTTGTCACTGCGAACAAGTGGGAATCGACTTACCACGTATTAGAAGAAAAGTATCAAGCACTAACGCAAGATAGAACCCAGTTGGCATCTCAAGTAAAAGTGCGGGAAGAGGCGCTCGACCAAGAAATACAAAACCAAGTTAGTGAGTTACTCGCCGCGAAAGATGAAGCTCATCAGAAAGCACTTAAGAAGTTGCAAAAGCAATTGACTGAGGTCGAGAAGGTCAACTTGTCACTAGAGTCTCAATTGAAGCAGCAGGCAGATAAGATCAACACGACGAAGTCAGAAAATGAGAAGTTGAGTCGTCAAGCGGATATGCAAGCGACTATGTTTGAGCGGTCCCGCGAAGTATTCCAGAAAGAGCTAAAAATTTCGCAAGAATTAGAGTCTCTCGAGAAAGAACGGTCAAAATTATTACCTAAGATTGAGAAACTCAAGAAAGAGTGTGACGTATTTTTAGAAGGCAAATCTTGGGACGTGAAGTCGGACGCGTGTGATAAACATGATGAAGCTAATTCACGACTAAGTCAGGTCGATCAAATGATTGAAGTCTATAAAATGGACCTCAAACAAATCAAAGCAATAACGGAAGATATCGGCCTTTAAGTCTTTTGTATCCGATTTTTGAAAAGCAAAAGGAGCTCTTTAAGAGCTCCTTTTTCGTTGTTAGCTATGACTTTTAGCCTATCGCGTATATTAGATTCGTGAGGCGTCATAGCCTGAGGCGAGCAGGAGTTCTCGTTCGTGTTTAATCAGCTGAGCTCGATCTTCAATTAGTTCATTGAGTGCTTGAGATGGCTTACCTGCTAATGCTTTGAACGAAGCAAAAGATTCCGCGGTGTCGATTTTATCAATCATCTGACTGATGACATTACGAGCCTCACACGGGTTACTCGTCGTTGTAAAGTATTCTACTTGCTTTGCTGCCGATTTCATCTCAGTTAATAGCTCAAGCGGGCTACTTTCTTTGGCTACTGCCATGTAGTTATCCAGCACGCGCTTTGCATAAAGCAGTTCTTTGAGGGGGATATCTCTTCCGCTCTCGATTAGGGATTCGCTAAGGATCATACTTGAGCTCATGGGCATTCCTTCTTATTACTACGCCGCTTTTGATGTTTCCTTGAGTCTAATTTATTGAAGTCACATTGGGAATGGGTAAAAAGCATTTTTAACGCATTTTTATTCATTTATGAAAACACGAATGCGATGCTTATCTGGATCGATAGCCATAAAATTTAACCCATACACTGATGTCGCTGGTGGTTGAACAAACTCAACACCTAGGTCTTTCCAGCGCTTGTAAATGCGCTCTAGCATATGACTATTGGGCACTGATAAAGACAACTCGGTACCACCACCTCGAATGCCGCTGTAGGGTGAAAGATTATCTCTTTGCTTGAGTGTCAACGTTAAGCCTTCGGTCAGTGGAATAGCGGCGAAGGTTGGAGACAACTGCGTGACTTTGCGTTCGAACAGTTTCGAATAAAAAACTTGGCTTATGTGGATGTCCTCAACGTAGAGAACGAATGAATTGATAGTCAGCATGGTTTGTTCCTTAATCAATTAGAAATAGTAGGGGCAATCTAACGGAAAGGAACGACAGGAGTTGTCAGTAGCACATTCTCGAAGGTAAGTGAAAGAATAAGAAAAAGGAGCCGTTTAGCTCCTTTTTATCAGCGGAATCATTGGTATTAATGAGTGTGTTTGGAAGAATACCAGTTGTTTTGATAAGCTTTAGATGCAAATAATGCGTTTGCTTTTGCACGCTCGACAATAGACTCGTCCACCTCTAGCGGCTCCATGGTTTGGCCGTTAAAGTCGTACGCCAGGGTCGATACCTTTTCACCAGGTGAAAGCACAACGAGATTGTCGCGCGTTAAATAACCAAAGTTTTTGTCGTATTGCATCATTGCGCGCTCATCTTCGCGAGCTAGTGGCTTCGTTAAATCACGACCAATCATCGGTGTTTTAGCATCTACCCCAATTAGAGATAACAGTGTAGGCGGCATGTCGATGTTGTTTGCTATGCGGTCATCTTTACGTGGTTGAATGCCTTTACCAAGGATCAATGCTGGAATGTGAAAGTGCTTAACCGGAACAAGGTTAGCGCCAGAAACACGTGCATCATGATCTGCAATTACAATGAAAATGGTATCATCCCAATAAGATGACTTTTTCGCCTTTTCAAAGAAAGTGCCCAAAGCGTAATCGGAATATTTTACGGCGTTGTTACGCGTCATATGTTCTGAATCGTATGGCTCAATTTTGCCTTTTGGATACTCATAAGGGCTATGATTACTTGACGTAAAAACTAAGCTAAAAAAAGGTTTGTCGCTTTTTGAAAGGCGTTCAAACTCTTCGTTTGCTTTGTTATATAGATCTTCATCACTAACACCCCAAGAGCCAACAAAGCTTGGGTTGTTATAATCGTCTTCTTCTACTATTTGATCAAAACCGTTACCAAAGAAGAAAGTTTTCATGTTGTCAAAGTTGGCTTCACCGCCGTAAATAAATTGCGTGTGATAGCCTTGAGCTTTCAGTAAGTCCGCGATGGTAAAGAAACCCGTTTGGCTTTTACTCAGCTTCACTACCGCGCGAGACGGAGATGGAGGAAAGCCCGTGGTTACAGCTTCAATTCCACGAACAGAACGAGTACCAGTGGCGTACATTTGTGTGAACTGCCAACCTTCCTTCATGAGTTCATCAAGGTTTGGTGTTAGAGGCAAACCACCCAAAGCACCGACAAATTGGGCGCCTAAGCTTTCTTGTAGCAAAATCACTAAGTTTTTATGTTTACCTTGGTAAGTCGCGGGGTTACTGTTCATGGTTGGGAGTAATGAAGGGTTGAAGTCGGATTTTGTTGATGAAGTGCGAACTAATTCCAACATCTTTTGAGTGTCCATTTTTCCGTAGAACTGCTCCGCACTCTTTTCTGACTTCATGCTATTAACCGCAAACAACAATGAGTAAGATGAGTTCAGTGCTAAGTCGTTAAGCAGTGGATCGTTAGAAAAGGCGACCATAGCAGGATTTAGCGGGCGGTGCCCTAAAGATGAGCGAGCACCTGCAACCCCAAAAAGAACAACGAAAAGTGCCAATAGTGGTCGCCATTTCCAGTTGACCTGCTGCGCCTTATCGGTCAGTTTCTTACTCCACTTCCAACCTAAAGTGATGGTTAAAACTGTACCTAACGCACCAATAAACAGTTCTAATTTGTAGCCAATCCAGAGCATACTCAAGACTTCTTTTGGGTAGATTAAATATTCCACAAACAGGCGGTTTGGACGTAGGTCGTATTCCTGAATGAATGGCGCTGTTGCTAGCTCCATGTATACAAGCACCCAAAGCCCTAAAACCATCCATATGCGTAATATTCGCTTCCAACACTCTCCCATCTTACCGGTTAATGGCATGAAGGTTGAAACCAGTGCTGGAAGAATAAATAACCAGCAAAGCGTTGCAATATCTACGCGCAAACCTTGACCTAGGATGTAAATTAAGTCGTTTAGAGAGTCAATACGGTCAATCTTCCAAAAGGCTAGCAAAACTCTTGAGATAGACAGAAATAGAAGCGAAAACAAAGAAAAGGCAGCAATTGGCTGCAAAGGCCCCCACACAGAGCTCTTTGATAAGTTTTTCATATTTATTCGAATAGTTTAATTGTTATGTTGTGTTGTTTTTAGCAAAGCAAGCGTGAAATAAACGTGAATTATAATGTGGGTTTATGGTCGAGTAGTGTAAGTGTTGGTATGTCTATGTAAGGGGGAGGGGCGTTTGTGTAAAAAAAAAGAGCCAGTTGATAACACCAACTGGCTCTAGAGGTTGATAAAGGCATGATTACATTGCGGCTTTCTTCGCTTCTTCGACCCATGCGTCGAACTTTTTCTGGTTCGCTTTGATCCAGCCATTTACATGAGACTCGATGTCCGCTGAGCTGTTCTTACCTTGGCTCATCATCATATTCTGAGCACTAACATCATTGATATTTAGTTTGATGATTTCAAACAGCTTTGCAGCAGCAGGGTTGTTTTCTGTAAACTCTTTATTAGCAACGATGCGCATAGAGTTCATCTCGAAGCCGTAGTTCTTACCGTTCTCTAGTGTCGTATCAATGTCCTTACGCTCACCAGGAAGTGAAGAGAATGGCACTTCTAACCACACAACATCTTTCCCTGGAACTAAAACGCCACTTACCCAGTACGGTGTCCAAGTGTAGTAAAGAATCGGATCGCCTTTTTTGTAACGTGAGATTGTATCAGCGATAATCGCCGCGTAGTTACCTTGGTTGTGTGTTACTGTGTCACGAAGTTTGAAAGCATCCAACTGATGTTCAACAACCATTTCACAACCCCAACCTGGGTTGCAGCCAGTTAAGTCCGCTTTGCCATCGCCGTTTGCATCGAATAGCTTCGCCAATTTTGGATCTTTTAACTGACCAATGTTCGTGATGTTATATTTTTCCGCGGTTTTCTTATCGATCAAATAACCTTGCGCAGCACCACTTACGTATTGGCCTTTACGGAAGAACTTATCATCACCGCCAGACATCGTGTACTTATCGGCGTGAAGAGGGAACCAACCAACCGCTAAGAAAGTAGCATCACCTTTAGCAATAGAGGTGTAGCCTACGTTGTAGTCCACTTCTTTGGTCGGTTTAACATCGTAACCAAGCTCTTCAAGTGCGCGGTTTACGATCAACGTTTGAAATGTTTCTTCTGCAACGGTTGATTGAACAGGCTGAACAGTGACACCTTCACCCGGTAGTTCACTTGCCACACCATAAGTTGAAAATGCGATAGTACTTAGAGCTCCAACAGAGAGCGCTTTCTTCCATGAATTATTCATTGATGTTTCTCCTAAGTTTTAGATCGTCTTGGTTCGTCTTTGTTTTCAGTTTTAATAGGTATGAAACAGGACCTGTGTGATACCAGCGAAGTTTAGTGTTGCCCGCATTAACCCCTAACACCTGGGTGATACGGTCTAACAAAATCGCAAGAATAACGATGCCTAAGCCACCAACGGCAGCAAGACCCATATCAAGTCGGCCAATACCACGAAGTACCATTTGGCCTAAGCCGCCAACAGCAATCATTGAAGCAATCACTACCATAGAAAGTGACAGCATTAAGGTTTGGTTTACACCTGCCATGATGGTTGGTAACGCCAACGGTAACTGGATGCGATAAAGCATCTGTTTTTTGTTTGCCCCGAAAGAGTGGCCAGCTTCGATAAGCTCTTCAGGTACTTGCTGAATACCCAAAATAGTCAGGCGCACAACGGGAGGCAGGGCGAAAATGATCGTTACTACTACGCCAGGAACGTTACCAATACCAAACAACATAACAATTGGCACAAGGTAAACGAACGCGGGAGTCGTTTGCATTGCATCTAATATTGGCCTAACAAATTTGGCAGCGGTTTGGCTCCTTGCCAACCATATCCCCATTGGTAGCCCTATAAGCAAACAGAAGAAAACGGCGGTTAACACCAGTGCTAGCGTTGTCATCGCTTGTGACCACGCACCAATTAGGCCGATGAAAACAAGGGATACAAGAGTAGAAAAACCAAGTTTTACATTGGAAAACTGCCACGCTAGCAAAAATAAAATGAGTACCATTATAGGCGCAGGTGTAGACACCAAAGCAGTTTCAAACGACGTTAGAATAAAGTCGATTGGAACTCGTATTGCTTGGAAAACAGGTCGACCATGTTCCACCAGCCAGTTCAAACCGGACTCTACCCAGCTATCGAGGGGTAAAACCGCATCTTGGAATGGGTTCATAATATCGAATGGTGCTTGCTCTACAGTTTCTGAGTTGAGCCAATCATTACTTGGCGCGGCCTCTGTACCTTGCGACCAAGGATCATCTTGCGCAGGAGCAGTATTTGACCAGGGATCATTGTTAGTTTGCTCTGAAGACATCGTGTTAATCCTTATCTAGTGTTTGTAGAAGACGTGATTTAGTCACGACACCAAAGTAAGTTCCTTGCTCATCTACGACAGGCACGGCATAAGGAACACCAGCAACCAGACCCAAAATGTCATTAATTGACTGATCAGGCTGAAGAGTAACTTCATCCGGTAATTGAGCACTGGCTAACGAACGGTTTTCTTTATGAGCCAAACGTAGTGAATCAAGAGATACGATGCCGGAATATCGGCTAGATTTATCGACGACAATACCGTAATCACGGTCGTGATCCATCAGAATCTGCATCGCAGAGCCTGGACCGTCATTTTCCGATTTCTTAAAAACAGCCGCTGGCTTCTTGCGCGCGATATCTTTTGCTGTCAAGACACTTGCGATGTTTACGCCGCGGAAAAAGGCTTCGACATAATCATTTGCTGGACTGTGTAATATTTCATCAGGTGTACCAACCTGAACAACCTCACCGTTTTGCATGATGGCGATACGGTCGCCAATGCGCATTGCTTCATCCAAATCATGAGAAATGAAGACAATTGTGCGTTTGTCATCGTTCTGTAGACGAATAAGCTCATCTTGCATCTCAGAACGGATCAATGGGTCTAAAGCGGAAAACGCCTCGTCCATTAATAGGATGTCTGGATCACAAGCTAACGCTCTCGCTAAACCAACGCGCTGTTTCATACCACCGGATAATTCGTCAGGGAAAGATTCTGCATAAGGGTCTAAACCCACTCTTTCTAAGGCGGAAAGGGCACTTTTCTGACGCTCATTAACGTCGATGCCGGCAAGTTCTAAACCAAAGGCGGCATTTTCAATCACCGTCATGTGTGGCATGAGTGCGAAACTTTGAAACACCATTGAGATATTGTTACGACGAACTTCTCGAAGTTCATTTTCGGAGATGTGGGCGATATCTCTTCCTTTGAGATAAACACTACCTTTAGTCGGCTCAATGAGCCGGTTAAGAAGTCGAACAAGGGTGGATTTCCCGGAGCCAGAAAGGCCCATGATTACGAAAATTTCCCCTTCATTTATGGTGAGAGATACATCGTTTACGCCGACTGTTAAACCTGTCTGTTCAAAAATACCGTCTTTATCGACGCCTTTGTCGATAAGCGAGAAGGCTCTCTCTGGGTCTTCTCCAAACACTTTATACAGTCCCTTAACTTCCAGTATGGGATCCATGTTATCTGTCCTTTTTCGTGTGTTTATAACTGTTTAACGATTTGTACTCTAATTAATTTTAGTTCAACTTTCAACGAAAGGGGGTTGGTTAACTAGTTCTGCCGTGCATAGAGAGTTCGTTGAGCAAGGTATGTTCAATTCTTGTTTTTTATATTTAAAACAATTGCTTGTGATGTGTTTTTATCCGCCATAACGTTGCCCTGACGTAGGGTTGAATTTATTTTGAATTTTTTTGTACATTTCAACTCAACTCGCTTGCATAGATATAAGCTGTGATAGCTTAGAACTCTACATATAAAAAGGTTAGAGCTCTAATTTTTGATTAAGACTTGGTCCTGTGAAATCGGTTAGGTACTGTTATCCTTAGATTTATTTATTGCTTGATTTCACTCAGGGTGATATTTATCGCTGTAGTTTAGGCAACGTATGGAATAAAAAATGGAAGCCGAACAGTTAGAAGTGCTCAATTTCATTAGCCAGTACCCACCTTTTGATGACCTACCTGAAGAGCAGCTTAGAAAAATTGCTCTCAATGCCGAGGTTGCATACTTTCGGCAAGGAACAAAAATCCTTAACTTCGGAGATACGATCCGCGACTTGTATATGGTGAGAAGTGGGGCGGTAGAGATTTATCGGCGTAAAGGTGAACTTTACAACAGGATTGATGCTGGTGGACTGTTTGGTCAGATGGGGTTGTTGATGAACAACCGCGTACGGATGCCAGCCAAAGCGATAGAAGACACTCTCGTTTACTGTATTCCGGAAAACATCTTCAATGAACTTTGTGATGAGTTTGAAAACTTTGCGGACTACATGGAACTGGAAGATAGCGCGCGTTTGCGAAGCGCAATATCTAGCCGCTCCGAAAGCAATGACTTTACCACCGCTAAGGCACGTAAAATCTTAGCAAGAGATCCAGTAACCCTGGAGGCAACGGCTTCAATTCAGGAAGCTGCGATACTAATGGCAGAGGAAAATGTCACCTCTCTGCTCATTATTCGCCCGACAGAGGAGCTCACAGAAGAAGATGACGAACAGCTGCTTGGAATATTGACTGATCGCGATCTTTGCATTCGCGTACTAGCTCAGGGTATTGATACCAATATTCCAGTGAGTGAGGTCATGAGTTATGACGTGGTTTCATTGGATTATAACGCCTATGTGTTTGAGGCCATGTTAACCATGTTGCGTTACAACGTGCATCATTTACCAATTTTAAAAGATAAAAAGCCGATAGGAATTATTGGCATGACGGACATCGTTCGTTACGAATCTCAGAACAGCCTATTGCTAGTGAGCTCTATTTTTCAGCAAACCAGTGTCGAGGATCTCAAGCAGGTTTCTGAACAAGTAAAAGACTGTTTCGTAAGAATGGTCAATGAAGATGCCAACGCGCACATGATTGGTCGAGCCATGTCGGTTATAGGCAGTAGTTTCAAACAACGCCTCGCTGAATTAGCTGAGCAAGAGTTCGGCCCAGCGCCCATTCCTTATTGTTTAGTCGCAATGGGTTCAATGGCGAGGGATGAGCAGCTAATTGTAACGGATCAAGATAACGCGCTTATTCTCGATAACAGTTATGACGTTGAGATTCACGGAGAGTACTTTGAAAAGTTTGCTAAATTTGTTTGTGATGGTTTAGCGGCATGCGGCTATGCTTATTGTACTGGAGACATTATGGCTACCAACCCAGAATGGCGAAAAACTCGTGCAGAATGGGAAGAATGCTTTGGAAACTGGATAGACAATCCAACCCCTGAGAGATTGTTAAATAGTAATATCTTTTTTGATCTCCTCGGTGTGCATGGGCGAGTGAAGTGGGCGGAGCAATTAAGCAGCTTTATTGTGAGACGAGCGAAAAGAAATAACCGCTTTCTTGCTTGTATGGCGTATAACGCAATACGTAGGACGCCTCCACTGGGCTTTTTCAAAGACTTTGTGATGGAGAAAGATGGTCGTCATCGCAACTCGATTAACTTGAAGCGAAGGGGGACGGCTCCGTTGGCCGATTTAATACGGGTGCATTCTCTGGCAATCGGTTCGCGATCGCAAAACTCTTTCGACCGTTTAGATGACATTAATGATGCTGGCATTTTACCGAAAGGTCGAGGTTTGGATTTAAGGGATGCGATGGAGCTAATCTACATGGTTCGAATTCGTCACCAAGCCCTTGATATAGAAAATGGAGAAGAGCCAGACAACAATATTGAGCCGGAGAACATGTCTGAATTTGAACGTCGAAACTTAAAAGCAGCATTTCAAATTCTAAGTAACGCACAGAACTTCATTAAGTTTCGATACCAGAGAAGTAGCAAATGATGTGGTTCTCAAAAAAGGCAGAAAAAGAACATCCGTTGTTGGATACATCCCAGACGCCAGAGTGGTCAATGTTGTTCAAGCAACTCGCTAAAGAAGCGAAAGACGAGAGGCTCAAACGCTATTATTCGACACCGATGGTTAATGGGGAAACACCAATTGAACAAGTGCCATTTGTCTCGGTAGACTTTGAGACAACAGGATTGAACTCGGAAGAGGATGTCATTCTCACGATCGGACTTGTCCCGTTTACTATTGATCGTGTTCAATGTAATGGCTCTGCTCATTGGGTCGTTAACCCAAACAGAGAGTTAAACCACGAGTCTGTCATTATTCACGGTATCACTGACTCTGAGGTTAAAAACGCGCCGCAGCTGTCTCAGATCTTGGGTGAAATATTGGATGCGTTGTCAGGCAAAGTGGTACTTGTTCACTACAAGAACATTGAAAGGCAGTTCTTTAATAACGCCTTGCTAAATAGCATAGGAGAGGGGATACAGTTTCCTGTTGTTGATACGTTAGATATTGAGTATGCGATACAACGCCGTGAATGCAGAGGTTTTATCAATAAGTTGAAAGGCAAGAAACCCGGTTCTGTACGATTAGGGCACGCTCGTGAAAGATATGGCCTCCCTGCTTATCAACCTCACCATGCCCTGACGGATGCGTTAGCAACTGCGGAGCTGTTTCAAGCACAACTGCAGTATCACTTTAATCGAAACATGCCAATATCTTCGGTTTGGCAATAGGCGTTATTTATGGTGAAAACAATAAAATGCAATGAGAGATAGGGGGCTTTAAGATTATGATGGCGGATTGAGTAACCGCTTATAAGAACAATGTTTTATGAACATGTGCTTGGTAGTGATGAAGACGTTTCATTACTCGAACTCCGACGAAAGTAATTTAAACTTGGTCACGTATTTTTAAGGAGATTATCCGTGAGCACCGATAATAACGGTGGCATTCAACGCCCCGATGGAAAAGTAAACGCAATAGATACTGACTATCAAATTGGTCAGGATAACGTTGCGCTAAAGGTAGGCCCATTTGGCCTTGATATTCACAACCGTGTTTTTGCAATTTCTGGCTTAGCAATCGTCATGTTTGTTGTGATAACACTATTATTCCGAGAACAGGTAGAGCCGTTTTTTGCAGACCTACGAGCGGGTTTGTTACACAATTTAGACTGGTTTTTTCTCGCTTCAGGTAATATTTTTGTCATTGTCTGTGTCGGATTGATCTTCACACCATTGGGCCGTGTGCGAATCGGTGGTACTGAAGCAACACCGGATTACTCCTATGCCGGATGGTTGGCAATGCTATTTGCTGCAGGTATGGGCATTGGTCTCGTGTTCTTCGGTGTATCAGAACCGATGTCCCATTTTAGTTCTGCGATTGGTGGCGTGAGCGTTGAGAATGGTGTACGTACTGACTGGGCACCGCTAGGTGGTGCAGAGGGCGATGCAACTGCAGCTTCGGCATTAGGGATGGCTGCGACGATTTACCACTGGGCACTTCATCCGTGGTCAATATACGCGCTCTTGGCTCTTGGGCTGGCTATCTTTTCATTTAACAAAGGTTTGCCACTCACCATGCGCTCAATTTTTTACCCTTTGTTTGGTGAGCGTGTATGGGGTTGGACTGGTCATATTATCGATATTCTTGCAGTGGTAGCGACGGTTTTTGGTTTAGCAACATCGCTAGGCTACGGTGCATCTCAAGCCGCAACGGGTTTGAACTTCCTGTTTGATGTCCCAATGACCAATACGACGCAGGTTATATTGATTATTGGTATTACTGCGCTCGCTTTAATCTCTGTTGTGGCTGGACTCGATAAGGGCGTGAAAATCTTATCTGAAATCAATATGGGTCTTGCAGCACTGCTATTGCTATTTGTTATTGTTGTTGGCCCGACGATTGCGATTTTAACTGGTTTCTTCGAGAACATCGTTTCCTATGTGGCTAATATCCCTGCCTTATCTATGCCATTTGGACGAGAGGATGTGAATTACTCTCAAGGCTGGACGGCGTTTTACTGGGCGTGGTGGATTTCTTGGTCACCATTTGTGGGTATGTTCATCGCACGTGTGTCTCGCGGTCGTTCAGTTCGTGAGTTTATTATTTGCGTTATTCTTATCCCATCTTCAGTTTGTGTGTTATGGATGACGGCTTTTGGCGGTAACGCAATTAGCCAATACGTTAATGATGGCTACGAGGCGGTGTTTAACGCAGAACTGCCTTTAAAACTTTTTGCCATGTTAGATGTTATGCCATTGGCTGAGATAACATCTTTTGTCGGCATTATCTTAGTCGTGGTGTTCTTCATTACCTCTTCTGACTCAGGATCACTGGTTATTGATACTATTGCTGCGGGCGGTAAGGTCGATGCACCAACGCCACAACGCGTGTTCTGGTGTACGTTTGAAGGTCTGGTTGCGATTGCATTGATGTTGGGTGGTGGTCTAGCTGCTGCTCAAGCAATGGCGGTGACGACTGGTTTACCATTTACTATTGTTTTGCTTGTTGCAACGGTATCTTTGATAAAAGGTTTGATGGATGAACCTCGTCCAAAGGCGGTTTCTAAGAAATCAAAATAACTAGTATCAGCAGTTAAATTATTGATAAAAGCGGTATGCGAAAGCATGCCGCTTTTTTTTGGATTTCTATTTTTCTCTGAGAAATGAACAGCATGGAAAATGGTCTTATTCTGGTTGTTTTTTGTACTGTGCATTTAGGTGACTATTTAATAAATTAGACCTCGAACTATTTTAATTTTTGGTTAATAGGTTTATTTTTGTGATCTGTATCACAAAAATACCGATAAAAAGGCGGATTATTTGATTTTTAGTCGCGAGGGATGGCCATAATAAAAAGGAAATTTAATTAGACCTCAAAGGATATGTATTTTCACATGATCACATCAGCACCTTGGGTCCTTTATCCAGAGATTGGAGAAGACTCAAGTAAAAAATGGATTTTTCGTGAGCCTAAAATCTCTGATGGTGACGACATTTACAGCTTGATTGCAGACTGTCCTCCATTGGACATGAACTCATCTTATTGCAATTTCCTACAGTCTACGCATTTCAGCAAAACCAGTATTTTGGTTGAGCAAAAAGGCGAAATCGCAGGTTTCATTTCCGGTTATCAGAAACCAGACGAGCAAGACGTTTTATTTGTCTGGCAAGTTGCAGTCTCACCTCGCTTTAGAGGTCATGGTTTAGCATTCCGCATGTTGAAAGAACTTCTCACCCGAGAGGAATTAGGCGGTGTTAAATCGGTAGAAACTACCATCACGGAAGATAATAAAGCCTCTTGGGCACTGTTCAAAAAGTTAGATGCGATGAACGGCAATTCTGGCCAAGTAAGCACATTTTTGGATGAAGAAGCCCACTTTAAAGGCAAACACGATACAGAATATTTGTATCGCATTCCTCTCAAATAATCCTCAAACAATAGGAATTAAAAACGGTCTCATCATGGATATTTTCAAAAAGCAGGAATCCAACGTACGCTCATATTCAAACAATTTCCCGGTCGTTTTTCGTAAAGCGAAAGGCTGCTGGCTAGAAACAGAACAAGGTGAACGATACTTAGACTTCCTTGCTGGAGCGGGATCTCTAAATTACGGCCATAACAATCCAGTACTAAAACAAGCGTTGCTTGAGTACATTGAAATGGACGGTATTACTCACGGTTTGGATATGCACTCAGAAGCGAAAGCATCGTTTCTGGAAGCGTTGGATACTTACATCCTTAAACCAAGAAACTTGGATTACAAGGTTCAGTTTACGGGCCCAACAGGTACTAACGCTGTTGAGGCGGCATTGAAGCTGGCTAAAAAAGTAAAAGGCCGCGACAGCGTCGTTGCGTTTACTAACGGTTTCCATGGTTGTACTGCTGGCGCACTGGCTGCAACGGGTAACCAGCACCACAGACAAGGTAACGGCTCTAGCCTAAGTAACGTCACTCGTATTCCATTTGAAGGTTACGCTGGCGTAGATGGTCTCGCGCTGTTCGAAACCATGCTAAATGATAACTCTGCAGGTATGGATAAACCAGCTGCTGTACTTCTTGAAACTGTGCAGGGTGAAGGTGGTTTAAATGCTGCTTCAAACGAGTGGTTACAACGTTTGAGCAAAATCTGTAAAGCCAATGACATTCTTGTGATTGTCGATGACATTCAAGCAGGTTGTGGACGTACCGGTACTTTCTTTAGTTTCGAGCCGTCTGGTATCCAACCGGATATCGTGACGCTATCGAAGTCGATCGGTGGTTACGGTTTGCCGATGGCTGTCGTATTACTTAAGCCTGAGCTTGACCAGTGGAAGCCAGGCGAGCATAACGGTACGTTCCGTGGCAATAATCACGCCTTTATTACTGCTGCAAAAGCACTAGAAATTTACTGGGCAAACGATGATTTTGAAACACACATCAAGCAGTGTTCAGACAAGGTGAGTGCAGTTATTGACCGTTGTGTTCGTCGCTTTCCACAAATGTTTGTGCAGAAAAAAGGCCGCGGCATGATGGTTGGTATTGAATGTATCAATGGTGACATGGCATCTGAAATTGCGAAAAACTGTTTCGAGAATGGAATGGTGATAGAGACAGCGGGTCCAGACGATGAAGTTGTGAAGTTCTTCTGTCCACTAACCATCAGCGAATCAGAGCTAGATCAAGGACTAAGCATCTTTGAAAATGCAGTAGAGACTATCGCTGCGAAACATTTCAAACAAGCATCTTAATAAGGATTTTAATTATGATCGTCAGAACTCTAGATGAATGCCGCAACAGCGAACGACGTGTTGTTTCAGATAACTGGGAAAGTGTCCGCATGTTGTTGAAAGACGACAACATGGGTTTCTCTTTCCACATCACAACGATTTATGAAGATACAGAAACTCATATTCACTATCAAAACCACCTTGAATCGGTGTTTTGTATGAGTGGTGAAGGTGAGATTGAAGTTGTAGGTGGAGAAACGTACCCAATCAAACCAGGTACATTATACATCCTTGATAAACACGATGAGCACTACTTGAGAGCTTATAAGAATAAAGAAATGGTAATGGCGTGCGTGTTTAACCCACCGATTACTGGCGCTGAAGTGCACGATGAAAACGGTGTTTATCCTCTCGTTGACTAAAAGATGATGGTGGGGTGCTTTGCCACCCCACACTTTACTATCTCTTCTTTTTTCTTTTTAAAGTTACCAATCAAAAAAGGCTTATCATGACATTTACCGTAGAAAAAATCGGCGGTACATCAATGACAGCATTTGATGCTGTTCTCGACAATATTATTCTTCGTCCCAAAACACCATACAATCGTATTTTTGTCGTATCTGCATACGGTGGTATGACCGATGCGCTGCTCGAGTGTAAAAAAACCAGTAAACCAGGCGTTTATCAGCTTATCGCGAAACGCGACGACAAATGGGAAGAAGCGTTAGCGTACGTTGAAAGCCGTATGTTGCTGACCAATGAAAATATTTTTGCGGACCCAATGAATCGTATCCGTGCGGATAAATTCATTCGCTCCCGTATTGCTGAAGCGAAAAACTGTATCGCGAATATTTTAGAAACCTGTCAGTACGGTCAATTTTCGTTGCGCCAGTACTTGCCTCAAATTCGAGAGTTTCTCTCGTCTATCGGTGAGGCACATAGTGCTTACAACACAGCACTAAAACTAAAAAATATGGGTATTAACGCTAAGTTCGTTGACCTGTCTGGTTGGGATAATCAAGCGCCAAGAAGCCTTGATGAGTCGATCAGTGACGCGTTTGCTGATATCGATGTATCAAAAGAACTGCCAATCGTGACAGGTTATGCTTACTGTAAAGAGGGCCTAATGCACACTTATGACCGAGGTTATAGTGAGATGACATTTAGCCGAATTGCAGCAATAACAAAAGCGGATTTAGCAGTAATTCACAAAGAGTACCACTTGAGCTCAGCGGACCCACGCGTTGTTGGCCCTGAAAAAGTATTACCAATTGGTAGTACAAACTATGACGTAGCAGACCAACTTGCCAACCTTGGCATGGAAGCGATTCACCCAAATGCCGCTGCGGGTTTGCGTGAAAGTGGTATTGAGCTACAGATTAAAAATACATTCGAACCTGAACACGAAGGTACTTTGATCTCTTCAAGCTATCGTCCGGAAGAAGACAAAGTCGAGATCATCGCAGGTAAAGAAAAAGTATTTGCACTGCATTTGTTTGACCAAGCAATGGTAGGAAAAGCCGATAACGTTAGTTACGAATTGATGGAAATCATCTCCGATGCTCGTGTAAGTTTGGTTGGTAAAGAGATGAACGCGAACTCTATTACTTACTATCTAGGTGGCAGTACTGATAGCTTAAACAAAGTATTGTACAAAGCAGAGAAACGTTATCCGAATGCCTCGATTAAAGGCCGTATGGTCGCGCTTATCTCAGCCATCGGTTCTCAAATTGATACCAATAAGACGTTGGCGAAAGGTGTGCTTGCATTGATGAATAATGGCGTTACGCCAGTTGCACTGCACTCATCATTGAGAAATGTAAATGTTCAATTTGTTGTCGGTGATAAGGAATACCAGCACGCGATTTGCGCATTGCATGATGAGTTTTTCCAAAGTAGCAGTTTAGCTAAATCGGTTAATGTGGCTTAGTTTATCCACGGTTAAAATACAAAGGAGAGCAGGTTAGCTCTCCTTTTTTTGTTTTTCAGTTTGTACTCACAATGCCCACTTTGTATAGGCTAAACAGGCGATTTAAGTAAGTTCCTATGTGGCGATACACATAAGCCAGCAGAATGGTCTGCTGGCTTATGTTACTGATTAACTAACGTTAACTTAGTTTACTTAAACTTGCTGATTTCTTGTTCAACTTTGTCTAGTTGTTGCAGCTTCTCTTGCATTTTTAGAGAGTCGTAGTTTAGTGAAGCAGGGTTCATCGCTGTGCCACGTTGCATTGGGTATTCTGGAAGTGTTTTAAAGAACTCTCCCACAACGTCTTGTACAGGTACAAATAGCCACATGTTGTCAGCCATCCAACGCAAGTACATTTGTGATTCGCTTGGGCCTTTTTCGAATGGGTCAGCGCGTAGGTGGATGATTTTAGGCCAGTTCGGAGCAAAACGAACTGCGTTACTTAGGTTCCCTTCAAGCGTTGCAAAGTGAAGTTTCCAGTCATTCCAGCGGACAGCGTTTAATTCACCATTAGACGTAAAGTAAAGCAGCGACTCACGAGGGCCTTTTTCTTCCTTACCTTCAAAGTATGGCATGAAGTTGTAACCATCTAAATGCACACGCCATTCTTTGCCATTTGCTTTGTAGCCTTCTGCCAGTTTTTCTTTTACATCAGGTACGCCAGCAGCTGCCAATAATGTAGGCAACCAGTCTTGGTGTGCCATCATTTCATTGATCTTGGTTCCTGGCTTAATGACGCCTGGCCAACGAACCAGTTGAGGAACACGCATACCGCCTTCCCAAGTTGTACCTTTTTCACCATGGAATGGTGTTGCGCCACCATCTGGCCAAGTCATGGTTTCTGCGCCGTTGTCCGTTGAGTAGATAACGATAGTGTTGTCTGCAACACCTAGCTCATCCAGCTTGTCGAGTAAAACACCTACATGATCATCATGTTCCAGCATACCATCGGCATAAATGCTTACACCTGATTTACCTTGGTATTTTTCCTGCAAGCGAGTCCAAACGTGCATACGAGTGGCGTTATGCCAAATAAAGAAGGGTTTATCCGCCTTAACTGCTTTTTCCATAAATGCCAAAGAGCTCTCTAGGAACTCTTCATCTGCGTGCTCCATACGTTTTCGTGTCATCGGGCCAGTGTCTTCAATCTTACCGTCGGCATAAGACTTAATGACACCACGAGGGCCATAGTTTTTACGAAACTCTGGGTCTTTAGGGTAGTAATAAGTTTCAGGCTCTTCTTCTGCGTTTAGGTGATATAAGTTACCGAAGAATTCGTCAAAGCCGTGTTTGGTCGGTAAGTGCTTATCTTGGTCACCTAAGTGGTTTTTACCAAATTGACCCGTCATGTAACCTTGTTCTTTTAACAGATCTGCAATGGTTGGCGCCCAATCAGGTATACCGTGGTCAGAGCCTGGCATACCAATTGTTAACAAACCCGTACGAAATGGCTCTTCACCTGTAATAAAGGCCGCGCGACCAGCAGTACAAGACTGTTGTCCGTAGTGATCTGTGAACAACGCGCCTTCATTCGCTATACGGTCGATGTTTGGCGTTTTGTAACTCATCATACCTTGGTTGTATGCGCTGATATTCCAGTAGCCGATATCGTCACCAAAAATTGCCAGAATATTCGGTTTGTCGGCTGCCATAGCGGCACTGGACGCCGCTAACATTCCTGCGCCTACAGCGATTTTGCTCAATTGATTTGCCATAAAAACTCCAGATTGTTGAGAGTAAAGATAAGCACAAGTGAGCCTTATGCTTAGTTGCTGCATAAGTTAATGATGTATATAGAAAAATCCTCTTATACTCGATATAACCATAAGTTATTGCTAGGTTGTAACCATTTGTTAATTAAAAAGAAATAGGATTGTTCTGTTAGTTTGTAGAGATTCGTAAAGTAGATTTAGATCACTTAAGAGCCTTATTTTTATTGCGTAGTAGAAGAGGGGATGGAAATGAAAAACAATAGGATGCTCGCTTGTTTTACGGTCCTAAAGCAATACTAAAGTCGTTATGTATTGCTTGTAATTATTTGTATAACCAGTGATTTAGTGTCTATATTGATTTAGGTTGTACATTATAAATATAAGGATATCTATGAGTCAGTGGGCAGGCCGGTTTCGCATTTTATTGCTGGTCAACGTTGTTGTCAGTTTTATGGCTTTTTCTCAAGAGTTATTAACAGAGAAACCAAATATTCCTTCAGGCTTAAATCCAGAATATGCTGGCACACAAGCTTGTATAGATTGCCACCAAAACGAGGTGGAGGCCTGGAAAGGGTCACATCACGATATGGCCATGAAGCATGCAAGTACAACCTCTGTGCGTGGTGATTTTGATAACCATGTTGTAACGCACAAAGGAATGCCTAATCGTTTTTTTAAAAAAGGCGACGAATTTTGGGTTAATATTCAAGGTGCTGACGGGCAATGGCGTGACTATAAGATCAGCTATACATTTGGCTGGGAGCCATTACAGCAGTACATGGTCGAGTTTGAAGATGGCCGCGTGCAGCTTATTCCTTTTGCTTGGGACACAAGAGCTAAAGTTGAAGGGGGACAGCGTTGGTTTCATCTTTATCCAGAAACGACAACAACGGATGAATTCTATTGGACCAATACCGGGCAAAATTGGAACTTCATGTGTGCTGATTGCCATTCAACGAACCTAAAGAAGAATTACGACGCTGACAAAAACACTTACAACAGCTCATGGTCAGAGATTAATGTGGGATGCGAAGCATGCCATGGTCCCGCTAGTCAGCACATAGAACTGGCCAAGAAATACAAAAATGCTGGCACTTCTTTTGAGCATGACAGCCATTATGGCTTTGATCGAAATTTGTCTAAAGCAGTGTCGGATTGGGTGTTTGAGGAAGGCCATAGTACGTTACAGCCGAAATCAATTGAAGCAACCAATCAAGTGCAAACATGCGCTCAATGCCATAGTCGCCGAACCCAGTTAAATGAAACAGGTGATCATGTTAAAGGTTCTTTTTTTGATAAATATCGCTTAAGTCTTATAACACCTGAACTCTACTATCATGATGGACAGATTTACGACGAAGATTATGTTTATGGTTCGTTTCTTCAATCTGAAATGGCGGAGAAGGGGGTCACGTGCACTAATTGCCATGATCCACACACGGCAGAGTTAACGATCCCAGAAGAGGCAGTATGTTCGCAATGCCATATTGCATCGGAATATACACCTGAAAAGCATACCTTTCATAAGGCTGGATCTGAAGCATCGCAATGTACGGCTTGTCACATGCCAGAAACGACTTACATGCAAGTCGATCCTCGTAGAGACCACAGTTGGCATATTCCACGACCGGATTTGAGCAAACACATTGGAACGCCCAATGTTTGCATGTCATGCCATGAAGATAAAAGCAATCAATGGGCCGATGAACAGATAGCAGAATGGTACCCGAATTCGAAGTATCGTAATCAACAACATTTTGCTGTCGCATTTTATGCGGATTCAATTGGTCATCAAGAAGCAGCAAATGCGTTGGCATACTCTGCTCAGGATTCGTCTTTAAAAGACATTATTCGCGCCTCAGCCCTGGAGAGAATGGGGGGCAACACTGACCAAAATACAACAGTATCTTTGGCTAGGGCCGTTAAGAATGAGAATGAAATGGTTCGATTAGGGGCAATTTCAGGCTCGTCTGGTTATGAATTTCATGATCGGTGGCGGATTCTAGAGCCATTGCTTGGTGACCCGGTGCTTTCAGTGAGAGCGGAAGCTGCCTCGGTGCTGGTAGCGAACTACGAACAAATGACCCCTTTACAAAAAGATATCATTAAATTGCCCTTAGAAGAGTACATGGAAATTCAAGAGTTTAATGCCGATCGTGGTTTCGGAAGAACCAATTTGGCGAATGTGTACCGCAGCTTAGGTGAAATCGACAAAGCGGCCGAGCTGTATAAACAAGCGATCAGCATCGAACCCTATTTCGAAAATAGCTACGTTAACCTAGCAGATTTGTATCGTCACCTAGGTAAAGAAGAAGCTGCGCTCACGGTGCTACAACAAGGGATGAAAGCTCAACCTAAATCCAGCACGTTACCATACAGCGCAGGTCTTTCTTTGTTGCGTCAAGGCAAAGCTGATGATGCGAAAAAGCTACTTAGACGCGCCGCAGAAATTGGTGAAACTAATGCTCATTATTGGTACGTGTACGGTCTAGCTCTAGAAAAAAGCGATGTTCTAGAAGCTAGTAAAGCGTTGCAAACAGCATTTGAAGTCGGTGGCAATCCACAGCACTTGTATGCTCAATGCGAGGTTCTAGCGAGAAATCATAAAAAAGGTGCTGTCGCTTTTGCTTTCGATAGGTGCATACAAGAGCTTAGTCAATATGCACCTAAACAAGCTATTGATCAGCTTAAAGCCTCTATTGTCGGGGTCAATAGGAGCTAATTACCAAAAGTGGAGCTTTTATCGCTCCACTTTTTTCTTGCTTAGTTTAATCAGCGTCTTTCGCTAATCTCAGCCCCATGTCGGACATGATGACTGACTGGCTAGCAAAATCGCGACGATAGTTTTCGGATTCGTCAGCATTATAGGCAAAGCTACCACCTCGTACAGACTTGTGTGCAAGGCTTTCTTTTTCATCTTTTGCGTTTACCGGATTATCACTTGGTGCTGATTTGTAATAGCCTTCATCAAACGCATCAATAACAAACTCACCAACATTACCCGTCATATCGTATAAGCCAAGCTCATTCGGTTTTTTCTGACCTACCTTGTGTGCCTTATTGTTTGAGTTACTGGCATACCAGGCAACGTCGTTAATATCATCAGACCCCGCGTAAGTGAATCCTTGACTTAGATTCCCCCCTTTCGCTGCAAACTCCCATTCTGCTTCGGTGGGTAAACGATAGTGCTCTCCCGTTTTTTCATTCAATTTCTTTATAAAATAATTGGCTTGTTGCCAGCTAATGTTATTCACGGGCGTATTTGGGTTTCTAAAATAACTCAGAGAAGAGCCTGTAACCGATTCGAATAACTCTTGGGTTACCTCAAATTTTGCCAAATAGAAATCATCCACGCGAACGGTGCGAGCCGGGTGCTCGGATTTATTTGCTGATGGATTATCCGAGCCCATCATAAATTGTCCACCTTCAATAAGAACCATATCTTGATCGATTTTTTGAGCAAGAGGGCTAGGTTGTGTTGTTGCACATCCAGTCATAATTAGCGAAATCGAAATAGCGGCACCAAGGTAAAGAGTATTACTTTTGGAATGCTTCATAGGGGAGCTCCATCAACATTTATGATCAAAGAATTTTATCAGGCAAGTCTATGAAAAACAGTTATACACACTATAACAAGCGCCACGAATAATTGAACATTATCATCACACTAGGCGATTAACTTAATGATTAGTCTTAACGCCGTTGGGCACAGGCTAGCAACTAAGAAGGTGATGAATGCACATAACTCAAGGTCCGCAGTTCAATGGAAAAGCATCCAAGCGATTACATGTCATGGCGAAACCTATCGGTGCAGTGTGCAATATCGATTGCACCTATTGTTATTACCTAAGCAAACAAGATTTACTTGAGTACAAGCCAGGCTGCTCACCAGTCATGGATGAGGAAACGCTAGAGACCTATATCCGTCAATATATAGCGGGACAAAATACACCTGAAATTATTTTCTCTTGGCAGGGTGGTGAGCCGACAATGCTAGGTTTGGATTATTTCAAGACAATTGTTGAGCTACAGAATAAATACCGTCCCGATGGCATTACGATCTCCAATGATCTCCAGACTAATGGCACACTGCTTAACGATGAATGGTGTGAGTTTTTAAAGGCGAAAAACTTTCTCGTCGGTTTAAGCATTGATGGTCCAGAAATGATGCATAACGCTTATCGAACAAACCGAGCTGGTAGAGGCACATTCCGGCAAGTCATGAATGCGGTTGAACTATTACATAAGCACGAAGTAAAGTTTGCTACGCTCACTTGTGTTAACAACTTGACCAGCCGTAACCCACTTGAAGTGTACCGATTCTTGCGAG
The DNA here is from genome assembly GCF_033340475.1 of Vibrio sp. 1078-1. Lineage (NCBI taxonomy): Bacteria > Pseudomonadati > Pseudomonadota > Gammaproteobacteria > Vibrionales > Vibrionaceae > Vibrio > Vibrio sp. 1078-1. Next base: position 515,146 of record NZ_JAWOWM010000002.1, read on the forward strand.
ATGAAGTACGCTCCCCTCAAATGCAGTTTATTCCAATAGTTGAGCAGAAAACATTCAGAACAACCGCCCCTCAAACTTGGGAGCCAAACGAGCAACTAAAGCAAGGAGATAAACGGTTGATCCCAGGTCATAAAGATGCCGTTGTTGAGCCTTTTTGCGTTGCGGATGAAGCATGGGGAAATTTTCTGATCGCGATTTTCAATGAATGGGTTTTACACGATATCGGCAACGTGTTTGTGCAGTACTTTGAAGCCAGTATCGAAACCTGGATGGGCAGAAAAAACCCACTGTGTACGTTAGGTGAAATCTGCGGGAAGGGCTTAGCAATGGAGCCTAATGGTGATGTGTTTGCGTGTGATCATTACGTGTACCCAGAATATAAGGTTGGAAACATTCATCACGAAAAGCTCGATACGCTCGCTTATAGCTCTGAGCAGCAGAAATTTGGGTTTGCTAAAAGTCGTACGCTGCCCCAACAGTGCCTTCAATGTGATTATCAATTTGCATGTTTTGGAGAATGTCCCAAAAACCGTTTTATCCGTACTAGGCAAGGTGAGCCTGGTCTTAATTATCTCTGCGCGGGTTGGAAGAAGTTTTTTACCCATGTTGATCAGTCGATGGCGTACATCTTACGAGCGACAGGTAACCCAGTTGTTCACGGTAAATACAGTGAACAGATTCTACGCCAGCAAGCTACTCAAACACAGACTGTGTTTGAAACGAAGTTTTAAGATAGTCACTACGCCTGCTACAGGCCCGGAAATGAAAGAATATAGGTTATTGAATGCAAAAAATTAAGCTGCTCTCTAAATCATTACTCGTGATCTCGATCGGCATTGCTGCGAGTCAAGCAGCAGTGGCACAAGAAACAACATTGCTAGACCCAGATCAAGTATCGCCGACAACGGTTGTCACTCCACAAGAAGCGAAAATGACACCGGCGCAACGAGTCGAAAAGCTGTCTTATGATTCGCAAAATAAAAAGTTGTCTTCAGAAAAACGTATTGATGCTTTACGTGAGTTAGCCAACTATCCAAGCCAAAATGCATTGGTTGCAGTTGCGCGTGGGTTGCAGGATGAAGATGCAGGTATTCGCGAAGCTGCGATTGTGGGAGCACAGCCATATATGATTGAGCACCGTTGGCGTTTGATTTCACCATTATTGAGTGATGACGCCGCCATGGTGCGAATTACAGCAGCGATTAACCTCGTTCGAGATTACGCCAATTTGAGTTCAGAGCAACAGCAGTCACTTGAAGGGCCTGTTTCAGAGCTGACAGCACACTTGTCCAGTAAGAACGATAATGTTTCCAAGTTATTACTTGCAGACGTTTACCGTTGGCATCGTGATTGGGATAAAGCGGCGCTGATATACCCAGAGTTAACTAAGCTTGAGCCAAACAACCCTCAAGTTTGGTTAAGCTACGCAGACAACTTCCGAGCGCAACAGCTAGACCAAAAAGCTATCAACGTGCTTGACGAGGGTATCAAGCTAAATTCAGAAGATGCCTCGCTGCATTATTCTAAATCTCTCGCTTTGGTTAGATTAGACAAAAAGAAAGAAGCGGCGTTTGAAATAGACAAAGCTGCGACGATGGCAAAGACGAACAGTTACTTTTGGTACTTAAATGGTGTTCTGCAAGAAGAGTTAGACTTGAAGAAGTCTGTCAACGCTTTTGAGCAAGCGTATTTGATATCCGGTGCTCCAGAACAATTGTATGCCGTGTGTGACATCTATGTTAGATACGGCAACCCTAAAACGGATGACTGTTTAACAGAGCTAACGAAGGTCGCTCCCGACTATGTTATTGAAGAGCTCAATCAGAAAAAGGGACGTAAAAGTGCCCCTACATCAGTTGAAGCCAATGAATTTAAACTCTAATCGTTAAATTCCATGTTTCTATTTTAATAAAATAGTGGACTAGATTGGTGACATTGTCACTTTTTGGTAGCCGTTGCATATTTCAGTTCAATATGCGCCTGTTTCAATTGAACTATACTTTTGATTGGATTCGCACCTAGCACCTCAATATAAGGAATTAAGATGGCTATAAAGTTAAAGGCGATTGTCTTAGCAACAGGTTTTGCTCTGTCTAGTTACGCTGTTGCTGCTGATATGCAAGATCCACTTCCGTCATGGAACAACACTGACGCTAAGCAAGCTATTGTGGCGTTTGTTACGAAAACAACGACCCAAGGTTCGGATTCCTATGTTCCTGAAAGCCAACGAATCGCGACGTTTGATAATGATGGAACACTTTGGGCAGAAAAGCCTGTTTATCTACAGTTGTTTTTTGCGATCGATAGAGTAAAAGAAATGGCCTCTGAGCATCCTGATTGGAAGACAACCGAACCCTTTGCTTCCGCATTAAAAGGTGACATGGAGGGGATTGGTAAACAAGGACTCGAAGGTGTAATGAAGCTTGTTATGGCAACCCATTCTGGAATGTCTACTGAACAGTTTCATCAAGAAGTTAAGGAATGGTTGAAAACGGCTGTCCATCCAACAACGGGTAGACCATACACTGAAATGGTCTATCAACCTATGCTCGAACTGCTCGACTATTTAAGAGCGAACGACTATCAGACCTACATCGTTTCTGGAGGCGGAATTGAATTTATGCGCGTTTGGGCGCCGGAAGTATACGGCATTCCAACGCAAAACATCGTGGGAACGACGTTAAAGGCGGAATATCAAAGTGTTGATGGAAAACCTACCATCCAACGCATGCCGGAAATAGACTTTGTCAATGACAAAGCAGTAAAGCCTGTGACGATTCAAAACTTCATTGGCAAACGTCCGGTAATGGCGTTTGGTAATTCTGATGGTGATTTACAGATGTTAGAGTGGACGAAAGCAGGTTCAGGTCCAAGATTTTCTGCGATTATCCATCACACGGATGACAAGCGTGAATGGGCGTATGATAAAGATTCGCATGTTGGTAAGTTAGATAAATCGTTTAAAGTAGGTGAAGAGCAAGGTTGGCTATTTGTCGATATGAAACAAGATTGGAATCAAGTGTTTAAAGAGAGCACTAAATGATAATCTTTGTTTGACCATAACTTGCTGCAACCAAACAATTGCAACGAAATAAAAGGCCTCACAATTGAGGCCTTAGTTAATTCCACAATAGCTTCGATACCTAGGGTCTAGTTTCTAGGTTGCTGTGTCATTGTTTCTACCACTTTTTCAATACTTAACGAGCTACCTTTCGTTGCAGGGAACTCCTTAAATGTCTCTAGGAACTTACGCACGATAGCTTGAGCAGGAACGAACATCCACATTTGATCAGCGTAAAAATGTCTGACGTAAAGTGCTGCATCTGGACCGACCTCAAATGGATCCATACGAAGGTTTACAATCAAAGGCCAACTAGGTGTTTTGCGGTATGCCTCATTAATGGCACCCTCCATAATACTGAAGTGGATCTTCCAGTCTTTATAACGAACGGCGTTTAAATTACCACCAGCATCGAAGTAAAAGATTTCTTTGCGTGCGCCTTCATCAGCTTTACCAGTCAGCAGATCAAGTTGGTTGTAGCCATCTAAATGTGCTTTAAAGGTTTTGCCCGCTGCTTTATGACCCTTCAATAGTTTTTCTTTCACATCAGGTTCGCCCACAGCTGCGAGTAGAGTTGGCATCCAGTCTTCTTGTGAAAAGATATCGTTGATAACCGTTCCTGGTTTAATGTTTCCAGGCCAGCGTACCATCATCGGAACGCGGAATCCGCCTTCCCAAGTCGTACCTTTTTCGCCCTTGAACGGTGTAGTACCACCATCTGGCCAGGTAAATTTCTCAGCGCCATTATCAGTACTAAAAACAACAATGGTGTTATCTGCTACGCCTAGCTCTTCAAGTTTATCAAGCATGACACCTACTTGATCATCTAGGTCCATCATGCCATCGGCGTATAAGCCGTAACCTGACTTCCCTTGATATTCTTCACTCAAATGTGTCCAGACGTGCATACGGGTTGAGTTATGCCAAATAAAGAATGGTTTGTCTTCTTTTACTGCTTTTTCCATAAAGGCCAAGCTAGCATCCATGAACTCTCGGTCTACGTTTTCCATACGCTTACGAGTAAGGGGACCTGTGTCCTCGATTTTGCCATCCGCAGTCGCCTTCAACACGCCTCGAGGTCCGAATTTTTTACGAAACTCTGGATCTTTTGGATAAAACTCAGACTCAGGCTCTTCTTCCGCGTTTAAATGGTATAGGTTACCAAAGAACTCATCAAACCCATGGTTAGTTGGTAGGTGCTCATCTTGATCACCAAGGTGGTTTTTACCAAACTGACCAGACACATAGCCGTGATTTTTAAGTAACTCTGCGATAGTAGGATCTTTCGATTGAATACCCTCTTTTGCGCCGGGCATACCAATAGTCAATAGACCGGTACGAAACGGATGTTGACCCAGAATAAATGAGGCTCGTCCGGCAGTACAACTCTGTTGTGCGTAAGCGTCTGTGAAAATGGCACCTTCATTGGCGATTTTATCAATGTTAGGAGTCTTCCCTCCCATCATACCATTGTGATATGCACTAATGTTGTATACACCTACATCGTCACCCCAGAACACAAGGATGTTGGGCTTATCGGCAGCAAAGGCTGTGGACGCAGCTAATGTACCGACCAATGCCATTACCTTTTTAATCGAGTTTCGCATGAAAATCCTCCGCGATAAATGAATCCATTATCGTTATATAACGTTACTAATTGTGTTCATCATGGCGAAGTCGAGTGAGATGACACCAAATGAGACAATGTAGTCAGTTGAATATAGTAGAGGTTTTTTGTTGCTTCCAAGTAATCCCTGTTTTTCAAAAATGTTAACTAACATGGACTAGACTTTAGTGTGTTTTAAGTGTGATAAGACGCACTTACAGGATTGAATTTCAATGAAAGGCGACACTATGAAAAATAAACTAGCAACTATCCTGTTTCTATGTATCCCGTTAGAAGTGGTTGCGGAAGAGACACCAAATGTCGTGGTAATGTTGGTTGATAACCTTGGGTGGGGGGAACTAAGTTCCTATGGGAGTACCAGAGGTGTTGAAACTAAAAACTTAGATCAACTTGCTAGAGAAGGTGTACGCCTTACTAATTTTAATGTGGAACCGCAATGCACGCCAACTCGCTCCTCATTCATGACGGGGAGGCGAGCGCTTAGATCTGGGACAGATAAGGTTGTTTGGGGAGTGCCTTACGGTATGGTGAACTGGGAGATAACCATTGCAGAGAAGTTTAAGGAACAAGGATATAACACGAGCCTTTACGGGAAATGGCATTTGGGAGACCAAAAAGGGCGCTTTCCAACGGATCAAGGCTTTGATGAATGGTATGGCATTGCAAATACGACGGATGAGTCAGAATATAGCTCTCAACCCGGTTATAAAGCTATATTACCTAAACCTCAAATCCTTTCAGCTAGAGCAGGGCAGGATCCTAAAGGGGTCAAAGAATATAATTTGGACTCACGTAGAACGATTGACAGTGAGCTAGTTGAACATGCCACAGATTTTATAAATCGAAATGTGAAAGAGAATAAGCCATTTTTCTCTGTAATTACTTTTACTCAACCACATTTACCGACGCTACCTCATCCTGATTTTATTGGTAAAACAGGCAAAGGAAATTACTCAGATGTGTTAGCTGAGATAGATTTTCGAGCTGGGCAAGTTATTGGTGCAATAGAAAAAGCAGGAATTAAAGACAATACACTAGTGATTTGGTTTTCTGACAACGGTCCAGAGTGGCATATGCCATACCAAGGCTCTAGCGGACCATGGCGTGGTGCGTACTTTACGGCTCTTGAAGGCTCTCTCCGAACACCATTTATTGCCTCTTGGCCTAACCACATCAAACCGGGCAGAGTGAGTGATGAAATTATCCATGTTGTGGATCTATTTGCCTCACTTTCTCATGTCGGTGGATACAAATTACCAAGCGATAGAACAATAGATAGTATTGATCAGTGGGCCTTTTTAAAGGGAGATAGTGAAAAGTCTAATCGAGATGGTTTCATCGTTAACAATGGATCTGAAACCTACGCTTATAAGTGGGAAAATTACAAGATGCACTTTATTGATCAAGATATCATGCCGGAGAAAGGGCGCCCATTACAGATCCCTGAAATATACAATTTGATTGATGACCCTAAAGAGGAGTTTGATTTAAGAAATAATGCCACATGGTTATTTCCTATCATGATAGGAAAGAGAGTAAAGTTTGAATCTTCCGTTTCAACAAGCTGCGATACGATTCCTTTCCCTGCTCCATTTGGATATGAGCCCGATTGTAGCAAGGGGAATTTCAATCAATTTCCAGTGGATGGATTACGCCAGAAGTAGTTTACCCCAATGGCTCTTTCTCGCATACATGAGGTATGTTTTTGGTTCAATATCTCATTAGAGCCATTTAGGGCCATGTTTTTTCTAGTTTCATTTGAACAGTCATATTCGTCGACCATACTTAAAGTTCGTTGTTTCATATGGGGCGAATTATGCAGCCAATACTCTACATTCAAATCGGTAATGTTCTTTGGGCGGTTTTAAGTGACGGTTCTTGGATCCAAATGTTGCCCAACGAACAATTAGTTCCAGAAGTAGAGGTGGTTGTTCTTAATACTGACATTCTCGATATTGCATTTAATGAAGATACAACAAGTGAGGATGAATCGAGTTCGAATGATCTTTTAATTGCATCTCAAAACGGTATTGAATCCACTTTTAATCAGAGCGTTCGAGATTTTAGTGAGTCTTCTGGTGGGTTAAGTTTTGTTGCCTATATTCGCGCTGTTTTACCTGAACAACTCGTTTCTAATGGCTATGTTACTAGGCCAGCAGTGCAAGAAAGAGAGAACCCAACTTCTGAGACTCAGGCTCCTGAGCGGTTGAATCCCGATGCTATATTAACGGTGGATATTCTTGATGGCGGCGATGGATACGAAAACCAGTTTGAAGTTCCTAGTGTCACGATTCAAGGTGACGCACTCAAGATAAGCGATGAGTGGCTTGTTACTATCACCATTACCGACAGCCTCAATAATTCCATTACTGTTACAACGACCGTAGAGAATGAGGCGTATACCCTATCAGGCGTTGATCTGTCTTCTCTTGCTGAAGGGCCGCTTACGGTGACTTCTGTGGTTTCTGACATTTATGGCAATAACCTGAACGCCGTCGATACGACCATTAAAGATACGCTTGCAACGGTGAACGTCAATTTTGATGGTGGAGGGGATGAGTATTTAAATCAGTACGAAATCGCGACTACTCGCCTCGAAGGGACGATTGAAAACATTGAAGATGGCCAGCGTATCCAAGTTACGGTAACCGACTCGTTAGGAGCGGTCATAAACTTAGAAACGGTGGTGACTGGTGGAAGTTGGTCTCTGGACGACGTTGACCTTTCTGGATTGTCTGAAGGTACGCTGACCGTTGTTGCTGAGAGTATAGATATAGCGGGCAACCCTGCAACCAGTGAAAACACCATCATCAAAGATACGCTCGCAAGTGTGACGGTGGACGTTGACGATGGCGGAGACGGCTATTTAAACATTGAAGAGCGCCAATCTGTCACTTTGTCAGGGCAAGTCAGTGATGTTGAAAATGGTCAGACGGTTTCTGTCACGGTTCAAGACAGCTTGGGGGTGATGCTCTCGTTCAATGCCGTTGTCGTTGATGGTATGTGGCAAGTCGAAGGGGCGAACTTATCCACGTTAGCCGATGGGGCGTTAACCGTATCTGCCTCCGTGAATGATGTGGCGGGCAACCAAGCGAAAGCGATGGATGAGGCTACGACCATAGATGCCACTGCTCCCACCATTGATATCGATACGGATTTTTATATTAGCGGTGGTCTTGCCATTGATGATTTCCGTGAGGGTATAGTCACGGAAATGAGAGGGACAACCAGTGGTGTAGAGCAAGGTCTGGCAGTGACGATTCGGGTAAGTGACGGAGACAGCACGCTGAATTTTACTGGCCTTGTTGATGCATCAGGTTCGTGGACAGTAACCGGAATTGACGTAAACACTCTCAATCTAAACAACACGTGGACCATTGAAGCAGAAGTGTTGGATACCGCCGGCAACCACGCGGTAGATACCATGCCGACAATAGTGCTACCCGGTTCAACGGTATTTTCTGAAAACATCGTTGGATTTTTTGGTGAGCAAAGCAGCTCGGCAGCCATCAACATAGAAAATGGTGTGCCAGCACTGCATGCAGAGCAGCCAAGTTTGAGCGCGCTTACATCGGTCGGTCAATCTATTAACGTTGTTGTTGCAGAAGATGGGTTGAGCTTACAAGGAACATCGACTGACGACCGATTAGTTTTCTCAGCAGAAGTCAATGATGATGGTACGGTTCAAATTACTTTTTATGAAGCGATTGATCATGGTGTAGGTCAAGATGAGCTGGTGACTAACGTATTGGTTGAAAGCACTCAAAGTGATGCTGATGGTACACAAGAGACGGTTGTGGCACCGTTAACGATTACTATTTATGACTCTGATCCGGTGATTAGAGATGACACATACTCAGTCTTAGAAGATCAAACAATTACGGGCAATCTACTTGAAAATGATATTGATCTTGATGGAACACTTTATGTGAAATTTGTAGAGGCTGGCGGGGAGCAGAAGTCAATTCTAGAGGGGGGATCCGTAAGTTTTAGTTTAGAAAAAGGCGAATTAACCGTATTTTCTGATGGCTCTTGGCAGTTTGATGCAGGTCGAAACCTAGATCATTCGGTCGAGCAAAGTGTTTCTTTCAGCTATTTAGCTGCAGATGACTCCCAAGACTATGGCTTGGCTAACGCGACCATTGACATTACTGATGGACAAGCAGGTTACGTAGGCAATGCGACTATAGACGTAACAGAAGTCCCTTTGGATGGCCCGATATTGAACTTTGAAGGAACTGTCAATATTGTCGCGGGATCTGACAATCCGGATCCGAGTAGTTTGTATTTCGGTGGGTCATCTATTACTAAGTTAGAAGCATTAGGGCTTACAAGCTCAGTCTCTGATAATGAGCTTAGCTACACGTTAAGTTCCAGTGGAAAGCAAATTACAGCATTTGCGAATGGTGTCACTGTATTTACGTTAACATTGAGTGGCGTTGAGTCGGGTAACGATGTATTAGCTTCAATTTCACTTACTCTTGAGCACCCTATCGATCAATTCAATAGCAGTGATACGGTCACTTTCCCGTTGACCATTGGTGGCGTAGATTTAGATGCCACACCGCTTGTAGAGAATGAAATTGACTATGTTCTAAAGGATGGCGCAGACCCAACTTTAAATAATTTGAATGGGGTAGAAGTAAAAGAATCTGATCTCGCAAATGGAAGTGTGTTGAGCTCAGGGAATTTTCAAGTTGAGGTTGGCAGTGATTACCTCGAATCTTTGTCGTTCATCGTCTCTGAACAACCCTTGTTGACGAGTGGTGAACAAGTTGTGCTTTATCAAGTCTCTGCGGATGGCAAAACACTTGATGGTTATATTCTTGACGAAGATGGGCAAACTCAGATTCCCATCTTTCAAGCTACCCTTAATGCTTCATTACCTATTGATGCAAATAGCGACATTACCTACTCCTTTGAGCTTTTTCAGGCTCTCGACCAACAAGAAAATACTGATCCAAACGTACCTCTCGTTGTTACTGCAATCGACTCAGACCAAGATAACACGTCGGTCGTTTTAGACATTAATGTTATAGATAACGACAATGGACAAGCGCTAATCAATAGTGGCAATGTCGAGTTAACCGAAACACCTGTCGATACAAACATTGCTCCTGATGGGGTTTCAGCCATAGCGAATACGGATGTGATAGTTACGTCATCATTCGATCCGATTGTGTATCTGGGTGTTGACATAAATGATGGAGATACTGTCAAAACTACACTTGGTGATGCTGTTACTTATAACGGAGAGGCTGTCACTTGGTACGATAACAATGATGGAAGCTTTGACGCAATTTCAGACACTGGAGACGTTGTATTTAGGGTCACGTTACCTAGTGACTTCTCTTTGCCATCAAATGATACGTCTACCGTTAATATAACTGTAGAGCTTTATCACTCGCTTGACCATGTTTTAGGTGATGGGACGCAATTGTCGATCTCTATGCCCATCGTGGCGAGAGATTCTGATGGAAGCGAGATCTCTACGGAGTCCAACATACTGGTCTATGATGGCTTGTTTCCGGAACTAGTAATTACAGAGGGAATCACAGTCAATGAAAGCGGGTTGAATGATGATTCGCTTGATTCTGGCATCGAGGGCTCGTCACCATCCATTACGCTATTACAAGGTTCAGACTCTATCGCCAGTGTGAGCGTGAATATCGATATGTTCAATGCGCTCGGCTATAAAACAAGTAGTGGTAGCTTGGTTTCGCTTGATTCACCGGACTCGAATGGTTGGTTATATGCAAGAGATGAAAGCGAGCAAGACGTCTTTAGAATTAGATTTAATACCGATGGGACTGTCGAGTTTGATCTATACCGTGCACTTGAACACGATGAACCTGACGGTGTTCCAGCGGACGAGAACACATTAGAACTCAGTTTTTCAATTTATGCCGTTGATAAGGATGGCGACCAGTCTGAAGCTGAGACATATACCGTTAGTGTAGTGGATGATATCCCTGAAGACACAAGCTCACCAATAGAAATTGAACTTACCGAGGGGGATGAGTTTTCGGGAAACTGGTTTAGCAATAATGCCGACTTAATCAGTTCAGATGGCACGTTGATTTCAAGTTTGACCTATGCAGGTGAAACATACGATACGGCGAGTTCGGTATTTAGCAATGATGCTTGGACCATCGATTTAATCAATAGTAGTGATGGTAACTTAAAATATGGAACGCTGACTATTGCTCAAGATGGGACATTTACGCTAACTACCGAGCTTATTGTTAATACGCCTGTAGGTGGTTTGCTTGATGATCTAACGATAACTGTGACGGATGCAGACGGTGACCAAGCAAGCAGTGAAGCTCAATTAATTCTTGATGATGCCAGGGGCTTTATTCGAACCGTTAATGTAGATACGTTAGAAGATAATGGCGCGAATAACAGTGGAGACCCTACGCCAGTCGCGTTACCGATTAGAGTTTCTCCTGGGGATACGGAGAATAATGAGCGTGTTGAAGCGATAAGGATCTCTGTTGAATCTCTACAAGGAGGGGCTCTGTTTTTAGACGGAGCGCGCCTTGAAGATGATGATAATGACGGATTTATTAGTCTTTCTGGTACAGAGCTAATGGGGGTGGGTATATTCACTGTTCCAAATGGTGATCTCACTTATCAACCAGCACTAAACCTGTCGGGCAACACTATCAAAGTTTCGTTAGCAGTGTCTGCATTAATCGTATCTGATGTCGAACCGGATGGTTTTGTATTACAAGGCAATAATACGTTAAATGTTAACGTTTTACCGGTTGCAGATTTGCCAGAGTGGTCTAATGATTCGGACTTTTCTTATCAAAGTGTTGAAGATTCCGCTGAATCACTTTCACTCAATATTGTCGCTGAAAAGTTTGACCAAGACGGTTCTGAAACGCTCCACTACCAAATTTCGAATATTCCAGATGGACTTATATTAACACTTAACGGAAGTGCTATTGAGGAAGGGAAAGCGTATAGCCAATCCGAGTTAGATCAAATTGAAATCACATCTAACGAAAACTTAGCCGGAAGATTTACTTTTGATGTAACGGCAGTAACGACTGAGTCGGGTAGTGTGTTTGCCGATGAGCAAGATAAAACAGCGGAGATTACTGAGCAAGTTGTTATCGATATATCTCCAGATGCCGATGTGCCTACGCTGACCGTTAAAAACATTCAGGGGCTTGAAGACCAAGCGATTGACTTAAAAGAGTACATCTTAGGGCGGCTCACTGACACAGATAGCTCGGAGTCTCTGTCTTATCGCATAGAAGTTCAAGATGGTTGGACATTGCCTGTCGGAGCTGGGATTACGCTTATCGGTATTAATACCTACCTAGTGACCTCCAATGCTCTAGCCAATTCGGAGGCGTTACTTCAACCAAAATCGGATATCAGCTCATTTACTGAATCTCTATCCCTTCAAGTAACCGCCATTTCAACAGAGTCGACTATTGATGGCTTAGCACCTCTTAATGAAACCGCCGAGAGCCAATCTGCAACCATTGACATTAAGCTAAAAGGCGTGGTCGATGAACCAATTGTCCTAGATGGTGGACAGGGGAATTGGCAATATGATCAAGCGACTAAAGTAATTAGTAATCTCTCTACGTTAGACGAAGATAACCTGATACAACTGGATTTTATCATCCAGACATCAGACGACGATCTATCAGAAGAAATTAATATCTTGCTTCAGAACATCCCTTTGGGAACACAACTGACAGATGTAAATGGTGACCCTATTGTTCTTCCAATTGCTTACGTGGACCTGATAACGGGGCCAGTTTATCAGGTCTCAAACGCTGTTCTTGAAAACACTTACCTCAAAACAGAGCAAGATTTTAGTGGAACACTGAGCATGGATGTTATCGTCGTTTCAACAGAGCCGGATGGTGATTCTGCTGAAACCCCTCTTAAAGTGGAAATGGAAATATCACCTATTGTTGATCAAACTGACGGCCAAGAATTACAAAGCAATGGTATTGAGGACAATTTCATCACACTAAATCTTGAGCCTGTCGTTAATCAAGATATAGATTCTAGTGAGTCCTTGACAGGATACACCATTGTATCCATTCCAGATGGCTTAACACTTTACTTTGATGGTAATGCAGTAGAGGAAAGTAACTTACCGTTAGAACTCAATGAACTACTTGATGGTAGCTCGGCAACATTATCTGAGTTGTTAAACAGTGGACGAATCACTGTAAAAGCTAATGAAGACCTAAGTGGGACATTTAGCCTGGAAGTTCAGTACGAAGTGACAGACACGTCTCCGACGATGGAGACTGATGTAAAGGCAATCAATGGCTCTTTGAGCGTCGTGGTTTCTGGCAAAGTGGATATTGGTAATGAAGATATTGACAAAACACGTTTAGAAGGTGCGACTGAAGTATTCACAAGTACCGATGGGTCTGCTGTCGACGTGAGTGGAGGCATTACATTTACAGAAGCGGATATTGATGGTTCAGAGTATCTCGATTACATCGTTTTACAGATACCGCAGGGTCAAGACCTCATTGTTACTCATCCGAACGGTGCTTCTCAAGATGCCGATGGGAACTGGCTGATTCCAATGGAAGGAATCACAAGTGATAGCGTGTTGGAAACCGCTCAAGATTTGCTTGCTAGCGCATCGATTTATAGCCCATCTAACACAGAGATACTTGATGTGAATGTGTTAGCGTATGTTCGAGATGGAACGGATGCTCAATACATCACTGGTCAGTTCCAAATTCAAATTACTGGCCATGAAGGAGATGGAGACCAGTGTGCTGATCCTGGTGAACCAGGAAGCGTTCAAAGTGGGGATATTGTAGGTAAAGAAGGTGAAGATGTCTCAATTGGGGCGTTTTTAAACCCTGATGTAGCGAGTAGTGACGGTAACTTAGTTTCCTTCTTTGTCGCCGCAGATTCTTTACCTGAAGGAGTCGAGCTTACTGGCGAAGGTGTGATACCTGCTTATGATAATGCGGGCAATCTGTTGGGTTATTCAATTTCTAGCGCTGGATTGTCTTCCTTGACGCTTACTGGCGTGGATGAGGACTTTGCTGGATGCATTACTTTCAATTTAGAAGTGACAGAAACGGCCCCATGCGATGGTGACTCGAAAACAACCGCTCAGACCATTACGGTACAAATCTCTCCTGTTGTCGATGATATTGCGATAGCACCAAGCCAAGTTACGGTTCAAGAAGATACTATAACCAACCTGAATCTTGCTCTTGTATTGGGCGATAGTGAAGGACCAATGCAGTCCATTACTGGAGAAGGTGACGCAGCGACTGGCCTTGAAAGTGTCAATTGGGTTTCTTTATCGGTGTCTGACGAGAATGCGCGGTTTACTGCCGTGGACCCGAGCCTACTCATTGACAACGGTGATGGAACATGGGTAGTGACAGATGTTACGCGTCTAAACGAAATTCAGTTAATCCCACCTGAAAACTACAGTGGAGAGCTTGTTATTTCCGTTGACGCAAACATTACTGATGAAGTCACGGGAAGTTGTTTAAGTACTGACAGTGCGAAAGATACTCAAACTAAATCAACAGAAGTTACCGTTACCATTGCCCCAGTGGTTGATAAAGCGGTTCTGGAAACAGAAGACGTAGTTGGTAATGAAGATAATTATATTTATTTAGGAAACTTATCTGCATCATTAATCGATCAAGATGGTTCTGAGTCGATGTCTTTGGTCATGACAGGAGTGCCAGACGGAGCCGTGTTGGTTTGGGACAATAATGGGACGTTCGAATTACTCCCTGATAACGGTTCAACGGATGGTGAGAGCAAGGAGTGGCAGCTAACTCAAGCGCAACTTGATAAGGTTTACTTTCTACCGCCACTAGATTTTAGTGGGGATATTTCACTAACACTGCAAGCTATTACCCAAGAGTCTGGATCAAACGACTATAACTATACCACTTCTCAGTTCAACGTCGGCGTAAAACCGATTGGCGACGATGTATCGTTGAATACAACCTCTAACACGTTCACTGGAGATGAAGGTGATTCCATTTCGATTGACTTTTTAGCGAGCGGTTTTGAAACAAATAGCAACGAATATATAGAAGTGTCGATGTTGATCAAAGCAAGCTCTGAACCCTCTGCATTGGAAGGCTTAGGTAGGATTCGTATTGGAACTCAATTCTCATCCTTTACCTTCGATGACGCGGGCAATGCCGTGGCGACGGTATTAGTGCGAGCAAATGAAGTGTCAGGTTTGGAGTTCATTCCGAAGGATGCATTTGGAACGATGGATGTTGCTCTCAATGTTAGAACGTTTGATCAAGCGATAGTGTCAGAGACACTCGAAACCGATTTTGGAGATGTGCAAACTACCGATCTAACCATTGTTGTTACCCCTGAAGCTGATGAGCCAACACTAACGGCCGATTATCAGTCTATTGTGTCTGAAGCGTCTGGGAGTATTCCTTTGGGGTTGAGCATGAATTTAGTCAATCCTGCACCCGAAGAGTTTGGAAGTGTGGAGATTCGCGGATTACCAACAGATCTAGAGTTGAGTCATGGTGAAAGATTGAACGGCATTTATACTGTTGATCAAGAGGATGTCGCTGATCTTTCCATCGTTGGCGGGTTTAGCGGTGCAAGTGATTTTACGTTGTCGATAAAACCGATTGCAACACTGGGTGCTACAGTCGCAGAAGGTGCTGCTCAGACAGTCAATGTTACCTTAGTGGAAGAAGGGGGCCAAACATTACATGCGACAGATGCTAATGATTTGCTTATTGGAGGAAGTGGCAGCGATGTATTCCAGTTTGACAGTTCAGGGCTCGGTAACGAGTTAAAGCCCTCGTACGATGTGATCAACGATTTCCAAATATCCGTTATTGGTGATGATAATGACACAATTGACATCGCCTCGATAATCACCGCTACCTCGATAACAGAAGTCGATAATAAGCTCGATTTAACAGAGAATGATGATGGCGTAACGCTTCACATAAAACCAGAAGAGACGGGGACAAAACAACAGATTCTTATGCAGGGCGTCACTCTCGATCAGCTTTACAAAGGTGACTCGACTGGCGTAGCCGAAGAAAATGTCTTACAGAAGATGATTGATGACAACAACTTGCTAGTAGGTGGTATGTCATGAAGCATCACTCATCCTCATCAAGTGAGCTGACTAACGATCCTTGGGGGCAATCGTTAACTTGGTTGATGCGTTATTTTGAGGTTAGACACCATACAAAAAAGGTGCTTTCTGGATTACCTCTTGTTGAGGGTAGATTGGATAGTGACTTATTCATCAGAGCCGCTGAGCGAGCCGATCTTGAACTCACATTAATCGATTTAAAATCCACCGCAATGTTGAGCTTTCCATTGGTGGTAATCAATAGGAAGACGTTACAACCCGCTATTATATCTGAGCGACATAACAGCGATTATCAAGTCACGTTATTTAATGAAGATCAAGGTGAAACGCAATACGTCACGAGCGAGGAGCTGCATAATCAATTCCAGCCTCAAGCATGGCAAGTTTCTATGCGTCCAGAGCTGGACAAACGGATAAGTTCTATTCAAGCGGATTATAATGAACATTGGCTTTTCGCCGTAGTGAAAGAAATGTCTCCGTGGTATCGAGATCTTTTGATTGCCTCTTTCCTTATCAATACGCTAGCGCTAGTTATTCCGCTTTTCACTATGAACGTTTACGATCGTGTAGTGCCTAATCAAGCTTTCAGTACATTATGGGTTTTGGTCGCTGGTGTCTCCGTCATCATTATTTTTGATTGGCTATTGCGTAAAGCAAGGGGAGTTGTCACTGATACCGCGGGTAAGTACATCGATAACAAGCTTTCTTCGATACTTTTTTCTAAAGTTATGGGGATGAAACTTGAACACCGTCCTGCATCAGTCGGTGCATTCGCTCGACAACTACAAGATTTTGATAGTGTTCGCGATTTTTTTACTTCTGCATCTCTTGTGACCTTAGTTGATCTCCCATTTACGTTATTATTTTTAGTCTTAATAGGTTGGCTAGGTGGGGCAATGATGTTCATACCTATTGCCGTCATGTTTATCCTGCTGATCCTTGGCTTTGCGGTAAAAGCAAAAATAGAACAATCACATACGGAAAGTGCTGCACTATCCATGAAGCGACAAGCTCACTTGTTTGATTCATTGTCCTCTTTAAAAGAGATTAAGCAAAATAACGCTACGGGAGAAGCACAAAAGCGTTGGGAGCAAACGGTATCCATGCTTTCTGATTGGCAAAATCAATCGCGAAACTATTCGAATATCGTTGCTTACTCCATTCAATCTAGCCAGCAGATAATTACCGTAATGTTACTTGTAACAGGCGTGTACAGAATTTCTGAGGGATTGCTCAGCATGGGGGGGCTCATTGCTATTGTCATGCTTAGCGGTCGTGCTGCAGGGGCGATTAACCAGTTAGCTATGCTGTTACTTCGCTATCAACAGACAAAAACAGCGGTTGAAGGCTTAAATTCTATCATGTCTTTACCTCAGGAGGCGCAACGCAGTCAGGTCATCACGTCTGCCGAATTTACAGGGAATATACGTTTAGAAAACGTGAGCTTCCAATACCCAGATGTTGATATGCCATGTTTGAGAGATATTAATCTTACTATCAAGCAAGGCGAACGCGTTGGCGTTATTGGTAGTGCAGGAGCAGGAAAGTCTACACTCCTTTCCATTATGACCAATCAACTCAGTGCCTTACAGGGTAGCGTTTATTTTGATGACATTGACAGTCAGCTTTGGCCCGCCGAATTGATAAGAGAGAAAACGGGTTGGGTTGGCCAAGATTCGCATCTTATATACGGCAGCATTATGGAAAACATAGTATTAGGACATCATGTTATTGATCAAGAACGTTTACGCCGTGCGATAGAATTATCGGGTTTGAACCAGTACATGAGTCGCCTTCCTCATGGTCTAGAAACGCAAGTCGGAGAAGGAGGGCGTTATTTGTCGGGGGGGCAAAGGCAAGCTGTAGCGATTTCAAGAGCTTTTTATCGAAACCCAGCAGCATTAATTTTAGACGAGCCAACCAGTTCCTTAGACCAACCTGCTGAGAATGCGTTGTTTAATGCTCTTAAATCGTTGCCGCACTCGACGACGATGATTATTAGCTCTCATAAACATTCCTTATTATCGCTTTGTGATCGAATTGTTGTGCTTGATAAAGGCGCAATTTTGAGGGAAGGATCGCCCCAAGAAATTTTTGCTAAACAACAGTCTAACGCGAAGACGAACAGAGTACGCGCAGTATCAATTGTACGCGAAGGAGGTCAATGATGAGCACAGTTCGTTGGAGTAATGCTCATTTAGCAAACCGTTCGAGAACGTTGATTTGGTTGTCTGCCGCGTTAGTGCTGAGTGTGATTATTTGGGCCTCGTGGGCGAGGTTAGACGAAGTGGTTGTCGGCGAAGGAAAAGTTGTTCCTACTTTGTCTGTTCAGACGATTCAGAGCTTAGAGGGAGGCATTCTAAAGGAGTTACTTGTCATGCCTGGTGAAAGCGTCACTAAGGGGCAAACCATCGCCATTCTGGATGATACAAGGTTTAAGTCGACCTATTCGGAGACCTCTGAACAAGTAGAATCTTTGCTCGCCAGAAAGCAGAGGCTTCAAATTGAATTAGAAACGGTAAAAGTGAATAGCCTCCAACTGGATTGGAAACAACAAGTGAGTATCGAGCCTCAGCCATTTGATATTTCGATGACCGGCCACTCTGCCTATCTGAATGCCAAAGCAAACTATCTTGAGCGGTTGAGCCAACTGGAGTCTGAGCTGGAGGAGGCTAAATTGCGAATTGAGCAACAATCGCAAGCTTATCTAGATACCTTGAATACCATTCAAACACTAAAAAGCAGTCTGGTTATTGTCTCGAAAGAGCGAGATATGCTGAGAGAGGTGGTTTCTAGTGGCGCGGTGGCTGAAGTGGAATTATTAAAACTGAATAGAGACGTTATAAAGCTCAAAGGAGACATCGCGAGTTCACAAGCTGCTGCCCAAAAGCAAAGGGCTGTGTATTCTGAATCCATCGCGGATTATCGTGGTACTGCGCTTGCTTTTAGGGCAGAGGCACAAGGGCAGCTCAATGAAGTTGTGACGCAACTAGCGCAGCTCAATGAAAGTCGTCAGGCGATTGCGGATCAGTTGAATCGAACGCAGTTACTTTCTCCGGTCGATGGAACCATCAAAGATGTTTTTGTCAGAACCATCGGAGGTGTGGTTAAGCCGGGTGAGCCTATTTTAGAAATAGTCCCTCGTAATAGCACGTTAATCGTTGAAGCGAGAATTTCTCCTCAGAATATCGCCTTTATAAGGCCTGGCCTGCCGGCAACGGTAAAGTTGTCTGCCTATGACTTTGTCATTTACGGAGGCCTAGAAGGAGAAGTGACCTACGTAAGCGCCGATGCACTTCAAAATGAAGAGGGCAATGCCTACTACCGTGCCAACGTTACTTTCAAGGTTGATGATAAGTTTACGATCATCCCGGGAATGCAGGTTGTGGTAGACATTCTTACAGGAGAAAAAACAGTACTGAATTATTGGTTAAAACCTATATTACGTGCGAAAGAGAATTCGCTCAGAGAAAGATAGACATAAGGATATAAGATGCGGCTTAAATCAACGTTATTGGTCTTGTTTGCAGTATCATCGTCGCCAAACGCTTTGACTTTAGAAGAGTCAGTTACGTTATCTCTCGATAGCTCCCCAAGTTTGCTTGCTCGCTATTCTCGCTATGAGTCGATGGTACGAGACCGAAATGCCATAAATGGTTCATTTCTTCCTCAGGTTAATTTGTATGCAGCAGCAGGGTACGAAGGTACTCGATATAACAACGGAAACTACATCGACAGTGAAGATAGAACATTAGAAAGAACGGAGATGGGCGTAAGAATCTCCCAACTGTTATTTGATGGATTTAAAACAAGTGCTGACGTTGATCGCTTATCTTACGAGGCTGAAGCTGAACGCTTGGGCTTATTGGCATCTGCGGAAAATGTCGCATTAGATACTGTCAGAGCGTATGTGGACGTTTTACATGCCCGAGAGTTGATGAAACTGACAGAAAGAAACCTAAGTGAACACCAAGAGATCTACCGTTTCATTCTAGATAAAAAAGAAAAAGGTTTAACCAGCAACTCCGACTTAGCGCAGGTTTCTTCGCGTGTCGCGACAACACAGTCCTCATTGATTGCCGCCCAAAACAATCTTTCCGATGCTAGAACAAGATTTGTACGTTTGGTTGGTCGAGCGCCGCAAAACTTAGTTGAACCTGTTTACCCGCAGGAGTTGCTTCCGAATAAGCTTGACGAAGCACTCAAACAAGCGGTTAGGTTGCACCCATCCATACAGTCAGCGATGAAAGATTTAGAGGCGGCTCGACATGAAGTAAAAAGAGAAAAGGGGGATTACTACCCAGAGCTCAAGCTTGAGCTGTCAGCCAACAAAACAGACAACGTGGATAATATTGAAGGCATTAACGAAGATGCAAAGGTTATGCTGACGGTCAACTACGATCTTTTTAACGGCTTTTCTACAGACTCCCGAGTGGAGTCATCTGCCTGGCGAGTAGAGGAGGCGAGGGCTATTCGAGCAAATGCAGAACTAGATGCGAATGAAGGTGTAAGGCTGGCATGGGACGCACATACATTGCTTCAACAGCAAATGGAGTTTTTAAAAGTCAACGTTGATGCGGCGAAAGTAACTGAATTAGGGTACATCCAGCAGTTCAATGTAGGGCGACGCAGTTTGTTAGATGTATTAGATGCCAAAGTTGAAACGTTTGTTGCGAGACGGAACTATACCCGAACAAAGTACGATCATTTGGTTGCCACTTACCGTTTATTCAACTCGATGGGGATTCTGACTTATGCGTTGCGAGTTGAGTATCCAGAGAACTGGAAGGAGAACAATAATGGATAAATTCGCAGTGACGAGTCTTCTAGTTTTTATGTTAGCAGGCTGTGCTGAATCACCGAATACGACGTTGACCACTTACCAGTACAACGACCTTAAAGACAATGATAGTGATGGCGTGATAAACCAACGAGATAACTGCGCAGATACGCCAAAAGGTGTCGTTGTTGACAGTGAAGGCTGTGCGAATTGGGTCAACGACTCGCAGACACACCTGATCAGTTTTTTCTTTGCGATGGATGAGCATCAGGTAACGTCATCTCATGATATGCCGCTAAGCGAGTTGAAAGCATTGCTTCAGAGTAACCCAAATGCGCAAGTCATACTGATAGGAGACACAAGCCCTGAAGCGTCACTCGAATACAACAAAGCGTTGGCAAAGAAAAGAACGGCAGCTATACGAGAATTGCTAGTGAGAAACGGCATTCAAGACAATCGAATTGAAGAGCAAGAGTTTTATCAGAATACGGCATTGACGGTACAACTAAAAAAACGGGAAAGGCGCACAATTGCTGTTGTAAACACGAAAGCTGAAAGTACTGAACAAGCGTGGACTATATTTAGTTCGGACAGCGAGTTGACACCTAATTCGAAGTTGGAGCTGAATTATGAAAATTAAAGTCTTACCTTTCTTTACTCTAGCTTCATGTTTGATTTCACCGCTGGCATTTGCTGACTCTGAGGCTCGAACATCGATTTTTGTCGAACCAGAGATACTAGAAACGATAGAAACATTGATAGATGAGCCAAGTGTAAATGTAGCGCTTGCATCTCAGTCTGGTGGTTTTAACGACATGCTAAATGACGGAGCCTCTATTGCGATCACATCTAAGAAATGGTCAGATGAAAACATCTCCCGATTTCAACGAGAAAGAGGCCACAGGCCTACACGTTTGTTTTTAATGGCAAACGCTATTGTCGTAATCAATAGTCAAAAGAGTACGGTAGATAGTGTTTCCGTTAGTGAATTGAAACGCTGTGATGCAAATACGTATGCTTTCGGGGAGATGCGTTTAAGTAACCCAGATGTGAGCTCTAATGGTTGTCAATCATCGATTCAAATGCTTGATGAAGACCGATTGAAACGGGCTTTAAGCGACGACTTGTCAGCCAAAGCTTATATGCGATACTCCGATTTTAAATACTCAGAACAGTGGTCGAGCTACAAGGCTCTCTCTGTTCATCATAACGATGACTCATGCTCTTTGAGCACAGATTGCATCTATTCTCTTCGCTATCCATTTTCCGTGGTCTATTACGTTTATATAAATAAACAATTCGACACTAATCAGAAGATCAAAAAATCAAAGCTATTTGAACTCCTTACAACCGACAACAATACACAACAGGTACGAAATGCTGGGTTTATTCCACTACCAAAAGCGCTTATTAAAATAAATAGGGTGAAGTTAGGGCTAGATGAGCCAGTTGTTTTAAACGGGTATAAATAAACTTCATACGCCTAACTATGTGGGCTTGAGTGAACGTACCGCTCTAGGAAGTTTGCCTTGCTGCTCATTTATCTTTGGTTAACCTTTGGTCAATTGAGTTGGTTGTAAGTGGTTTTGTTGGTAATTTTTCTATCATTGTGGCAAGTTTACTTAAAACTACTTAAGTGAATTTAAGTTATGACACAAGAAGAAAGACTCGTAGCGCTCAGAGCGAAGCTGGAGCAGCAAAACAAAGTAACGTTGTCTGAAGTTTGTGAGTACTTTGGTATCTCGCGAGATTCAGCTCGCCGAGACTTAGTTAAGTTGAGTCAGCAACCTGGGTTACAAAGAATACGAGGTGGTGTCATGCTTGCGCCGATCTCTTCCCATACCGAGGCATACGCGAGTCGACCCGTGAGTGACGTTAAACATCGACTGGCTCAATCTGCCGCAGCGTTGTTGGATGAGCGCGACCATCTTGTTATTGATACCAGCACCATTTTATCTCTGCTCCCACTCTATGCAGGAAAAGCGCGTTGTGGAGAAAACAAGCTCAACGTCGTTACTAACAGCATTGATGTGCTGACCGCTGCTGAGACAAACGACACAATGGACGTTTATTTCTTAGGCGGACACTTTGACCCTTATGCCAGAGCAGTTTTAGGGGCGCAAGCAGAGCAGCAAATGCAGCAGTATCACGTGAACAAAGCGTTCATTGGCGTGTGTGCATTGACATCCCGAGGGCTGACAACAAATAGTTTGTTAGAAGCAACAATGAAACAAGCGATGATTGCTCAAGCTCAGCAGGTCATCGTCGTTTGTGAATCCCGAAAAATTGGTAGCGACAATTTCCACCACGTATGTGATTTGTCAAAGATCGACATCATTATTACCGATCATCCCCCTCAATCAGATTTTCAACAACTCCTCGATCACAATGATATTGAATGTATTGTTGTGTCACCGAAATAAGGAATCTTAGAATGGCTTACGATCCCGTAAAAACCGCTGTGATTGGTTACGGATATTCAGCAAAAACGTTTCATTTACCCTTCATTAAAGCGCTACCAAATTTAACGCTGAGCGCGATAAGCTCTCGTCAACAGGAGGCGGTTCAAAATGATTGGCCAGATGCTAAGTGGTTTTCTGATGCGAATACTTTACTCGATGATAGTGATGCAGAGCTCGTAATCATTACTGCGCCAAATGACGTACATTACGAACTTGCAAAGCGTGCGTTGAACAATGGGAAACACGTCATCGTCGAGAAACCGTTTGTTACTCGTATAGAAGACGGTAATGAACTTATCGCCTTGGCGGAAGAGAAAGGTCTGGTGCTGAGCGTTTTTCACAATAGACGTTGGGATGGAGATTTTCTCACGGTTAAATCTCTTATCGAACAAGGTAAGTTAGGTGATATAAAGCTATTCGAGTCACACTTTGACCGTTACCGCCCTGAAGTTCGTCAACGCTGGCGAGAGCTAGCCCAAGATGGTGGTGGTATTCTATTCGACCTTGCTCCTCATCTTCTCGATCAAGCATTGGTGTTGTTTGGCTTGCCAGATGCGATAGACGCACAATGTCGAATGATGCGCCCGGGTGCGACAACGATTGATTATTACAACTTGATACTTCATTACCCTGAGCATATTGTGCACTTGCATTCAAACTTGTATAGCCCAGAGCCGAATCTCCGCTACAAAGTATTGGGTACGGAAGCTAAATATGAAAAGTTCGGATTAGATCCTCAAGAGGGCTACTTAAAAGAAGGCCGTTTGCCGGAAAACGATGCTTGGTCGGAAGAAGATGAGGCGTTATACGGCGTCCGTTACGACGAAGACGGTGCGCAAACTATCAAAACGGAGAGAGGCGCGTACCAAGCTTACTTTGTTGGTGTGGCAGACGCCATTCGTTTGGGCACTGATAACCCGGTTCCTGCCGCTCAAGCAGTACAGAATATCGCTCTGATTGAGATGGCATTGGAAAGCAGTAAAACGGGTAAAACGATTCAGGTGAAACCATGAGTTTGACGCTTGAACTCGTGGCCCTGCAAGAGCATGAACTTCAGTTGGCCGAATTTAATCACCATATTGCGTGGTCTATCGGCCTCGCTCTAAAAGAAGAGGCTGAAGCTCGCGGCGCGGCTGTTGCTATTGAGGTTTACGGCTTTGGACAAACGCTATTTCAATACGCGATGGCAGGAACCTGCGCTGATCATGTAGATTGGGTCCGTAGGAAGCGAAACTCAGTGTTAAGGTATGGCCACAGCTCTTACTATCTTTCTCTGTACAACAAGCAAAAGCAACGTGATTTCGAAAACCAGCCTCATCTCGATGCTCGTGAGTACTGTGCTCATGGTGGCGCGTTCCCAATTCGGCTTTCTGGGTCTGGTTTGGTTGGGGTTGTGACGGTATCGGGTTTACCGCAGTTAGATGATCATCAGCTAGTTGTGGAGATATTAAAAACGATGACAGAGACAAAACCCTCTTAAACGCCAAATATGAAAGTAGCACGGTTTCTTTATCGTGCTACTGAATTCTCTTTTTAGCTCATAAAGTGTTCTTTAATGTGAGCAAATATTAACATTGATCCCAACTTACTACCTGAAAATCAAATCAATTTCATATAACCTATACGCTCATTCATATAGAAAGCCTTCAAAGTTGGCCATTGGCAATGTCTTTTAGAAGAAAAGAAAAACTCAATCTTAGAAATCTTATTGTCACCCTATGTGTGTTCAGTGTGCTTGTCACTTTGATCAACGCATTCTACTCGATTTATCGTGTTCAAAGGGATCTCATCATCAATAACACGTTAGAATCAAACCGTGTTTACGCCCAAAAAATGTCTGAAATGACAGACTCTTTCATAGAAAGCTCAATGTCGCAGCTAAAATACAGTGCGAACGTGCTAAAAGACAAGATGCATGACGCTCAGCTTCTTGATAAAGAGGCTGAGAGATTAAGAACGCAAACCAAATCATTTAACTCCGTGGTTGTCGTTAATGCAAAAGGGGTTATTATTTCTGTATCACCTGAAACACTTCAGGTGAAAGGTGTAAGGTTAGTGGGTGAAAGAAAACGCCAGTCTTTAAACGCTCAAGCACCGGTTGTTACTGAACCATTTATATCGCCCGCTGGAAATTACTTGTTAACCATCTCATACCCTATATTTTCTCAATCTAATGAATATTTAGGTTATATCGGCGGCACTATTTATCTAGAAAAAGAAAATATTCTCGCAGAGTTACTCAGCCAGCACGCATACAAAGATGGTTCTTTCCTTTACGTTGTCGATGAGAGTAACACTCTGATTTATCACCCAGATCAATCGAGAGTTGGTGAAGTAATCGACGATAATGAGGCAATCAAAGCGGTGACGATGGGGCAGAGCGGTAACAAAGAAATTGTTAACTCTCGCGGCGTCGAAATGCTTGCTGGTTATGCACCAGTAAAGTCATCAGGGTGGGGAATTGTTGCTCAGCGCCCGAAATCGATGACGTTATCTGTGCTAGATGAACAGATGTGGAATGTTTTCCTTAAGTCGATTCCAATTGGTTTATTAACTTTGCTGCTAATTTGGTTCTTGTCCCTTCTTATTTCTAGACCACTTTGGCAGTTAGCTGGTGCTGTGCGAGGTGTCGAAGAACATTCATCATCTATCGATGATCTCAAACTGGTTAAGTCTTGGTATTTTGAGGTCTCACATTTGAAGCTTAGCTTTCTTAAAGCATTTGGTATCGTGTCAAAAACCATTGATAAGCTGCAACTGGATACATTAACAGATTCGATGACTGGATTATTGAATCGACGTGGATTAGATAAAGTTCTTGGTTTGTTTAAGCAGGAAAATACCGCGTTCTCTGTTTTGGCGCTAGATATTGACCACTTTAAGAGCGTAAACGATAACTATGGCCATGACGTGGGTGACAATTTACTTAGAGAGTTTGCGCAGTTAATGAAAGACCAAGCTCGCTCTAATGATCACCTGTGTCGTTCTGGCGGTGAAGAATTTATGATGTTTTTGGAAAAAACAGACGTAAACCACGCTATGGATGTTGCAGAGCGTATTAGACACAACGTGGAACAACATGACTTCCAGGTGGTTGGTAAAGTCACGGTTTCGTTGGGCGTTTCTCACTGGAAAGGCAATGACACACCAATTGAAGCGGTAATGAAAGACGCCGATAATGCACTTTATAAAGCGAAACATAATGGAAGAAATAGAACGGAGTTGGGTGACGACGCACAATAGATATTGCGCTTTATGCTGAACATAAAACGAGCCAGTGACTAACCTTTGCTGTTAATCGCTGGCGTAACCACTACCAATTGCGCGAAACGGCAAGCTCAGCTCTAATTCTGGAATTTGTTTACCCACCCAAGCCGGAAATGTATTGCTATTTGGCCCTGGAAACAGCGTATATTCTTCAGCCCAAGGGTATTGGTTAATAACACTTTGTATTTTAGGGATAAGCTGGCGGGCCTTTTCACCTTGTATGGAGAGGATCTTTTCTGGTTTTGCACCATACCAATATCGATCTGGCGTCCCAGTTTGGTACTGATATAGAGCGGGTTGTCCGCGATTCACTCTCCAGCCGACTACTTCATACACTGTATATTCGTTCGCATTTTCAGGCTTTATTGCAAACCATGTATGAACAGCAAACCAGCCTCGCCAACCAAACGCGTCTGCGGCGTAAAACTCAATCACAGCATGCTTAACATTGGAAGGATCGGGTGCGATACCCGCAGGTTCTCTGCTAGCGGTACGCCAATCTCCTTGAGTGCATCCACCCAGCATAACCGCGATTGACATGAGCCAAATTTTTACATGGTGAGTAAAGTTGAGAGGGTCTTTCATTTATTGCTCCTAGACCAACCGATGCTGGTAACGCTCTATTGATTTTAGCTATAAAAACGTGGCAAGTCTGATTGTTGAAATCCTCTCCTTATTAAAAGAGAGAGGGAAGTTAGTGCCATAATTCAAGTTCATACGTAATAATAAGGTAAGCCGATTTGTAACATGTGGCATAGACGATGCCGTATTTCTCGAACTATTCGTCTAGTTGCGTATGAAAAAGTAAGAGGTTGTATGTATTCCTTACACGGCTAAATAAATTTAAAGCATTAAAAAACAGAGGTTTACAGTATGTTTTCACTGATTGAGTGAGTTTGGGACCCTCACATTGTCTCACATTTGCTTGTTTTGGGCGGAATTTTCATCGCTCATCTTTTTGCGCGTTTAGAGTCAGCGTTCAGCTATGGCACAATAGGCGCTCACAGAACAAGTGCTGTTTGGTCATGCAAATAGCAGAAAAATAACTAGAAATAGAATAATTAATGTTTAAATCAAAAAGTATACTCGCATTAAGCATGTTCGCATTTGGCTGTTTTGCCAATCAAGATAGCGAACCAACGTCCGTTGTGCTGAGCTATGGCGACTCCTCCATCAGTACTGATATTCAAGCCAATCGAAAATTTCATGTTGTCCGAGACAATGAAAGTGAGCACGTAGAATTTTCCGGCGGAATCACAAAGGAGTATTCCGATTATATTGTGAATATTCATATCATAAGAAAAAGCAATATACGCAGATCAAGCCGTGAGCTGAATACTACCGTATTGATGAACAGTGATCAGATTGGGAAGCCTTTAGTGATTGGCATTGAAAATGATGAGTTCACTAGTATCACTTTGCGTTAATGCTTAGTATTTATTGAATAGGAATGAGGAAATTGATGCTCTCAATACGCTGCTATCGCACCGAGGATGCCCCAACACTGTGGGCACTCTTTTACCATACTGTGCGAATCATTAATCGTCGTGATTATACGGAATCACAAGTTTCCGCTTGGGCACCATCAGATTTTGACCTCGATGTGTGGCAACGCAAAATGGACGATATTCAACCCTACGTCGCGGAGATAGAAGGGCAGGTCGTTGGCTATTGTGATTTGCAAGGTGACGGCTTGATTGATCATTTCTTTTGCCATCATGAATACCAAGGACAAGGTGTAGGTCGTGATTTGATGTCTTTTCTTTGTTCACAGGCGAAAGTACAGGGGATAAAACGACTGTATTCTGAAGTGAGTATTACCGCCCGACCTTTTTACGAGAAAATGGGTTTCACAGTTAAGTCTCGACAACATGTTGAGGTTAGGGGAGAAACCTTAACTAACTTTATGATGGAAAAGTATATTTAACTTAAATAGTGAGCTTGAACACAGATATAAAATGTTTTCCAATGTGAAAACGAGTTCATTGATCTCGCACCAATGTTTTGTTTGAAAACAGTGTACATAATCTTCTCTGGAACGCCATTACCGCATTTCGTCTCTGAAGGCTTAAAAACAGTCTGAAAGTTTTGGTTTTGCGGCGGGTAATAGCGTTCCAAACGCCAAATGTGTCTGGCTAACCATCTCAGGAAGAGAAGTAGTACTATGCGCCCTTATCTCAAATACGTTGCTCCAACATTGATACCATTGCTTGTTTGGTTGATGCCTCTCTCTGCGTTCCCATTTGATGGCATTACTATCGTCCAGCAAAGAGTGATTGCAATCTTCTTGCTTGCCGCACTTTGCTGGGTATTCGAGCCAATTCCAATCTACGCCACTTCGGTTGTGATCATTGTCCTAGAGCTATTGCTTGTATCAAATAAAGGTATTGTGCTCTTTCGTTTGCAAGAAGGGCAGCCACATTTTGGTGAGCCATTACAATACAACGAGATAATGGCGACCTTCGCTAGTCCGATTATCATGCTCTTCCTCGGCGGTTTCTTTTTGGCTATGGCGGCGACAAAGTACAGGTTAGATGTCAACTTAGCCCGAGTGTTACTCAAACCATTTGGACAAAAACCAAAGTTCGTTATGCTGGGGTTGATGCTGATCACCGCTGTTTTTTCCATGTTTATGTCAAACACCGCAACAACAGCGATGATGTTGTCCATTTTAACCCCTGTGATAGCGGTTTTCGGGCCTAAAGACCCAGGTCGAATTGCATTCGCCTTGTGTATTCCTGTTGCAGCCAACATTGGTGGCATTGGTACTCCAATCGGCACGCCACCGAATGCCATCGCCCTAAAATATTTGGTTGGTGACAACTTAATTACGTTTGGTGAATGGATGGTATTTGGTGTGCCATTCGTTATTGTGATGATGGCGTTAGCTTGGTTTCTGATTGGCTTTTTGTATAAAGCCGAACAAACCACCATCGATCTGAACATTAAAAGCAAGTTTTTGAAAACACCCAAAGCAATAATGGTTTACGTCACCTTTGCCGGCACGATTATTCTTTGGTTGATGGGTTCTGCACATGGAATGAATTCTTACACAGTAGCATTAATTCCGGTGGCAGTGTTCTCATTGACGGGCATCATCAACAAAGAAGACTTGAAGAAAATCTCTTGGGATGTGCTTTGGTTGGTGTCAGGCGGTATTGCTCTGGGCCTTGCTCTAGATAAAACCGGGCTTGCGAAGCTGGTGGTACACAGCATTCCGTTTGATCAGTTCTCGCCATATGTTGTCTTGTTTGGTGCGGCTTTCTTGTGCTTGTTAATGGCAAACTTTATGTCGCATACAGCCACCGCAAACTTGCTGATGCCGATTATGGCTGCGCTGGGTACTTCTATGGCTTCGCTAACGCCTCTCGGCGGTGAAGTTACTCTGATCTTGGTCGTGACATTTGCTGCTTCACTCGGTATGTCGTTACCAATCAGTACGCCACCAAACGCGTTAGCTCATGCAACAGGGCATGTCGAGAGCGGCCAAATGGCTCGTATCGGTGCCGTGCTAGGCGTGATTGGCGTATTACTCAGCTTTGTGATGGTGTGGATTTTACATACTGTTGGGCATATTGGATAACCCATGTACGAAACGAAGTTAGACGCGTTAGTACAACGCTACTTTAATCACCTTGAACGCCGATTAACGGTTTTATCCGGGTCGGTGCTTATTGAGCAAGCTGGCTACAACGATCGCTTGTACTATGTGCTGTCGGGAGAACTGGCGGGCTATTACGCGGAAGATGACAAGAAACCGATTCAGGTATTTTCTGCGTCTCAAGGTGCGTTTATTGGCGTACATAGTTTCTTTTCTGGTACGTGGACTGCCTCTTCGACAGTGATTGCTCAAACAGATGTTGAATTGGCTTGGATACAGCGTGATACGCCTGCCGTGGAAGAGGCGACATACGGACCATTGACGACACAATTTATGCCTGTGATGGTTAACGAATTATCTCGTCGTCAACGGCGCGCAATGCAAGAGGCATTGGCTAAAGAAAAAGCACTACAAAAGCTTCATACCGCAGAGCAAATGACAACGTTGGGGCAGCTTGCAGCGGGTATTGCTCATGAGTTGAACAATGCGATAGGCGTTGTAAGCAGTAAATCAGAACGGCTAGAGACAGTTATCATGGAACTGCTTGAAGAAGTTCATCCGGAAGCGAGTCAATTTTTTGATTTTGGTTTAATGCAAGGGCAGAAAGTCTCTTCTAGCGAAGCGAGAAAGTGGGGGCGCCACTTCGAAAAATACTACGGTTTAACCAAGGAGGTTGCTCGTGATCTTGCACGTGCCGTTCCAAATAATTTCCTTTCGGAACATTGGCTAAAAAGACCAGAAGAAGCGATACGTTTCTGGCAAATGGGACGAGATCTCCATGACTTACGCATTGCCTCTAAACATACCGTTGGCATTGTACGATCCGTAAAACAATTGGGGCGCACGGATATCGACTTGGATGAAGCGATTAACATCAATGATTCAATCAATCGCGCCTTGGCTCTATTGCAAAGTGACTTAAGACGAGTGAGTGTTCGTTTTAGCCCTGCGGATTTACCTGCTTTTATTGGTTCTCAAACCGAACTCGTCCAAGTTTGGGTAAATATATTAAAGAATGCGTGCGATGCACTTGGTGAAACGGAGAAACCCGGTATCGAAATACATACTCGGGAGAGTAAGGGTAAAATTTTGGTCACGATTGCTAACAACGGACCAGAAATTGATGAAGCGACACGTAGAAAAATTTTCCGGCCAAACTTCACCACTAAAAAGGGGGGATTGTCGTTTGGTTTAGGGTTAGGTCTGTCGATTGTGAAGCGCATTATCGCCGGATATAACGGTTCTATTGTAGTAAAGAGCGACAGTGAAAAAACGATTTTTAGAATCAAGTTACCAGTAGAGGGTGAACATGGAGAAGCTTAATGTAATTTGCGTTGATGACCAACGAGAGGTACTAAGCGCGGTTCTACAAGATTTAGAGCCGTTAAATCAGTGGTTGAATGTCGAAGACTGCGAATCAGCAGGTGAGGCTCTAGAACTGATGGATGAATTTGATGCAGAAGGCGAGATGATCGCATTGATTATTTCCGATCATGTGATGCCAGGTAAAACGGGAGTAGAGCTGCTGACCGATGTATCAAAGGACGGTCGTTTTGGCTTTACGAGGAAAGTGCTTCTTACCGGGCAAGCGACGCACACCGATACGATTAATGCGATCAACTCCGCAGGCATTGACCGCTACTTTGAAAAACCATGGCAAGCAAGCCAATTAATAGAGTGCGTTAGAAACCTGGTGACCCAATATATCTTTGATGTGGGCTTAGATTACACTCAGTATCACGAACATTTAGATCAGAGTGTGGTGTTTGAACGTCTACGTTAATCGGGGGACATTAAGCTTGTTTTCGTCACGGCCAGTTAGTGTCTGAAATCTATAGTGAATAGTTCAGCATGTTTAACGTGGCCGTGCGGAATATTGCTCTAGTATGCTTAACTCAACGAATAGCGGCTTGCACTGGCAACAGAAAGTGGCTTAGAGAACCAATAACCTTGCAGATAATCGACGCCCATTTCGGTAAAAAATTCACACATTTTGGCGTCTTCAATTCCCTCAATCACTACTTCAATATTATTTTCCTGGCACATAGTGATAAGAAACTTCAGATATTCTTGTGAAGAGCGGTTGGTTAGTGTTTTCCACGCCATCGACCTATCTATTTTGATTTGTGTCATCGGGAGGTCGAAGAAGCTATTTAATGAACTGTAACCAGATCCAAAGTCATCCAGAGAGAGTGCAAATCCTAGTTCCCTGAGGGTATTCAGAGGGGCAATGGCTGTCTGATTATTATCCAAAATAAACGTTTCTGTTAGTTCCAACACAATAGACTCAGGATCGACACCAACCTCATCCGCCATGGCTTTAATTCGCGCAGGGAATTCACTGTTCATTAACTGAAGTACAGAAACATTCACGTTGACGCGAACTTGGTTTTGGTAACGCTCACGGTAGTTTTTGATAAATTCACACGCTTTGGCAAAGACTTGATATCCGAGCTCGACAATCAAACCTTTGTTCTCTGCGACGGGGATGAATTCGTCTGGGTAAATTTCGCCAAACTCTTTGCTACGCCAGCGAACCAGAGATTCGAAGCTCACCACTTTTGAGCTTTTGGCGTCAATAATTGGCTGAAACTTAACGCTTAATGTCTGTTTTTCTAGTGCACTTTTTAGACCTTGTTCAATAAAGAAATAACGGTCTACGGCATGCTGAGTTTTCTCACTGTAAACCGCAACACGGTCTTTATTCTGCTCGCTTGCGTACTGACAAGTTCGTGCTGCTTTACGTAATATTTCCTCTGCTGAGTGACTTGGATCTATGCAAGGATACAAACCAATACTAATGTTACTTCCTAAGTATTGGCCCTCTTCAATCACTGCCTCGTGGTAGGTTTCCTTTAAACTTTCGGCATAACTTTGCAGCGTTTCTACCGAGCATTCATCGTGAATCAAAATCGCAAAGTCATCATCATGTACGCGATATACAGAACTATTTGGAGAAGGTAGGTGACTGAGAGTTTGTAGCAATTTTTCCACTAACCCATCGACCAACTCGCTGCCATATTGATTTAAGTAAGATTTAATCTCTTCTATCTGAATGTAACAGATAGATGCACAAGAATCGGTGGCTCGCACACTATCTTCAATATCCAGCAAGAGATGGGCGCGATTAGCCATACCTGACGCATTGTCATGAAATGCGACTTGATGAATGTAGCTTTCCATCAGCTTGCGTTCAGAAATATCACGGTGGCTACCAACCATATAATGACCATGTTCTGTTTCTTTGGTCATGGCTACGCCTTCAATCCAGACGTACTGTCCATTGGGTTTACGCACGCGGTAGGTCGTTGTGACCCTCGTGTTGTTGGTAATGATGTGAGCATCGACCCGAGTGGAGAGTCTTTCTCGATCGAGAGGGTGAACAAGGTCTAACCATTGCTCTAAGCTGATTCGACCAGCGTTGATACCAAGCTGCTCATAAAAGCCCTTGTTATAAAATACCATGGTGCCAAACTCATCCATGTAAAAGAGGCCTTCGTTAAATACATCGAAGATATGAATGAATCGTTCTTCGACGATTTTTAGGAACTCTCGGTCACTATCTGAGACTTGTTGGTCAAATATGGTGGTCAAGATATTTCCTCCTCGAGCCTTTTAGCATCAGAGATGAGTGTTGGGGTTGATAACATAGAGTTGATCTGCTGGCGTACATTACAATCACAAAAGTGTCAGTTCAAATTGTTTGGCTATCATTTTATGCGCTACTAGGTTAATAACATACTAAGATTAGGCGGCTAATCATCGACATTTATAAAAAATAGTCAACAGTAAAAATCATTTATAAAATACAGTTATTGATGCCGTCCGCAATCTATAAATATTTATGAATAATTATCCTAAAGTTATTTTCAGTTGTGTCGGTATCAATGTGTTGTTTTCTAACGTCATTTGTATATATGTTATCTTGGATAAAACCATAATAACAAAAAGGACTTAATGAGCGCGACCGATTATTAATTGACAGGATGCTCATTAATTGTAATCAATTCAAATTTATTATCACGCCAAGTAATCAAATCTCTTATAATGCGGACGTTAATATCGAGTAAGCCTTCTTTATATGCAGTACGATCCGAAAAATTCAATCAAAATTGCGCTCGCTGATATCGGCGTTGGTATGTTTGTTACCGCGATAGAGCACAACAAGCGCGTCAATTTAGCCAATGCAGGGCGGATATCTAGCCCTGAAGGCATTAAGAAGCTTGCTACAAGTGGCGTAAAGTATGTTTGGGTAGATCAAACATTATCTTCGCAGCAGTGTGTCTTCAAGCCTGTAGATGAATCAACTGATGCCACTAAAGAGACGAGAGAGCAGAAACACTCAGATTTTAAGAGGGGTCAACGAACTTATCGTTCGAGAGACATCCAACACAAGCGAGCCAAAAAGCTGATCGCCGAAGCAAAAGATTTGGCGCAGAAACTATTGAATCAAACTTTTGAAGGAAAAATCATTGAAGTTGATGAAGTAGAAGCTTGGGCTGACGATGTCATTGAAAGTGTTTTGATTGACTCAGATGCGTTGCAGTGTGTCTCTGCACTCCGAAAAAAAGACTCTTACTTATTGGAACACTCCGTCAATGTCGCTTGTCTTTTAGTGTCATTCGGTAAGTACTTGGGCTTGGATAAGCCAACGCTAAAACAGCTTGCTGTAGGTGGCATTATTCATGATGTAGGTAAAATTAAAGTCGATGATAAGATCTTGCACAAGCCAGCGAAGCTAACGCCTGAAGAATTTGAACATATGAAGCTACATCAAGTGTTCGCAGGTGAGATAATCCTTCACGTAAAAGGACTTAGTGACGTAAGCCGTGATGTTTGTTTGATGCACCACGAGAAGTTAGATGGCAATGGTTATCCTAGAGGCTTGAAGGGGGATGAGATTCCAATTCACGGCCGTATGAGCTGTATTGTAGATATCTACGATGCGCTAACGGCTGATCGCTGTTACAAAAAAGGCATGAGTTCTGCGGAAGCGTTTAAAATCTTGTTGAGTCTAACGCCATTTCATTTAGACGCCGACTTAGTTTACAAATTCATTAATTGCATTGGGATGTACCCCGTAGGCTCCATTGTTGAGTTGAACGATGGGCGTGTTGGTATTGTTTGGTCTTCAAATGAATCTCAAGCATTAAAGCCAGAAGTGAAATGTTTCTACTCCCGCAAGTATAAACGATACATTGATGTCACGATGGTGGACTTAAAAACGAGTGCGTACAAAATTGAAAGAGCGATAGCGCCTTCATCGTTAGAGATCGATCCTAAGCCTTTTTATGATTAAGAGAAATAGATAAGCTTATACAACAGGCTTTACATCCTTGCATGTAGATCGTATTTTATTTGCATAACTATCTATTAATTTTTTCTAAGTTATTTAGATGCAAGATGGTTATTAAGACCTCGGCTTCATGGATAGAAACCGGGCGATAAAATAGTTCTATACACAATGGGCTATAAACCTCATTTTGCTGGAAGGGATGCCAATGCAAATAGATACATGGATTTTTTACACTCTTGCCATTCTCGTGCTCACAGCTTCACCAGGACCAAGCTCACTGTTGTGTTTAAGTAAAGGAGTGAGTAGTGGGTTTCGTATTGCTTTCATGACTGCACTTGGCAGTTTGTCTGCGATTACGATCATCCTTACGCTCTCATTTACCGGGCTGGGAGTTGTCATTGCTTCATCTGAGTTAGTTTTTAATATTATCAAATGGTGTGGTGCCGCTTATTTAATCTGGTTAGGTATTCAAGCGTTGCGCTCATCTCAGACAGATTTTAATAAAACGGCAACGACTCAAAGTTCCGCGACAGCGTTCAGCGCGTTCACTAGTGGTTTCATTGTTGGCGCTAGTAACCCCAAAGCGATAGTCTTTTTCACCGCTTTGTTTCCTCAATTCATTGAACCTTCCGCACCGCTACTGGCTCAATACGCGATTTTCGCGTCTACATTTGTGGTTTTTGAGCTTAGCTGGCTAACATTTTATGCATTGTTAGGGGTAAAAGCCTCTGATTGGTTGTTTGTCGCTGGAAGAGCGAAGTTGTTCAATCGTTTGACTGGTGGAGTATTTATTGGTGCTGGCGTGATGTTGTCGACGGCAAACCGATAAATAAGACAGACTTCGGTACGCAGTTAGGTTTTCCCATATAGTAAGTTGGAATGCGCTAATTTAGCTTTGTCTTATTTCCAGAATGGAAATAGACGTTTTGTTTATTTTCATTAGTGGCAACAGCCAAGCAGGAGTAAAATCACGTTACTCTTTAGGGGTAGAGCTCGTATTTTGTCTTGTGGGCTTGTGGTTACTTTGTAGGAATATCTTAGATGACAAGCCTTTCTAAACTACAACAACGTTTTCTAGATATCGCGACCGACGTCCGT
Organism: Vibrio sp. 1078-1; assembly: GCF_033340475.1. Taxonomy (NCBI): domain Bacteria; kingdom Pseudomonadati; phylum Pseudomonadota; class Gammaproteobacteria; order Vibrionales; family Vibrionaceae; genus Vibrio; species Vibrio sp. 1078-1. The sequence goes on from NZ_JAWOWM010000002.1 coordinate 551,457, forward strand.
CTTTCTCCAAAACAGAAGTCGAGTTTTTTAGCTTTAGAAGCGGAAGCGTGCATTCCTTACATGACCGTATCTCCATCACTGAGACAAGCAATGGATGAAGGCATCATCTGCGATATGTTTGAAGGTCATGCACCGTTTAAACCTCGCTATGTGTTGCCTGATTACGCTAAATTTCTATCGCAAGGCTCAGACTATTTAGAGTTGTCTCCGGCTGATGATTTCGATGATGCGTTGAACATGCTGACCATCATTTACCATCATGTTCCTTCGGTAACGAACATTCCGGTTTACTTAGGCCAGTTAGATGATGTCTTGTTGCCTTACATAGGCGACCTAACAGAGAGCCAGATTTACAAAAAGTTAAAACATTTTTGGATCATGCTGGATCGCACATTGCCAGATGCGTTTATGCATGTGAATGTCGGACCGACAGACAACATTATTTGTCGCACTGTTTTAAAAGTAGATGCGGAGCTCAAGCAGATCGCACCGAATCTCACCTTTATGTACGACGAGACAGTTACACCTGATGATTTACTTCGTCAAGCGACACAGAACATTTGTGAATGCAGTAAACCGCATATCGCCAATTACCCAATGCACGCGAAAGCCTACAACGGCTCACGCTTTGGTATTGTAAGTTGCTACAACTCGCTTCCATTAGCAGGTGGCTCGAACACATTGGTGCGAATGAATTTAAAAGAAGTTGCAAAACGAGCATCAGACTGTAACGACTTCTTAAATGCGTTGCCTTCTTACCATCGATTAATGGTCGAGCTCATAAACGCAAGAAGCACGCACTTGCATGAAAAATCGAACTTCTTTCAAGGCTTTTTGACGCAAGAAGGGTTGATAAAAGAGTCCTATTTCGCGCCAATGTATGGCGTTTACGGCATGGCCGAAGCGGTAAACCTTCTATTTGAAAAAGAAGGGCAAATAGGGCGATACGGAAAAAATGATCGAGCAAATACTTTTGCTCATGATGTTTCAGCAACACTGGCTAAACTGGTGGACTCAACCCCGGTGAAATATGGTTTAGATGGCAAAGCGCTCTTACATGCACAAGGCGGCATTAGCTTAGATCATGATGTTACGCCAGGTGTACGTCTGCCTTATGGTGCAGAGCTAGACCCTGTCACTTATGTACAAGCAACGGCGAAGCATCATCAGCATTATCGTGCGGGTATCAGCGATATTTTGACGATTGATGAAACGGTGAAATCTAACCCAGAAGCGATGTTCAATTTATGTAAAGGGGCACTAAATGCTGGTTATCGTGAGTTTACCGCGAATGTCACTTCAAATGACTTAATTCGCGTGACAGGCTACATGATCAAACTTTCAGACGTCGCGAAATATGATGAAGAAGGTTCGAGAACCAACACGACGTTTCTAGGTGCAGAAGCAGCAAAAAATACCAAAATTTTAGAACGCTCACCACGTGTGGTGAGTCATGAAGTAACACCGACTTACACGCAGGCATAAGTTCGGTTTAGGAAAGAACAAGATGTCTAGACGAAGTGGAAGCCTTTTGGCAAAAGTCACTCGTATCCTTCCTTTCTCTTGTGTTGATGGGCCAGGAAATCGTCTAGTCATCTTTCTACAGGGTTGTAACTATCAGTGTTTGAACTGCCACAATCCTCACACGATAAACCATTGTAATCATTGTGGTGAGTGTGTGAGTGAATGTTCAGCAGGCGCATTGAAGTTCGACGAAAACAACAACGTTGTTTGGCTTAAAGAGGAGTGCACCCACTGCGATCATTGTATAGAGATATGTCAGAACCAATCTAATCCAAAAATTACTGACTACTCTGTAGTAACAATGCTCGATTTGATACGCAAACATCGCTTTTTCATCAGTGGTGTTACAGTATCCGGTGGGGAATCTACCTTACAACTTCCTTTCATTATTGAGCTGTTTAAAGGGATAAAACAAGATCCTGAATTACGGCACCTCTCTTGTTTCATCGACAGTAACGGCTCTTTAGCGGTTGCTGGTTGGCAGCGTATTCTACCTTTTCTGGATGGCGCAATGATCGATTTGAAAGCGTGGCAGACGGAGACGCATCAGTGGCTAACTGGGCGTGATAATCATCGTGTATTTAAAACCCTTCAATACCTAGTTGAACACGAAAAATTGTACGAGGTCCGCTTACTGCATATTCCCCAAAAAAGTGATTTAGATATAGAAATCGTAGCAATTGGACGTTACTTGAGTACTCTTCCTGAATCGGTGCTTATCCGTTTAAATGCCTTTCAGCATCATGGAGTAGTGGGGGAGGCGTTAACTTGGGATATGTGCTCTCATCATGATATCGAACGCTTAAAATCAGAGCTTCGATGCTACGTGAGTAACCCTATCACAGTGCCGACAGTACTCACGTAGTACCGTTGTTTATCTATGCTTACGCATCACAGGCATCTAACATGGCGCAAGCGTCGAGTAATTGTTGCTGTAACCATTTTAAAGCGGGATCGTTTAAGCTCGCTTTGTTCCAAACGAGGCTGTAGGCTACTTGCCCGTAATCGAATGGAAGAGCTTGCTCAACCAAACCTTTTGCTTGCATTGCCGCTCTTGCCCAAAGCTTGGAGCATGTGAACAAGTAATCCGAGTGCTGACACATCACCGCAGCTGAACCAAAGTCGGCTACACGCATGGCCAAGTTTCGTTTTGAATGCCTTTGGGTGAGATTTTGCTCAAAATAAGGTTGTGACAGATCTTTATCATGAATACCGATGTGTCTTGCACAAAGGTAACTTTCAACAGATAAGGGTTGCTCAGCGAGTGGGTTCGATGCTCTCATTAAGCAAACCATTTCGTCTTTCAAAATGGTTTTCCAGACCAAGTCTTTATTTTGTGTGGGTGGTTGGCTGAGATCGTGAGGAAGCAACAAAAAATCTACTTGACCTCTTGCTAATGCATCGAAGCTCATTTCTTCTTTCGCATGGACATTCAAGTGCGCGTGATTGCTCAGTTGTTGGGACAAGTGCTGTAGAACTGGCGCAAAGAGCTCAAACGAACTTTCACGCATTGCTAATGAAAAACTACCTTGATAGTAAGCCGGATTAAAAGAGCCTTGATGTAATAACCCATTCATACTGGAGAGTATGCCATGGATTGACGGGCCTATATGCAGCGCAAATGCTGTCGGCACTAAGCGAGTGCCATCACGGTAAAAAAGGTCATCCTTTAGCGTTTCGCGCAACTGTCCGAGCGTTTTACTGACGCTCGATGGTGTTACACACAAGCGTTCTGCCGCAAGTGTGACGCTGTGAGTGGTTAACAACATATGTAAAACAGTTAGATGTTTAAGGCTTATACGCGAAAGAGCAATGTAGTCCATAAATAGCATGGTTTCTTATGATTTTTGGCAGTATATCAGCATGAAACAAATTTTTACTATTGTTTATCTCGGAAATACGCCTGTTTCTCTTTGAGCTCAATGCATTTAATGGGTTGCATAAGGATTGATGGTGCTTATAAGTCTAGAAATTTATCTTATTTTTGTTGGACTTTAATGCTTTCATTTATTCAATTCTAAAGCTTCTATGTAATTTTAATCAATTTGGAGGAGTTGATTGATTTGTACACGAATTAAACTTGTTCCTTGTTAATTAAAATAGATATTGTTTTGTTGATTGTTTGGTGATTTACTCATGCTCCCTCAGTAACAAAGGTATAAATAATTAATGGACGACCCCTTTAGTCGACAAAACCCTTCACCATATGTCTTCTTATTATTGGAGACATGCTCATGCTAGAACTTTTTATGCAACCAGAAGCTTGGGCTATTTTCGCCACTTTGTTTGCGCTTGAAGTTGTCTTAGGCGTTGATAACGTCGTTTTTATCTCTGTCTTATGTGAAAGACTGCCGCTGCACCAACGTAAACTGGCAAGAAACCTTGGTATTGGTCTTGCTGTTATTGCTCGTATTGGTTTAGTGTTTTCAATCTCTTGGATCATGCAATTGACTCAACCGCTATTTTCTTTGGCGAACCAAGCGTTTACCGGAAGAGACGTCATCATGATTGCGGGTGGTGCATTCCTCTTGGCTAAAAGCCTGAAAGAGTTGTGGAGTTGGTTAAATCACAACGAGTCTGCTCACTCAACTCACGCCCGTACTGGTTTAGCGGTAGTTCTGTTGCAGATTGTTGCCGTGGATGCTGTATTCTCGATGGACTCGGTGATAACCGCCGTTGGTTTGACAAGTGATGTCCCACTTATGGTCGCAGCGATTGTTTCTTCTGCTATCGTGATGGTCATGACAGCAGAAAAAATCAATAACCTGGTGTCGTGTTACCCTGGTTTTAAGACACTTGCTTTGTTATTCCTCGTTTTGTTAGGTGGTTTATTGATGGCAGAAGGCTTCGAAATTCATATCAACAAAGGTTATGTGTATTTTGCGATGGCATTCGGCTTAATTCTGGAACTTTGTCATATCCAGTTAAAAAACAAACAACGCCCGACTATTAAACGTCTTAGTCCGTTGCGAGTTCATCCAACCAGATTAGAAGCTCGTCAATAATAAAAGATATTGCCGCTCATATGAGCGGCATTTTTATATTCGTCATCACCTATTTTTACTCTCTTTTTATTTTGTTGTCGTTTCGACAAAAAATCGCATTTGTTGTGAGGTTGAAGATTTTTTATATAGACCGCCCAACTAATATGAGTGAACGACAATAATGGATAAAATGATCGATGCGTTAGCAACCCATGGCTACTACATCTGGGATGATTTTCTTTCTGAACAAGAAGTGGCTCAATTACGAGACTGCATTCCAAGTAACTGGAAAAAAGCGCGTATTGGTCGTAATGACGATGTGACTCGTATTGAGTCAATTCGAAGTGACAAAATTCAATGGTTATCGCCCAATATGGGGCACGCGGTTACTTCTTACTTAGATAAGATGGAAGAAATACGCCAAGAAGTGAACCGTCACTTGTTTCTGGGGCTTTTTGAGTATGAAGCTCACTTTGCCAAGTACGAGGAAGGGGATTTCTACCAAAAGCATCTAGATTGTTTTAAGGGCAATGAAAACCGTCGATTGACAACCGTTTTTTACATGAACGAATCTTGGACGGAAAAGGATGCAGGTGAATTGGTGGTTTACGATCTAAATGATAATAAGATAGCAACCATCCCTCCTCAATCGGGACGCTTACTTTTATTCTTATCTGAGCAATTCCCGCATGAGGTTTTACCGACCAATGCTGAGCGTTTCAGTATTGCAGGTTGGTTCAGAATCAATGGTGTGCGAGACAATGTACTTGATATTGCAAAATGATTGGTTTGCAACCAGCATAAAATCAGCAAAGGGCGTAGATACGCCCTTTATCGATTAAACATTAGTTGATAGCTCGTAACACTCGGTCATGTTTCGCTCTAGCACTGCATAGACGTCAGAACAAAGTTCTTGTTTAGCGACTTGCTCACCCATAATCGCGGCGATTTGTGCTTGAGCCATTCGTCCTCGGTAGGGCCGGTCCTGAGACAGAGCTTGAAAAACATCGGCAACCGCGACAATACGCGATGGTACATCGAGTTCGTCTCCTGTTTTATGATAAGGATAGCCAGAACCGTCCAAACGCTCGTGATGATTAGAGGCCCACTCCGCTATTTTAGCGTTGGGAAACACTTTGTGTAATGCGAGCTGAGTATCAATTGTATGGCGTTTAATACGCGTATACTCTTGTTTATTAAGAGAGCCTTCTTTATGAAGAATCTCATCTGGTGTTTTTAACTTTCCGATATCATGCACCAACCCAGCAATAAATAACATCTCTTGGTCGTGCTCACAAAACCCAAGCTTGATGGCTAGATACCGAGATAACTCCGCCACTTTTTGCGAATGTTGATAAGTAAATGGGCTTTTTGCGTCAACAATTCGAGCGATAAACATTCCCAAACTATTCATATCTTGGATGGTGAGCTGTTTTTGAAGCCAATCAATGCTTTTAAAGTTTAATCCGATGGTTTCTATATTTTCAGACTCCATCGCGAACCAAAATGCGTCGGTCATAACGAGCTTAACCATTGCCTTAGCCATGTCTGGATTAAACAAAGTTCCAGCGTTTGCCATGATGCATTCTGCAATTAGCTCTTCATGAAGTGTGACAATGTCACAGTGGCAGTTCATGACGTATTTGGAACGCATAAAATCGAGACGATCGGCTAAATAGAGTAGGGCAGCGACCTCTTTTTCAAAAGGCGGTAAATCAAGATATTTTAATTCACTCCAATGTGTATGGTGGTAAAGAACAGGTGTAGCAAACTGACGCAACAAACGACACTGCTTGAGGCTTCGGTATCCTCTTAAGCAATGTGTTTTTACATCTTGTGGCACCAACTCCTCAAGTAACATTTTATGTTCTTGTGTTTCGGAGACCCCACAATCGTGGATCATCCCTGCGAAGTAGCAAAACTCCGCTTTTTCTGGTTCCCAGTTCATGACCCGAGCACATTGGTAAGCGATGTAAGCGACACGATGGCTATGGTGCGTATCATCAACACCGACATAGTCGAGTGCTCGAGCAACCCAGATAAGTGCTTGTTTCAGATCGACTTCAAAGCCCATGTCCGTATGGGAATGGCAAGAATGATTCATGGTTTATACCGACATTGCTAATTAGCCCACGCTAAACCCAAATCAGAAGGTGATAGGAAAAATTGGGTACGACAGCGAATAGACCCCAAAAAGGTGGGCGTTTAGACATAGTTTTGATTATGGGCGGGATAATAATCCTAGTTGCATAATAATATCACCTGAAGCTCATGGTTAAGAGTCAGATATTTGAACTAAGTATAAGTTTTGAAAGATTATTGTTGCTCTTGTTGACTTATTTGAAAACGACAATAAATCATGATGTAACGCATTCTTATTTTTATTTTTGTAAATCGTGTTCGGGCTTAACCAGAGACACACGGTATTGATGTGTGATTAACAGAATTCATATTGTTGCTTTTGAAGGCAAAAAATAAGAGGACTTCTTCGAGGCTTGCTCTGTAACTAACAGAGTAATAGGGAAAGCAGCTTGTTAACTACATGACAATAGAGCGTCGTTGAAAACATTTTCTCTGTAGCTCATGTCGTTGAGGAAAGATAATAAAATGGTACGGTTTCCCAGCGATGCTAGCCCTTTTAGTGAGATAAGTTTATTGAAAATGTGTGATTGCAAAGTAAGCATAGGTAGTAAAAGTAGCTAGAATGATAGCTCTAAATGAAAAGGATTTCGTATGTTGAAGCATCGTTTATATCGGAGTTACACCGCAGGGTTAAAAATAGCAGCCCTTATCCTTCCTATGCCGAGACCAACCTTGTTTTCCGGCCCTGGTTCGATGAATGAGCTATTAGAATCGATGACCGAGCTGGGATTTAAACGCGTCTTGTTAGTTACCGACGAAGGGTTAGTCCAAGTCGGTATTGTAGATAAGGTGCTTGAGGCAGCAGCACAACTCGATTTACAGTTAGATGTATTCTCGCAAGTTAAGCCCGATCCTACCTATGATCAGGTTGAGAGCGGTCTAGAGGCTTATCATCGTTTTCATTGTGAGGGCATATTAGCTTTGGGTGGCGGCTCTGCAATGGATTGTGCAAAAGTCATCGCTGCGAAAGTTACCAATAAACGGCCAATAAAAAAATTAGCTGGACTATTGAAGGTATGGCGAATGCCAGCGCCGCTTTTTGCTATTCCAACAACGGCTGGAACCGGAAGTGAAGTTACTATCGCTGCGGTCGTGTCAGATCCCTCCTCACACATTAAAACCCCTTTAATGGATCCAAAGTTGGTGCCACTAATGGCAGCTGTAGATGCGAATTTAATGATTGGTTTACCTCCTAAGATCACGGCTGATACTGGCGTTGATGCATTAACCCACGCTATTGAGGCCTATGTATCGAAAAACGCTACTCAAGAAACGATGGCTTATTCGGTTGCCGCTATTAAACTCATTTTTAAATATCTTCCTAGGGCTGTGATGCAAGGGGATGATGTCGAAGCTCGGCATAAAATGGCTATGGCATCCTATTACGCGGGTTTAGCATTTACCAAAGCGAGTTTGGGTTATGTTCATGCCTTTGCTCACACATTCGGTGCGAGATATGGAATACCTCATGGTATGGCAAACGGATTAGCCTTGTTGCCTGTGCTGCGCTTTTCATTATCAGAGATTGAGCCTCAACTAAGAAAGCTCGATGAGTTGACGGCCGAGGGGCAGTTAGGTAACGCAAGTGCTCAGCATTTTTTGGCGAATCTGGAGTCCTTGTTTTCAACTATTGATATTGAGCAAACCAGTGCGCTCATTCAACGTGAAGAGGCTGATGCGCTTGTTGATTTAATTCTGAAAGAGGCGCACTGGAATTACCCTGTTCCCAAGTTCATGAACAGGGAAGAATGCACACAGTTATTGTTAAATATCAGCGAGGTGTAAATTATAGTTTACATGTGTGGTTTTTTATCCTTACACTTTGCTTGATCTTCTGCTAAAGATCCTACAATATCGACGGCAATACAAATATGGTGTTGGTTTCGGTCCGCCGTTGCCCGATCTAATACTGATAATTTCTGATAAAGTGTAAAGATTAATATACAATGAGTCGTTCTAAAGTATTCGGTAGTACGCTAATTATTGCGGGCACTACAATAGGCGCTGGTATGCTAGCGCTTCCACTTGCCTCTGCCGGCATTGGTTTTTCAACTTCTATTATCATCATGCTAGGCTTATGGGCTCTGATGGCTTTCACTGCCTTGCTTATGCTTGAGCTTCATCAACATGCGGAGAGTAGTGCTACACTTCATACTTTGGCGAAACAGATCCTAGGTCAAAAAGGCAAGTGGGTGGCAAGTTTTGCGATGTTGTTCCTTTTCTACTCGTTGTGTGCAGCGTATATCGCTGGCGGTGGTGCTCAGTTCGGAGACCGCCTTGCACAATGGTTTGACCTCGATATTTCAGGGCCTACATCAACGATAATCTTTACCTTGATTGTGACTTTAGTTGTGACAGTGGGTACCGGTACGGTCGATAAAGTAAACCGAGTTCTGTTCGCGATGAAGCTTATTGCGATGGTTGCGGTGCTTTCTTTTCTTGCTCCAAACGTTACGGAATCTTACTTGTTAAGTATGCCAATCGAACAAGGCCTTGTTGTAGCGGCGATTCCGGTGATCTTTACTTCGTTTGGTTTCCACGGAAGTATACCTGCAATTGTGAATTACTTAGACGGTGACACTTCTTCTTTACGCAAAGCCGTTATTATTGGTTCGACGATTCCACTCGTTATTTATATCTTTTGGCAAATCGTGACGTTGGGTGTGGTTAGCCAAAGTACGCTTGTTGAGAACGGAGGGTTGAGCGCACTGATTGGTCAACTATCTCAGACAGTACACCAATCAAATTTGGGTAGCATTGTTGGTGTGTTTGCTGACTTGGCATTGTTGACATCGTTCCTTGGCGTGAGTTTGGGTCTATTCGAATTTTTGGGTGATACCATCAAAGGAAGTAACGATAAGCCTAATCGTTTGATTGCGGCACTAGTGACGTTTACTCCACCGCTAGGCTTCGCACTTTTCTATCCTCAAGGCTTTATTATGGCTTTGGGCTATGCAGCGATTGCCTTAGCGATTTTAGCCATCTTTTTGCCTTTGGTTATGGTGATCAAGGTTCGTAAATCGGATGATTTTACTGGGGAGTACCGCGTCGCAGGTGGTCAAGGTGCGTTAGTGATAACGGGCATCGCTGGCACTGGCATCGTATTCGCTCAGGTGTTAATTACGCTGGGTGTGCTTCCTGCTCTAGGCTAGTTGTTTAGAACGTTCTTTGAACAACTTCTAGTTACTGAATCCATCGTAATCAATCAGTATTGTTAGGCCAACGAGTTTCGCTCGTTGGCTTTTTTAATCTGGATCAAATTACCGTAAGATATCCGGTGAAAAAATTGGTAGAAATGTGCTTTTATTTCGTACACTTAAGTTGTGGTATATCGATAATTTAAGTGGAGAAAACCGCTCAAAATACCATTGAATTTGCAACACAATGAGCTTTTCTTGTTTCTCTGCTTTGGTGTGGAGGTGAAGCATGGCGCACCGGAGTTTTTACCCGTTTGCAAAACTGCTTAACGAGCAACTGCAAACGCTAAAAGGCAGGATGCAGGCGCACTTGCCATGTATTGATAGGGTGTCATTTGCAAAATATCACCCAGACCAAGATGTGCTCAAATCATTTGCAGAAAGTGAGTTTGACACTTGGTGTTTAGCCCATCACGAATCAGCATTCCGTAAACTCCACCACCTCAATATTGCCTCTAAAAACGCGGTTCCTCGTATCGTCGAAGACCTTCATGATATTAATCACTGTCCTCGGGTTCAAATTTTACTCAAACACGGATATCAGTCGTCGGCTGCTATTCCTTGTTATGACAATAAAGCTTTTACTGGTTTTGTATTTTTGAACTCCACTCAACGTGATGCGTTTAGTTTAGAAGCGCTGAATGGTCTTAAACCTTATTTCGAAATGATTCGATTTGCGGTTGAATCAGAAACTCAAGTAGTCAATGCGATAGAAACGCTAGCGAACCGAATGCAATGTATGATGCCAGGCTATTCACCTGAGTATTACGCGCATACCAAACGCATGAAGTACTACAGTCAAATCATCGCAACGCAGTTAGCGGATCGTTATCACCTGAATGACGAAATGGTCGAAGATATTGGTATTTTTGCTCAGTTCCATGCGCTCGGTGATAGTCAGCTGCCAGTTGAAATTGCTAGCCGCCGAACAAATTACTCTCAAGAACAAGAGGCGATATTGATTCAACATATTGAGCGTTGTATCGATTCAGCGGATGACATAGTTGCCCGTATCGGAAATCCGGTTCACCCGAGTATGACTTTGTTTTTGCAGATGGTTACTTATCAGTACGAAAACTTAAATGGTACTGGTTATCCGTATGGTTTAACCAGTGACGATATACCAATCGCCGCGCAAATTACGGCTGTCGCGAATGCCTTTGATTTTATGACAACGCACCATCCGTATAGACAAGCGTGGTCCATCCCATACGCATTGTTAGAGCTTGAAAAATGGGTATATCAGGGATGGTTATCTCGAGAATGTGTTAATGCTCTGCGAGAGCATCAAGGTTATATAAAGCAAATCATCCACAAATATCCCGAGCACTATACAGGCTTGGGGCTGATGTGAAGATCAGTAAAGGAGTTGAAATGTTGACGAGGAGGAATATTTAAACAATACTGTTTTTATATACAGTAATAAGTTTGGAGGTGAAGTATGTTGTGGGAAACCCTTGAAAGAGTAAACCGCTTACGCCAACAAGCACTTGCAAATCCTGAGTTTGTTGAGTCAGCAAAAGAGCACGAACAAGCACTTCAGGAGCAAGAATACCATTATCAAACTAAGAAAAAGCGTTCAGCCAAAGACAAACAAGGTAAAAAGTCGCTGGCCGATATCTATAAAGAAGTAGAGTTTGGCGCTGACGCTCGTCATTAATGTATTCACTGCGGCATTTTTCATTTCTTCATACGCTGCAGTATTCGTTCAAATTTATTCGAGAGCAGTGTGAGACCGCTGCTCTCGTTGACCTGCCGATAATTTACTAATGAAGTTCAGCCGAGCAAATCATCACTAACACTTAGCAATTCTCTCAATGATTTTGTTGATGTAATGATAATGACAACGGTTTGCATTTGTATCTTTGTTGTTATATAAAACCTCCCTTATTAATCGTTCTGTTGAATAAGAACGGCAAACGTGATCAACGAATGAGAGCTTTGAATAACTGTTATTCGTAAATGGCTATTAGGTGAAGTAGGGATGTTGGAAGCTAAAGCACTCCAGTTTGAGATTGAAGGCAAGTCATTGCTTAAAGCGTTTGATGTGACATTTGAACCCGGAAAAACATACGCTCTTGTTGGGCATAATGGCTCAGGAAAATCCACATTGTTAAAGTTGCTGGCACAGCAACAGCCATATACTGCAGGGGATGTGGTTTTGCATGGCACGAGCATTAACGATCTCTCAGCGAAAAAGTTCGCCCAACACATTGCCTACTTGCCTCAGCATCTTCCAGTGACCGACAGTATTTTAGGTCGAGATTTAGTCGGTTTTGGTCGTTATCCATGGCATGGTTTACTTGGACGTTTGAGTCAGAAAGATCACGACATTGTTGAAGAAGCAATGGCGATGACAGGCACACTAAAATACGCAGATCGCTTAGTGGACACGTTATCTGGAGGAGAGCGTCAACGTGTGTGGCTAGCTATGCTGTTAGCCCAAAAAACCGAGTATTTGCTTCTTGATGAGCCTTTGTCTGCGCTAGATATCAGCCATCAAGTAGATATGTTGAAGCTTATCTCTAAACTCAGTCAAGAACTGGGTTTGGGCGTTATTATCGTATTGCACGACATCAACTTGGCTGCACGATTTTGCGACTACATCGTTGCATTACATCAAGGTGATTTGATTGCACAAGGCAATGTTGAACAGGTGTTTACTGAACCTAAGCTGAGGGACATATATGGGATAGAGATGATGATCTCTGACCACCCTGCGGGTTATCCGGTGGCGATGCCAAGCTAAAGGTTGGAATAATGAGCAGTACAAACACTCGACTTAAACATTTCTCTTTCGCTCTCTCACTTAGTGCGCTTTTGGTCAGTTCTTTTCAAGCACTAGCTGACGCATCACCTCGGGTGATGTCGGTTGATTGGACACAAACTGAAACGATGTTGGCTTTAGGGGTCGTACCTGTAGGCGTTGCTCAAGGGCAAGATTACGATGCTTGGGTAAAGTCACCACCGTTACCGCCTCAAACAAAGGATGTAGGGTTAAGGACTCAACCCAATATAGAGCGCATTTACGAGCTCAGACCTGATCGTATTTTTATTGCCCCGTACTTCTCCTCAATGAAGCATCGCTTAGTTGATATCGCCCCGGTTACCACCATTGACTTATATGAAAGCGGGATTACGGATTGGTCGGTACTTACCAGTTTCACTCGGAGGTTTGGTGAAGAGCTGGGAAGAGAGGCGGAAGCAGAGGCGCTTATCCAACAATATGAAAAACGTTTGTCTTTATTAAAACAGCGTATAAATAAAGGCCAGCCGCCACTTCTAATGATTCAGTTTATGGATACAAAGCACGTACGTGTTTTTGGTCAAAATAGTCTTTACTCCCAGGCTATCGAAAAGATTGGGCTGAGTAATGCATGGAATGAAAAGACGAATAGCTGGGGCTTCAGCCTAGTTGGCATCGACAAGTTAGCTGGCATAAAAGCTCAAATCGTTATCGTAGAGCCATTACCTTATGGTGGAGCGGAGCAGCTCTCTCAAGACCCATTTTGGCAATATGTTGTTCAACAATCTGGTGAAAAGGTCATGCAAGTCGCGCCCGTTTGGAGTTTTGGTTCTATGCCTTCAGCCCTCCGTTTCGCAGAGTTAGTTACGGCGAGTAAGGTCGAGGAGTTAACACAATGAAAACGATGCCTTTAAGCTTTGTGGTGTTACTTTCGGCATTTACCTTTTCTATTGGTGCTTTCCAATTGTACCAAGTAAGCTCATTTTCGTTGGCTCTAATCAGTTTATGGGAGCCTAACTTTCAATCTATCGATTCTGTTTTACTTCACTTTAGCTGGTGGCCTCGAGTCTTCACCACGATTATATCTGGTGCTGGATTAGCGGTTGCTGGGGTATTGATGCAGCAAGTGCTGCGTAACCCTCTCGCTTCACCCACGACACTTGGTGTGGCGAGCGGTTCAAGTTTTGCTTTGATGTTAGCTACGCTATTCGCACCTTGGATGTTGGATATCGCGCCTAATTTGGTTGCTCTCATCGGCGGTGTGATATCGATGGGGTTGGTGATGCTGTTGTCATGGCGACGAGCGTTATCTCCAACGGTTGTCGTCGTTTCTGGGTTAGTGATAAACCTGTACTTTGCATCATTAAGTACGGTTATTCTGATGATGAATACCGAAAAGCTGAATGGGTTAATGATATGGGGAGCCGGTTCGCTTGTTCAGAGTGGATGGGGAGATTTCTCGTATCTTGCCCCTCGAATCGCACTTGCTACGGTCGTTGCATTTGTGATTGCAAAGCCGTTAAGTCTGTTGGAACTCTCCGAGCAAGGTGCCAAGAGTTTAGGTGTCTCGCTAGCTAAGTTGCGTTTTGTCTGTCTTGGGCTTGCGGTGTTAATCACTTCTTGGGTGGTTTCTGCCGTAGGAATCATCGGTTTCATCGGGTTAGCGGCGCCAGCAATTACTCGATTGATAGGTATCAATAAAGTCCAGCATAAGCTTTGGGTATCAATGCTTATTGGTGCCATGTTATTGACTTTAACCGATTTGGTTATTCAGCAACTGCCAGGGCTAATGGCGAGTTTTATACCAACGGGAGCAGCAACGGCTGCATTGGGCGCTCCGTTACTGTTATGGCTGTTACCTCGTTTATCACAAAAGACGCAGGGCCATACTCAAACAGTGTTAACTCGACACCGTCAACATGTTTACAAGCTAAACCCTAAAGCGATCTCATTGGCGTTGATCGGCACGTTAATTTCTGTTGTTCTTTTTGCCACGGTTGCTGTGCAAAATGAAGGGTGGACAAACTTATTTGCTAGCCAAAATTGGATTTTTTTGGAATGGCGCGCACCTAGATTATTTGCAGCAGCAATTGCGGGGGCAATGTTAGCGATTGCTGGAACCATGATTCAACGCCTAAGTGGAAACCCAATGGCAAGTCCTGAAGTGATCGGTATCAGTTCAGGGACAGCGATGGGATTGATCATCGCGATGTTTACTGGGTTTGGTTCGTCAATTTTCACTCTTTCTCTAGGCGGGCTCGTAGGCGCATTAGCGACGGTATTAGTCATTGTGCTGCTAAACCGTAAGTCAGGCTTTCAGCCGGAGCGTATTTTGTTGACTGGTATTGCGATAACCGCACTGATGAATGCAATACAGAGCTTTATTCTAGCCACTGGTGACCCAAGAAGTTATCAAGCATTGGCTTGGTTGTCTGGGTCTACCTACTATGTCTCGGTTGAAACGTTACTCCCATTGTCTTTATCTGCGCTTGTCTTTATAGGGTTGAGTTTTCTCTGCGTAAGATGGCTAGATATTCTTCCTGTCGGTGCCGCTTCCTCTAAAGCACTTGGAATTCGAGTTGATCGTTCACGCGCAATACTGCTTCTTTTAGTTGCTTGTCTCACGGTCAGTGCGACATTGGTTGTTGGCCCGATTAGCTTTGTTGGGTTGTTGGCTCCGCATTTAGCTCGCTTATTTGGTTTTAACAAAGCGTCACAACACATGTTATGCGCCGCGATACTGGGGGCAGGGGTGATGTTGTTGGCTGATTGGTTGGGACGACAGGTCCTTTACCCGCAAGAAATACCAACAGGACTTATGGCGTCTCTCATTGGCGGTTTGTATTTAATGTGGGGTTTACGCCGTTTATAGAGATGAGTTAAGCCTCAACCAAGAAAGTACTTATACAAATAAGCACTCGTAGTGGCATTCGTAACCTATGCGAGTGCTTTATGCAAAACCTCTGGTTTGTCTTTTACGGAAACAACTGGCGATGCCGTAACTCGCTTTTCTTTCAGCGGTCGCTGAAGTCATGAAGGGTTGGTTTGGCTACCGATAAAAAGGAGAGAATATGACTCGGCAGTTTATGCTGACACCAACGTCGATGGCGGTTGTATTAGCTGTATCAACGCCAAATGTCTTGGCTCAGGAAGATGAAAATATAGTTGTGATTGGACAGCAGCAAGACAGTGCAGTTGGTCCAGATTTTAGTTATCTCGGAGCGAAGAGTCGGGCAGCGACGAAAACTGATATTGCTATCAATGAGACTCCAAGAGCGGTGTCTGTTGTTACGCGAGAGCAAATGGATGATCGTGCCTCTATTAGCATTTCTGACGCACTACAGTACACACCAAGCATTCAAACTAATTATTTCGGCGAAGATAACAAGCAAGATTGGTTTATTATTCGTGGTTTTAAACAAGCGAACAGTGGGTTGTATCAAGATGGTACCCGTTTATATTCTTCTGGCTTCTATAGTTGGCAAATAGATCCGTTTGCGTTAGAGAGGGTTGAAGTTTTACGTGGTGCAACGTCTGTTCTTTATGGGCAAAACCCTCCAGGTGGGGTTATCAATGTTGTCAGTAAGCGACCTCAATTTGATGGGGGGTCAGGACTTGTATCTTTGGAGTACGGTTCTGAAGACCGTAAACAACTTTCTCTTGACGTAAACTCTGAGGTGAGTGAGCAGCTAGCTTTCCGCTTTCAAGGGTTAGCGAGAAAAAATGGGACGAGAATTAGTGGGGTAGAAGCAGAGCGCATTCTTCTCTCTCCATCGATAACGTACAAATTTAATGAGACGTCTGAAATTACCTTTCTAACGAGCTATCAAAAAGACGACTCAGATCCTTATCTGCAATTTTTGCCAGTTGAAGGAACGTTAACGCCAAACAAAAATGGAAAGATCAGTGATAGTTTAGCGATAGGCAATCCTAACTGGGAGACGTTTGAGCGTGAGCAGGTGTCTTTAGGCTATGAGTTTTCTCATGCATTTAATGATACCACTTCATTTGTTCAAGCAGCTCGTTACAGCGAAATGGATGTTAAGCTAAGACAAATGTATTCGTACGTTTACTCGGCTGACGTGCCTGCGTTGGGGCCGGTTTTGGACCCATCAAATGAACGCAAAACCATACTTCGGGGTGCTTCAACAGAAGATGGGTCATCTGATGCTTTTAATATCGATAATCGTTTGATGCACCAAGTAAATTGGCGAAGTGTTGAGCATAACTTGATGTTGGGCATAGATTTTCAAATGATCAGTATCGATGGTAAAGATTTTGCCAATGACCCTATCGTTGCTAATGGTAATGCATTATTAAACACACCAATGGGAGCTTTGCCCGATCCTAGGTTTAATGTATTTAATCCTACTTATTCGGATAACATAATGTTACTCGATCCGAATACGCTACAACCATTGAGCGAAACCGATAAACAAAGAACGAAAATCGATAATCAGCAGCTCGGCGTCTACTTTCAAGATCATATGCTGATCAACGATAAATGGGCGATGTTATTGGGCGCACGTTACGACGATACAAGTAATGAAGTACATAATGTTACCACGGGGGCTCGCACGAAAGTCGATCATGGAGAGTGGACGTTTAGCGTGGGAACGGCTTATATTTCTGATTCTGGCTTCACGCCATACTTTAGTTACTCTCAGTACTTTGATCCAATTATTCAAGAAGACAGCAATGGTAAGCCAGCGAAGCCTGAAAGCGGTGATCAATTTGAAATCGGTATGAAATACCAACCGGATTCATTTGATGGTTATTTCAATATTGCAACGTATCGAGCAACAAAAGAAAACTTGGCTCGTATCTACTTGAGTGAATTAACGCAAATAGGAAAAATAGAAAATAACGGCGTTGAGTTTGAAGCTGTAGCTAATGTGACACCATCCTTAACATTGATCGGGAACATTGCGTACGTTGATGCAGAGATAAAAGAAGACATCAATAAGGCATGGGTTGGCAAAACACCTTCCCAAGTGGCGAATACCGTATCATCAGCTTGGGCACAATATCGTTTCTTTGATGGACCTCTTGATGGCTTTGCTGTTGGCTTGGGCGCGCGCTATACAGGTGAGTCATACGGAGACAACGAAGAGAGACTAAAAGTACCAAGTTATTTCTTAATGGATGCGACGGTCAGTTATCGAATCGGCGATTACAAGCTACAAGTCGCAGCTAAAAACATCGCGGATAAAAAGTACATAGCGACATGTGATGGCTTTTGTTGGTATGGCGACCGACAAAATGTTATTGCAAGTTTAACTTACGACTGGTGAGTTAACGTATAAATAAACACCCCTCACTTTAGGGGTGTTTATTTAGAAATCGGCTTTACGGACAAAGTGCGGGTTTTTGTACTTTTTCTGCGGGCCAAACGATGATATGACAAGTTTGTTCCATAATGTTTTGTCAAACTCACCCTTTGGAATCGAAGGGTAGAGGGTTTCCTCTTCTTCTCTTGCAAAGTTCATATATTGTTTCTTTTTAATTTGATTGTACTTTTTGGCGATCTGGTTATGTTTTCTTACCCACTCCAGCTTGTAATTGTGGAGCACTTTTTCACCTTCTTCGAGAGCCATTCGAGATAGGAACAGTCGCTTGTATGAGACCTTTCTGTCCAGCATTGTGCGCATAACGGTTTGGATATATTTACCGTGATGCGTAATGGTAATGTCGTTTTCATCAATAGGAGTGACACACCAGCCTTTAGGTAAAAAGTCTGGCTTCTTAAATTGCTTATTACGTTCCATTAGCGCCTGATGTAAAACTAAATCAGAGGTGCCGCGGAACGTCTTTTGCCATTTACCGATACGAATTTGAATCGAACCAGGCAAGCGATAGATGTTAGTAAACTTATCTTTGTCCATGGACTTGTGTCATGAGATTAATGTGCATAATTAGAAAGCGGAATTCAGTCCAATGCCACAGGCAGTAGACTTAAGTACCGTACGATTTTACAACGACCTTGCGCGATATAGCGAGGGGTTATGTCAATAATAGGTAAGAAATAGAAAATTAGTTCACATTATGAAGAAATTGGAAGCTAACAGGTTAAATTTTGAAGTTACACCAATTATGCCCATGCCGACTAAATAAAAAGAAGGCACGGGCATAAAATCACACCGCTTCTTCGAGTTGCTTGGTGTCTTCTTCAATCTGTTGTAGGTGTCGGTTTGCTTGCTGTAACTGATACATTTGAGCATAACGACCATTTTGCGTTAAGAGTGCTTTGTGTGTGCCTTTCTCGACTAACTCCCCATGATGAAGAACAATGATTTGGTCTGCATCTAAGATAGTTGAAAGCCGATGAGCAATAACAACGAGCGTCATGTCTTGTCTGAGGACCGCCAAGCTCTTTTGGATTAAAGCCTCTGTTCCTGAGTCAATATTTGCGGTTGCTTCATCTAATATCAATATCTTAGGTTTTACCACAAGCACACGTGCTAACGCCAAAAGCTGTTTCTGACCTGCAGATAAATTAGTTTCGCCTTGACCTAACTGCGTGTCTAGCCCGTTAGGGTAACGATGAATTTGTTCTGCCAAACCTACCTTGTCTAACGCATCCCATATTTGATTGTCATCAACCGCCCGACTGAGAGAGATGTTTTCTCTGACTGAAGCAGGGAGAATATGTGGATCTTGTTGAACCATTGCCACATCTTTGCGAAGTACGTCTTTCCCTAATGTTTTAAGTGGACGACCATCTATGAGCAGTTCACCATATTGCGTTGGATAAAAGCCCATTAACAGTGACGCTAATGTGCTTTTACCGCTTCCTGTATGCCCGACAAGCGCGATAAAGTCTTGGTGGTTGGCCTTCAACGAAATGTCTTTTAGGACGTCCTGTTTACCATCGTAGCTAAATGAGAGGTCTTTAAGTTCGATAGCACCTGACCTTAATGGTTGATGATCGCCCCCGTAAGTTTGTTCTTTCGCATCAATCAATTCAAAAACACGTTCGCTTGATACTAACGCCTGCTGAAGTAGAGCAAGTTGCTGAGTCATCTCAATTAGTGGTTCAGTAACTCGCGCAAGATAACTGATAAATGCATACAGTACCCCCACACCAATCAACTCAATACCATTAAAACCAAAGATCGCAACCAAGCAAAGCAACGCAAGACCAGCGAGTAAGTCCATTAATGGTCTTAGCAGATAGCCGTTTAGCCGAATCACTCGTTTAGATGCCACCAGATGCTCTGCGGTTAGCTCGTTGAACTGTTTATTAAAACGCTCTTCTTGTTGCATTAATTGGATGACACTCATCCCTTGAATGGATTCACTCAGATTCGCATTTATATCGGTCAATAGGTCACGCATCTTTCGGTAGCTTTCTGTACTTAGCTGCTTAAACAAGTACATAAAGCCGATGACGATCGGCAGCAATACAAGCACAACGAGTGTGAGCTTCCAACTCATGAAAAACATAACGCCAAGCATTACGACAATCATGACCACGTTTTTCACCACGGTCGCGATCAAAAGCTCATAAAATTGCTGTAAAGATTCCGTATCGTTGGTGATTCGCGACACCAATTTTCCAGCAGGAGTGTAATCAAACGCAGATAACGGCTGCTTAATCACGCCAGAAAATACTTGCTTACGAATCGCTTTGATCGTGTTAGCCGCGACAATGCTAAATTGCAATGACTGAAAATACTGGAATGTTGCCGATACGATCTGAAGAGCGATATAACATACTGCTAGCGAAATCAGAACATTTTGTGAATAGTCACCTTTAGCGATGTGCTCATCAATGAAATATTGAATCAACCAAGGGCCGCCGGCGCTGGCTAACGCAGCAATAAACAGCAAGGCGAGTCCTTTAATCATTGGCTTTGGTTGAGATAATGGGTAAGACATTAACCGTTTAAACGTGCTGGTCTGGTTCATTCATTATTCCTCCATCGCCTGTTCTAGTTTTTGGTACTCGAACATTTCGGCGTACCAGCCTTTATGCGCTAATAACGCGCTATGTTGCCCACGTTCAGTAATGTGTCCGTGATTCAATACAATGATCTCGTCTGCTGCTTCCAAAGCGGTGAGGCGGTGCGCAATAACGATTAGGGCCTGATTACGGTAGTATGTTTCCAAATTCTTAAGGATTTGATGTTCGGTCCGTCCATCAACAGCGGAAAGTGCATCGTCCAAAACCAACACTTGGGCATTCATCAGCATAGCGCGTGCTATCGCAATACGTTGTTTTTGCCCGCCGGAGAGTGTAATGCCTTTTTCACCAACTTCTGTTTGATAGCCTTCAGGAAACTTTTCAATATCGTCATGTATACAGGCTAACTTTGCTGCTCTATAGACTTCTTCTTTCTCTGCATTAGGGTTGCCTAAGGCAATATTTTCGAAGATAGATTTGGAGAATAGAAACGGACTTTGGTTAACGACAGCAAAACGGTTGCGCCACTGCGGTAGTAGGGCATTCTTGATCTCGACATCCCCGAATTTAATTGAGCCGTTTTCTAAATCATGTTGACGCAAAAGTAGTGTTAACAGGGTCGATTTTCCGCTTCCTACCGGCCCTGCAACTCCCAACATTTTTCCGGGTTCCAGTTCGATGTTTACTTCCGTCAAAGCGGGCGGTAAATCACTAGACCAATGGAAATCGTCGATATCAATTTTTAACGGAAGTGGTTTATTTTCTATTGGCTTATTGCCACTGATAATTTCTGGCTTTTCATCAAAGATCTCTTGTAATCGGTTCCATGCAGCAGAGCCTCTTTCTAAAATGTTAAATAGGAATGCGAATGCCAACATCGGCCATATCATCAACCCTAAATACATCGTAAATGCGGTCAGATCACCAAGCGTGATCTCACCTTTATCAACAAGGTAAGCACCAGCAGCGACACTAAGAAGGAAAGAAAGACCGATGGTTAACTGAATTGCCGGGTCAAATCTAGCATCGACTCTTGCGACAGCGATGTTCTTTTCGCCAGTATCATCCACAACCTCTTCAAAACGTTGCTGCTCTTGGTTTTCTAATCCGAAAGCACGCAGCATTCGCACGCCATTAAGTGACTCTTGTGTCATGTCTGACATGGTAGAAAAGGCTTCCTGAGCGACACGAAAGCGTTGATGTAGGATACGCACAATAAAGAAGATGATGATGGCAAGAAATGGCATTGGAAGAAGCGCCATTACGGTGAGCTTCCAGCTTACTTGCGTTACCATAATGATTAAAACCGCAATACCAGTGATCAAAGAGTCTGCGGCGGTTAAAACCCCTTCGCCGGCTGTCATAACGATATTACGCACATCATTAGTGCCACGAGCCATCAGATCCCCCGTCTTGTAACGTTCAAAAAAACGAGGTGGCTGTGTCGATAAGTGCCTATATAGACGGTTACGTAGAATGGTCCCGAGTTCCCAGCTTGCGCCGAAAAGCCAAATTCGCCATAAGATGCGACACCCATAAATAGTAAAGATCAGTACAGTTAACCCTGAGAGCCATAGAATCAGCGTATTTGTATCTAAAGTGTTGTCTACGACGCCATCAACTATGATGCCAACTGCTTTGGGCGGAACAAGCTGTAGTGCTGATATCACAGCGAAAAGCAGAATGGATCCGACATAGTGCCTCCACTTTTGTTGGAAATACCAACGTAGCTGCCAGAATATTCTCATTACGCCTCCCGCTTTAAATTATTGAATTTGTTATAGAACTATTATTGAGCGAAATGATGAGTTTACAAGCACAAGTTATAGGCGGGTTTAAAAACGATAGATTGTTTCAATTATAACCATGTGTCGGCGCAAATTACTGGTTTTATCTCTATGAGCTAACTGTGCGACGACATTATGTGAAATAGTTGTTAATGGTGGTTTTGGAGCCATGACCTTGCAATAACGATGAAGACACCAAAAGTAAAAGTGTTACTGCCACTCTCTATGGGAATTAGCAATCGTCAGTTTGTATTTTGTATTTCACTTGGCCACCAGGAGTTTCTGGGTAGTAAACTTCGACATAACACATATGTTCTGGACCAACAGGCTTGTTTGCAAAACCAATAAGGAAGTAGGGCTCGTCTGGGCTATCTACCCCATACCAAGTGTTGATAGTGAGTTGCGGATCAAAGCCTGCTAGCTCTTTTGCTGGAATAACATTTTTGATAAATCCAAAGTAACCAATTAGGTCGTTATGGCCGTCATTATCTAGATCAATGTTATATTGTATGCCGCCATCTACTGTCTCTTGAGATTGAATCACTGCTTTGGTGTAGACAAAGTTGTTGGCGGTCATGAGTGCTTCTCTGGCTCCATATAGAACCGCCACTCTGGCATCTTTTTGTAAGCCAAGAAATTTAGGAAATGCAACGACGCTTACAATACCAAGAATGATGATGCACACAATGAGTTCAATAAGAGTAAATCCTTGAGAGCGACGCACAGCCTTTCTCCATGTTTTAGAAACGAATAGGCGGCTATTCTGATATAGAAACTTTCAGGTCAAGTATTAAAAAAGGATGATAGTAAGAGATCGGGATTGCAAATCTCAAATATAAAACAAGTTGCTTGCTTTCGAGATGAGGAGTGATTTTGATAAAAACCAAGGAATGAACTCGAGAGGATAAAATCCTCCCGAGTAAAGCGACTAAGATTCGTGTGTCAGAGCACTGCTGTTACGTTTAAAAATGAATCGCCAAATAAATAAGACAATTGCGATGTAACCTAATCCTACACCAAGCGCTTGCCAGTGCATGCCGTTATACATCGCGATTGGCATCAAAGAGATGATGAAGATGTCAGTGATTGAGCCAGGGACATAAGCGATGGCGTAATCATCAAGCACCTTGCTACGCATTTTTGGATCAACAATGCGAAGCAACGCAATACCCATGGCAACTGTACCGGTTAACCAACCCCAAGAGAAAATGCCTTTCTCGAACCAATCTTCTCCCATGATACGTGGGGCAACCCAGAAGATTAGCCATAGTGTGAAGGCGATACCGCCGATTGCAAGCACGACCATCGGCATTAAAAACTGGGCTAAGACGGTAATCTTGATGGCTGAGATACCAAAGATAATCAAATAATCGGTACTGATGCCCGCAGCATGTTTGAATGCACCGTCACAAAGATAGCGTGAAGCTTTCGTTTGTTTCGCGACGATTCGCACGAGCATGCCGCCAAGGAAGCCAGTTACGAACGTAGGAATTTGTACCTTATCGTGGAAAGAGGATAAGTAGTTAGCCGCTACATACGAGAAAGCCGTTACCACTACAACCAACGCCGCGTGAATCGCGAAAGAATCGACTGACAGGGAAGACATGGTGTCTTTCATTACCGGTTCTTGATCAACAGGCTTAACAAGGCCTTTGCGTTCGTGTTCATCCATGCTGTCGAAGGTCGTAAAGCTACGAATCCAACCCATCTTCAATGCGAATTGCAGCATGAGCATGCCGACAGAAATTGAAATGAAAATACCCACGGTTGCGAACGTTAAGCCAAGTGTGAAGCCATCTTCCCAACCAAGCCCCGTGAAGATTTCACCAACAACAGATGCAGAGCCATGTCCGCCCATAAAGCCCGCAGACATTGTCACACCAAAGCCGGGATTAATCTCTGGCCAGAAGAAGGTTGTGAGAACTAGACCAAACATTGCCGCAAACAACCACTGAGAAACAGAAGCGATTTGGTTAAACGCCCACAATGAGCCAGCACGCTGTGCGACGGTTTTAGGTGATGGAACATCCGTTGCCAGACCTAACGCAGAAAAAAGTGCAGCAGTTAATAGGCTTGCGTTAGCGGTAAACGTATCGGTCCAAGGCAGTACGTCTAACAGGGCTGGTCCAAAAATTAGACCGAATAATCCTGCGAGAACCGCCGATGGAATGTACATACGCTGTAGTAATGGCGCGTGAACGCGAATGACTTTTGCCAAAATCAATAGTAAGCCAGCGATGGCTAAGTCAGTCAGCATTAGACCTTTAGGCATCTTATCCTCCAGTAAATGCAGTCAAGGGGTAGCGTCCTTGTGACCTACCTTGAATAAAAATCTCTCTCAAGCCAAAAAGTCACATACGTGACTAAAAGCGTTGAGAAATCAATGTCGTTTTCATAAGCAAAGGAATGTGCTTATGCAATTTGAAATGAGTGTAAATGTTGTGATTGCACACGAACAGGAAGAGAAATTAGATTAAATTTCTCGATATTTTTTTGATAGTTCACTCAGGAAAGGCGGCAATCCTAGTCACTTTGTCAGAGCAATGCAATTGGTGTGAATCAATAAATTATGCCTAGTTAATGGGTATCTCTGACTAACAACATGAAAAATAACGACAATTAACAAGTAATAATATTTGTCATATCGACAATAAAAGTTAATTAAATGGTTAAATTGCCGCCGCTTTATGAGGTGGTGTTACGGATTCACATGCGAAAGAACAAAATCAACCAAGGTGCGGTTTTCAAGGGAAAGCTGTTTTGAACGGTAAAGCAGGTGGATCGGTTTTGGCTTGGGAGTATGTTGCTGGAGAATTTCTACCAAGGCACCAGATTGAATTTCCTGTTCAACTAAGATCTTTGGTTGAAGAAGAACACCAGAGCCTTTTAACGCGGCAAACTTAAGCACATCACCATTATTAGACGTTAATCGGGTGTTGCTGTTTCCAAAGGTATTAGATGGCATGTTCAACACCTGTTGGCTTTCCCCTTGGTGGTACTGAAATCCCAAACAATGATGATGTTCAAGGTCATCAAGCGATTGGATAGGGGCATGCAGCTTAAGATAAGAGGGTGAGGCGCAGTAAGTCATGTCGTATTGCCCGAGTTTTCTTGCAACTAACGATGAATCGACCAACTCACCAATACGAATAATCACGTCTGCTTCGCTTCGATATGGGTCAATCAAACTGTTATCCAACATTAACTCAACGTTCAGTTCGGGAAATTCTGCTAAGAAGTCAGCCACGATGGGCGCAATCACCTTTTTACCATAGGTAACTGGGCAGTTAACTTTTACTGTTCCAGTTGGGCGGTTGATCAGCGTCTGGATTAGGTTCTCTGCGTTGGTGATGTCTTCAATAATGCGGTGGCACTCTTGATAGTAGAGTCTGCCAGCTTCGGTCAAGGACTGTTTGCGCGTGGTGCGATGAATCAGCTGCGTACCTAAGCTTTGCTCAAGAAAGCTCATGTGCTTGCCAACCATGGTCGGTGAAATATCAAAGTGGTGTGCTGCATTACGAAAGCTGCCGTGTTCGACCACGTAAGCGAAAACTTTCATGCTTGTTAATTTATCCATTGCACACCCAGAGTTGATAAAGAAATAACTAAAGCAGAGTTTATCAATCAAATGAGGTTAATTACAGTGGGCGTATGATTAAGAATGGAGAAAGAGAGCCATCATGAGCGAGACGATTTTTGTTACCGCCGAACTGAAAATGAATGCCGATAAGCCAAGACAACAAGTGGTTGAAGCCATTGAACAATTTTGCCTTGATATGCAAAGCGAAGCGGGGTGCTTGCAAGCGAATGCGACCTACGATTCTAAAGCTCCACAACGTGTGATTCTTTGGGAGCGATATGAAAACCGCGCCGCGATTGAAGCGCATTTTGCTATGCCGCATACACAAGCGTTTATTGCGGCTGAAATGGCAGAGTTAGTTCAAGCATTCGAAACCCAAGCTCAATAGGAGACGTGAACATGAAATGGGGCATTTTAGGCACAAGCTTTATCTCAGGAGTCATGGCTGAGGCAATCCAAGGCGATGACAAGAGTGAACTGTACGCGGTTGCTGGGCGTTCGGAGCAGAACTTACAGGCATTCGCTGAGCAATATGGCATCGAGAATACGTTCAACGATTACGATGCGTTGATTGCTGATGAGCAAGTCGACATTATTTATATCGCATTGCCAAATCACCTTCATCATGACTTTATCGTCAAAGCGGCTGAGCAGGGCAAAGCGATCCTGTGTGAAAAGTCACTTTCGGTAGATATGGAAAAAACCGAGCTGGCACTTCAAGCCGTAGAAGCGCACAAGGTATTCTTTGCTGAAGGCTTAATGTACTTGCATCACCCATTGATCAGTGAGTTGGTTTCGGTGCTTAAATCGGGAGAGATTGGTGAACTTCGCTCCATCCATACGTCTTATATTGCGTCGATTGCGCAGTTTGTTAATCCAGACAGCAAAGGTGCTTTGTATAACTTAGGTTGCTATCCAATGTCATTAGTGCATTTGGTGGTTAAAACCATGTTGGGTGAACAAACCTTTGAGAACCGTTCAATGAAAGCGATTGGCCGACGAGGTAATGATGGGAATATCTGCGAGTCGAGCTTGATGATGCAATTTGGTGAGCAACAAACGGTGAGCGTACATACTGCCGAAGATCATGGATTGAAACACCAGTTCACCATTCTGGGTAGCAAAGGCTGTATTACCTTAGATTCAAACCCATGGCTACCAACGCAAGATAACCAGTTTAGTGTGGAAATTTACGAGACGTCGAAGCGGGAAGTGTCTGTACCGGCAACTGGGGACGCTTTCTTCTATCAAGTGCGCAATATTCGCCAAGCGGTTGAAGAGGGGCGTACCTCGTTAGAAAACCCTTGTGCAACATGGGAAGACTCTCACCGTATTATGCAGCTACTGACTGAGTGGGAATCACTGGCTTTAAAGTAAGTGTGTACTTGAACCAATGAACATAAAAACGGTGCACTAAATCCAATGATCAGTGCGCCGTTTGTATTTTGGGTTCAGTCTGGATTAAATGCGATTATCGCCGGTACTGAACGCAATGATTTGGCTGATTTCAGACAGGCTTCTGCCACTTTCTTGCTGCCATTGAACAAACGCTTTGTTGGTTGCATCGAGCGATTTTTTCGTATCTTTGCCACCTTCAATGATCTTGCAATTACGCAGGTAAGCTTCCACGTCGCTAGACAAGATAAAGGTATCAACGCCCATTTGACGAAGTGTGTAAGGGCCAGTATTTCCGCCTAGGCGATTGCCGCGTTTCTTCAAATACGCCCATAGGTCGGTGATTTTCTCTTGCGGCCAATCGGCAACCATTTTGCCAAACGAGCCATATTCGATTTTTGCTTCGTGGATCATACGAGCGTTGGCAGGAATCGACATGACTTTAGTGAGGTGGCGAATGATGCGTTTGTCGGTTGCTTTGGTTTCCCATTGCTCATCTGACAGCATCAATAGCGGCTCAATCTTAAACCCAAAGAACACTTCTTCGAAGTTCGGCCACTTGTTGCGAACCACGCTCCACGAAATCCCACTTTGGAATACCTTCATCGAAAAAGCGGCTAGCCAACGGTCGTCGGGAATCGCTGCCAATTCTTCTTTGCTTAGTGGATGAGACAAAAGCGCTTCAAGTTGATCTTCACCACCTTTACGCTCGGCAGCGCGCTGATAAATCGCGTCAAATTTTTCGATACTCATAAAAGAAGTTAGTCCTAGTTTATGTCGATATTTGTGAAACATACTACGCTTAAGTGGCTGAATCGTAAATTGATGGAGTGTCACAAATGAAGAAGGTCACATTAACGTTTGTCGGGGAAGGTTCGGATCGTATTGCAGAAAAATTCTATGCGTGGATGACGGACGGTGGGTTAGAAGACAGCATGATTGAGAATTTATCTGACCGTGAAATCTCAGTTGTCGGCATTAGTGATATGGATAATGAAACGCGTGATGTGGTGATCAATACGGAAATGAACTAACGAGTCGTTTTTCGTCAGCTATTAGAATCAGATAAAACAAAGCCCTTCACGAGAAGGGCTTTGTTGCGTTTATAAGCGTGAGAGCCTAGTTATTTACCAGTGTCAGACCGCTTGGGAGTGCATCACCGAAGATACGTTTCGATTCGCTCTCAGATAGCTCTTTGACTTCTTCAACCAGTGATACCCAAGATTCAGGTACCTTGCTTTGCTTCAACTTAGCCAGTACCTGCTCACGGTAGTCGTCTGAGATATCGAATAGGCGGTCGCCCGTCTTACGACAAATCATTACGGCTGCGAAAGCGATCATTGGCTCTTTCTGCCAGTTCTGCTCTAGCAGCTTAGGCAACCACTGTTCCGCTTGTTCACGAGGAACGACGTTATGCTGACTGCCATATAAAGGCGTACGTGATGCCAAGCGACCCATTGCCCACCAGTGTGCTTGTTCGAACTGGTTATGGTTGATGGCTTTGCTCAAGAACCACGTTGCCAATAGAACTTTGTCTTCGACTTCTAAATGCTCCAGAGAGGCAGACAAGCGCACCATCGACTCGTAACCCATATCTTGTGCCGCTTTGGCGGATTGTGGGTTTTTCATCGCACCAGGATGTAGGTATTTCGCGATGTCCGCCAAGATGGTCTCTTGTTGCTCTTGGCTTAAACCACCGGCAATACGACGCCAGAACACCCACCAGTCGGTCCAACCTTGATGGTTCTTAAACTGAATGTTTTGTTGGTAGAGACCCCAAACTTGCTCAATACGCCATGAGTCGGTTGGATCGCCAAAGCCCGGACGCAGTGCAAAGCCAGCCAAACGAAGCCAGTTTTTCTCGTGTTGTTCTGAACGGCGGCGACGCTTACGACCTTGTGCAAAGGTATCGAACAGTTGACGTAGGGTCGTGAAATCCCATTCATCGCGTTTGCCAAGTTTCTTCT
Source organism: Vibrio sp. 1078-1 (assembly GCF_033340475.1). NCBI lineage: Bacteria > Pseudomonadati > Pseudomonadota > Gammaproteobacteria > Vibrionales > Vibrionaceae > Vibrio > Vibrio sp. 1078-1. Next base: position 580,685 of record NZ_JAWOWM010000002.1, read on the forward strand.
CAAGATCTTTGGCTAAGGTTTTGATCTCTTTGCTTTCCGCGCTTTTCTTATTACCGCTGTAAAGGCGAGCGATCAGCTCCTTACATTCGTTCAACTTAGGGTGAAGTTTAACTTGCTCGCTGTCATCGGTTTGCTTGTTACGAACTTCGAATTCTAGCTCCCAACGTTTGTTGTCGTCTTCTGCGCTGACACATTCCATCTTAAGCGTGCCGACTTCAGTCAACTGACACGCCAGTTGCACTTCTACGCGCTCTTTCTGGTTGGCTTGCAGTTCGGCACCTTCACCTTCAAGGGTGGTGATATAAGGCGGCAGGGGAGCAAACAAGTCCGGATCAACGTCAACCATTACACCGTTTTGAATGGCGGTGTTATTGGTTAAGGTGTCGTGGGTAGAAGTCAGCAGGTTAAAGCGAACGGGCTCACCTAGGGTAAGCGAGAAGCGGCGACCACTTAATCGGATCTCGTGTCCTTCTTCTGTGCCTTTTGCAAGCAAACAGAGCGCTTTGCCCATCTTGTTCTTTTCTTGAAGATGCAAGAAGTAAGAACGCGCTGCGCCACCACCAATTTTAAGTTGTGCGCCACGACGCGCTTTACCAAATGCAACAGCACCCAGTGCAACCGACCAATCTGGATGTGGGTTGTCTAATACCGTAACTGGTGCGCCGCGCCAATCGGAAAGTAGGGTAGTGACACGCTCAGTCACAAGCTCACTGTTGAACACACCACCATTGAGTAGCAAACCGACTGGAATGGCATTTTGTTTGTCGTCTTCAATGCCAAGTGCGGCACGAGAGACTTGCTGATGCGTCGTTAAGAACTCGGCAACGTGTTTGCTCACTGCTGGGTCGGCAACGTATGGAAGACCAAACTCGACAACCGCGCTGCGGCGTTTATCTGGTACTTCACTGAAATCAGAAAGCGGGAAGAAGCCATCTAAAGCGATTTGGTGCACTTCTTGTTTGCTCAGCCCAATACTCTTTGTTCCGCCAAGAAGTTTCGAGCCGCTGCCCAGCATGGTGATTTTCACTTCTTCAGGTGCATTCGCTGAAAGCAGGTTTTCTTTCGCTTTACGCGTTTGCTGAATCAACTTAGTCAGGCTTGCGGCAGTGAGCTTCTTACTTTGGTTGAAGCGGCTTTCTGCAAGGTGTGCTAATGCTAAATCGAGGTTATCACCACCAAGCATCAAGTGTTCGCCAACGCCAATGCGGTCAAGGGCTAGCTCATCTTGAGAAGAGAAACTGGCTTCAATCAAGCTCAAGTCGGTAGTACCACCGCCCACATCACACACCAGAATCAGCGGTAACTCTTTGAGTTTATCAGCTGCGGTTTGCTGGTGGCGTGCGTACCAGTCGTAACATACGGCTTGTGGTTCTTCGAGCAGGACGATTTTCTTTAAACCAGCTAGCTGTGCCGCTTCAAGCGTGAGTTTACGAGCGGTTTCATCGAACGACGCTGGAACGGTCACAACCACATCTTGGTCTTCTAACTTATTGCTAGGATGACGGTAGTTCCATGCTTGGCGAATGTGGTTGAGGTAGCTTGCGCTGGCAATGACGGGAGAGACTTTATCTACGTCTTGCGCACCAGCCCAAGGAAGAATGTCTGAACTACGATCCACTGCTTGGTGCGATAGCCAGCTTTTAGCACTGGATACTTGACGTCCTTCCACCTTAGCGCCTAATTCACGAGCCCATTCACCCACGATCACATTACTAATGTCGCCAGATACAGGTTCGTTTTCCCAAGGAAGTGTTAGGTCAGAAGGGGAGATTTGACCAACCGCTGGGTGATAGCGGAAAGAGGGCAACAATGGCTTACGAACCACTTCACCCGGGCCAATCAATTGGTCGATGTCGAATAGGGATACTTCGGATTGTTCAAGGTTGTCGGTGATTTCACAGTACGCCACCACAGTGTTTGTGGTGCCAAGGTCAATACCAACAAGAAAACGAGGAGATGCCATACAAACCTTCGCGTATTTAAAAACGGCACCCGATTGGATGCCGTTTGATTTCTATTTATTCTTCTTCGTTTGAGTTGCTTTTCGCGTCTTCGCGCACATCGAACTCAACATGCCATTTTTGACCGTTATCAGCGGCAATGGCTTCTAAGTAAAGCGTACCAAGCTCTGTGACGCGAGAGGCTAGGGTTACCGGAACCACTTCACCTTCACGACGACCTTCAGATACAGGCAGCGTTACTTGAATTTCTGGTAGCTCTTCGAGCTCTTCTGGTGCCCAGTAGTCTAGGTGAGTACCTGCTAGGTCATCACGACGAACCGTTGAGCCGAAGAATTGGAAGTTAACCGGCTGACCGATGATCAAACCAAACTCTTGGCTTGGTACGTCAACGCTTGAACCTTCTTCCATACCAAATGGTGCAACACAAAGTGCTTCCATTGGAGGCGCCATGCCCGGAATCGCTGGCATCGCACTTTCGATACCCACGTAGTACGCAGAAGCAATACCACCACGGATACGAACACCTTGACCACGACGAACAGAGCCGTAGTAAGCCGCACCGCTAGCAACCGCAAGGTCTAGGTCTACACCTGTTAGGCGTTTAGCCATTTCCGCATCTGCTTCAATTAGCCATTCGTTGATCGTGTCTTCTAGACGAGATGCTAGAAGTTTCGATTTCAGAACACCACCGTTGAATAGGATTGTGGTTGGCTTGATGAAGTCAGCTGATTGCGCCGCATCCGCACCTGGCATACTAGGCATGTTAGCGAATGGGTTGAAATCTTGAGCTGCTGCTTCGCCGCCATTTCCTGAAGCAGAAAGGGCATTAGCTTGCTTAGACAAGAACGCTGCGATGTGACGAGTAATACCTGCATCTTGCGCGTAAGGCAGACCCATTTGCGTTAGTGCACCACGGTTACGTTGAACAGGGTGGTCAGTAATCGCAACTTGAGGGAAGAAGCCGTCAACCAGTGTTTGTTGTACTTCTTCTTGAGTCAGTTCTGTTTTCAGCGTTGCGCCAAGCAGTTTAGAACCACGGCTTGGTACTACGATTGGCACTGACTGAAGTTCGCTGTCGTTCAATAGCGCTTCTTTCGCGTCGCGACATGCGTGTGTCATTGCCTGAACTTGCCATGGCTGTAGCTCTTTACCTTCTTGGGCTAGCTTCATCTTCAAGCGGTACGCAAGTGCAAGATCCATGTTGTCACCGCCAAGTAGGATGTGTTCACCTACCGCGATGCGGTTCAGAGTTAGGTTGCCGTCGTCTTCAGTTACTTCAACCAAAGAAAGGTCGGTTGTACCACCACCGATATCGACCACAAGCACGATGTCGCCAACTTCAACTTCGTCGCGCCATTTGTCGTTGCTGTTATCGATCCAGTTGTAAAGTGCAGCTTGTGGCTCTTCTAGAAGTGTTAGGTGCACAAAACCAACGTTGCGTGCTGCTTCTGCAGTTAGATCGCGAGCAGCAGGATCAAAAGAAGCAGGAACCGTAATGGTTACGTCTTGATCGGCAAGGTTGTGATTTGGGTTCGCGTGATTCCAAGCGTCTTTTAGGTGCTCTAGGTAAAGCTCTGTCGCACGAAGAGGGGAGACTTTTTCCACTTCTTCTGGGCTACCTGCTGGCAGGAAAGCATCACGACGGTTCACACCTGCGTGGCAAAGCCAAGATTTCGCACTTGCAACAAGACGAATTGGTGTTTTTGAGCCTAGGTTACGTGCAATTGCACCAACTAGAGCTTTTGGCTCGCTCGACCACGGAAGAACGCGTGATTGCGGGTTCATTTCGTGTTCGTGCGGCTGGTAAAGGAAAGAGCCTAATTGGCTACGAGTCTCTACCGTACCTGGCGCAGTTAACTGCGGGATTGGCATCACTTCAACGCGAGCGTCTTCGTTGTGTGTATCAACAAAAGACATGACACAGTGTGTTGTACCTAAGTCGATACCAACACTGAATTTAGGTGTCTGTTGAGTTTCAACAGACGCTTCTTGAGAATGGTTTTCTTGGTTCATGTGTTCCATTACAGCTCAACCTCAGCTGGAGCGATCACAGATGCATCGTAGTTCTCAGCCAGTTTAGGCAACGTCATTGATGTTGCTTTCCAGCCTTTATGAACTAGTGTGCCGTTGAATGGCGCGCTGCCTGTTACGTTGCCAGTTAGGCGGATTTCTTGTGGGTTGAAGCCTTCTTCAACCGTAATGCGAGTTTCTTCGTCTTCGTTACGAACGTGCGCTAGCGTCACGTAGTCGTTCAGTACTTTCTGACCACCAGTGTGGATTACGCGAGCGGCTGCGCCTACTTCTTCATCAGAGAATGACGTTAGGTCTTCTTTTAAGAAGTCAATCAGACGAGCTTCTTGTTGCATGATAGAAAGCAGCTGCATTGCAGAGTCTGTTGATGCGGTTGCAAGTTTTGATTCAACTTCTACAACACGCTCTACGACTTTCTCTACTTCCACTACTTTTTCTACTTCAACGATCTTCTCAACTGGTTTCTCAACCTCGACGATTTTCTCGACTGGTTTTTCTACCACTTTCTCGACCACTTTTGATTTGCGCGACACTGCAACTAGAAGAAGCAAAACGCTCGATGCGGTTAGGCCAGCGTGAAGCATATCGAACGTTTGAGGAATTAGGTTCAAATCAATGTTCATGACGTTTTTTCTCTTTCTATTGATTTATTGGTGCTCAGTATTGGCTCATATTTGTTCACTAAAACGATCGTCTTTGCGATCTTGCACCAAGTTTAGACATTAAAATGATGACGGATGGTAGCATATTCAAGGCTTAAGGCTGTAATAATTCGTGACTATACCGTACGAACAGCGTGAAAAATCGACGATCAGACTCCCCAATATAGGTTGTTGCTTGATGTTTGTGCATTGCTAACGCAGTATTTCAATAGATCCCGAAGTTTAACTTACGGAAGTATCAAAAATTACGATATGACACAAAGCACCGCTCATAAGAGCTTTATAAAACGACATTCAGACTCTATTTTAGCTTTTTTGGCGACTTTATGTGTCACTGCTGGTGTAGTTGGTGCTGCTTATACAATGCAGCAACGGTATACACAGACGACGTTTGATACTTTAGCCGACCGACAAGCAGAATCACTTAAAGCAAACGTCGAGAATGATCTAAAGTTCATTGGTGCGGGCGCAAACTTTTTCCATTCGATTGAGCGAAGCTATTGGCCATCGTTTCCCATGTATGCGGAACAAGTGATTAATAGCTCACGAAGTCTTATTGGACTTCAATGGATGCAAAAGGTCGAATTCGAAGATCTTGATGAACATATTTTAAAGACCCGTCAAAAATTTCCAAACTTCCAACCGTTTACCGTTCCTAAAGATGGTCCCAAAACCTACGGGTACATTTTTGAACACAATGAGCCAATTTTTATCGCGTCGGATATCTACCCAAGAACACCGGAAAACCTTTCTCTATTGGGTTTCTATTTTTCGCGCAAACGCTTCGATTTAATCTTGGATGATATTTCCGAAAATGGGCGAGCGAATGTCTCGGATAAAGTTCGCTTACTGCAAGATGGTTATGACAAGTCCATACCTAAGACTGGGTTGCTGGTGTTCCATCCAGTGTTCGACTTCGAGAACAAATATTTATTAGGAGTAGTGACCGGCGTTATCCGAAGTACGGTTTACTTTGAGGATTTGATTACGAAAACCGCGACGGAGCTCGATATGTCGGTGCGCGTAGAAGACTTGGGATTCGACGCAGCAGATGACCCTGTTCTCTTTCAAAGTGCTAGCTGGGATAACATTCGAGGAACCGTTATAAGCCGAACCATTCAACTGCCTAACCGTGAATGGCGTATTGACTTTAAGCTTTCTGACGCAGTCTCAGCTTGGGAGCGTTCTATTTTAGCGGGCACGACGCTAGCCGGATTGGTAATCGCCTTTTTGATCAGTTGGATTGTGAATTTACAGTCTCGAGAAAAAGAGCGCTTAGCGGTCATGTTGGAGCTCAAAACCGTTGAATTAAAAAGAATGGCAGAGCGAGACCCTCTAACTCAACTACTGAATCGCCGAGCATTCAACGATCATTTGCTTAATCAGATAAACAAAGGTGTTAACTTCGCCTTGGTTGGTTTTGATATCGACCACTTCAAAGTGATTAATGACAAACACGGCCATTTAGGTGGAGATGAAGCGTTACAACATGTCACTAAGCTGGTCAGTGCTAATTTAAAACCGGGAGATAAGTTTTACCGAGCTGGTGGTGACGAGTTTTGTATTATTTCTAAAGTCATTGATAGAGCAGTGCTAGAAGCTTACCTAGAAAAATTACGGAGTGTTGTGGCAAGTACGGCTTTTGATTATGGTGATGCGTCAATCATCTGTACGTTGAGTATCGGTGCGGTTATCCATAAAGAAGAAGATCCTGAGAGCTTGTATCACAAAATGGACAGTCAACTCTATTTGAGTAAAAAAAACGGCCGTAATAATGTGTCGATCGGCGATTAAATGGGCGCACAAATTCGAGTTTTACGCCGTGTTACGATAGAATCGCACGCTTTAAATTTTTATGTTAGGAACCAAGGCAAACTATGAACCATAACCGTATTGTATGCTTCGATTTAGAAATGTGTTGCTGGAACGAAAATGGCGTCGGCAGCACGGGTGAAATTATCGAAGTGGGGTTAGCTGAAATAGATTTGTCTAAAGGTGAGATAGTCAAGCGTGCTCAATACTACGTGAAACCAGAACACGATGAAGTGTCTCTGTTCTGCGCTGAGTTAACGGGCATCACACCACGTAAGATTGAAAAACAAGGACGCCCACTAGAAGAAGTGCTTAAATCCATGGTTAAGAACTTCGGTGGTCGCAACAAAATCTTTGCATCTTGGGGGCGAGATGACCTCATTCTTCTAGAAGAGTGTAAGCAAAAAGGTATTGAAGCACCGTTCACAGAGTTCATCAACTTAGCGACACTCTACCGTATTCAAAATCGTCTTAAAGATAAACGTATAGGCCATCGAGCCGCTCAAGAAGCAAAAGGAATAGACTGGGAAGGGCGTCAACACTCTGGCTATGTAGATGCATACAACTTAGCTAAGCTTGCTTTGACCATGTTTTAGTTATTCGAACCTAGCTAGCTTGTAATTAAATTATCATCCAACCATTGTTGTTTTGTCATGCAGTCTGTTTAGTGTGGAAAGAGCTAAACACATACCTTGACCAGTATTTTAATAACAATGTCGTTGGCTTATTGAAAAACGCGCAGAGTGCGCGTTTTTTTATGGCTACAGAAGCGATATCTGTTGTCATCCTAGGGGTAGCTTAGAGTTAGCCAGCGACTTATATACTCATCTCGTCACTTTACTGAGACTGTAACTTCGCTCGAATGAACTCGCTGTGATCAACATAGAGTAGCTCTGCTGTTTTACGGATCACCGCGTCTTCTAGCGGGTCAATTTCGCCGTCTGCGTAAGCGACTTCCCACATGCTTTTGATTAAGTTGTAACGAGTTTCTTGAGTCAGTTCTCTTAGTTGAGAGGTAAAGTCGTACAGCGAAGCGGAATCTTTTATTTTCTGTTGCGCTTGCTCTAACAAAGTATTTGATTCTTCTTCATTTAACGAAAGCAGTTTCATCAATAAAGAGCGCTTTGTTTCTTGTTCTCTATCATCGACACTATGGTCTGCACCAGAAACTTCACAAAGCAAACACGCGATAGCCATGTTAGGGGAAAGTGTGTTGGTTTGGCTTAAATCAGAGCCATCAATGAGTTGTTTAAATAATGATGTGAGAGAATTAAACATAATGAACACCGAGCTATTGTTTATTTGGTTAACATGGTAATAAATACGGAAGATCTCAAGGTGCGATACCAAATTTAGCACGCCGTTGACATTTAAGCACGGCCACTTTCTCCCCAAAAAACCTAAACTCCTGAGTTAGTTCAAGGTGACTTGCCTCTTACAAAGGGCAAGTCATTTTGGGATTGATACTCAGCTTTCAGCACGTGTCGGTGGAAAATGAACTTCGTCACCATCACTCGTCAGAATACTAATTTGACTTGGTTTGCCTTCATCATCAAGACGTAGCTCACCAATGGCACTATGGTTAACCAAGCGATAAAAGTTGTGCGTACTTGGTGCGCGTTTGTAAATCTTGAGTCGTTTACGTTTTGTGAACCAGTTTAAAGGTGAGCGAGGGCTGTATAGCAGTCTATCTAGGCCATCACAAATATTGAGCAGTTGTGTAGGGAACTGATTTTTAATTCCACTACAGGTGATTTGATAGATATTCGGACTGTTTTTTCGATAGCGGAGCTTAATATCGTATGCAAAAGAGTAGTGTACGTCGCCAGAGAGAATAACAAAGTTAGTTGGTGTCTTTGTGTGTGTGAAAATACTAATAAGAGTATTCGCACTTCCGGGGTGAGCCATCCAGTTTTCAGCATCAACCATCAATGGTTTACCAAGCATGGTCACCACACGTTGTAGTGCTTCGATAAATTTCACACCAAACATTGGCGCGGCAGAAACAATAACAACTTTGTCTTGGTGCACGAGTTCTTGGTGGAACTCAATCATCGCTTCCCAGTCCATTAAGCCAGAAGGTTTGTTCATTTTAGACTCAGAACGCCAGCGTCTGGTTCGTGTATCTAGCACGACAACTTTTGGTGTCGTAGGAATGGTGTAGTGCCAATTCTCAAAGCGATACAAATATTGAATAAATGCATCTTGGGTTTGCGAGGTTCGCTCATCGATAAAGCGTTGAGCGAGGCTCATAAATTCATCATTGAATTTTTCTGGCGCATTTCCCCAACCTTGGCAAAGCCAGTAAGCAATCAAGCTATTACCGATAATGCGTTTTGCAAACGTGTTGCTGTATGCGGCTTGTTCCCAGCCTATGGTGAGATTCCAATCGTCGGTGACATCGTGATCATCAAAAATCATATAGGTTGGAATGTGAGCGAGTAAGCGTTGAACCTTGTCCAGACCTGCGACGAATTTATCAATTTGCTTTTTTTCTTCGCGCCATTGCTGCTGCCATTTGGGTTCAAGAACTTCTCCGCCGACAGTAAATTCGTTTTCTAACAAACGATCCGTTCGAACAAGCTTCCACAAGGTCGGAGACCAAACCAATAAGTACATTGCAAAGCACTCAGCAAAGCTTATTAGGTGATTCTCACACTCTTTGGCGCTGAATATTGGTGTCCCTCGGTGTGGAAAAAACTTACTTAGTAAACTGTCATCACTCACATAATGAGGCAACAATTTATCTCGACCATAATAGCAAGCAGGGTGTTGGTAGAGCTCATTGGTATTTTTTATCGGAGCTTGATCGAATTCTTCGCCTGGCAAACCCAATAAAGCTATGACTTGCTCAATGGCATCGAGAGTGGGGCCTGCAACATGGTCTGCATAGATTTGATCACCACTCATGATGAGCATATCCGGTCTTTCTTCAATGGATTGAGACGCGATTTTATGATCCGCAGCGACCAATGTATCATCACTGAAGTGATGGGGATTACGGCAAGAGCCATGTAGGAGATAATCCGCTTTTTCACTAACGAGGAACTCAATACCCAAGTTTGGCGTATTATCTCGCTCATAAGTCAGGTGAGGGAGCAGTTCCGTCACTAATCCATATTGCGTTTTTATTTGATAGCGTAACGCTTGATGGGTTGGAAACTCGCCTTCTAATTTAAGTAAGCAACACCACGCATTGAGGCCGATTTGAAGCTGTTCTTTTTGTTCACTTAAAGGGGCTTGATAAAGGATGGAGGCATTTTCATCCGTAATTTGCACCATACCCTCCAAGCGTTGGGTGGTGACTAGCCAAATATTGATTTCAGTTGCGGTCACTTTACGTAGGATCGGACCTGCAACGACAAGAGGAAGTGAAGAAATTTCAGTCGTGTTCATCAATGCTGGCAAAACGGCTCCTTATGTGTCAGCTTCTTCTTCTAATATTTCGATAACTTGCGAGCTACTAAGTTCATGTCCCATAAGGAACAAACCAAGCATCGCATCGGCTTTTGACGCGTTATTACTGTCTTCATCCAAAATTTGCTGAAGCCGAGTTCTAATTAGGTCGATTTCGTGTTCGACGAAGCCACGCCCTTCTTCGTCACCTTGACCATCTTCTGGTGCATTATCAAAGTGCAAAAACAACATGTCACCATCGAGTTGAGTCCCTATCAACCTCTCTGGCAGCCATGCTTCTCCCATCACAATGTCTGGGTCTGTGTCTGCGGGTAAATGATTCAAGGTAGAGATGAGTTCTGATGCTTTCACTTTTTACTTCATTATGTTTGATTTAGAACTAAGCTAGAGTTTAAGCGCTTGTTGTAATGGTAAAATATTCGCAAACAAGCTCACCTAGTCGTGCAATATTAATATGATCTTGGGACTCAAACTGTCACGAGGATGACAACATTTGCCATTGTAACGGCTATCATCAGCAGAACATAAGCTTTTAATGGCAAATCATTGATGTTTGCCTGCTTCTCAACCAACATTTTTCGAACTCATGAAGAGATTAATTCTAACAACACTCGCTTTACCTTTAGCTGCGGCAGTTTCTTCTGCGCATGGTGCAGACGAACAAACGTGGGGGATTGCTGCGATGTATCGCACAGCATCGATTCCGTTTTACACCGCCGATAATGACTCTACGGTGAGTACATTTGTACCAATGATGTTCTTTGAAAACGAACATGTGTATATCAATGGCATTGAAGGTGGCGCTTTTTTGTATAACGAGAGTGATTCCGACTGGCGCGCGAGCGCACTCATGCGATTGAGATTTGTCGATATTCCCATGTCGCTACAAAATGCTAATGAAGGGGACAGAGTCGATTTCGGTGGGCAAGTGCGTTATAGCATTAACGACACTTGGCGCGCAGAAGTAGAGTTGATGACGGACGACGAACTCCAGTTTCACTCTAATTACCGCCTTGCTGCCAATTATGTATTTGGTGATTGGGAATTAGAGCCATCGATTACGATTCGATACAAAGACGCTGATTTCAATAGTGAATATTATTCCTTTAAGGATATTACTGGCGAGAGAATTGGAGCTGGGCTTGACACCAATCTTGGTATTAAAGCGCGTTACCATGTAACTTCAAATTTGTATTTATTGGGTGAGACGAGTGTTACTCGCTTAGATGATAACGCCTACAACAGTCAGCTTGTAGAAGATCGATATCAGGGAGAAGTGTTTGTCGGTTTTGGCTTTTTCAACGATAAAAGCAAAGCTCCGAAACCGACACTGAGCAATAAAGCATATCTACGTATTGCGCATGGTTGGGCGACGCCTTCGAACATCGGTGAAATATTTAGCTTTGAGAGAGAAAAAGACCCATACGACAATCAACTTACTTCATTGTTTTATGGGCATCCATTAACGGATGAGCTGTTTGGTTTTCCTCTTGATATTTATTTAACGCCAGGGTTGGTTCATCACTGGTCGTCCAGTGTTCAGTCTGCGAGCACAGAATACGTCATGGCGATTAAGGCTTATTATACGGTTAATTGGCCTACGACTTGGCGATTTGGTGTAGCGGAAGGTGTGTCATACATTGATAGCATTACCTATATTGAAGGCACAGAAATGGAAGACAAGGGTTATACACCAAGCAAGTTGCTCAACTACTTAGATTTCTCGTTTGATGTCAATGTAGGCGATCTCTTCAACCAAAAGAGCTGGAACAATATGTGGGTGGGCTATTCATTGCATCACCGCTCGGCGATTTTTGAAAGCGCTTCCCAGTTTGGGCGAATTAAAGGTGGGAGTAACTACAATACTATTTATTTCCAGTTCGAGTTTTAGCGCATCGCGAGATGCATATAAGTCGGATTTGCAACTGACTTATTTATCGCCCATTATGAGTAATGATGAATAATACTATGCTGCTTTCAACGAGAAATTTCGTATATCGTGCCAGAGTTAAGGCTGTTTGTGATGCATCTGATGAATCGGATGGGATGAGCACCATGAGTATCGACTCCTCATTCAATCTTCAAATTGAAGCGATAAATTGTACCAACGCTGAATTTGCCAAACGCTTTTTTGCCATTCACGGAGAAGGGCACTTGGAGGGCGATGAATGGTTGGTGTTGTACGTCAACTCTCTTGACGTTAAGGCGGGAGACAATATAGAAATCCGTAGCGATGTCGCGTTTAATGCGATGATCGAGAATATGATAAGCGAAGCTGAGCGGTCTTTAGAAAAAGTCTACCTTGATGCAATACGCAACTTGGAGAAAGTGAATCGTTTTTGACGATGTAAGAGACCCTATAAATACGATTAAGGCATCAGGATCCAAAAAGGGATTGGCGCGAACCAATCCCTTTTGTATTCTGGTTTATTCTAACTTACGCCATTGTTGCAAGTTGGCTTTGCGCTTCTGAAATGCCTTTTGCAGCCGCATCTTCACCCATGTTTAGCGCTTCTGCGTAAACAAATTCCACATCAGTGATTCCTACAAAACCCAGCACAGTGCGTAGGTATGGCGTAACGTTGTCAGTTGGTGAATCTTTATGGATACCACCGCGAGTCGTTACTACAATCGCCTTTTTACCTTCAATCAAACCTTGAACGCCGTTTTCTGTGTATTTGAATGTCACGCCTGCACGAGCAATCAAATCAATCCAGTTTTTAAGCTGAGTCGGGATGGTGAAGTTGTACATTGGAGCGGCAATAACCAAAGTGTCTGCGGCCTTTACTTCTTCAATAAGGGTGTCAGACAAGTTGACCACCGCTTGCTGTTCTTGTGAAAGATCTTCCGTAGCGCGCAGTGCAGTCGCAACGGCGAAGTCCAAAACAGGTAGAGGGTTTGCAGCCAAATCACGAACAGTAAGCTTGTCTTGGTCTACATTTTTGATGAAGTTTTCAACCAATTTGTTTGATTGAGAGTAATCGCCAAGGATGCTTGATTTTAGAGCTAGTACACGAGACATAATGGTTATTCCTTAAATAAGTGCTTTCGACTATGGGAGCTATTATAAGCAACGTAAGTGAGTTCAAAAGCCTAGCGATTCGCTGAACATGTTCGAAAAAATTGAATGAGCTTTCGGTTATCTTGTTACAGATCTTGTGTGATACAATCCGCGCAGTTTTTGTAATGAAAAGAATAGGAAACGCTTTGACTTCGTCACAGCCCCCAAAAAAGAATCTAGCTGAAGAGCAAGCGACACCGTCAAATGGTGCGCAAAAAGCGACAGCGAAACAAGCTCAAACACCTCAGGCTCAAGTGAATAGTGCTGCATCTCTGCGTAAAGCGCTGAATCAGTGCATGATGCGCGACCGTTTCCGCTTGAGTAAACGTATTTCTGGTGCAAGCAAAATTAAGAAGGACGCAGCGCGTAATGCTGTGTTCGACGAAATCGCATTAGACATCGCCCAATCCATGATGGTTGTGGAGCAACGTAGTAGCTACAAACCAACGATTGAATACCCTGAAATTCTTCCAGTCAGCCAAAAACGCGACGATATTGCGAAAGCGATCGAAGAAAACCAAGTGGTTATCGTCGCGGGTGAAACCGGTTCAGGTAAAACCACTCAGCTACCCAAAATCTGTGCTGAGCTTGGTCGCGGTAAATTTGGTCTGATTGGTCATACTCAGCCTCGTCGTCTTGCAGCGCGTTCGGTTGCTAACCGTATTGCCGAAGAGATGGAAACCAAGCTTGGTGAGTTTGTTGGTTACAAGGTTCGATTCAACGATCAGATCTCTGAAAATACCCAAATCAAATTGATGACGGACGGTATCTTGCTAGCTGAAATTCAGCATGACCGTTTCTTGAATCAATACGACACCATCATTATCGATGAAGCGCACGAGCGCAGCCTCAACATCGATTTCATCTTGGGTTACTTGAAAGAGTTGCTGCCACGTCGTCCTGATTTGAAAGTGATCATCACGTCGGCAACCATCGACCCAGAACGCTTCTCAAAACACTTCAACAATGCACCAATCATTGAAGTATCGGGTCGTACTTACCCAGTAGAAACACGTTACCGCCCACTAAGCGGTGATGACGACAATGATCGTGACCAGCTTGAAGGCATCTTCGAAGCGGTAGATGAACTGTGCGATGAAGGTTTAGGTGACATCCTGATTTTCATGAACGGTGAACGTGAAATCCGTGATACCGCAGATGCATTGTCCAAACGTAATCTGAAGAGCACGGAAATTGTGCCGCTTTACGCGCGTTTGTCGGCAGGTGAGCAGAATAAGATTTTCCAACCTCACACTGGTCGCCGAATTGTACTGGCAACCAACGTGGCAGAAACCTCGCTAACTGTTCCGGGCATTAAATACGTTATCGACCCGGGTACGGCGCGTATCAGTCGATACAGTTACCGTACTAAGGTTCAGCGTCTTCCAATCGAGCCAGTTTCTCAGGCGAGTGCGAACCAGCGTAAAGGTCGTTGTGGTCGTGTGGAAGAGGGTATCTGTATTCGTCTGTACTCAGAGGAAGATTTTGAGTCGCGCCCAGAGTTTACTGATCCTGAAATCCTGCGTACCAACCTAGCGTCGGTTATCTTGCAAATGACGGCACTTGGTTTGGGTGATATTCAAGCGTTTCCATTTGTGGAAGCACCGGATAAACGTAACATCCAAGACGGCGTACGTTTGCTGGAAGAGCTTGGTGCGATTAACTCTGAGGTAAAAGACCCGAAAAAACGCCTGACTTCCATTGGTCGCCAATTAGCGCGTTTGCCAATCGATCCGCGCTTGGCGCGTATGGTATTGGAAGCACCAAAATATGGTGCGCTTAAAGAAGTGATGATCATTGCAGCGGCCTTGTCGATTCAAGATCCACGCGAGCGTCCTTCCGACAAACAACAATCGTCAGACGATAAACATCGTCGCTTCTTCCATGAAGAGTCGGACTTCCTGACATTTGTGAATTTGTGGGAATACATCCAAAAGCAGCAAAAAGCCTTGTCTAGCAATCAGTTCCGCAAACAGTGTAAGCAAGACTATTTGAACTACTTGCGCGTTCGCGAGTGGCAAGACGTGTACTTCCAAATTCATCAGTCGATGCGTGAGATGGAGTTCAAGCTTAACGATGAGCCCGCTTCTTACCATGGCGTACACAGTGCCATTTTGGTTGGTTTGCTGTCGCACATCGGCATGAAAGACCAAGAAAAGAATGAATATCAAGGCGCGCGTAATGCTCGTTTCCATATCTTCCCTGCATCAGGTCTATTCAAGAAACAGCCTAAGTGGATCATGTCTGCTGAGTTGGTGGAAACCTCAAAACTTTGGGGTCGTATCATCGCAAAGATTCAGCCAGAATGGATTGAACCGTTAGCTAAACACCTTATTAAACGTAGTTACAGCGAACCACATTGGTCGAAGAAACGCGCTGCGGTGATGGCGCACGAAAAAGTGATGCTTTACGGCGTACCAATCGTACCGAAACGTTTGGTCAACTACGGCAGTATCGATTCGACCGTAAGTCGCGAAATCTTCATTCGTAGTGCATTGGTTGAGGGGGAATGGGAAACCAAACACGCGTTCTTTAAGCAAAACCGTAAGCTTCTGCAAGAAGTGGAAGAGCTTGAGCATAAATCTCGTCGTCGTGACATCTTGGTGGATGATGATGAGCTGTTTGATTTCTATGACCAACGTGTTGGTACTGAAGTCGTTTCTGGCAAACACTTCGATACGTGGTGGAAAAAGGCATCTAAAGAAAATCCGGAACTGCTGAACTTTGAAAAAGAGATGCTGTTCAAGGGTGATGCTAGCCATGTGACCGATTTGGATTACCCGAACTTCTGGCATCAAAATGGTTTGAAGCTCAAATTGAGTTACCAATTTGAACCAGGCGATGATAGTGACGGTGTCACAGTGCATTTGCCGTTGCCGATTTTAAACCAAGTTGAACCAGCGGGTTTTGATTGGCAGATCCCAGGTTTACGCCATGAGCTTGTGGTTAGCTTGATTAAATCGTTGCCAAAGACAATTCGTAAGAACTTTGTGCCTGCGCCAAACTATGCCGATGCATTCTTAGCACGTGTCACGCCAATGGAAGCGCCGCTGCTAGATTCATTAGAGAAAGAGTTGCGACGCATGACGGGCGTAGAGGTACTGCGTGAAGACTGGAACTTGGAACAAGTACCTGAGCACTTGAAAGTCACGTTCCGCGCGGTTGATCATCGAAATCGTAAACTGAAGGAACATAAAGACCTTCATGAACTGAAAGAAAGTTTGAAAGACAAAGTTCAAGAAACGCTTTCCAAAGTTGCGGATGACGATATCGAACAGCAAGGTCTGCATACGTGGAGTTTTGGCGAATTGCCGAAAGTGTATCAACAAAAACGTGGCGGCTACGATGTAAAAGCGTATCCGGCGCTTGTTGATAGCAAAGACAGCGTTGAAATCAAACTCTACGAAACCGAATTTGAGCAGATCACCGCAATGCGCGCTGGCCAGCGTCGTTTGATTTTGTTGAATGTACCGTCTCCAATTAAATATTTGCACGCTAACTTACCGAACAAATCGAAGTTGGGGTTGTATTTTAACCCTTACGGCAAGGTGCTTGATCTGATAGATGACTGCATTGCCTGCGGTGTCGATAAGCTTATTGAAGAGCAGGGTGGTTTAGTTTGGGAGCCAGAGAAGTTCGAAGCGTTGAAAGAACACGTTCGTGCTGAATTGGGTGACACCGTTGTAGAGATCGCTCAACAGGTTGAGACTATTCTGACCACGGCGTTTAGCATCAATAAGAAGCTAAAAGGCAAGATCGACTTCACAATGGCGTTTGCTCTGTCCGATATCAAAGCACAAATTGAAGGCTTGATCTTCAAAGGCTTTGCAACGGAATGTGGCTGGAAGCGCTTGCCGGATATTCTTCGCTACATGCGCGCGATAGAGCGCCGTATGGAGAAGTTGCCAATCGATCCAAACAAAGATCGTTTACATATGCTGAAGATTGAATCTGTGACTCAAGACTATAAAGAGTTGCTGAACAAGATCCCGAAAGGTGTGGCCATTCCTGAAAATGTAAAAGAAGTGCGTTGGATGATTGAAGAACTTCGCGTGAGTTACTTTGCTCAACAATTAGGCACTCCTTATCCTGTTTCTGATAAACGAGTCAAAAACGCGATTGATGCTTGCTAATCAACCAGTAAAATAGTGTCAGATTTGTAATTATCGCTTAAGAAGTTGCTGGTACACTAATTGCTAGTAACTCAATAAGCATTATTTTTTAGTTCCGGGAGGCAATAGTTCGCCTCCCTTTATTTGTAGTACCAACGACTGAGTTATGCAGACGTGGGAATAATAAAGAGTAAAGGTAGATGATGAAAAAAACTCTATTAGCAGTGGCGCTACTTGGCGCATCTTCTGCGGCAATGGCGGATTCTTGGATTTACGGTGGTGCAACAGTAGGTCAGTCTGACTACAAAGGTGAAACGGACACATCATACTCTGTTCACGTTGGTACAGGCATTCTACCTATCATTGGTGTTGAAGCTGGTGTAACACAACACGGTGAGTTCAACGTAAATGGTCAAGACACTAAGCTAACTTCTTACTACGCAGCACTTAAGCCAAGCATCGACTTCGGTCCGCTACACGTGTACGCAAAAGGTGGTTTCCATCAGTGGGACAAAAAAGTGAAAGGCGGCAAAGACGATGACGATTTGGACCTAATGTACGGTGTGGGTGCTGAGTACTTCATTTTTGGCCCAATGTCTGTTGGTGCTAGCTACATGAACTACACTGCTGGTAAAGACGATATCAGCACGTTCTCTGTTAACGCAACACTACATTTCCTATAAGCGTCAAGCTTTCTAACACCATATGAAACACACCGGCTTTATGTCGGTGTTTTTTTGTCTGGAAGTCACAAAACAAAAGTTGAACATAAATTATTCACTTTTAGAGTCTTAAAATGCCTATGCTTTCCAATATATAGTGGCGATTAAATGCGCATATTTGCGTAATGTTTCGCTTAGGAATCGATCAGGAAGGGATAGTATGAAAAAAACACTCTCGTTATTCGCTCTAACGTTGTGCTCAACGTCAGCAATGGCTGACTCTTGGATTTACGCTGGTGGTCAAATTGGTCAGTCCGATATCGACAGCGAAAATGATACAACTTATGGTATTCATGTCGGTACTGGTATTTTGCCATTCATTGGCATTGAAGCAGGCTACTTTAACCACGGCAAAGTGGATTTATCTTTGAGTGGCAGCAGGGGTAGTGCTGATTTTGATTCATTCTATTTAGCGGCGAAACCTAGTATCGACTTCGGCCCGTTACACGTTTACGCAAAAGGCGGCATCAATGCATTCAACGTTGATTATGACGGCGGACTGAGAAACTTAGACAAAGATGACGGCGTCTCTTACATGTATGGTGTTGGTGCCGAATACTTCTTGCTTGACAATGTGTCTGTGGGCGCGAGTTATCAAGCGTTTGGCGTGGATATTGAAGGCGATAGCGATACCGTTAGCAGCGTAACAGGGAACATCACCTTCCATTTCTTATAACGCTCGCTGGATGAAAGGTTTGCTGATTTGGTTTCGTCGTTAATTGTGAAACCAAATCAGCGCAGGTCTTCTCTATTTGCGCAGTGACTGGCTATGAACTTAAGTATTTCTTGTGTCTTTTCTAGTCTACAACCTACGACAAAATCAATCGTTAGACCTCATAATTTTTGTGTTGATATTATTTCCCCTTCATCTGTCTCGAATTGAGCCTAAAATGCAATAAACCACGACTTTTTGCAAAAATATGTGATTGCTGCTAAAATTCGTCCCGCTTTAAAACTTTAGAGTTCAAATTAATGGAGGGCGGTATTGGAGTTCTTCTCACCTGAGGGGCGTTTCAAATTCACGTTAAATTTGTATTTATGGATAATGCATTTAAAAAATATAGTATTGATACAACCGATTATCAGGTTGGACAGGATAACGTTCAAAAGTGGGGATTCGATATACATAACCCGGTTTTTGGCATTAGTGCGGGGCTCGTTGTTTTCTGTCTGATTTCACTTCTTCTTGTTGAGCCAACCACTGCTCGTGACGTATTAAACGGTCTAAAAAACGGAATTATCGAACAGTTTGATGCGTT
This sequence comes from Vibrio sp. 1078-1, assembly GCF_033340475.1. Taxonomy (NCBI): domain Bacteria; kingdom Pseudomonadati; phylum Pseudomonadota; class Gammaproteobacteria; order Vibrionales; family Vibrionaceae; genus Vibrio; species Vibrio sp. 1078-1. Next base: position 599,722 of record NZ_JAWOWM010000002.1, read on the forward strand.
CTTTATGTGGTCGACAAACTTCTTCTTATTGTTCGCCGTTGCTCTTCTTTTTTCTCCGCTAGGTAAAATCCGCTTAGGAGGCAAAGAAGCAACGCCGGATCACTCAACCGTTTCTTGGTTGTCGATGCTTTTCGCCGCGGGTATGGGTATTGGTCTTCTGTTCTGGAGTGTGGCTGAGCCGACCGCGTATTTCACTGATTGGTGGGGAATGCCACTTAACGCAGTACCATACACCGAAGAAGCAAAATCCCTCGCGATGGGTGCCACTATGTTCCACTGGGGTGTACATGGTTGGAGTATTTACGCACTCGTTGCACTAGCATTAGCGTTTTTTGCCTTTAACAAAGGTTTACCACTTTCATTGCGCGCGGCGTTCTATCCAATTTTTGGTGACCGTGCATGGGGTTGGTTAGGTCACGTTATTGATATCCTTGCCGTTTTGTCGACGCTATTTGGTCTTGCAACGTCGCTAGGTCTAGGTGCTCAGCAGGCGACCAGTGGTATTAACCATGTCTTTGGTCTAGAAGGCGGCATTGGTACACAAATGATTGTGATCACCTTCGTTACCTTTATCGCGGTGCTATCAGTGATTCGTGGTATTGATGGTGGTGTTAAGCTACTGAGTAACGTTAATATGGTGGTTGCGTTTGCGCTGCTTATTTTCATTACCTTCATCACGTTTGATACGGCGTGGAGCTCGCTACGCGACACAACAATGGCTTACATTGAAAATATTATTCCATTGAGTAACCCTCACGGTCGTGAAGATGAAACTTGGATGCACGGCTGGACGGTATTCTACTGGGCTTGGTGGGTATCTTGGTCACCGTTTGTTGGTATGTTTATCGCGCGTGTGTCTAAAGGTCGTACGGTTCGAGAATTCTTATTCGCAGTCATCGTTATTCCTACAGTTGTTACTTTGATTTGGATGTCTGTGTTTGGTGGTATCGCGCTTGACCAAGTGGTGAATAAAGTTGGTGAGCTAGGTGCAAATGGCCTAACTGATATTTCATTGACTCTGTTCCATGTTTACGATGCGCTTCCGTATAGCTCAGTGATTTCAATTCTTTCTATCGTGCTGATTCTGGTATTCTTTATTACATCGTCAGACTCTGGCTCGCTGGTTATCGATAGTATTACCGCCGGTGGTAAGATTGATGCACCAGTACCGCAACGCATTTTCTGGGCGTGTATTGAAGGCGCAATTGCAGCCGTAATGCTTTGGGTTGGTGGTAAAGAAGCCTTGCAAGCATTGCAATCAGGCGTTGTTGCAACAGGGTTACCGTTTACTTTTGTTCTGCTGTTGATGTGCGTAAGTTTGGTGAAAGGGTTAAGAACTGAACTGCCAGCTTACAAATAAATACAACGCGATCCATGATTGAGTTTAAATGCCGAGCCTTATGTGCTCGGCATTTTTTATTTCTACTTTTCTTTTCCAATAATTTCGTTACAGTTTAGGCTTATTTCCACCTCATTAAACTGCATTATGTCACTGGCTAAACTCATTCTTATTCGTGGACTTCCGGGTTCAGGTAAAACAACCTTAGCAAAACAACTGGCAATAGAGCTTGGTGCTAAGCATTTTGAAGCTGACATGTATTTTGAAAATGATGAAGGTGATTATCACTTTGAACCGGTTCAATTACCTCAAGCGCATGAGTGGTGTTTTCAGCAAACTAGAAAGTGGTTGAACAAAGGGAGAGTCGTGATTGTGAGCAATACGTTTGTTCGACATTGGGAGATGAAGCGTTACATGGACTACTGCATGAAGAAGCGCATCGAGGTGGAAATTAAAGTGTGTCACGGAGCGTATCAAAGCATTCATGACGTGCCACCAGCGACGATAGAAAAGATGCGCCGCCAGTGGCAAGAGTGACCGTTACCAGAACCGGAAGCTATTGACCTCGTCCGTCAATCATCACAACGAATGTTTTGCTCATGATTGAAAGGTCCATTGAAATCCAAGAGTAAAACGAACCTAAGCTTAGTGCGTAACTGTGGTCAAACCCAACTTTGCGTCTTACATCTTCAATGCATGCATCATAGCCTTGGTTAACCTGAGCTAAGCCTGTGATACCCGGTAACACGCCATATGTGCGCTCTACAAAATAGGGGATTTCATCTTCTAATTTCTGGTAGAAAGCTGGGCGTTCTGGGCGCGGCCCAATCATCGACATTTCACCTCTCAACACATTAAACAGTTGAGGTAGTTCATCTAAACGCGTTTTGCGTAAAAAGCGTCCTACTGGCGTGATGCGGGGATCATTTTCAGTTGCCCATACTGCGCCAGAGCGTTGCTCTGCATCAATATACATGGTGCGAAACTTCATGATTTGAAAAAGATCCATTTTTTCTGGTGTGCAGCGTCCTACTCGCAGTTGGCGATAAATCACAGGGCCTTTCGATGTGGTTTTGATCGCTAGCGCGATAAATGGGAATAGTGGTGCAGTGACGACCAAAATAAGCATTGCAACCAGTACATCAAACGTTCTTTTTGCGTGGCATACATTTGAATCGTAGCGTGAGTTTTTCATGATGCTTTCCTTATTGGTTGACGCGTTTCCAACGTCCATTTTCCATTCCGAGCAAATACTTCATACCGCCGATAAAGTTGGCGAGATGACCAATGACGATGTAGCTAATCAGCTTAAAAGGTTTAATAGTGTTAAGTGCTGGCATTAAGTAAGTAATAAGCGCGATGCTGTAAATACCAACTTGTGCGAACAGCATTACTTGAAACAGCGGATTGTGTGCCAGTAGTAGTGAGCAAATAAAGCAAACAATCATCAAATAGGGTGTTGCTAAGCGCAGAACCTTTCCCGATAGAAATGCAAAGGCAGTGCCACGATAACGAGGTAGCAGTAATTTCTTTAATTGCATGAGCTGCTGCATGTTACCCGCTGAAATTCTTAGGCGCCGCTTGAAATCTGCGTTGTCTGAGCTCTGTTCTAGTTCAAGAGCCAGCATGTTTGGCTCGTAAATAGCGCTATAGCCTCGCAAAACGATTCTCATAGGGAGAATAAAGTCGTCATTAATGGTGCTAACTTCCAGTGGTTCAAATAAGTGAGTTCTGAAAGTGTAAAACGCACCGTGGGAACCAATCGTTGAACCTAACAAAGATTCTTGGTGCTTTACTCGAGACTGGTATTGCCAATACGCCGCTTCACCTTGGTTATCAGTGCTCATTATTTGATATGTTGCGTTAACCACTCCAACGTTCTCATTTTGATAATGCTGACTAGCTAGCAATAGAGAATCGCAAGAAATCAATGCCGACGTGTCACTCAGTGCGGTAATGTCCGAGCTAACATGACGCATTTCTTCGTTGAGTAGGGCAACTTTACCGCGATTGACTTGGTGATCATTAATAATGAACAGAGTATCAGAGCAGATTGCTTCTTGAATTGTCGCTTGAGCAATCTCGGCTGTGTTATCTGTGCAGCCATCACATGCGATCACTACTCTTAATTTATCCCTCGGGTAGTCTAGGCTCGCAAGGTTACGGATCTTCTCTGCTATCCATTGTTCTTCATTGTAGGCGGGCACGATGACAGTAATAGAGGGTAGCTGGCTGTCTGTTTTGGAGGCTTTGTAAGCTCGCTCTACAAATGGTGCTTTGGTTTCGTCTTGCTGTTTTAAAGGAAGCCACTTAAGGAGCAGTGGATACCCAACGTGATGATAGACAATCAAAAACGCGGATAAACCAAACCCTATAATCCAAAGTAAATCATTCATAGCTAGCCTCCTTGGCCAAACGTGAGTAGCGACTCACCATGTCTCTGATATCAAAGTGTTTGAGAATAAAAGTTCGAGGAGAATGGTGTGATGATTCCAGTTGCTGTGATAACGCTTCGGCCAACGAAAACACGCGATTTGCTTCAACCAGTGTGCTGTTGTTCGGACAGAGCGTCTCTTTCACGCCGCCAACATCCGTCGCGACGCAAGGAATGTCACATGCTTGAGCCTCGAGGGTTGAGAGAGGAAATCCCTCTTGAAGTGATGGTAAGCAAAACAAGTCTAGGCTTTGGTAAAAGCTGGGCATATCGTCGACCAAGCCTAAAAAGGTTACTCGATCTTCAAGTTTTAACGTTCTAACTTGTGCTTCCAATTGAGCTCGCTGAGAACCATCTCCAGCAATGGCTAGGTGTGTGTTTGGCGTAAGATGAGAGAAGGCTTCGATAAGCACTTTATGGCCTTTAACTGCTTCTAGACGCCCGGCAACGCCAATCACGATTTTGTCGGTTGGAAGTCCAAACAAGTGTCTTGTTGCCGTTTGGTCACCGCTTTTAAACTTCTGACAGTCAATCCCGTTATGGATAGTACAAACTTTGCGATACTTTAGCTTAGTCTGTATTTGATAGGAGACAAAGTTCGCATCGGCAACTACTTGCGGGCGAATCATCGTTAGCAAAAGGGACTGTAGTCGAGCTGATTTTTTGTTATTAAGGTGCCATGCGTCGTGCTCGGTATGAATAACTACAGGTACGTGCGCTAAACGTGCAGCAATACCACCATACAGAAGTGGGCCGATATGATGGGTGTGGACCACGTCTGGTCGCATTCTTTTTATCATTGAAGTCAGTGTAGCGATGGTCTTCCCGCTGAATCCAGGTCTTTTATTAAGAAAGTGCAGTTGGCCTTGGTAGGGCAATAGTTTTTGCCAGCCTTGTAGTGCATGTTCTTTGCTTCCTTCTAAGCTCACGACAAAAACGGAATGGTTTGGCGGCGCAAAACGAAGCATTTCTAGTACGAGCGTTTCTAAACCGCCAGGAGCTAAGTGTTGCACGACGTGTAATATCACTTTTTTGCTGTGCTTAGTGTTATTGTGTTTTTGTCTGACTTCCATTTTCAAACCCTCGTTGAGTTCTTTGTTTATTTAGGAATTGCAGACTGTGTGCCAAAAAATTAATCATTTAAAAACAATAAGTTAATATTAATGCTTGTGAGATTTTATGTTTATTCTCAATTTGAGATTCATATTAGTGGACATGCTATGAGGCTGTATAAGGCAGTAGTAAAAGAAAAGCACTCGCCGACCGAGTGCTTGTAAATGGGTTCTTATGGCGGTTAGTTTCCGTACACTACGTTAGGTAAAGTGGTAATGACAGGAACACCAAGGTGTTTTTCTAATGCTCTTTTTGAGCGGATAGAGTTATCGGCTAACTCAAGTATCGTCGCTAATCCAATGCCTAAACCAGCGCCACCAATAAATCCTAAAATGACAAATACAAAACTAGGTAAGTTAGTTGGAATCGTTGGCGTGAACGGTTCATCAATGATTTTTACGCGCTTATTCTCTTCAAACTCTCCCAAAGAACCCGTTAGTTGGGCCATCTCATAGCGTTCGACGAGTTCATCATACATTTCTCTCTTCACTGCGACGTCACGAGCTAAGCGGTTGATTTCTGTTGCCGTGCTCCCAAATTGGTGCGCATTTCGCTCTAATTCTTGGATCATGTCTCGCAAGCTGTTGGTTTCTTCCGTAAGTGCTTCAAAACGTCCGCGCATCATTTGTAATTGATGTAGTTGGGAGACAAGTAGAGGCTGTGCTTCGCCAAGACTATTTACTGTGGTATTACTCGCGATATCCCATAGTTGAGCACTGTTTAGTTCTGGTTGTTTGGAGTTTAAGAGTACCGAGCGTTCCTGCTCCAACCGGTTTAATTCTCGCAACTTACCTTGAACTAAACTATGCGCCTCTGTGTATTTAGCGCGAAGCAGGGTAAGTTCACTACGAATGTCGATGATTTGCTCTTCCAGTTTACCGATAACCGGGTTCGTTTTGGATAGTTGTTGATCCAAACTGCCTAGACTTCGTGAAACACCAGCAAGCTCCGCCTCCTTTTCGGCTAGCGTTTGTTTGAGGCTAGCAAGGCGAGTAAGGCTTTGAGCTTGCATTTCGGGTGTCGCGTCTGAGTAAGTATTTTTATATTCTGCAAAGGCTTGCTCTGCCTTGTCTAGTTCTTCCCTGCGTTTGTTGATGTGGATAGTCAAAAAATGGCTCGAATCTTTAATCGAAGAACGCTCAGGAGCCAAAAGCTGTTCGACAAAATGCTCTCTGACAGACAGCAGCATCGACTCCATTCCTTCTGATTTACCACTTTGCAATTGAATTTGAATGAAGTCTTTACCGAGTGGCTGAACAGACAGGCGCGACGCAAGATCTTTTATGATGAACTCTTGCTCTTTTGCACTCATCTCGTCATTGATCAGCGATTGTTCTTTTGCGACAGAATACAAAACGTGTCGGCTTTTTAGCAGAGTACTGAGTGCGCTCAATCGGTCTTTAAGCATTGTTGAGACGGCAAGGTCTTGAAGGAACGGGTTCATTTTCGCTGTCTCTTGAATAAGCATGCTGGTATGAGCAACATAAGTCGTCGGAACCAGTTTACTTACGATGAAACCCAGCACAGGCAATACAAGCATAGGAATAACGATCATGTAGCGACGTCTCCAAGCTCCATGTAACAGTACGCTGAGGTTTTCTCTTAAATCGTTCATAGCGCCCTCACTAATTTATCAACTTGGTTGGCTCTTGCTTCCCAGCTTTGCTGTTGAACAAATGACTTTGAATCTGTCGGTGGCGGTAGGAGGTGATCGAGACTGGCACGCACGTCTTCGACATCTTGAACCACATGAAGCATATGTTTGTAGGGCATTAATGCAGGAAACGGTGTGCTGATAACAGGGGTTCCTGTTGCCAAGTACTCAAGAAGTTTAAGCGGATTACATGCCTTGATTTGAGCGTTATCAACAAAGGGCAACCAACTGGCATCCCAGTGTTGGGAGTAACGTGGCAGAGTGTGATGCGCTCTCGGGCCCAGGTAGTATACGTTGCATCTTTGTGGAAGTGGATTATCACTGAACTCGTTAGGGCCGATGAACACGAGATCCCAGTCAGGCGCTTGGTCTGCGACTTGGGCAATTAAGTCGTAGTCTAACCATTCAGACAAACTGCCATAAAAGCCCAGCACTTTGCGACCATTATTAGGAAAATCTTCAGCCTTAGGTGCTGGCTCAGAAAACAGACTAAAGTCGACACCGTGAGGCAAAGTGACGGTTTTACCAGATGGAAATTTGGTGGAGAGTGTTTCGCTTGCCGTAAAGATAACGCTGGCCGCATTAACAAGAGTACGTTCGTGCTTGGCCACCGTGTCGTGGTCAACACCAGCTAAAGCGCTAAAGTCATCGCCACAATAGTAAATCAGTCCACGTGGGTTCATTTCTGCACAAAGATCGGCAGCAGTCGGGAGCGACGTCCAAAATACAGGCTTATCAAAACCAAGAGCTTGTAATTGTTTATTGAGTTGGTGTTTCATCATCTTAGCGGCCACTTTTCTTGCTAATGCAGAACTAGGGGCAGGAATGGTGAGCAAGTTGATGATGTGAATGTTTGGGTTTGTTTCAGAGTCCAATGTTGGCTTGTGTGAGCCTACGTTATGAAATACACGAGTGAGTTTGTTTAACGCACGCTGTATGTCTTTAGAATCCAGCTTAGGTTGACGAAGGCCAATGGAGTTCACCCAAAGGATTCGATGGTTCGCTGCTAGTTGCTTGACAATATGCTGAGTGGAAGAGGGTAACCCACCAAAATCTTCTCCAAATACTACGATGTCCGTCATGTGGCTCTCCTTGAGTCTTGGTTATTTGATTACTAATTAAGTGAGTAATCACAATGCGTGCCAAGGAATTAGCCATTTTAAAACAGTGAGTTATGGGTTTTGTTTATGTTTGAAACTAGGATTTCTCATTTTGACAATCACTTTGAACGATTCGGCTAACGACAACCGTTAACGCCGCTAGAATGTAAATTGGCCAAGTGAAACCTTGAGTCAGAAACGTACCTGATACGATGGTACCGATAAGCCCACTTAACACGGCGTTTGCTCCTACAGAGAGGGTGTAATCTGATTTTGGTGTCAGCAATGAGATGGAATGCAAAGAGGTGCGGATCAATGACACAATTAAAGTAATGAACACCGCGAGCCCGACAAAACCCGTTTCTGCTAACACGCCAAACCAAGTACTATGGACGGCGTGGTTGATACCATCCCAGTGTGGGCTATAGAAATAGTAATTAAAGTAGAAGTTATCTAGACCTACGCCAGTCAACGGGTGATGCAGCGCCATTTTAAATGCCGCTTCCCACGCATAAAGTCGCCCCATCGCAGAGGCATCTATACCATCCTCAGCGGCTCCCCCCGATTCTCGTCCTGAAATACCAGCGAATGCGTAGAGTACGATCGCTGCGATAGCGCCTAATACCAAGACTAATGTTTTGCTTTTGATGTGTTTAAAAGCAAAGTAGGCAAATACAGACAGTGAACCTAGTAACCCCCCGCGGCTCTGCGTCTCGATGATCGCAAAGAACAAAACCAAACAGGTGATAAGGGCAAAGAGTCTGAGATGCTTGGGGGAATGTTTCTCCATCAATTGACTAACGGTAAAGGCAAGGGGAAACATCAGCACTAGTGCCAAATCGTTAGGATCACCAAGTACGGAACCTATGGATCGTCCTATCGACACGCGCGTCCCTTCAACCAGATCAATGCCATTCGCAGCGTTTTGTAATGCCACTAGACCAATCAATAATCCGGCGAAAATAATTGCTTTTGACATCTGAGCGAGCTGTGAAGGTTTAGTAATAAGCCAGGTGATGGCCAACGTCATAATGATGATTTTCCAATAGGTGTTTTTGAACACCGTTATTGCGATATCACGACTGGAAGCGAATATGATTCCGATGATCACCAGACCCCAAAATATACACAGCCACTTTAATGAAGGGTGCCAAAAAGCTGTAATCTGGCGGCTTATAAGAAGGTGAAAAGCGAGTGCGGCGAGTGCCCCCAATGATAACAGTAATGGGATCTTGAAGTTATAGATAACAGGAAAGGCTTCGTGAATACGAAAGAATGAAAAAATAACGAACAGTGTGACAAGCCAAAACGTTTGATTGAGAACAAACAGTAACGCGAGTGGTGCGAAACACAACGCAACAATCAAAATGGGATGAGGCATAACAACCCAAAGCAGGCCGATACCGACAGTGATCGTCAGTGCTGCGATGGACTGTTTTGTTCTCACCTTGGTTTCATTCATAACGAGTATCTCTTCACCTGTCCACGCCGTTTCACTATGTATCGAGTGAGAGCATTGAGCGTCTCTTTAGTCATGTAGCGAGTGGCTATCCCTGCCAGCAAACTGCATGTCAAAATGCAAATTGCGATGGCGATTCCTATTGATTGTGAAGAGTGAAGCAGGAACAGTGCCACACCGGATATAATCTGTAATAAAACCATCAGACTTAGGTGAAAAGGCAACGTCATACATTGTTGGCCTACTACATAAGTCAGGCCCAGCTTACACAGTTGTGCGTAATAAAGCGCAATGAACACACCATAAATACCCAGAGAAGATAAGCCAAACAGCAAAGCAATCGCAACGCACGCAGAGACGACATTTATACCCAGTAGCCAGCGAGTACGACGCTTGTACAAAATGGAGATGTTAATCAACTCACTCCATTCTTTTAACATGGCGATAGGTAGCAAGAATAAGCTGAATAGTACCGCCTCATGATAGGTTTCTGGCAGTAAGTAGGTGATCATCACCATTGCTAATGTACCGACCACTACACTCAAACCTGTAATGTAAATCATACCTAAGTGTGTGATGCGCACTGCTTCAGTGTTCTTGCGCCCTTCTAAGTAGTTAAATCGACGTGGCATCCACCACATGCCAAACGGCTGCACTAAAATACACATGCCCACTGCAAATTTTACCGCTATCGCGTAAATCCCTAACGTCGCAAGAGAAGTGTTGGCACCAATGAACCAGCGTTCAGCGCCATTGAGACAAAATGCTACTAAACCGGCCATCATCATTGGTAGGCAGTAGTTTAGGTATTGTTTTGCCAATGTCAGCTTAGGCAGGGTGACATTGTAACGGTTAACGATGTGCAGCCAAACAAATTGAGTAATAGCAGCCAACAAGCCACCCCACAAAACAGAAATAACATGGGGATGAACAGACAGCGCCGCGACGATAAAAATGACCTGAAAAATGGTGGTAGTGACCATGACGTTAAGCAGAGTTCTTGCTTTGTCGTCTTGTGTTCTTAACCAGGCAGTGCCGATTGCAATACTGCCTTCTAGAACGATGGCAAACATAACAATAGCAAATTCGACTCGCGTAAAAGGCGCGGGAATGGGGGCGATTAAAATGATAGTGAGCAAGCTAAGAGCGACGACGCCAGCGATGAGTAAAGCAAGTGAGTACAGCTGGTTTAGTAGGCTTGTGCGCGTATTTTTATCCTTTTCAACGCCGACGAATCGATAAAGCGCTTCATGCAAAGCGAAACTGACAAACAAGGTCGTAACAACACCAAAGGTTGTTAGAAGCTCAAGCTTGCCCATTTGTTCTGGTGAGAGAAAGTGGGGCAATACAGGCAGCATGATTAGGCTGATGCTTTTATTGATCACTAAGGCGATAGCAAATAGCGTCATGTTGGTCATTGCTTTAGACATGATCATATCCTTTGATGTCTCGCGGTGTCTTGAGTGTGCAATCATTGTTGGTAGCAATTTCGGCAGCAAGGTGCTGGGCGATTGGCAAATAACAACGTTCGGCTGTGTATAGTTGAGAAACATTGAGTGCTTCGATACCCATCGTTACTTTCATCCACGGCGATTCATTCAAAAGGCGAATTGCGTTGTGTAACGAAGCCACATTGTTAGGCGAGTATTTAATACAATTTCGGCCGTGAGTTAACACGCGGTCCCAATAACTATCATCATGTGGAATGACGACACACATACCTGCAGCGAGCGCTTCCAAAATAGATAACCCAAAAGGTTCGTTGAGACTGGTGGAAACAAACACACCACACTGTGAACGCAATTCATCTAAGTTGTTTGGGCACTCATGCCATTCAACACCTTGTGTGTTGAAGTCCGGTGTTGAATATTCCACACCTGCCACGTTAGGTTTGATGTAACACACGGTGGATTTGATCTTTTTCGACTCATCAAGTGTTAAAGCATCAAGCAAAAGATCGATGTTCTTCCATTTTAGTAAGCTAGCTGCCCAGAAAACGCGGCTTGAAATCGGATTCGCTTGTTTTGGCCAGCGATCTTTCGATAATCCATTAACAAACGTAGATGTATTCAAACCACACCAATAGCGTTCGGTGGCTGGCTTCTCTGTTTTGAGGTAGGCCTGTAATGCTTCTACCATTGATTCGCGGGTGTTTGCCAAGTAGTAAATTGCCGATGCTTTTACTAAGCAGTAGCCAGCAGATCTCGATCGTCCGATAGGGCCATGAACCATCTGTACCACAGGCTTTTTGCTAATTAATCGTAGTAAGTACAAAGGCATATCATTACTTGGGCAAGATAGGCCCAAAAAGCTATCTATTTTTGGCAGCTTCATGCACGCGTAGAGAAGTTGGAGAAAGTAGTAAGCGTTCATCAACCAGTAGGTCAGGCCATGAGTCGAGTTAAATGGTGATGGTTTTATTTTTATAACTTGCACACGCGGTGTATCACTAAGCAGTGACGCCCAATGCTCTGGATTTGTAGTGAGTAGATAACCAATCACGTTCAGCTTATCGCACTGCTTAAGGAGCTCTGCATTCGCGATTTTGGATCCACCTTGCATTGGGATGGCGTCGAACATCAATACACGTTTCATGACCGGGCTCCTCAATTGATGCTCAACCAGCGTGAAAGAGGCTTCATGCAGTGAGTCATTGGCATTGGTGTAATGGCGTTATTATTAAGTTCACCTTCGTAAATACGTTCAATAGCGTTGATAGATGCAGTCGTCGTTAAGTGCTGGCTAGCATGTAGGTAAGCGTTTTCCGCCAGCTTGTTTCTTAATGCCGCGTCTTGCATGACTTGTTGAATCGCGTTTAACAGGCTCGCCATTCCACTGTTCTGGTACAGCAATGCAGAGTGATTATGCTCGAACAACTCAGGAATGCCTCCCGTTTTAGGAGCCACGATAGGCAGTTGAGCTAAAGCCGCTTCCCCGAGCACGAGACCAAAGGCCTCTTCATAGGCGCCGCTAATAAAAGCGTCTGCATTACCACACATCCACTCTCCGGCATTGTGTTGCTCCCCGACAAAGTGCACTCGCTCTTGGATACCAAGATCCGATGCAAGCTGTTGCAATGCTTCTCTTTCTTCGCCGTCACCAACAATAACAAGGTGAGGGTTGTTGTGGTGGTAGTTGTGCATGCGCATTGCGCGAATAAGGCGGTCGAACCCTTTGCGCTTAATCAGCGAACCCACCGACAGAAAGGTAAAGGCCTGTGATGGGATTCCGAGGCGATCTTTAATGTCGATGGGTGTATCCACGCCTTGAAGTGACACGCCGTTGTGTACGACATGAAGTTGGTTTTGTGGGTAGCCGTCCTGAAGAATTTCGCGTCCAACATCTTTGCTAACGCAAATCAATTTTGGAGAGAGGTGAAGTCCGAGAGAGAAGCGATCGCGCAATGTATAATGGCAATGAAGTTGCGTGACAAGTGGTATATGATTCATGCGAGCAGCCAAACACATCCATTGACAAGGGCCGCCGCTATTGACGTGTACCAAGTCGATGTTGTGCTTTTCGATCAATGCTGAGCCTTGTTTGATAAGGCTATTCCACCCGCTAATATCCCAGCGCGGAGCGCTCCAACCACCCACCAAATTGAAGGCTGAATGTTCCGCTTCAATTCCGAGCGATTGGCACTTATCGATTAATGGTTGGCAGTTGGACCATACGAATGGCTCAAACTTATCGCGGTCGATTCCTGAAATGAGATCCAGAAGCACCACTTCACTGCCGCGAATCCAATTATCACCATAATGAACATATAGAATGCGTTTTGGCGTAGTCATAAGTCACCTCTGTCTCATCATTAATCTGCGTTAACTGCTGAGCTGCAATAGAGATGCCAAAATATGCCATTAGTTTATGTGATTGAATCTTATGTGATATTTATGTTTGGAACTCATCATTCTCATATTGAGAACCAATATGGATTAGTGATCCGTTTCAATTTGATATTTTTGTAGCAATACGGGAATCACACTTTGCGCTGAGAAATCATCAATGATGGTTTGTCGAGCATTCTGGCGAATGAGTGATTGTTGCGCTTCACCAATCGACATCCAGTCATGAAGACATTTAGCAAGAGAGGGAATGTCTTCGACGATAAAACCATTTTTACCCGTTTGGATAATATCTGGAAGACGACCTACACGTAAGCTCATCACGGCAATGCCTCTCGACATGGCTTCAAGCGCCGCCATTGGAAGACCCTCATAACGAGAAGAGATGATAAGTACGCTGATATTTTCCCAAACACCTTCCATATCGGTTTGATGGCCGAAGAAAGTCACATTTGGAGGGGCAGTTTGATTAAGCGATTCTTTTTCTGGGCCATCACCGTACACACTAAACTGTAATGTTGGACAGAGCCTCGCTACCTCAATAAATTGATCGGCGCCTTTTTCCTGACTCAATCGGCCGACAAAAGCGATCTCCTGATAGTTGAGTTGACTGTTGGGAATCGAAACAAAGTTATTCAGCAGTTCTGAAGAACAAAAAACTTTGCGCTGAATACTTGGACTGACAGCAAAGCAATAGTCAGATAGGCTGCCTGAGCTTCTATCAAGCCAATCGTATAGCCATAGCTTCCCTGAGGACGATTCACCAGCATGATAAGTTGAAATCAAACGAGGAAACGTACGGGTGAGCAGTTTGGCGCAGCGCGACAAAATCGACGCTTTATAACCATGGGAGTGAACCACTGAGGGTTGGTTATTGGCGACAGCGCTTGTTAGGTGTTTAATTTTTAAAGCTTTATTGGGCTCGCCAGACAAATAGTTTAAGTAACTCACAGGGATCGCGGCTTCTTTTGCCTTCTGTACAATTTGAGCGGCTGGCGAATACTCAGTGGTTAGCACAACTCGAGCTTTGTTTCCAAAGGCGATTAATCCCCGAGCTAGCTCGATAACGTGACTTTCAATGCCGCCGAATAGACGGCTATCAAGCAAGATCCAAATTTCACCAATGGCAGGTTTATCAAGATTGTTCGAGATTAATTTCATCCGCTTCCCACGCTTGTTTTTTTCGGTAAACCGTAGATGGGCTTAACTCCAGCATGACAGCGGCGTTGAGGACGTTGCCATCACAGTACGCAATTGCGTTTTGAATTGCTTCACGCTCTACTTGCCACATAGGGCGAATGGTTCCATCAGAGTTAAAGTACGGTGAGGTAGCAGCAGAGGCCGGTGTACCAGGCTGCTCTGCTGCGGTAATCGACGGTTCGACCGCAGAAGGTGAAGGTTCCTCAGTATAAACAGGTGGTGGTGTGATTGGTGCAATGTTTGTTGACTCTTGAGCAACATGCGCAGGCGTCGTTGTTTTCGTCACTTTAGACTTTTTAGTAAGTTGAGCGGGTAGGTGGCTCACCGTGACTTTTTCGTCGTTATTAAGCACCACAATGTTACGTATGATGTTTTGTAGTTGCCTTACATTACCCGGCCATTCGTAATGCTTGATGATATGTTGAGCTTCACTGTCGATTGTTGAGAATTTCTTTTTGTCCTGTTTGGCGTAAGTGGTCAAGAAGTGCTTGGCAAGCGTGACGATGTCACTTCCTCGTTCACGTAATGGGGGCATATCGATAGGTATAACGTGCACACGGTAGTATAAGTCTTCACGAAAACGACCTTCTTCTACTTCTGTTAATGGATCTCGGTTAGTGGCACAAATGATTCTCACATCTACTTTCATTTCTCTAGTGCCACCAAGAGGGGTGTAAGTGCCCGTTTGTAGAAAACGGAGCAACTTCTTTTGCATCTCAAGTTCCATTTCACACAGCTCATCAAGAAAAAGCGTACCACCATGTGCCAGCGTCGCCGCACCTTTTCGATCTGTTGTTGCTCCAGTAAAGGCCCCTTTAACGTGACCAAAAATCTCACTTTCCATCAAATCTCGTGGAATAGCCCCACAGTTAATTGCAATAAAAGGCTTGTCTTTACGGTCGCTCTGGCGGTGGACGGCTTCAGCACAAACTTCTTTACCTGTGCCGCTTTCTCCCACAATAAACACACTGGCAGAAGTTGGCGCAACAGCATCAATGGTCTTGTATACCGCCTGCATCGGGAGGCTTGAACCGATGAATCCGTGATAGTTGTGGCGATCAAACTTGGACTGAATATTTTCCACCAAATCTTCCAATTTGGCGCGTTTAAGGTGCAATGCGACTGATGTTTTTAGGCGATCAGCGTTTATGGGCTTTTCTAAGAAATCTTCCGCACCTTTTTGAATTAGATTAACGGCTAAGTCGACGCTGCCGTGTGCCGTAGCAATAATAACGGACGTAGGAATGTCATTCTGGTTGATCCAATCCAACACGTCTTCGCCAGACATGTCGGGCAGTTTCAAATCGAGAATGATGAGCTGAGGTTTGCTTCTTTCAATAAATTGAATCGCTTCGCGACCTGTCTCGACATGAAAAATGTCATAAGGTTCGTCTTTCACATACTGCTTATAAAGTATGGCTAGTGAAGTAGAGTCCTCTACCAGTAACACCCTTGGTCTCATAGTCCCATCCCAACGTAGTTTGTTTCATTTTTTATGATTTTTGTCAGCACTACTATTTGGCATTATGAGTGGTTTATAGCTCTCTAGTGCTGAAAATTCTCAATTTGAGAAAAGCGTTATTTAAGTATTAGCACAAGGTAGGAAATTTGCGAAAAATCCATACTTTTTAATTGATTAAGTTATACCCAAATAATTTCAAGGTGTGTGGCTTGGCGAGGGTGACTGAATTTGGAGCCTAAATTTCTGAGATGATGTCGGCATCGCGCTTTATCAAACGCGATGCTTTGCTAGGGAGTAAGACACTGATACTACTCAAACCCTTGAGCTTTTCGCTTTTCTAACGCATCAAACGATTCATTGGCGAGTTGAGGAAGTGTTTCACAAAGCTCCAATGCTTTTGGTATTTTTCCTTCGACACAGTACTTCTCAATCATTCTTGCTTGTCTTGAAAGCGTTCGATTGCCTAGAGCGAGAGCAGAACTGCCCAGTGTGTGAACCTCGAACTCTAATGTTTGAAGGTCTTTTGTGCTTAATGCTTGCTCTATTTTCTCCATGCGATCGCGTGACTCTTCGACATAGTGATCAATCAAGGTAGGGATGATTTCGGCGCACGTATCTTTGATCATTTGCTGAAGAATATGCTCATCCACTAATTCTTGCTCGATAGTCAATGTGTTATTTATCGTCATAATAGCGCTCCCTATAACATAAACAGTTCGCTTTTTTTAATTTGCTGAGACAGTTTTTCTTTCCACTTTTTTGGTAAGAAACGCAGCTTGGAAACTTGGCGGATTAACTCATCTTTCAGGCTTGGAGTGTGCTTCATGTTCAGTACAGAACCAATCAAGTTCGCATCGCTAGCATCGAGTAGCTTTTTGGCTTGCTCGAGCTGGGTTGCAGTCGTAGAGCCATAATGCGCTACTAACAAAGTAGCATCACATACGCCAGCAATCACTTGAGGCGCAATATTGCTTCGGTTGACACTAAGAAGTGGCGATGTATCTATCACGACGCGCTCGTACTGCGTTAACCATTGCGCAATGTTTTGTTTCAGCGTTGTTGGGTCTCGGTACGCTAACTGAGTGCTGGCGAGAGACGGAGCAGGGAGGCCGACTAAAGTTTGATGTGTATTCTCTCGTGTGATCAAATGGCCAACCTTCTCGTCATCATCAAATTCGTGAACAGTGTGATAAGCGGGTTTGAATAAGTTAAGGTCTACATACAAAGTATTGTGGCCTGCTAAAACCAAGCGCTCTGCAAGAGATGACGCCACGGAAGTGACACCATCTTCAGATTTACAACCCACAACACAAATCGTTTTGTGGCCTTTCTGTTCACTCTGAAGATAAATTTGCTCAATCTCAGCGTGAGTTGCAGGAATAGTCATTACAACGCTCCTATTAACACGATGGTTGTGGTGATTTGTAAAATATCTCTTAATCCGGCCCTCGCTTTTTCAACAAAGCTTTCGTCTTTATGGGGAATGTAAATCGTGTCGCCTGCGCGAATGACTGGCAGTTCATAAATGTTGGCTGTTTTACTAAAGTTCACCAAATCAAATGTTCGGGCTTGGCCCTGGCAGCAAGACATATTGACCACACTGATCTTTTCAAGGTAGGCATTATCAGTTGGTCCTCCTGCTTCCGCTAAGAGATCAAGCACAGTCATGTTGTCATTGAATACGTACCGCCCCGGGTCTCTTACTTCACCTAATACGCGTACCGTGGATTCTTTTGAACGATCTAACCAGTTTTTGTTTTTTTCTGGAATGTAAATGGTATCACCAGGACGAACGTGGGGCAGAATTGACTCATCGCCTGTTTCAAAGTACATCGATAAATTCAATTTACTCACTTTGGCATAACCTAGGCCTCGGTGTGTGACACGAATGTTGTGAATATCTGCATCCATTGTCGGTCCATCGGCGGCAGACAAAATATCCAGAAAATGCATATCTTCGGTGAAACGATAGCGCCCAGGTGCATTGATTTGCCCGAAAACGTATATCGATGCGTCAGAGCTTTGGCTTACCCATTGCGACTTATTATCGGATGGGTCGTCAGGCAATGCATGTACCCTTACGACTGTACCAGCGGAAACTCGAGGTAGGCTTGATGTTGGTGAGCCATCCAGAATGTATTGGTCTAAGTCAAATTGTGTCATTTGACCGTTATTGGCGACTTCAATTTTGGTGGTATCAGCTCGTCGAGTTGGGCCACCAACGTGTGCAAGCAGATCAATCAAATCCATTTCGTCTGACCACTCGATGCGTCCAGGGCGAACAACTTCTCCCATCACTGCGACCGCTCGACTAGGTGCTACTTTTAACCAAGACTTCTCATTGAAATCGGTTTTCTCCGGCACGAAAATCGCATCTCCTGGTCCAACATTTGGTGGTCTGGCTGAAGATAGTCCTTCTGTATGCGCGGTAAGATCGAATTTGATGACTTTGCCATCGGCTTTTATAACGCGAATTTGGCGAGATTCTGCGTAGCGAGTGGGCCCGCCAGCGTTGGCGAGGATATCCATGAAGCTAGCGCCTTGCTTGCCTTCGTATGCCCCAGGATGGGCGACTTCACCCATCACGTAAACCACATTTGCACCTGCTTTGATTTCTTCTTCCTGTTTTGGGACAAAGATGGTGGCACCTGGCAGGATCTCTGGCAGTAGGCTTTGGTCTCCAGTATCAAGGTACTTTTTCAGGTTAAACATGGTTGGGTTATTGTTTGTTATCACGCGAATTTGCTCAACACTGGCATATCGTGTCACGCCGCCAGCTCGCATTACGACATCAACTAGCGTGGTGTTTGGCTTGTATGAGAACGAGCCAGGTGCGTTGACTTCACCAAAGACTTTGATTGCACGAGCGGAATCTGCGCTGTCACCTGAATTCGCGAGTTTTGCTGCATCAAACTCTTGCTCAATATTCCCTACGAGTGGGGAAGCGGGGACAAATAAGACATCCAGTGATTCTAGTTTTGGCAGTTGGCTATTGTCACCCGTATCAAGGAAGCGTTTGTAGTCAAATTCAATGTTTTTATTTCCACGTTTCACGATCATTTTATCAAGCTGAGCCCCAGCGCGCAGGCCGCCAGCTTCGTACACAAACATTTGAATGTTGGACCCAGAAGGTAAGGTATATTCACCGGGTTTGACCACGTAGCCTTGAACGGACACTAACAACTGTTGCTGTTTAATAAAAACTCGAGCGTTGTTAACGTCACGATACACGGTCTTTAGCCTGTCGATAATCACGTCTTGGAGTTGTTTTTCATTGTAGCCGGCCACTAATACAGGGCCGACTTCTGGTAAATTAATTCGTCCACGACGATCAACCTGAAACCCTTGGTTTAACGACGCCTCTCCAGGTAAGTTAATCTGTATTAAATCACCGACCTTAACAGTATTGCTCTCATCCGCTATGGAAGAAGGTACCCACGCGACCAGACACAACAACATTAAGAGGATAAATGGTTTCATCGTGTTCATAGCGCGCCTCCTGCCGTTGGGTTGCGGTTTATTGAGCTATCGCTATCTGAATTAGGGCTAATAACCTCGATGCTTACTCGACGATTAGTTAAACGCACGGCGGATGTTTCACCTTCATAGAGTGGCAGGTTATCTCCGACAGATTTGGTAGTGACTCTCTCTGAAGTGATACCAAATACGGTTAGGTAACGCTTTACTTGTTCCGCACGCGCTTGAGCAAGTTTCTGGTTGTAATCGGGTGTTCCAGTTGCATCCGCATGCCCCGTTACTACAAGAGATAGGTTGGGGTGGTCACGTAAAATGTAGGCTGCTTCTGCCAAATGTCCCATGTACTTCGGGTTGATTTCTGCTGAATCGACAGCAAACTGGTTGTCGATATTAAGTAGTGCATAGATATCCGAGACTATGTTTAGGTCGCTACGTAGAGCTTCAATATCATCGGGCGGTGTGCAAGTGGTTTGGCTCAGTACGTAGTCGAGTTGTTGTTCGAGCTGGTTTAAGCGTCGACGCTGAATCACAAGGTCGTTGGCAGCGTCGAGTAAAAGCCCACCTTCTAACTCGCGCGCAATTCTATTTTGTTTTTCAAGGGCCTGAACAACTGCCGCAGGAAAACACCAGCGCGCGCCCTCTTGGATTAGTGCGTCTAGATGTAACTTGGTCAGTTGCCAATCAAACCTTAACCCATGTTCTGGACCTAAAGGCTCGTCAGGCATCACTGGGGAAAACTGATAATTCTCGATCGAGATATCTTGATAGCTTTCCGCCAAGCCACCTTTCCCGTGTTCTGGGTAGTCAAACGACGAACAACCAAACATGCCGACAACAAGACCGCTTACTGCATATCGTCGTATAAGATTTACCATGCCAACCTCCGTTTAAACCGGTATTTTTAGTGTCCTTTTGAGTTAACGGGAATGGCATGGTTGATACGAAGCAAGCTCATGATTTCTAAAGGTTGGCCTGATACGTTTTCAATACTCATGCTTCTTTCACGTTCAACTAGACGCTTATATAAGTAAACAATGGCACCAATCCCTGAAGAATCAAGAAATTGGACGTGCTGTAGGTTAATTTCGACTTCTTTGTGATGATTGTTGTGAATTACTTCATCAATGTGATGTTGTGCTTGTCGACAGCCACTTGCGTCTAAGTCACCAAAAAACTCAATGGCTAACTTGTCTTGATTGATTTCTAGTTTGCGTAATTCCATGACTCTGTCTCCGTTTGTTTTTCTAATTGGATATAGAGCAGGTAACGTGCCAATTTGAAATTAATTAAAAATCAAATAGTTAAATATTGTTAATGATATTGTTCAATTTGAGAAAGGACTGATTCTCAAATTGAGAATCAAAAACGCACACAGAAATGGTTTGCTTATAAGAGGTGTTGAGCCGAAAGAAGTCGTTAGAGCGGGGGCATCATAATTAGATTCCACCTCGATTGACGAACCATCCGCCTTACGTGAATAACGTGTAACGACTAAATGCAAAACCTGTCATAAAGTTTATGATTACCTTTGCAAATTATTACTAATGTTGATTGTTATGAGTCGAAGAATAACTAGTAATAAATAGGTCATCGAGAGGACTTACGTTTCAATAAAGGCGATTTTTTGTACAAGGTCTTCTTATGCCATTAAAAATGACATTAATTGCGTTGGCTGTTATGGCTGCGTCTTCACAGCCTCAAGCGGATACGTCTCTCGCACCACCAGTTTCTCTTGCACAAAGCTATCAGGATGGCATTGATGTGTCTGAATATTGGTATAGCGAAAAACTTGATGGTGTTCGCGCTTATTGGACTGGGCAACATCTCGTGACGAGAAATGGTAATCGAATCTACGCCCCAGACTGGTTTACAGGACCTTTGCCTGATTATCCGTTGGACGGTGAACTTTGGGCTGGGAGAGGTAACTTCCATCTTGTTCAGCAAACGGTATTAGATAAAACTCCTGTAGAGTCTGCTTGGCGACACATCGACTTTATGATCTTTGATATGCCATATTCCGCTGGTGATTATCGGAAGCGTTATTACAACATCAAAGATTTAGTGCTTGAAGTCGACCAGCCTCATATCAAATATGTCGAGCACCGAGCGATTCAAAATGAAGCTCATCTGTTTACACAGTTGGATAAAATTTCAATATCCGACGGTGAAGGGGTGATGTTGCGGAAGGTATCAAGCCGCTATCAGGCTGGACGCGGTAGTGATTTGCTTAAACTAAAACGATACGCAGATGATGAAGCGTTAGTTGTGGGTTATAAGCCAGGAACAGGGCGCTTATTAGGTATGATGGGAGCAATGTTAGTTCGCTTACCAAATGGCATTGAGTTTTACATCGGTAGCGGATTTACCGATGAAGTGCGTCGCCAGCCTCCGAAAATTGGTTCAACCATTACATTTAGATATAACGGTTTTACACATACTGGTAAACCGCGTTTTGCTCGATTCTTGCGTGAAAGGTTGAAGGAATAGAACGCTCTGCACTTACTAGTTGCCAACGGTTACGCCACATCGTTTGAAGAGACCCTGCCAAAACTGAACGTGGTTTAGGGTTTCTTGCCTAAATGTCCTATGTGCCTCAATTATGCCATACTGGTGACCATGGAGTTGCATACGGTTCTCCACCAAAGTGGCACCATCATTAAGTTGTTGATAGGTACTGTCTAAATAAGCCAAATAAGGTTGCACTTCTTCAACGTAAATGGATTGAAAGACATTTCTTAAGTAGCGGAACTGAGTGGTGTCTCTGTTCGGCCCGCACAATACATTGCTCTGGTTCTGCTCAAGTAGCTGAGTTGTCGCTTTTAACCAAAGGGATGTATTTACCATTGAATAGTAAAGTCGTCCGAGTAAACGAGATTTCTCTAACTCTTCTTGATATTGCGTAACTTCTACATCGGGTAGACGTGAGACGGCGCGGTGGGGTAAATCATACATTTCGCTGAAAATACGATAGACATCGTTAATGCGTGCAATATCATTCGTCGTATTTTGAGATAGCCAATCAGAGGCAGTTAGTTGCTTTTGCATGGCGTCACTTACGAGTAGTAAGTTGTCGAGATGAATGTCTAAATGTTGCCACTTGGTTGCGTAAAGCTCTGCCAATGTCGCGCGTTCTTCATCGCTAAGTGGAAATTCGGATAAACATCGATTCATGACTCTTAAAAGGGCAGTTTGATAATCAAAATCATGAAAGGCATCCTGCACCTTGCCAAGTTGTGAGTTTTTCTCGGCAAGTAAATTAAAGAGTCCGCACTGTCGTAATTGATAGCTCTCTAGCAGGCCAATAGATAGCCTTGGCAATGGCTCGAACAAAACGCGTTTCGCAGGAATCGTTACCGTAGACTGTAGTGTTATTGGAATAGCAGGAACGTCCAATACATTGGCTACACGTTGATGATACTTATCAAACATGGCGTTCTCTGGATTGAACCAGTTATCACAACCATTAAGAATCAAGATTAAGAACAATAAAATAGACCGCACAAATATCCTTTTTTCTAACTTCGTATCCGTTGTCTAGAGAGCAAAATCAACCGCTTTGTAATCTTGTTATAAGTATACTCAACCGTGTGATTATTCGATCAAAAAAGCCAGCGGATGCTGGCTTTTTTTACTTTTTATTGAACTGAAAAGTTCAATTGCACTTCTGGCTCTTGGCGATGCATCCAACGCATTCTGACGCCTAACATAAAGGCCGCTGAAGATAGGCCGATGATAAAACCAAGCCAGAAGCCTTGTGCTCCCATTGGCTCGACAATCCAGTCTGTACGGCCAAGGACGTAACCAATTGGCAGCCCAAGAATCCAATAAGCAATAAAAGTACGGTTGAAGATAGCTCGCATGTCTTTATAGCCGCGTAATGCACCAGCTGCGATCACTTGAACCGCATCCGTACATTGATAAACAGCGGCAAACACGAGCAGGTGCATCGCTAGAGTGATTACCTCTGGGTTGCTAGTGTAAAGCTCGGCGATCCACTCACGAGACAAGACGGTTAAAATCGCTGTGAGAACGGACAAAGCTAGACCAACCATAATGCCGACTCGTGACGCTACGCGCGCGCCATCTACGTTTTCTTCACCAAGTCGATGGCCGACACGAATGCTTACTGCTGCACCAATACTCATTGGTAGCATAAATACCAACGAGGAGAAGTTAATCGCGACTTGATGCGCTGCCACAATGATAGGACCCAGTGGTGAAACGAGCAGTGCAACAACAGCAAACAGTGTCACTTCAAAAAACAGCGCTGCTGCAACAGGAAAGCCGAGCTTGAATAGACGAACTTGCGCTTTCCATTGTGGGCGATGCCATTCTCCAAATAGGTTGATGCTTTTCAATCGCTCTGATGTCATCACATACAGCAATAGCATGGCAAACATGACCCAGTAAACAATCGTGGTTGCGACACCACAGCCAACACCGCCTAATTCAGGTGCACCAAACTTGCCGTACACGAAAATCCAGTTTAGAGGAATGTTGAGCAGCAAACCGATAAAGCCAATAACCATTGCCGGTTTCGTCAATGACATACCATCCGTAAAGCTTCTAAGCGTTTGGAAAAGTAAAAAAGCGGGTACTGCTAATATAACGGCATGAATGTATCCCACCGTTTTTTCAGCCATCAGTGCTTCAACATCCATCAGCCCGAGAATAAACTGGGTTTGAAGCAGGACTGCAATTATCGGCACACTGATCAGCAATGCCAAAACGACGCCTTGCTGAATTTCAAACGGGATTTTCACTCGACGACCAGAGCCATTTAACTGTGCGACAACAGGGACCAATGCCATTAATAAACCCACCCCAAACAAAATGGATGGTAGCCAAATACTTGAAGCGACAGAAACCGCAGCCATGTCGGTGGCGCTAACGCCGCCAGCCATTACGGTATCAACAAACCCCATACCAGTTTGAGCGACAGATGCGATCAATACCGGGGTCGCCAATTTGATAAGACTTGATGCTTCTTCTTTATAGCGATGCACGAAAAATACTCCAGAGCGGAACAATAAGTTGAAAGAATGAGAGTACTCGAGGGCAAAAGATGTGGTGAACGGATCTGATGGTTGATTTTAGTCACGATAAGGTGAAAAAATGCCTCGGAGAAACTCCGCGCAAATGATAAACAATTGTATGTTTATATTCCATAGCTAGGTAGTGAATAGTCGATAACACTGACTGGACGCTCTCCACGCTAAGGATACGCTTTTACTGAGAACAGCAGCGAATCATGGTAATGTTGAAACATGCATGAGAGCAGACCAGTGTTCATTAAGCCGTTGCTTTATCGTCTGCGGTCTTTATTTCCGGCCCGTAGCGCAGTGTTTAAGGCTTAGTCTTCAACTACAGTTGGTATGAAATCAATAGGTAAAAAGAAATGTTTACAGGAATAGTTCAGGGTACGGCGAAGGTCGTTAAAATTGATAAAAAAGAACGCTTTCAAACGCACGTTGTCGAGTTAAGCGATGAACTTTGTAAAGGGTTAGAAATTGGTGCATCCGTTGCACACAACGGATGTTGTCTAACTGTGACTAAGATCGAAGGCAACCTTATCAGTTTTGATTTAATGCAAGCGACATTGGCTCTTACTAATTTAGGTCGGCTGGTGGAAGGGGATAGCGTAAACATTGAGCGCGCGGCTAAGTTTGGTGACGAAATAGGCGGGCATAGCATGTCTGGTCATATTAGTTTGACGGCAGATATTGTCGATATCATCGATACGCCCAATAACCGCACGATTTGGTTTCAACTGCCGCAAGAATCAATGAAATATGTATTAGCGAAAGGTTACATTGGTTTAGATGGCTGCTCGCTAACTATTGGTGAAGTTGAAGCGTGTCGTTTTTCGGTACACCTAATTCCAGAAACCTTGCAGCGAACGCTTTTCGGAGTGAGACAAGTAGGGGAGCGTGTTAATATTGAGTTTGATCCTCAGACTCAAGCAATTGTTGATACTGTTGAGCGCGTTCTTGCAGCAAAACAGCTTTAGAATGAGAAAAAGGAGCCTAATGCTCCTTTTTCATTTAAGCGTTTTTATATTTCTGATGTTCACATGCTCGAGCTGTTATTCGTAATTGTCATCGATAATTAGTTCGACCTTATCTTGTAACTCATCCACTCGCATATTTAGGTGGATAGCGTGGCAACAAGCTGGGCAATCATCATAAAACTCTTGGTCACCATTACTTGCATCCAATGTAATGCCGATAGAGTGTCCGCAATGCGGGCACTTTACATACCTTTCGGTATAATTTTTCATACAACAACTCCTAATCTCGCAGGGCTTTTAAACACACTATTCATCAAGGAAGTACAGCCCTTTACTTACTTTGCCTACAAGGAAAATAGGCACAATCCAAAGTTAAGTCTCCTTTGATATTAGGTCGAGTTGTTGCTAATTGAGTCGAAATAAGTACAAAACTTGACCCCAAACTCAACCTTGAGCTTAGGGTGATCTTCTGTAGTGATGTGCCTCGAGATTTTACATATTGAAATATGCAGTGGCTTCCAAATTAATAAGAAATGATTTTATTAATAACCAGTTGAGCCTGTTCCAAGTAATGGCCGCCAAACAAATTACAATGGTTGAGAACATGGTAAAGGTTATAGATATCTTTACGCTCTTCATAGCTTGAAGA
Organism: Vibrio sp. 1078-1; assembly: GCF_033340475.1. Taxonomy (NCBI): domain Bacteria; kingdom Pseudomonadati; phylum Pseudomonadota; class Gammaproteobacteria; order Vibrionales; family Vibrionaceae; genus Vibrio; species Vibrio sp. 1078-1. Next base: position 625,464 of record NZ_JAWOWM010000002.1, read on the forward strand.
AAGTGGCATAACCGATTCGTAGCCTTGATAAAATTCTGGTTGAAATCCACCAAAAAGCTCCGTCATCGCAATATCACACTCCCTGTCCCCCCAATAGCACGCAGGATCGTAACAGATAGGACCGAATGCAGTGAGTGCCGCATTTCCATTCCATAAATCGCCATGCAACAAAGAAGGTTCCGGAGCATGGTTTGCTAGCCGCTGTTTTACGACATCGATAAAGTCATCGATATCAACCAAGGTGACGCCTTTTTCTTTAAGGAGCTGTAATTGCCATCCTATACGTTGCTCAGCAAAGAATACACACCATTTCTTGTGCCATTTGTTGGGCTGTAGAGTCGAACCGAGATAGTTGTCGGTATCAAAACCAAACTCTTTTTGCTCGCCCCACTGGTGTAGGTGAGCTAATTGCTGCCCAAATTTAAAGCTGTTGGGACCATCTTCTAATGGTTTCGTTGGAAGGTAGTTAAGAATTAAGAATGAGGCATTTTTGGTTTTACCAACCAATACCACCTCAGGTACAAATAGGGTGGATGTTTCACGCAAAAGATGCAGGCTTTCAGCTTCTACCTCAAATTTCGACAAAAACTCGCGATCGTTAATTTTCACAAAATAACGTTGCTCGCCATCATTGATCATGTAGCTTTCACTGATATCCCCACCAGACAGCCTTACTTTTTCCGTGATCTGGTAATCGAACAATAAAGTATCAGAAAGCTGTTGCGATATTGCTTGCCACATACAAAACCTCGCGAATCTATTTGACCACCAATAGTTTAGGATAAATAGCAGGGAGTTGGCGCTATGTTGAGCATACTTAGTAAAGAAACCTTCCTCTTAGTGTAGTCAATTTGTATAAATGTGAATCAAATCGCTTATAAGCCTCTGATTTGTTGGCTTAGCATATGGAGATGGACGTTTACAACAGGTATTATGATTTTTTTGACGTTAGTTCCATTGGTGGCATGAAAATACTGATATGTGATGACTCAGCTGTTGCAAGAAAGCTTATTGCGCGTTCTATCGTACAAGATACATCATTGCATCTTATTGAAGCGCAAGATGGTTATGAGGCGCTTAATATTCTTGCTGAGCAAAATATCGATATTTTGTTTCTCGATTTAACGATGCCCATAATGGATGGTTTTGAGGTCCTCGAATCATTACCTGTTAGTCAGTACCCGACCAAAATCGTCATTATTTCTGGAGATGTTCAACAAGAGGCAAAACAGCGCTGTCTCGATCTTGGTGCTCAAGCTTTTATCGCTAAGCCTCTGACAGAAGAGCAGGTGCTCCCACTATACGAACAATTAGGGCTGCATTATGCGTTCAAACCTAGTCATTCGGTTGATTCTAAAAACCAGGGTTGCGAAGAGCTTTCCTTACTAGCCAAATTCCGTGAAATTGCGAACATTGCCCTTGGTAAAGGGGCTGCGATTATGGCTGACCATTTACATGAGTTCATCCAACTTCCTGTTCCTCATGTTGGACCGTTGTCCTACGGCGAGCTTCATATGACACTGGTTGATGTGGTTGGGCGTGACAGTTCCGTTGCGGTAGCGCAGAGGTTTGTCGGTGGTGGTATTCACGGAGAGGCACTGGTGTGCTTACGTGGTAGGGATATCAATCAGATTGGGGAAAAATTAGGTTACCTCCTTGAGTTTACGCCTCATAATGAAATCATCTTGAATATCTCTAACCTACTGGTCTCGTCATTTCTCACATCATTGGGCGATCAACTCGACAAGCAGTTCTCACTTCGTCAGCCAGGCATTGTGGATACCTTAACACCTTATTGTGAAGAGCAAGGCGAGTTGGGTGAGCTCTTTACTATCGAATACACCTACATGGCAGAAGCGCTCGATTTCGAGTGCGAGGTACTGTTTTTAATTGATAAGCCATCCGTAGAAATAATCTATGAAATCATGGAGCTAATCTAATGTCCGATATCACGCTGGACATAGCAGACTTTCATTGGGTCACACAAATTCTCGATACGATGGATTCAGGGCTTATTGTTTTGGATCAAGAGTATAAAGTGTGTGTGTGGAACAGTTTTATGCAGTCATACAGTGGCGTTCTATCACAAGAAATTCTTGGTGAATGTTTATTTGAGCATTTTGAAGAGCTGCCAAGAACTTGGCTAGAAACCAAGATAAAAGCTGCCGCCGATCTGGAAACTCGTTCTTTTTCTAGCTGGGAAAACCGACCGTACCTTTTTAAGTTCAACAATTTTTCTCCGGTTTCAAACAGCAGTGATTTTATGTATCAAGATATCGTGATCACGCCGTTAATTGGGCTTTCAGGAGAGGTCAGCCACATAGCGATTCAAGTCAATGATGTTTCTGAAACTGCGAGAAATCGCATTCATTTGAAAGAAACAAATCAACATTTGTCGGAAATCAGTCGCAAAGATGGTTTAACAGGTTTATTTAATCGCGCTTATTGGGAGCAATCATTGAAAGATGAGTTTGCTCACTTAAAAGTTATCGACGGACCATGCTCATTAGTAATATTCGATATCGACCACTTTAAGAAGGTGAATGATACTTATGGTCACCCGACAGGGGACGAAGTCATTCGTCGAACCTCTGCCTTGTTGAGAAAAACAGCAAGGAGCAGTGACATCTGCGGTCGTTTTGGTGGTGAAGAGTTTACCGTACTACTTCCTCACACAAACCAGGAGCAAGCTTGCTATTTCGCAGAGCGTTTGCGCAAAAGAATTGAGCAAGAGATCGTGAAAGTGGAAGATTTTTTGATTAATTACACGATAAGTATTGGTGTTTGCGAGTATAAGCCTTATTTTGAAACTCACACTCAATGGTTAAAGAGTGCCGATGCTGCGCTGTATCGTGCAAAAGAAAATGGTCGTAACCAAACCTGTTTGCATGAAAATGACTGAAATATAAAAAGGTTTGAAGAAACCCTGTATCCGAATTCAGTGAAGCAAAGCTCAATTGTTTGAAAATCATCCAGTTGGTTCGTGAATGTTTGTTAATATGAAATAAGTTAATGAAATTTTCTCGGCATGTCTTACTATTGAAACTATTCTGCTTTCAGCTTCGAAGGCTTGCAATAAACGGAGAAAAACAGTGGTTTTAGAAACCGATGGATATCTCGCTCTTATCGAGCACTTGTCTCTAAATCTAGATATTTTTACGACCGAAATTGGCGACACTGGATCCGAAAGCATCGAAGATGTTGTCACCGATATGGTGGCTTCAAACATCATGGCGATTTTTGAGCAAAATCCAGAACTTCACTCGAGCGTACGCTTCAAATTATTGAAAGAGGCTGATGCAGTTGTTGAAGATCTTGGTGAGATATTGGCTGGGGTATGGCATAAAAAAGCGACCAATGAACAGATCACGTTCCTTGATGAATACATCGCTCTGGTCAAAAATCTGTTCGATAATGCTGTTGCGACTTACGACTGATATTGTTTTAACTTACAGCAATGTCCGGTTAAAGAGTGAGAGGAGTTACATTGTAACTCTTCTTATTTGCCAAAACTTAGATGCCCAGTATGGGTTGTCGATTCTTGAAATAATCACACCTCTAGACGTCGATGCATGCATGAACTGCTTGTTACCCAAGTAAATTCCGACATGATAAGTTGTACGTCTTGTTTTAAAAAACACTAGATCCCCTTGCTTGGCATCCGTCCAACTTAACTCCACACCTTGCTTTGATTGCTGCTTCGTTGTCCTTGGTAACGAGAGCTGATAAGCCTCAATAAACGCTTTTTGTACAAATGCTGAGCAATCAATTCCAGATTTCTGTGTCCCGCCTAAGCGATAAGGCGTGCCGTGCCACTCTGAGTAAAAGTCGAACAAGTCAGGGTTGTCCGACAATAGCTGATTTGTAGGTGTTGTCACCTGTGCTTGCTCACTAGGCTCAGGCCCAGAAGAGCAGGCGCTTAGTAGCACACTGATTATCAAAGGAAAATATACTCGACGCAAATCACCACCTGTCATCTCTATGACTCACAACTGAAATATTAGTGTCATAACCAATCCATAGTATGGGCTGCAAATCACGGTTTTGTCTCACAAATGTGACGGAATCACTGCAGAACCGATTCAACCTTAAGAAAGAATAAAAATTGATTATGGCAAAGCGAAAACGCTCACGCACATCACTTTCACTGATTCAGGCTGTCAGTGCAACATTTTTAACTATCATTGTTCTTGTTATAGCCCTTTCTGTCTCAAGTTTCAAAGGAATGGAACAGGTAGGGGAACAATTTGAAGACTTGTCGCAAAAAGCATTACCAATCGCGATGGCAAACGCAAAGTTAACCAGGAATGTATTGGAGATGGTTAAGCTACTCAACCATGGTATGCAGATTACTGAGCCGAAAGAGTTGCCTCTCATAAAAGAGCAAATCGACTCTCTTGCAACTCAAAGCACAACTTTGGTTGTGGAAGCGTCTGGTGTAGCTCAGCAACTCTCGGAGGAGTTAGACACCAAACTAGCGCGTTTACATAACATCACGCAGTCCATTTTGTTGAAGCAATCTTCGGTGATACAAATTCAAATGGATATTGATGCCGCTGTAGGTGGGTTTCGCTATGGGCTTAGCTCTATCGGCCCGGAAATGAATCGAATCAGTTCGTTCCTTAGTGCTGATAATCCTGAGTCGAGCGATGCCGCTAACCGTTTCATTGCTTCTGCAAGCTCAATGGAAAGTACGTTCTTAGTCATGATGATGCACTCAGAATTAAACAAAGCCGAAAAAGAATACCGAGAAATGCGAAATCGCATAGCAGGTATTAAACTCGCCTATGAAGACTTCCAATCTTTCCATCCTGAAGTAAGTGAATATGCAAGCTTAACCGCACCATATGAGATGGTGAAACAAGGCTTTAGTGAAAAGGGCGTGCTGCGTTTGATCCTCGCCAAACTAGAACAAGGGGAATTGCAACGTTCAGAGTTTAAACAGGCTTCGATGCTTGCGGATGAAACCATGCGGTTACTTGATCAAATCTCCCAAACCGCTGGTCAGTTGATCGATGAAAAAGAGCGGGTGGTCAACGAGACCATTGAATCGGTGAGCGTTGTGCTCGTGTTTGCGGCGTGTGTGATTTCTTTTATTATTCTGGTTACTTGGTTTAGTCTCAAGTCATGGACAAACCGAGGGTTAAGGAATGTACTAACGCGTCTTTCAGCACTTACCGAACATGATTTTCGTGACAAGGCAGAAGAAGTCGGCCCCTATGAGCTGAAAGAAGTAGCACGAAAGTTGAATCAAGTAATCGATTCCACACATGACTCCATTCAAACGGTGACGCGCAATTGTGAAACGCTTTATCAGACGGCAGAAGTAAGTCACAGTGCAGCCGAACAAACAAGTGATGGGTTGGCAACACAAAATGAAGCGTTGTCTAGTATGATCACGACCATAACGCAGCTTGAAGCCTCTATTCGTGAAATAGCAATGGTGACAAATGCATCTTCACAGGACTCGCTCCTTGCAACCCAACACACTGAAAAAGGGGTTCAAGTCGTGGAACAAAACCGCGAACGTTTGGAGTCATTAGAAAGCTCTTTGGATGTAAATGAACAGTCAATGTTAGAGCTAGACCAGCGTGTTAAACAGATTCGTGAAATGGTGGATATGATCAGTGGGATCGCGGACAACACCAACTTGCTTGCTCTCAACGCGGCAATAGAGGCTGCCCGTGCTGGTGAGCAAGGGCGTGGATTTGCGGTTGTCGCTGATGAAGTTCGCAAACTTGCAAGTGATACCTCTCAACAAACTACGAACATCCGAGAAATGATGAGCGAGCTTATTACTGCCGCAGAGCGTTCGCGCCAAGCAGTTAATGATTCAAGAGAAGAAATGACCCACGCGCTAAAGTCCAGTAATGAAGTGAAATCGACATTCTCTGATATCAACCTCGCGGTTAAGCACATTCAAGAACGTGTTGAGCAAATCTCAGTTGCTACAGAAGAACAAGAACGAGCGACGGCAGATGTATCTCAATCCATCACGCATATTTCTGATCTTGGCGAACGCACAAAGCTGCAGCTTGAGTCTATGGTTGAGAGTTCTGAGCAAGTGGCGGAAATTGCCGGGCACCAGCAAGCAATGCTGCACAAGTATGAGCTTCATCAGACCAAGTAAATGAGATGTTTCCACCGACTAAAAGCAGAACCTCGGTTCTGCTTTTTTGTTACGGCTACCCATTCAATGGCTCCTATTTGCATTGCAAGAGTGAGTTACATCTCATCTCGTTCATTTCTAAAGGGTTTAGCTATCACAACGTGATGTTAATGCTTTGTTCGAGGGACTCGTTGACTAGAATGTCGCCAGAATTCAAAGGAACGAATCATGCAGCTTCACTCGATTTCTTTATATCCAGAGAAAGCTAAAGCCTTTTGCTTGAACCATAAGGAGTGGTTTTGTGATCGATAAAGTTTGCCCCGTCGTTCTACGTAATCAAAATCAAGAGATCCTACTTTTTAAACATCCGTTGGCGGGTGTTCAGCTCGTCAAGGGTACTGTTGAAGTGTTTGATGAAAGTTACATCATAGCGGCCAAGCGGGAGCTCGCTGAGGAGTCTGGTATCACACATGTTCGTTCCGCACGATATTTATGCTCATGGGACAGTGGCTTTCAAAATCAAGCATGGCATTTTGTTTTGTGTGAGTGTGCTGATCTCGCTAATTCATGGCTGTTTCATACGCAAGACGATGGTGGACATGATTTCGCGTTCTTCTGGCACGATGTCGAGAGCGGCCTTCCCGCGAATGCACATACTGTGTTTCAGCGCGGGCTGGAAAAGGTACGAGAGTTGCTAAACCAAGGCGTGATTTAAAGGAGGATTCTGTCGTTGCATTGGCGGATTTGGGACAATGACAAAGCAAACACTATGCTTCTACTAGAAGCAAATAAAGAAGGTAGAGTAGCCGTTACTGTTCTCATCGTGTTGATAATGGCACTGTCGATCTCAAAAATGGCGATGAGATTACAAATGTTTAAGTGACTTCTATATGCTTTGCTCATTCATTCAGATAAGGAAACGGTAATGGATAAATTCGTCTTGTTTCTCTTATGCCTTTTTATGACAGTTGGCGGAGTGGTTCATCTTTATGACAACATTGTTGGTGGCTTTTTACCTTACGATTTTGCGCCACGCTGGTTGAATATGTATTGGAGCGCTTTGGGACTATTGGACTTATTAGCAGCGTATCTATTGGTCAAGCATCACCGCTCTGGCATAGTCGTTATGTTATTGATTCTTATAACCAATGTTATCTTTAGTTCCCACGCTCACTATACATTAGAAATATTAGATAACAACGTCGCCCTACAAATGAAGACACTGTTTTTAGGGTTCTCATTTGGGGTATCTATCTGGTTATGGAATGCGCGAAAACATAGTCAATCGCGCCAAATATTTCGTTAATTATTATTTTCACAACACTCGATTAAGGATTGTAAACAGGGACTCGTTATGAACGATTTTAAAGACTTGGCCAGTTTTGCTGGTTTCAGCGTACTGACAGGTTTGAGCTTTGCCACCACTTTCTTCAGCCTTGCTTTTCTATACAGCTCAATAGAGGCACAGCAAGTAATGAACACCAATGCTTTGGCATGTGCAGTGCTTGGTGTTGTTGGTTTATTTGTTGGTATTACTCAGCTAAACAAAAAGCGTCAGCTAGCAGAAAACTAATCTGCTCTTACACATCATGAGGATGAAGTAGTGTTTAACTGGGGTTTAGGCTTGGTCTATTCGTTTTGTTGACATACTTCATCCAACAATATTTTTTCAACCATTACTTCTTCTCTTTATTGTAGCGAAAGGGCTGCGTTAACAGCTTATCTAATCTTTGCTCTTCTTCGTCTCTAATTTCCGGCACACCAATAACAACATCTTCATGACCCAACTTAGGCTGAGCTCGGTATGTCCCAAAAAAGCGGTCCCAAACTGAAAGGAAAAAACCAAAGTTTGAGTGGGTCTCTTTTACTATCACTGAATGGTGCACGCGATGCATGTCTGGTGTAACGATGACGTTTCGCAGTTTTTGGTCCATAGATAAAGCCAGTTTTGCATTACTGTGATTAAACATCGCGCTCGCATTAAGCACAATTTCAAATACCACAATTCCGATAGGTGAAACACCTAAGATAAACACGGCTGCAATTTTTACTCCCATTGAAATGATTATTTCGAAGGGATGAAAGCGTGCGCCTGTAGTGACGTCTATGTCGAGATCGGCGTGATGCATTCGGTGAATCTTCCACAGCGGTTTTACATGATGAAAGACAACATGCTGAGCGTAAATGACGAAATCAAGCAAAATGACGGTTAGGAAAATGTTTAACCAATCGGGGAGGGACAGAATATTCAGCAGCCCCCATTGTTGCTCCTGAGCTATGACCGCAGCTTGAAAGGCGGCGATAGGCATGATTAAAGCAATAACTAGGCTGTTAAAAGCAACCAATGACAAGTTATTGACCCAGCGAAACCTGCGCGAAGCGGTCAGTGTTTTTCTAGGCAATTTGTTCTCCCAAATGGCACAAAGCAATAATACGCCAAGGAAAAAGCCTAATCTGAGCCATGAGGGTTCTTGAAATGTCGTTTCTGTCACTGTCATTCCCTTATTTATTTCTTTATCTATGACCGAGATAAGTGTGAAATTATTTCAACACACTGCTGATGGGCTTATCTTGAGGCGAAACCATAATATCAGTAGAATCGCGCTCTACTTTTTACTTGGCATTACTTACCATGAGAATTCACGCTTTCCACCGTTTATATCAGTACCGACAATCTATCTCAACCAAGCCTTTCAACGCGCGTGGATGTAAAGTGGTTCGTTGCCAATATTGCCAGGTTTCTGAGCAACACTGTTTGTGCGACCTTCAGCCAAACATTAAGGCTAATATTGCATGTATGTTGATTGTTTCTGAAAACGAAGTATTTAAGCCAAGTAATACCGGTCGTCTAATCGCTGATACGATTCAAGAGACTTACGTGTATCAATGGAACCGAACAGAACCGTCTGAAGAGATGCTAGCGCTACTACAGGATGACAGTTACCAACCGGTGATTGTATTTCCTGCAGACTATGTGGATGATCCCTCTCGTTTAATTGAAGATCTAGAGCCAGGGCGATTGGTAAAAGAAGATGTCGAGAACAAAAAATGGTTGCTGATCTTTATTGATGGTAGCTGGCGTGAGGCACGAAAGATATTCCGTCGTTCTGATTTTCTTAAATCTTTGCCTGTGCTTTCCATTGAGCCGGAATCTCTGTCTGAATACATCATGCGCCGCTCCGAGAATGATCAGCATCTTTCAACCGCCGAAGTCGCGACATTAGTTTTAAAACAAGCTGGTGAGCCTAAAGCTGCGGAATGCCTTCAATTGTGGTTTGAAGCCTTCAGAGAAACTTACATGCTGAGCAAGACTCGAGTCAAAAACGACCCTAACCAGCCACACTTGAAACGTTTCAAAGAGTGGATGAAAACCGAGAGCTGACTCTAAGGAATGAGCTTTTGTTGATGGTATGTTGTTCAACTGGCTTCGGTGAGGGGATAAATCTGCATTCGGTCACGGTTTGCAGGCGTACAGATATGGATAATGCCATCAGTTTATACTTTTGACTCTAGCCATTTTTGAGAGTCGTTTGAAGCATTTTTTAGGAGAGAAATACATGTATTACGGCTTTGATGTCGGTGGCACTAAAATTGAATTTGGTGCATTTAACGAGAAGCTTGAGCGTGTAGCGACGGAACGTGTACCTACACCAACAGACAACTACGAGCTGCTGGTTGATACCATTGCGGAATTGGTGAATAAATACGATACAGAGTTTGGCTGCGAAGGTACGATTGGTCTTGGCTTGCCAGGTATGGAAGACGCCGATGATGCAACGGTACTAACAGTTAACGTTCCTGCGGCAAAAGGCAAACCACTTCGTGCTGATCTGGAAGCTAAAATCGGTCGCAGCGTAAAAATTGAAAACGATGCAAACTGTTTCGCGCTTTCTGAAGCGTGGGACGAAGATCTTCAAGATGAACCATCTGTACTAGGTTTGATCCTTGGTACTGGTTTTGGCGGTGGCTTTATCTACGAAGGTAAAGTATTCTCTGGCCGCAACCACGTAGCGGGTGAGGTGGGTCACACACGTCTTCCTATCGACGCATGGTTCCACCTGGGTGAAAACGCACCATTACTTGGCTGTGGCTGTGGCAACAAAGGCTGTTTAGATAGTTACCTATCTGGTCGTGGTTTCGAGCTTCTTTACGCGCATTACTACGGCGAAGAGAAGAAAGCGATCGACATTATTAAAGCGCACGCAGAGGGTGAAGAGAAAGCAGTAGAGCACGTCGAGCGCTTTATGGAGCTGCTAGCAATCTGCTTTGCAAACCTGTTTACTGCAACAGACCCACACACCGTTGTACTTGGTGGAGGCTTATCTAACTTCGAATTGATTTACGAAGAGATGCCAAAACGCATCCCTAAACACTTATTGTCTGTAGCTAAGTGTCCTAAGATCATCAAAGCAAAACACGGTGATTCAGGTGGTGTACGCGGCGCTGCGTTCTTAAACATCAAGTAGTGACTGAAACCTTACTCGATACAAAGTAAGAAGAAATTTAAAGCCCCGTTTAGACCATCAAGGTAAAACGGGGCTTTTACTTGTATATCGAAGTAACTTATATACCCAAGTAACTTCTATATGCTTGGGTATAGAGCACGAAAAAAAAATAGCATGCATAAAAAACTCGCGACGAATCGCGAGTTTTCTGTTTGCAGATAAGCTTATTTGTTCTTTTTGCCTACGCCTAGGTTTTCTTTTTGAGCTAGGGTGATTTTACTAAAGCCTAATTTTCTGAAGTAGTTGTCGCGGTAGTTGCGCACTGCTTTAGTGTCAGACACTGCTTCGATTTGTTGCTCCATCTTTAGGAACTCAGTGATATCGATACCTTCTGCCTCGGCAACTGCTTCTTGAATGTTGCGGTGTTGCTGGTATGAGAACGTCAGTTCTTTGTCTTGGTCTTTGTAAGTGTAAAGAATGGTGCGAGCCATAGCTGTCTCTCTGAAAAGGTTTCTGTATTAAACAAAAAGGCCAGACTCGCTGACCTTTGAATTTCTAGTTTGAGCTAGATTCTGCCTTGAAGTGGGATAATTGTCACGCTTTCTCCCGCTTTTACTGTATCAATAGCTGGGGAGATTTCGATCAAACAGTTTGCCTCACTCATTGAGCGCAAAATACCAGAGCCTTGCTTGCCTGTTGTACGAACGGTTAAACGGCCAGTTGCATCCAGTTCATAGACGCCACGGCTAAACTCGGTACGACCTTGTCGAGAGCGAAGGTTTTCAGTCGCGATGGCATTCACTTTCAGAGGCTTCCAGCCTTGTTCGCCTTGCATCTTACGCAGTGCAGGCTCGACAAAGTTGATGAATGAAACCATCACGGCAACAGGGTTGCCCGGCAGACCAAAGAACGGCTTGTTGTTGATTTGACCAAACGCTAATGGACGTCCCGGACGCATGTTGATTCGCCAAAAATCTATTTGACCAAGTTTATCCAAGGCAAGTTTGATGTAATCCGCATCACCAACAGATACGCCACCAGAAGTCATAACCACGTCCGCTTGCGCCGATGCGTTTTCCAACGCTTCAATCATTAACTTTTCGTTGTCTTCCAGAATACCGAAGTCCAAGATCTCGCAGCCGAGCTTTTCAAGCATGCCCATGATGGTAAAACGGTTGGAATCGTAGATAGAATTCGCATTTTGCTCTGTTCCCGGCGCTTGTACTTCGTCACCGGTGGAGAACACGGCAACTTTCACTTTGCGGAACACATTCGCTTCACCAAAACCAAGCGAAGCGATCATGCCCATTTCTGGAGAGGCTAGGCGAGTGCCTGCGGTAAAGACGTCACTGCCGATAGCGAGATCTTCACCTGCTTGACGAACGTTTTGGCCTGCTTTGATATTCGCACCGTTAAAGGTGACCTTGTCACCTTCTTGAGAGGCTTGCTCACGCATGACCACTGTGTCGCCGTTACGTGGTGTTGGTGCGCCAGTCATGATCTTCACCGCTTGACCAACGTCCAGAGGTTGATCGTAAGCATGACCCGCCATCACTTCAACAACCACTTGGTAGCTATCGCGGTCAACATCATCACTGCGGATAGCGTAACCGTCCATCGCGGAGTTGGTGTATTGCGGCACGTTTACTGGTGAAATGATATCTTCCGCGAGAACACGGCCATAGGCGTTTTCAATCTTGCATGCTTCTATTTCCGAGACCGTGTTCACCAAAGAAAGGATTTTTTCTTGGCCTTGAATCACAGAAAGGAACGCCGGAGAAAGTGTGTCGCAACATGCGGCGTCTTTCTCTTTAGATTTTGGTGCTTTTGCATCTTGAACGTATTGAAGAACAAATTGAGCGATGGCATCCAAATCATTGATGTTCATTTGAGGCAGTTCAGAGTCCAACTCGCCGCTGTCTGACGCGATAGCGATGATGTTTTCATCGTGAGGGTAAAGCCAAGGTTTACCCACTTCTTCACGGTGCAATTCAATTTTAGGAAACGCGATGTTTTTACAGCCTTCAACCAAAACCACATCGAGCTTGTCTTCATCAAAACGAGTTAAGAGGTATTCAAACTCCGCTTCGGCTTCTGGCGTTTCTGTCATTAACGCAAAACGGTTGCGAGAAGCAATCAGCATTTGAGACGCGCCAGCTTTGCGTAAACGGTAGCTGTCTTTACCCGGCTTATCGACATCGAAGTTGTGGTGCGCATGTTTTAGCATGCCAATGCGTAAACCTGCTTCTGTCAGCTTTGGCAATAGGGCTTCAAGTAGCGTGGTTTTGCCTGTGCCTGAATAAGCTGCAAAACCAAGAATAGGAATGTTTAGCGTGTGTTTCATGATTCTAATTGTCCAAATTGCGCCAGTTCTTCCGGAGTGTTCAAGTTGACGAAACAGTTTGGTGAGTCGCTAAAGTCAACGTAACTGGTGTTGCACTCTTTGTAGAGCAGAATGATTTTGCGGTCGCCACGTTCTAAAAACGCGGTGAGTTTTGGCAGTACGCGCTTGTGGTAGAGCGTAAAAACAGGTTGCTGATGGTCACCATCATGCGCGACCAAAATATCGCTGTCTTCTTTGACGGCCTGGCAGAAACGCTCGACAAGGTCGGTGTTAATTTGTGGACTATCGCAAGGTACAAATCCGACCCAGTCGGTTTCAGAATGCATCAAACCCGCGTGAATACCGCCCATAGGCCCAGGGAAATCTTTGAATTGATCACTAAATACGAAACCAAATTTGCTGTACGCATCTTGGTTTCGGTTGGCATTAATTAAAATGCGTGGAGTTTGTGGAGATAAACGTTCAATAACGTGCTCGATGAGTGGCTTCTGATTTAACTCAATCAGACCTTTATCTTTTCCACCCATACGGCTGGCTTGGCCACCAGCCAAAATGACCCAACTAGTTTGTGTTGGTTGAAGCATATGCATTCTCTTGGGATGTTTCTTTTGGTATGACATACAACAGAGGAGACTCTATCAAAGTCTTGTCTTTAATCCACCACTGTTTTTTACATAAGTCGGTCAGTGCGTTGGCCTGATGGCTTGTCACCACGATACTGGAACCACGATCCAAAAGATCTTTCGCCATCACCACCAATCGTTCAATGGATTCTTGGTCTAAAGACGCACTTGGCTCATCCATCAACAAAATCGACGGTTTTAAGATCCAAGCCCTTGCCATGGCAACGCGCTGTTTTTCACCGCCGGACAACACGGAAATATGTTCGTCCGCTAAGGTTTCTAAACCTACCATGCGCAGCGCGTGAATAACTTGAGCTCGCTTATCTTTTTGCGTGTCTTGTTGATATTTCACTCCATAGACTACGTTTTCATATACAGTGCCGTCAAAAAGGTAAGGGGATTGGTGGAGATAAATCACATCGACACGACCATTGCGACGCGTCAGTCTTTTTAGCCACGTATCTTTTGGCGCAACAACATCACCAGTAGAGGGTTTGAGCAAGCCAGCAAGGATTTTGAGTAGGGTAGTTTTGCCCACACCATTGTCACCCTTGAGATAAATGGCATCATTTGGGCCGATGGCTAACTCAGGGATGTGGAAAAGCACACGCTCTTTAAAGCGCATGGATAACTGTTCGGCGGTGATTTTTATAGTCATAATTCGCCTCGACATGGGGTTAATGGTGAGTCGTTTGTTTGCTTCATGTTCTATGTTCTGAGGTAGCCTTTGCCTCTCATGCTTGATAAGAAGAAGTTTAGAGCCAACGCTAAAGATAGTAATACAATTCCTAATGCAACTCCTTGCGCAAAAGCACCTTTACTGCTTTCCATTGCGATAGCCGTGGGAATATTTCGCGTCACGCCCATAATGTTCCCACCAACCATCATTGAGCAGCCCACCTCGGTCACGATACGTGAAAACCCTGCAATGATAGCCGCAAGTAGAGGAAAGCGGGTTTCCCAAATCATCGTAGCTGCCAAGCGCGGAATGGAGACGCCCAGCGTGATGGCAGTTTCCACTGCACGACGGTCGCTAGATTGTAATGCACCATGCATCATCGATACCAAAACAGGGAAGCAGATCACCATTTGGCCGAAGATCATTGCCTTCTGAGTGAACAGCATTTGCCAGTCTCCCCAAGGGCCAGCACGCGACAGCAACATGTACAGCAACAGGCCAATCACCACGGTAGGGACCGCTTGCAGCGTATTTACGATCGACAACAAAAACCATTTACCGCTAAAGTCGGTATACGCCAGTACAAAGGACATCAAAATAGCCGGCAATACCACTAGGGATATTGCCGTGATAGAAACACTAAAGGAGACCGCAACGATCTCCCATAGGTCTGCATCAAAATTCACCAGTAAGCGAAGCGCTTCCAGTGTTGTATCAGCAAGATTCATATTGCGTTATTTGCTCTCAGCATTCGCAACAAACAGTTGTTTACCGTTTAGGCGGAAACCATTGATAAGTTCCTGTCCGCGAGGGTTTACCAACCAATCACTGAATGCCTTCGCACCTTGGTAGTTAATCGTTGGGTAACGCTCAGGGTTAACAAGAATAACTTGGTACGGGTTAAACAGTTTTTCATCGCCTTGGAACAGAATTTCTAGATCCAATTTGTTTTGGTAAGCCAGCCATGTGCCGCGATCCGTCATGGTGTAGCCTTGCATTTCAGACGCCATGTTTAGAGTTGGGCCCATACCTTGACCTACGCTACGGTAGCCACCAAAGTTCGGTTCGATTTTAGTTTGAGCCCAGAAGCCCATTTCTTTTTTGTGTGTACCAGAATCATCGCCGCGAGAGATGAACGTTGCGTTTTTGTTTGCGATCTCTTTGAATACATCTAACACGCCTTCGTCATTTTTGATTGTTGCTGGGTCAGCTTTCGGGCCTACAATCACAAAGTCGTTGTACATTAGCTTGCGAGGTAAAACGCCGTAGCCTTTCTCAACAAATGCGCCTTCAGCTTTTGGTGCATGTGTCATCACCAAATCTACGTCACCGTTTTCGCCCATTTTTAAGGCTTTACCAGTACCTGCAGCAATAACATCGACTTTGTAGCCCGTGTCTTTTTCAAATTGTGGAAGCAGGTAATCAAGTAAACCTGAATGGTAAGTACTGGTTGTGGTTGCAAGGCGAACGTGTTCTCCGTCTTGAGCAGAAAACGCAGAGTAACTTACAAGCGTGATTGACGTTGCAGCCAGAGTTAGCGCAATTTTTTTCATTTTTATGTGTTCCTTTCCAATGATTCTTTGGAATCTCTCCAGGTTTTAGGGAGAAGCCTTTTTGGACGAGAGCGATTAGCGTAATACGCAAGTTGTCTCAGGGTGTTGGAATAAGCAAACATCAACATCCTGAGATCACTTAAATGCGCTCCGTATCCACCTTATAGCAAACAAGATGCCAACCTTTTACAAGCTTAAAGTGCTTGGTTTATGCACTAAATCATGGGGTTATTTGCATAAAAGTTTGCGTTGGTACAAAATGTCGCACTTTTTGTAGGGTATCTCTGTTTAAACTTGGTACACTCTGTCCCATCGAAATCCATCTGGGGTAAATATGTCTACTCAATCCCATCTTAGTACAAACCAACAATATAGCGCCTTTTCCGTACTGGTCGTCGATGATGAATTAGGCATGCAAGCCATCTTGAAAAAGGCATTGGGTAAGCTTTTTTCACATGTCGATACAGCTGGTAGCATCGAAGAAGCAGAACAACTGCGTAATTCTCGACATTATGATCTGATCTTACTGGATATTAATCTGCCAGGGCGTTCTGGAATTGAGTGGGAAGAAGCGTTTGAAGATGATGACAAACGTGCCGATGTGATTTTTATGACGGGTTATGCGGATTTAGAAATTGCCATTCGAGCGCTACAGCTCGGTGCTTCCGACTTTATCCTCAAACCATTCAACCTTGAGCAGATGTTAAAAGCGGTCAGTCGCTGTATGGATCGCCGTTTGAACGAACGCATGCAGTACGCCATGACACGCGATTACCAACGTCACAATACCTCAGAGATCATCGGCGGCTCAGAAAAAACGCGCCTGCTTAAGCAACTTATTAACCAATTTGCACCATCACGCGCTTCTGTTTTGGTGGAAGGTGAGTCGGGTACGGGTAAAGAGCTAGTTGCACGAGGTATCCACCAGGCGAGTGGGAGAACGGGCCCGTTTGTGCCAATCAACTGCGGCGCGATTGCACCTGAGCTTTTAGAGAGTGAGTTGTTTGGTCATACATCGGGCGCGTTTACCGGTGCAAAAAAATCGCGTGAAGGTTTGTTCCGTGTTGCTAACGGTGGCACCTTATTTCTTGACGAAATCGGGGAGATGCCACTTGCAATGCAGGCATCATTATTACGTGTGTTAGAGCAGCGTACGATTCGCCCTGTCGGTTCAGAAAGAGAGATCAGTATTGATGTCCGTATCGTAGCGGCAACCAACCGAAACCTGCAAGAAGAGGTCAATCAAGGTAATTTCCGCAGTGACCTCTATTACCGTTTAAACGTTCTGAAAATTGAAGTGTGTCCGCTGCGAGAGCGCAAAACCGACTTATTTGAGTTGGTGCCATTTTTCAGCAACATGCTGACGCGCGAGCTCGGTATGCCTGCGCCCAAATGGGCGCACGAGGACATGGAAGCCATGAGTGAGTACGATTGGCCGGGAAACATTCGTGAGCTGAAAAACTTGATTGAGCGTTGTATCTTGCTTGGCAAACCACCTGCACACTATTGGCGAGAGCTGAATGGCGGGCATTCACTGCCTAATGTATCGATTACTGTTTCTCACTCTGCTGAGTTACCAACCTTTAGAGAAGGCAAAGAATTTACTGGCGAAGGCTATCCAAACAGCTGGACGTTAAAAGAAGTCGAGAAAGCACATATTAAACAAGTCGTTAACTTGCATGAAGGCAATAAGTCTGCTGCTGCTCGTGACTTGGGCGTAGCTCGCAAGACCTTAGAACGTAAATACAAAGAATGGGATTCTGAGGATGAGGAATATGCCGACTAACGGCCCACAGTACAAAGGATTGTCAAAATGGACGCACCGTTTTAAAACCATGGTGCGTTATCGCTTGTTATTCTTAACCTCTGCGCCGATTTTCCTCACATTGTTAGCTCTGATCGGCATTACCATTTATTGGTCTATTCATTACACGTGGCAAAATGCGCTGCTTGATGTCTCGGAGCGTCTTGGTGTTGCAAATAACAGCGTAACGTTGTTACAGCAAAAGCAAGCCAATTACGTGCGGGCGTTTGCCGATTCGTACGATTTCCGTATTCGCATTAATCAAGGAACGCCACAAGGTGACCTGCAAAAGTGGGTCACAGAGCAGAAGAAAAGATATGCTTTAGATTTTCTCTCTTTCCAACGCGTTAATTCCATGGAAAACAAATTCCGCTTTATGGATCTCACCAAGCGCGAATCGTTTTTTGATGTACTCAATAAAGAAGAACTCGAACGCCTCGATCCTGAACTCGCCAAACGAGCTGAAGTGCCTATTCTTGCTGATGGTGACAGGGAAGTGCGTGGGTTAGTCAGTCGAACCGTGATTCCGGTATACAGCCAAGCGAACGATTTGATCGGCTTTCTTGATGGTGGTTTGCTCCTTAACAACAGCACAGTGCTGGTGGATCAAATCCGCGATCTCATTTACTTAAGTGATAATGACCGCCTTCGCCCTGTGGGTACGTTGACGGTATTTCTCGATGATTTGCGTGTGAGCACCAACGTTCCTCTAGACAGCGATCATAGACTAGGGCGCGCCATAGGCACTCGCGTGAGCGCAGAAGTGTATAACCAAGTACTTTCGAAGGGTGAACAGTGGGTTGACCGAGCATATGTGTATGACGCTTGGTATATTACGGCGTATCAACCGATCAAAGACCAATACGACAACGTCATTGGTATGCTTTATACCGGTTACCTAATGTGGCCATTCGTTAAAGCCTACATGACCAACATTGCCGAAATCAGCTTGATTACGGTTATGTTATTGCTGGTTTCTGGCGTGATGGTATATCGCGGTTCTTATGATCTGTTTCGACCGATCGAACGCATTCACAAAGTGGTGAAGCAGGTCCAACAAGGTAAAGAAAAACGGATTGGCCCGTTAGGATTAGATGCCGATCATGAACTTGCGCAGTTAGCCAGACAGTTTGATGATATGTTAGACGCGCTAGAAGAGCGCAAAATTGAACTGAAAAACTCCGCAGCTCAACTTGAATGCAAAGTTCAAGAGCGTACGGCAAGCCTGAGAGAAAAAACCCAAGATCTTGAGCTGCATATTCAATTGCTTAACCAAACTCGCGACAAACTCGTTGTTCATGAAAAACTGGCAGCATTGGGAGAACTCACCGCGGGGATTGCTCACGAAATTAATAACCCAACCGCCGTGATTCTTGGCAACGTAGAATTGATCCATTTTGAATTGGGTGACGATGCAAGTCGAGTACAAGAAGAAATTGATGCGATTCACGCGCAAATTGATCGTATCCGCAATATCACACGCAGTTTATTGCAATACAGTCGCCAAGGCGGTGTTCAAGATGAAATCACTTGGCAACATGTCAATCCTATCATTGATGAAAGCATCACCTTGGTTAAAACTGGCACCAAGAAACGCGACGTTGAGTTTGTGACTGACCTACAAGCGCATACGTCCGTTGAGATAAACCGTCACCACTTGCTACAAATCTTAGTTAATTTGCAAATGAACGCCATTCACGCAATGAGCGGTAAAGGCATGTTAACAGTAGTCAGTGAAGACTGGATTGACGAGGGAGAAGTGAAAGGAGCCGCGATTCATGTTATCGATGAGGGCTGCGGTATTAAACCAGAAAACTTGAGTCGAATCTTCTCGCCATTTTACACAACGAAACGAGAAGGCACAGGGTTAGGGCTATCGGTCTCCCAAAGTATTCTCAGCCAAACGGGTGGTGAGTTAAAAGCAGAGTCTGAATGGGGAAAAGGCAGTAAATTCAGTATTTATTTACCTAAAAAAGCCGAACTGATCCTAGAGGTGACGAACATCGCTTAGTCACTTTTTTGAAGTATTAATGGAAAAAGAGCCACTGACGATAGTGGCTCTTTTTTGTATTTAATGACGCATTTATGTTTGCGCTTTTGCTTCTTAGAAACCTTACAATGATTTTACTTGGAGTGAATTAATAAAAACAACACTTGCAGTATGTAGCATGAACAAGTACCGTTGCCCGGTTTTTCTAAATACACCCCAATTGCTAAGGTAAAGGTTTTGATCTCCACAGCGAATATTACTCAACAATTCGGCGCTAAGCCGCTATTCGAAAACATTTCAGTTAAGTTCGGCGAAGGCAATCGCTATGGCTTAATTGGAGCTAACGGTTGTGGTAAATCAACCTTTATGAAGATCCTCAGCGGCGAGCTTGAGCAAACCAGTGGTAACGTAAGCTACGATCCAAACGAGCGCGTTGCAAAACTGAACCAGGACCAGTTCGCTTACGAAGAATTTACGGTAATCGATACCGTTATCATGGGTCATAAAGAGCTATGGGAAGTGAAGAAAGAGCGTGACCGTATCTACTCACTTGCTGAAATGAGTGAAGAAGACGGCATGAAAGTGGCTGACCTAGAAGTTCAGTTTGCGGAAATGGACGGCTACATGGCAGAAGCCAAAGCGGGCGAACTTCTTCTTGCGGTGGGTATTCCAATGGAGCAGCACTTCGGTCTAATGAGTGAAGTAGCACCAGGCTGGAAACTTCGTGTGCTTCTAGCGCAGGTTCTATTCGCAGACCCAGATGTGATGCTTCTTGACGAACCAACCAACAACTTGGATATGGACACTATCCGTTGGTTGGAAGACACGCTAAACGCACGTAACTGCACAATGATCATCATCTCGCACGACCGTCACTTCCTAAACTCAGTATGTACGCACATGGCTGATTTGGATTACGGTGAGCTACGTGTTTACCCAGGTAACTACGATGAGTACATGACTGCGGCTTCTCAAGCTCGCGAACGTCTACTAAACGACAACGCGAAGAAGAAAGCACAAATCGCTGAGCTACAAACGTTCGTTGCTCGTTTCTCTGCAAACGCATCGAAAGCAAAACAAGCGACATCTCGTGCTAAGCAAATCGACAAGATCAAACTGGATGAAGTTAAAGCGTCTAGCCGTCAAAACCCATTCATTCGTTTCGAACAGTCGAAAGAGCTGTTCCGTAACGCTCTGATTGTTGAAAACCTAAGCCAAGGATTCGAAGAGGACTTGTTCTCAGACTTCAATGCAATTTTTGAAGTGGGTGAGCGCGTTGCGATCATCGGTGAGAACGGTGTGGGTAAAACAACACTTCTAAACACGCTTGCTGGTGTGCTTGAACCGCGTGCGGGTGAGTACAAATGGTCTGAAAACTCAAACATCGGTTACTACGCGCAAGACCACGCGCATGACTTTGCAGAAGACATGAACCTAACGGATTGGATGGGTCAATGGCGTCAAGAAGGTGATGACGAGCAAGTCGTTCGTGGTTTCCTAGGTCGTATGCTGTTTGGCCAAGACGACATTAAGAAGTCAGTAAAAGTACTGTCTGGTGGTGAACAAGGTCGTATGCTGCTTGGCAAGCTGATGATGCACAAGCCAAACATGTTGCTAATGGACGAACCAACCAACCACATGGATATGGAATCGATCGAATCTTTGAACACTGCGCTTGAGCAATACAAAGGCACGTTGTTCTTCGTATCTCACGACCGTGTATTCGTAGACTCACTAGCAACGCGTATTATCGAAATCCGCGATGGTAAAATCACAGACTTTAAAGGCACTTACTCTGAGTTCCTAAAATCTCGTGGTGTTGACGCGTAATTACTCGCAAAGCGTTTAAAAAGCAAAAGCCTCGCTATTTAGCGAGGCTTTTTTGATATTTGGCCTTAATCCTTAAACTGACCGGTTATATACGCATAGAGCCCGACCACGCCAAAGGTAATAATCATAGAAAGCATGATACCGCTGGGCGTAAGCAGAAAATTCCACAATTGGTCATTATTCATAGTCCACATCCTCTGTGAATCCGCATTATTGGTTTTAGTTTACACTGAAAAGGTGTTATTGGTTGCCTTTTACATCAAATTCAACCTTGTCGGCTCCTGTAAACACTTGGAAGCGCAAACCTTTCGCACGCGCAATGGTTGTAATACCAAATTGCTTCGCTAGATCTAACCCCATTTGAGTAACGCCAGAGCGAGAAAGCAGAACAGGAATGCCCATTTGAGCCACTTTAATCACCATCTCTGATGTAAGGCGACCAGTTGTGTAGAAAATTCTATCTTCACCTGTTTCTTCTTTGAGCCACATCTCACCTGCAAGTGTATCCACTGCGTTGTGACGGCCGACATCTTCCACAAATGACAACACTTCATTACCTTTGCAAACCGCACAGCCGTGTACTGCGCCCGCTTTTTTGTAGGTGTCGTTGTAATGAGTTAACGCTTCCAGCGCAGAATAAATTTCTGACTGCTTAAGAGGAACTTGAGGCACTTGATAATTTTCAAGCTGCTTCATCACGTTGCCATACATAGTGCCTTGGCCACAACCTGAGGTGACGGTTTTCTTTTTCAGGGCGCCTTCTAAGTGTTCAGTGTTTTCTTTAGTAATCACCGCTGCGGAATGCGTTTCCCAGTCAATAATAACGGATTCAATCGCGGCTGGGTCGGACAGGAAGCTTTGGTTTTTTAAATAACCCAGTACTAGTGCTTCTGGACGCGAACCTAGCGTCATGAGCGTGACCACTTCTTTCCAGTTCAGCATGACCGTAAGAGGACGCTCGCACGCGATTTGCTTTGTCAGTTTTTCGCCGTACTCGTCGTACACATCGACTTCAATGGTTTGCAGGGGATTTTCACTGGTTTTAATAATGTTTGGTTTCAGCACAGTCGTGTCCTAGTGATTAAGAGCGTTAGGTTGCTACGCATTTTAGCTTGTTAAGTGGCTAGCAAATCTCATTCCAAAATAGCGGTTCCCACAGAAATTGCGAGGTTTTATGTCAACAATGCATTAAAACTGCGAGTTCGCAGTAATGACACATCAATACATTTGAGTTTCGTCTAGTTTGGTACTTATAGCCTGAGGGAGTATATAGACTAAGTTATATCAGCTTGGCGCGTTTATTGCTTCGAAGACAATAAAAATGGTCGAAAACGGGGGCAAAATGTCCTGTGTGTTTTCAGACCAAAAATAGAAAGACTGGGTGAGTTATGTCGGATAAGAAAGATTTCGAAAAAAATTACGAAAAGACTGAGGATACATGGCCAATCGGCGTAGAGCTTGTTGAGCATGAGATCAGTACAGGGATTTGGGTGACAACCCAATGGCAGTTGACAGGATTTGCGCTGAATCCGACGGAAGAGACTCCAGATGTTTGTACGTTGCAATTACATAAAGATGAACGTACAGACTACCGCTTTAACTTAAGCTCTCTGCAACCTAAACTCTTTTTAGTGATGGATAACGTCGAGTCTGGTGAAAAACCAGCGATACAGTTACTGACGGCTTCACAATCTGTTGCGGCGCAATATATGGATGGTGATAACCTTGTACTTTCTAACGATATGCCGTTAGCCGTTCAGGCTTGGATGGAAGCCTTTATCGGTCGCCACGGTGAGTTGTTAGAAGTAAGACGTAAGAAACGCAAAGGAGCGGGCAGAGCAAATGGCAACTAGTTTTTTAAGCCGTTGGTCGAAACGTAAGTTAGAAGAATCTTCCCAACATGATGAAGAGATCACGCCGATAGCAGAGACGGCGCAATCCGAAGATAGTGTCACAGCGCTTTCCTCAGATGCTTTGAACGTCAATGAGGATAGTCAGGCTCCAGACATTACCGCGAGTGTAGAGACTGAAAAAACCGAAGAAATGTCTGTGGCGCAACTGCTGGTTTCTGAAGCCTCAGAAAGCGTCAAGAAAGCTGCGCTGCGCAAAATGTTCTTGTCCGAAGAATTTAACGTGCGTGACGGCCTAGACGATTACGATGATGATTACAGTAACTTAAAGTCACTTTCTCAAGACGTCGCTGAGACGCTGCGTGATTGGGTTAAAGACAAAGTGGAAGACGAACCAGACGCTGAAACTGCGCAAGGGTCTGAGCTTAACGTTAACGATATCGCATCTGGGGTAGTTGAAGACGCAGAGTCAAACACCGACAAAAGTGGCCAAATTACTCAATATGAAAATGAACTGTATATAAATACAGTTCCTGGCGAAAGTGATACTTTTGCTGAAGAATCACAGCCTAACGAGGTGAGACAAAATATACCACACAAAGAATAGGTACATTTTGACTAAACACTCAATGAGCCGGCTGAGACAAAATGTCTCAACCGGTTTTTTTATCCCTACTATTTGTCAGTAAAATTGATAACCTATTGATTTTTAGTTGATATTTTATTGGCATGACACTTGCTATCTGTTGCTCAATACCAATCTGGTTGAAGTTAGTACGGACGCACTGCGTAGTATTCATCGCCTATAGATGGCGGAATAAGAATGCTCATTGATAAGTTAATCAGCAGAATCTCCGGCGCTAACTACACTAAGAGATGGAAAAGACTATCCATGTTCATAAATGGAATTGAGCAATGCTGAAACAATTATTAGAACAAGCAACTTCCAATAACGGTAAAGCGAGGCTGTACGCTTTCGAAAATACCGTAGAGTTGACCAATCTTATTCCACCAACCGTAAGCTATGAAAGCGGTGGTAATACTTTGATTGTGGGCCCAACAGCAATCATCGAAAGTGCGGCAGCGCAATTGTCGCAAATGAACAGCCTAACGCTGCTTTCTACCGATGGCGAAAAGGGCACAAATCCCGAGCTTTATTACGCCAATTCGGTTCAGGTTTCAGGGTTCTTAGGTACGTTTGAAGTTCTGATTGAAAATCATGGTTCGACCAACAATCTTGCCAAGGTCGCGATCAATAGCGATTGTTTCGATATCGTACTCGATCTTTGCCTTAACAGCTGCATGTCGGAAGAAGTCCCAGTACCGGGCTACTACCCAGTAGGTCGTGGCTATCCGAAACTGGCTGAAGCGTTGGAAGAGATTCCAACCTTAATGGGGACGTTCGATAAACCGAAATTCTTCCGTTTAGATACCGATTTATGTGCACACAGCTCTCGTGGCGTAAAAGGTTGCGAACGGTGTGTGGATGCTTGTCCGGCAGGGGCACTATCGAGTGAAGGCAGCGACAAAACGGGCCATCGCATCGAGATCAACCCATACCTATGTCAAGGCGTGGGTACTTGTGCTACAGCGTGTCCGACAGAAGCGATTCATTACGCACTGCCAAACCCTGAAGATACGCAAAAGTTTATTGAACGTACGCTCGCCAACTATGAGCAAGCGGGTGGTTTAGATCCTATCGTATTGATTTGCAGTTCTCGCCACGAGAGCTACAACGTGATGGCACTAAAAGCACTGCCAGATAATGTGATTCCAATTGTGGTGGAAGAACTGCCTTCGGTTGGTATTGATACTTGGTTCGCCGCGCTTGTGAATGGTGCTACTCAGGTGCTGTTTGCGGCTTCACGTTTTATGCCTCAAACCATTATTCGTGTGCTTAATAGCGAAGTAGGTATTGCTCAAGAGCTGCTCGGTCAGCTTGGTATCGCCAAAGAAACCATCGACATTCTGTATCTAGAGTCACTACGTGAAGGTGCTCCGACACTTTGTACCGAGTCTTTTGATTTGGCATTAGGAGACTTGCAAGGCAACAAACGTCAGCGTCTATTTACGGCGTTGGATGCGTTGTCCGCATCACGTATTCCAGTTGAGAACATTGTTGAACTTCCAGCGAACGCACCTTACGGCACAGTCTCTTGTGAAAGTAAAGGTTGTACGTTGTGTATGAGCTGTGTGGCGGTGTGTCCAACACGTGCATTGCATACGGACGGTCGATCTCCGTCGCTTAAATTCGTCGAGCAAGACTGCATTCAATGTGGGCTGTGCGAGAAAGCGTGTCCAGAGAAAGTGCTGACGCTTACTCCTCGTATGAACTGGGTGAAAGAAGAACGCCAGAAAGCGGTTGTGATTCATGAAGAAAAGGCAGCCGAGTGCATTCGTTGTCACAAGCCCTTTGCTCCGCAATCGATGATCGACATGCTACAAAACAAGTTA
Organism: Vibrio sp. 1078-1; assembly: GCF_033340475.1. NCBI lineage: Bacteria > Pseudomonadati > Pseudomonadota > Gammaproteobacteria > Vibrionales > Vibrionaceae > Vibrio > Vibrio sp. 1078-1. Next base: position 651,145 of record NZ_JAWOWM010000002.1, read on the forward strand.
CGCGGTCACTCTCATTTCTCTGATGAAGCGGCGATCAATCGTATCGCGATGTGTGAAGACTGCCGTGTGATCGACATGTTTGAGTCGATGGCAGAAGACCCAATGAAACAATTAAAATACTAGGAGCTCGCAGTGGACACACAACAAGAACAAACACTGAGAACAGACATTTATCTCGTTCTATCTGCACTTTTTCGTAGTGCGCCTAGTGATGAAATGCTGGCGTTCCTGAAATCGCTAGAAATTGAACCGTCTGAGAGCGCGATGCAAAAAGCTTGGCTCGCACTGCAACAAGCCGCGAACGAAGCGCAGCGAGAAGCGTTAGAAGAAGAATATCAAGATCTGTTTATTGGCATTGGACGTGGTGAAGTTGTGCCATTCGGATCTTGGCATCGCACTGGCTCGATGATGGAAAAACCGTTAGCGGAAATTCGTCGCGATTTGGATCTTTTAGGCATCGAACGAGAAGAGAACGTGAAAGAGCCTGAAGACCATATTTCTGCACTGTGCGAAGTGATGGCAATGCTGACAGGTGAAGAGGAAGAACTTCAACAAGCGGTGTTTAACAAACACATTGCTCCTTGGTTCCAATCTTTTACGCGCCAACTAGAGAGCGCCGAAAGCGTGAACTTCTACAAGCCAGCTGCACAGCTTTGCGATGCATTTTTAACGTTAGAGCAAGTCCGCTTTAGCGTGAACACCAAAAGCAGTAAGAACAAATTAAAAATTGATGTGAAAAACGTCACTGATTACGAGTAATCGAGCAGTACTTGGTCATATCGATAGAGAGGCATGAGTCTCCAAAGATCTACCGTAAGGTAAGGAAGCAATGATGAAAGATAATAAAGAAATAAACACAAGCCGTAGGGATCTCCTAAAAGGCTTCACAACCGCTGCCGTTGCCGGTGCTGTTGTTGCGGGAACCACGAAAGTGGCCGTTGCTTCAGAAACGGTTGAGCCTTCTGAAAACGACGTGAAGAAGAAAGGGTATCGTGAAACTCAACACATTCGCGATTACTACGACACACTTTAGGAGATAACGGATGAAACTTGTCAAACGCTCCGACAGTGTGAGCAAAGAAACGAACCAGCTTGGCGTATCTCGTCGTGCATTCATGAAAAACACTTCGCTTGCCGCTGGTGGCGCAGTGGTTGGTGCTAGTCTATTCGCACCGGGAATGATGAAAAAAGCGCAAGCAAAATCAGTCGATCCAGAAGCGAAAACAGAAGTAAAACGTACTATCTGTTCTCACTGTTCAGTGGGTTGTGGTATTTACGCAGAAGTTCAAAATGGTGTTTGGACGGGTCAAGAGCCTGCATTCGACCACCCATTTAACGCCGGTGGTCACTGTGCAAAAGGTGCAGCACTGCGTGAACATGGCCACGGTGAGCGCCGTCTTAAATACCCAATGAAGCTTGAAAACGGTAAGTGGAAAAAGCTTTCTTGGGATCAAGCGATCGAAGAAATCGGTAACAAGGTGATGGACATCCGTAAAGAGTCCGGCCCTGATTCGGTTTACTTCTTGGGAAGCGCAAAGCACAGCAACGAACAAGCGTATTTGTTCCGAAAAATGGCATCACTTTGGGGTACGAACAACGTTGACCACCAAGCGCGTATTTGTCACTCAACAACCGTGGCGGGTGTAGCGAATACTTGGGGTTACGGTGCGATGACCAACTCTTTCAATGACATGCACAACTGTAAGTCGATGCTATTCATTGGTTCAAACCCAGCTGAAGCACACCCAGTAGCGATGCAGCACATTCTGATCGCAAAAGAGAAGAACAACTGTAAGATCGTCGTAGCGGATCCTCGTCGTACACGTACGGCAGCAAAATCGGATCACTATGTCTCACTTCGTCCTGGTTCTGACGTAGCATTCATTTGGGGTGTGTTGTGGCACATCTTCGAAAACCAATGGGAAGATAAAGAGTTCATCCGTCAACGTGTATTCGGTATGGATGAGATCCGTGCTGAAGTGGCGAAATGGACGCCAGCAGAAGTTGAGCGCGTAACAGGCGTAAGCGAAGAAGACGTTTACCAAACAGCAAAACTGCTTTCTGAAAATCGCCCGGGCTGTATTGTTTGGTGTATGGGTGGTACTCAGCATACTACTGGTAACAACAACACACGTGCTTACTGTGTGCTTGAGCTAGCGCTTGGAAACATTGGTAAATCAGGCGGCGGTGCAAACATCTTCCGTGGTCACGATAACGTACAAGGCGCAACCGACCTTGGCGTGCTCTCTGACACGCTACCGGGCTACTACGGCCTTTCTGAAGGCGCTTGGCGTCATTGGTCAAAAGTGTGGGAAATCGATTACGAATGGATCAAAGGTCGTTTCGATGACAACGCTTATAGCGGTCAGAAACCAATGCACAGTGCAGGTATTCCTGTATCTCGTTGGGTTGATGGTGTACTGGAAAACAAAGACAACATTCGTCAACGCGAAAACATCCGTGCAATGTTCTACTGGGGACACGCAGTGAACTCTCAAACACGTGGTGTTGAGATGAAAAAAGCGATGCAGAAGTTGGACATGATGGTGATTGTGGACCCATACCCAACGGTTGCTGCGGTAATGAACGACCGTACCGACGGCGTTTACCTGCTTCCTGCAACAACACAGTTTGAAACACACGGCAGCGTTACCGCATCTAACCGCTCTCTACAATGGCGTGATCAGGTGATTGAACCTTTGTTTGAATCAAAACCAGACCACGAAATCATGTACCTGCTTTCGAAGAAACTGGGCTATTCCGATCTTCTGTTCAAAAACATCCGTGTTGAAAACAACCAGCCGGTGATTGAAGACCTAACGCGTGAATTCAACAAAGGCATGTGGACGATTGGTTACACAGGCCAAAGCCCAGAGCGTTTGAAAGCGCACCAACAAAACTGGCATACGTTCCACAAAACCACATTGGAAGCGGAAGGTGGCCCTGTCAACGGTGAAACCTATGGTCTACCTTGGCCATGCTGGGGCACACCTGAAATGAAACACCCAGGTACACACATTCTGTACGATACGTCTAAGACGGTTGCAGAAGGTGGCGGTAACTTCCGTACGCGCTTTGGTGTGGAATTTGAAGGCAAGAGCCTTCTTGCAGAAGACAGTTATTCGAAAGGCTGTGAAATCAAAGACGGTTACCCAGAGTTCACTGACAAGTTGTTGAAACAACTTGGTTGGTGGGACGACTTAACTGCTGAAGAGAAAGTGGCAGCAGAGGGTAAAAACTGGAAGACTGACCTTTCTGGCGGTATTCAGCGTGTCGCGATCAAGCACGGTTGTATTCCATTTGGTAACGCGAAAGCGCGTGCGATTGTTTGGACGTTCCCAGACCGTGTGCCACTGCATCGTGAACCACTTTACACACCACGTCGTGACCTTGTAACGGATTACCCAACTTGGGAAGACAAAGATGCAATCTTCCGTGTTCCTACGTTGTATAAATCCATTCAAGAGCAAGACAAATCGGGCGAGTACCCAATCGTTCTGACTTCTGGCCGTCTGGTTGAATACGAAGGTGGTGGTGAAGAGACGCGTTCAAACCCTTGGCTTGCCGAGCTTCAACAAGAAATGTTTGTTGAAGTGAACCCGAAAGACGCGAACGATCTTGGCTTTAGAGATGGTGATGATGTTTGGGTTGAAGGTGCAGAGAAAGGACGAATCAAGGTGAAAGCGATGGTAACACGTCGTGTGAAACCTGGTTTGGCGTTCATTCCGTTCCACTTTGGCGGTAAGTTCGAAGGTGAAGACCTACGCCCTAAATACCCAGAAGGTACACAACCTTACGTTGTTGGCGAATCGGCTAACACGGCAACCACTTACGGTTACGACCCGGTTACCTTGATGCAGGAAACCAAAGTAACCCTATGTAACATTCGTAAAGCGTAAGGAGTCTGACAATGGCACGAATGAAATTTCTATGTGACACCAAACGCTGTATCGAGTGTAACGGCTGTGTTACTGCATGTAAGAACGAAAACGACGATGCGCTTGAATGGGGCATTCAACGTCGCCGCGTGGTAACACTAAACGACGGTGAAGCTGGTGAAAACTCTATCTCTGTTGCTTGTATGCACTGTACCGATGCACCTTGTATGGCAGTTTGTCCAGCAGACTGTTTCGAACATACCGAAGACGGCATCGTTCTTCACAATAAAGATCTGTGTATCGGTTGTGGTTACTGTTTGTTTGCTTGTCCGTTTGGCGCACCTCAATTTCCTAAACAAGAAGCGTTTGGTGAACGTGGCAAAATGGATAAATGTACTTTCTGCGCGGGCGGCCCAGAAACAGAGCCTGGCTCTGAGGAAGAACGTCAAAAATACGGTGCGAACCGTATCGCAGAAGGCAAGTTACCGATGTGTGCATCGCTTTGTTCAACTAAAGCGCTGCTTGCGGGTGACGCAGAGAAAGTATCTGACATTTTCCGTCAACGTGTGGTAGAACGCGGCGCGAAAAACGCAGGTTGGACAGACGGAAACGATCTTTCTTACGATGCGACGAAAAGCTAAGTAAGGAGAGGTACATGTTAAACACGCTTAAACGTGCATCTTTAGCAATGCTGTCAATGATGACAGCATTGCTGCTGACTTTCGCAATGCCTGCTTCAGCAGAGGAACAATCTTCTAAAGTTATTCAACAGGAGATCACGCAACTCGCCGGGGCAGACTATTGGCGCGAAGTCAGAGAGGGGCAAGAAGGCTACACCACGTCTCAATCGCCAGAACATGGCGTATTGATCAGTAAACCTGGTGAGACTTGGTACATTCTAAAAGAGAAATGGATGTCTCCAGCGGGTGCTGTCGCGATTTTCGGCAGTATTGCAATGGTAATCATGGCTTACGTATTCGTTGGTCCTTTGATGCTTAGCAAGCCGCGTACTGGTAAAAAAATGAAGCGTTGGTCTCGTTTAGACCGCGCGCTTCACTGGAGTATGGCGTTTACATTCTTAACGCTGGCATTCAGTGGTTTGATGCTGGTTTACGGTAAGCACTTCTTAAAACCGTACGTTCCTACTGAGTTCTGGGGCTTTATCGTCATGTTGGCGAAGCAGTACCACAATTACATGGGACCATTGTTCTTCATTTTACTGATGCTCGTGCTCTTTAAATGGTGGCGCAAGTCGATTCCAAACATGACAGATGTTCGTTGGTTTATGAAAATGGGCGGCATGGTTGGTAAACACAAAGGCACACATCCGTCAGCTGGTTTCTCAAACGGTGGTGAGAAGGCAATCTATTGGTTGTTAATCTTCTTTGGTGCTATCGCGGCAGTGAGTGGCTTAGTTCTGGACTTTCCTATCTTTGGCCAAACTCGCCGTGACATGGAGCTTTCTAACTTAGTTCATGCGATTTCGGCGCTGATTCTAATCTGTGGCTTTATCTTCCACATCTATATTGGTCTATTCGGTATGGAAGGTGCGCTAGAAGGCATGGTGACAGGTGAAGTTGATGAAACATGGGCGAAAGAGCATCACGATCTTTGGTATGAGGAAGTGAAGTCCAAAGAAGCGATGGGTGAAACAGATACGGCACAAACGGAAGTAAAAGGAGCGAAAGCGAATGAACAAACCTCATAACGGGATTTGGGTTGCGTACATCCTGAGCTGTCTGACCCCGTTTACGTTTCTGATCTCAGGCGTTATCGCAATTATCTATGCGGGTTACCGATTAGATAAGGGAGAAGACAGCGACGTAGTGATTTCTCATTACTACGGTTTAATTCGCACCTTCTTTCTCTACCTGACGTTTTTTGTTGTGTTGATCGTCACCGTCGCGACTTCTAACGGTGTACTCGTTGGCGTGAGTGATTATTGGTTGCATAGTACTTTGCTTGAAACCATCGCTTACTTTATTCCTTGGGTAGGGATGGTGTTTGCTGCATTAGCCATCTTGGTGTGGTTTATGCGAATGTTTCAAGGGATGCAGCAACTGCTCAATAACCAACCACACAGACCATCGACAGGTCCAAACCTTTAATCAGTATTCTTTAAGCAAAACCGCCGTAATAGGCGGTTTTTTTGTTGCTGTTTTGTCTCAAATATGAAGCGTTGAGTCGCAGTGGTGATACTTGATGCAACTTATTGAGTGAATTTACGTAACTGGGCAGAAAATCATAGTTAAGTAAGAAACATGTAAAAAAATCGCGTCACGATGAGACATTAGTCTCACTCACGCTATTGTTCATTTACTCAGGATTCATCGTCCCGTTAAAGTACGCTGCGCTCAGAAATTCAAAGAGTTGCATACGTGAAAATTGCCATCAATACATTCAGTCTACGCATACAGAGGAATCTCTATCGGAGGATGTTTGATTAAGGCATCTTGCTCTCACAAATAAAAAGAGCGAAACGAGCATTAAATGATGCGGCAAGGTAAGAAAAGGACAAACACGTTACGGCTATGATCCCTCAATTCGTCATTCCTATCACGAATCGCTTTGGCGAAAGTTATCACTTCTCTGGTCAGTTACTTACTAGCGGCGAACCTAAAACATTCGTGACCAAACAAGAGGCAATAGAGTTTCTTGAGAGCTTTGGTGAGCTTGACCTTCGCTATGTCGAGGATTTGTTCTATGCGATTGGTCAATTCAAGCCAAACATACCTGACGGTGAGCTTACTTCCCAACACTATAATTCAACGTTTGCCAATGCTTTGGTGAACGGTGACTTGCATGTCGCTCGAATTGTACCTACCGGCGAAAACTACGCACTCTCGTCGGCGGTTACGCCTCCACCGACTCAAAATACCGTCAATTCAAAACCATCGAAGGGAAAGGGGAAGTCGAATAAAAAGAGTGGCAGAAGTGCCGCATCCGCCAAGCCTCAGCAACAAAGCAGCGAAAAACATGAGAAAGCCGGTGATCCTGTATCACTTGTGACGGGTGAAGAAATTCTCGAACTCTATGATATCGAGCTACAACAAGGTACTACTTGGCAGCGTACTTACCGCTCTTCGCAGTCGGATGTAAATCATGGAATGGGCTTTGGTTGGCGACATGCATTTCAGTTTGAATTACGCGAAAAGACGAACGAGAAAGACAATGTTATCGCTTGGGAGTTTGTTGACGATAAGGCCGATATCACAGAATTTGAGCCAGTAGATATTGGAGCAACAAGTTATCAAATATACGCTGGTGCGAGCTGTTATTTCCTGAGCTCAACAACTCGGATTGTAACGCTCGCTAATGGGCATCAATATCGGTTTGAGCAAAAAGATGATCGCTGGCTTGTTAAACAAGTTAGAAATGGCACGTTTTCAACGTTTCAATTGCAGTATTCTCGAAACCATCGATTGATCGAGATCGCATATAACAAGCGTCCGGTTCTTGAATGTCAATATGATAAGCAAGGACGCCTTGTAGAACTGCTTAATGCAAAGTCCCAAAAAGTTCTGACAACTTATACCTATGATGAGCACGATGATTTGGTCAGTGCAACTAATCATTTAGGCTTAAAGGAACAGTATCAATACCGCGGCCATTTAATTGTTAAACGTGTACGACCAACTGGCTTTACTCATTATTTTGAATGGGATGGCGAAGGTGCAAAAGCGAAATGCATCAGAAACGTTGGGGACGCAGGAATTTATGACTATCGCTTCCATTATCAAGGAAATCACTCTTCTTATTCTGACTCGTTAGATCATCAATGGTCTTTCTTGCATGACGAGCAGGGTAACTTACTCGAGAAAATAAGCCCCACAGGTAGAACTTGGCGATGGCAATATGATGAATTAGGGCGAAAAGCGCAAGCTATCTATCCTGATCAGTCAACGGTCAATTATCAATATAATCAGCATGGTCAATTAGTTTCTAAGTTTCATTCCTCTGGCAAAGAAATTCAATATGGTTATGACGGCTTAGGTAAGTTAGTTAAAACGGTTTCACCTGACGGGGATATCGAGAAGGCTTACTACAATAGCCTCGGTCAAAGAGTTTGGGATACCGATCAGTTCGGCTGTGTCACGGAATATGATTACGATAAACACGGTCAAGTCGTCAAAAAAGAGTCTGAAGATGGTAAGAAAAGTCAGTGGTGGTGGGATGAACAACAAAGACTTATCGCGAATGAAATAGACGGTACATTACTTCGTTATAGCTACAATGAAGAAGATTTAGTGAATGGCGTTGCTTATCCCGATGGGTGTATTGCTCAACTCGCTTATGATCAATTTGGCAGGCGTACATCAGTTCGTTATTTTAACGACGAAGACAAAGTCGGTTATAGCGAAGAATATTCTTACGATGAGCACAGCCGTGTTGCTCAGATTCGAACGCCAGCAGGCATTACCTCGTATCAATGGGGAGCACTCGCGCAACAAGAAGCAGTCATCTTTCCCGATGGCAGCCATATTTCTTACGAATACGATCAACAACGTAACCTGACTAAATTAGTTCGGAGTGACGGCTTAGAATTCGAATTCCTGTATGACGATGAAGGCCAGCTGTCAGGAACTGTCGGGTTTGATAATCTACAAAGCCAATTTGATTATGATCATATGGGGCGAATCCATCGTAAGCAAGTCGCAGATAGGACGGTGCTGTATCGCTATGACGCTGCGGGTTATCTCAAGCACGTCAAAGCAGGAAATGGTAGCAGTATTGTAGAGAACCACTTCAATTATACGCTTGGTGGGCGACTTACTTTCGCATCCAATCGCCATCACACATTGCAATACCAATACTCTTCATTCGGGCATTTAACAAAGCGCATTCAAGGCCAGTTTGAGATAGCGCAGGAGTTTAACAGAGTTGGCCAACGCGTATCTCAGGTACTGCCAGATAATACGGAGCTGAACTTCTCTTATGATCGATATGGGCGTTTTTCAGCGATTCGGTTTGGAAACCTAGATTTACCTCAAATCAAATTTCATTACGATGAAATGGGACGAGTTTCCCAAATTGAAACGGCACATTTTAATGAGCGCATCATTTATGATGGTGTTGGTCGTTTGGTCGAACAACATTGGCCGGATAGAGAGAAAAAGTACGTTTACAATGCGCAAAACCGTATTTCATCAATCATTAATAATATGGCAGGAGCAACGCACTATCAGTACGATACCTTAGGGCAACTGAAACGAGTCAATGCTTCCGGAGAAGTGACTAAGTTTGAATACGATAGTTTTGGCAATCCTACTTTGCCATCTTCAGAGGTATTCGCTGATCGTATTGAAGTACACGATGATGTCCGGTTCAAATATGACGCGCAAGGAAACCAGACAAAACGTGAAGGGCAAGGACACGTTCAGACTCGCGTATTTGATGCGTTAAATCAGCTCATTGAAGTTCACACCGACGATGGTATCAGTCAATATGAATATGATGCATTAGGGCGCAGAACGAAGAAAATTACACAACAAGGCGTTACAGAGTTCCTGTGGGAAGGTGAACGTTTAATTGGTGAACGTTCTTCAGGTGCTTTCCGTTGGTACCTATATCAACCAGAAACCTACACGCCAGTGGCACTGCTAGAAAATGACGTTATTTATTGGTACCAGTGCGATCAAGTTGGTAAACCAGAGCGACTGATCGATTGCGAAGGGAATGTTGTATGGAGTGCCAGCTACGATGCTCACGGCTTTGCTCATGTACATATTGAAAAAGTAGTAAATCCATTGCGTTTTCAAGGACAGTATTTCGATCAAGAAACCAACTTACATTACAACCTCGCTCGGTATTACGACCCTAAGCTAGGACGTTTTATCCAACAAGATCCGATATCTATTGCTGGTGGTATTAATCATTACCAATATGCAGTCAACCCTATCCAATGGATTGACCCAACAGGTTTCCTATGTGAAGAAGGGCTAAAACGCTTGGGTCAAATGTTGGCAGAGTATCAGGCGCAAAGCGATGTTCCCCAAGAGGTTTGCGATCAGATTTTAGAAGCAGCAAAAGAGTCATCCGTCGGAGAAGATGGCGTTCGCTCGCAAGTCAAAATCCGCAAACCCAAAGGTAAAAATCATATTCGATATGAATACGATTTAGACCATATTGATTGCGAGAGAAACGAGATTACTTTTTACCGTCATATCAATCACTCAGATGGCACCAGACACGAAGTGCAGTATGTTGTTGGGATTGAGGAGTTTGTAAATGCGCATGTTTTTGACTCAGAGAAAGTTGGTGGAGAGGAAGGTTGTACGATCTTCACTGAAGATCTTGTGCTGAATAAAGCAGAGTATAAAGAAAACTCTGAACTCAATACGAGTGATTATGAGCTAACAGAAAGAAACAAAGCAAAAATTGACGAATGCTTGAAAGAGCGTCAAGAGGCAATGGACGCTCGAACTGGCGAAGAGGGATATAACGCTCAAATTGGCAATATTAACCAACAGTCCGCAAAAATTGGTGAGTTAGCCGCGGATGACTTTGTCCGGAGTAAACGTCCTAATGCTAAGCTGCTTCATCCCAAAGATATTGGAACCTCAATTTCGAAGCCGGGCGATTTTGATATGGTTTACGAGGTGGAAGAGCCGCCACCAGGTGAAATTATAATTGTTGAGGCCAAAGGGGGTAGCAGCCCGCTGGGCAGCCGTAAGATTGGAAACGAGGCGTATCAGCAAGGGACAAGTAAATATACGGCGGAAATAGTTAAGCTAATGTCGAAAAATTTAGAAGGAACAACAGAAAAAGTAGCTGCCGACGAAATTCAATACGCCGCTTTATCCGGTAGACCTATTCGATATATACATACGCAAGCAAGCATCCCTGAAAGTGGAAAGGCCTCGGACTTAAAGCTAGAAGTGGCAGAGTTTAAAATTAATTCCAAAGGATTAAAGTAAAAATGCAAAGTAATGAATCGAGCAAGGTTGTAGAACGCAAAGCAAATCCTGAACTTGACACACAAGCAATTGTGAGTAAAAAAAAATTTATAAATAGAGTCCTAGATAACAGAAAAGAAGGTCTTAAAGTCAGGCGGGAAAACCTAGTCAGTCTTGGTGATTTTGCCATCGACCAGGTTCGCTGGTATACATGGTTTCAAACCTCACATGAAGACGAACAAATTTGTACATTACGCCTTTATGAAACTTCATTAATGGGGGCTTGTTATCATCGGCTGGCTATGTTTCCTAATGAGCCATTAACTGTTCAGATACTAGATTATCCAGAAGTAACATGGGATGGTGAAGGTATCTTAGAAATGGGCTTCATTTGTCCTTCAATGTGGCTGGATGCTTATTTTATATCGGCAATTGTGCGTGACAGGCCAAGTATGGATGTATTGGCGAACTTTCCCATTTCTCTGATGAAACAAAGTGCCACTAGGGCGGGTAAGTTGTCTTATATGCTAGTAGATGTCATCCAGTCGTTCCATAACCGCACATCGGACTACCCTGATAAACTGGTGGCCGCGATGGACGCGGCAGTTGCTCAGGGTGATAATTGGGCGTTAGAAATCGCCATGGGTATTTTGGAAACTTTTGCTGCCCTGACAACTGACATCGGTTATGACTTTGAAGAAGTACTTATTAAGAACCTTCAGTTCCAAGAGAAATACCAAATGAGGCTCGATAAGTCAGAGGACTTGATTTCTATAGAAACTTTCATCTCTTTCCCTCTGCTTGGCATGGCTTGCATGTGGTATGACAAAGGTAACCGTTTATCTGTTGAAACTGGTTGGCTCCCTCCCTATCTTGTCGAAGGACGTTGGTTAGAAGAAGTAAAAGCAGGGAAGATCACTCGATAAACTCCTTTAGTTAGCAATTCCGTATATAAGCCACCTCTCATGGGGTGGCTTTTACGTTTATCGTATAAAGTTTGCTGTTTGTTGAGCTATATGGTGCGCATTATGTTGGTGCACTAAAACCACATTGGTGCATTTATTAGCATGTTAAACACCATTTCAAGAATACCTAATTTTATTAAAGTTCATACAAAACAATAAATTAAAGCGTAAGTGTTAGAAATATAAATTATGGAATGAGAATTGCTCTGTTAGACGCTCTATAAATCAAGTTCACCAAATTGGTGATGAGCCTAACTTTGATGCACAGGATAAGTGCGCTACAGATCAATGGAGACAATTATAATGAGTGTAACTGCCAATCAGGTACACGGCGCTGTACAAACTCTCACGCAAAGTTCCGACACACTTTTCTTACTACTTGGCGCAATCATGGTTTTTTTGATGCATGCTGGTTTCGCTTTTCTTGAAGTAGGAACCGTGCGCCAAAAGAACCAAGTTAATGCTTTAGTTAAGATATTGGTTGATTTCGGTATATCCGCCATCGCGTATTTTTTTATTGGATACTGGGTCGCTTATGGCGGCACCTTCTTTGCTGATGCTGAGACATTATCTCAAGGCAATGGTTACGAGTTAGTGAAGTTCTTTTTCTTGCTGACCTTCGCTGCAGCGATTCCCGCTATTGTTTCAGGTGGTATCGCAGAACGAGCTCGTTTTTATCCGATTCTAATCGCAACATTTTTCACTGTCGGCATCGTATACCCGTTATTTGAGGGAATGATCTGGAACGGAAACTTTGGTGTTCAAGCTTGGTTTGAAAATACCTTTGGTTATGGCTTCCACGATTTTGCAGGTTCAGTCGTTGTACATGGTGTTGGCGGCTGGATAGCGCTTGTTGCCGTCGTGTTTTTGGGCATGAGAAAAGGCAGAGTTCGAGCAGGAAAGCACACCAACTTTGCACCTTCGAATATTCCTTTTTTGGCCTTGGGAGCTTGGATCTTATGTGTGGGGTGGTTTGGCTTCAACGTCATGTCAGCTCAAACTGTGTCAGGCATAAGTGGCTTGGTGGCTATGAACTCATTGATGGCAATGGTCGGAGGCATTGTTGCGTCATTGTTGGCTAGTAAGAATGACCCTGGCTTTATTCATAACGGCCCACTGGCTGGCTTAGTTGCTGTATGTGCGGGCTCAGACTTAATGCATCCTATCGGTGCTTTAGTGACAGGTGCGATTGCTGGCGTGCTATTTGTTTATCTTTTTACCCACCTACAAAACAAAACCAAGATTGATGATGTGCTGGGTGTCTGGCCTTTACACGGTGTATGTGGCGCTTGGGGTGGTATTGCTGCGGGGATCTTTGGCCAAAGCTCGTTGGGTGGGCTAGGGGGCGTGAGCATTATCGTTCAGTTTCTAGGAACGCTTTTGGGCATTTCCATCGCTGTGCTTGGGGCACTTGCAGTCTACGGCGCGATTAATACCAGTATGGGACTAAGGCTTTCAGAAGAAGACGAATTCAATGGCGCTGACCTAGCCATTCATAAAATATCTTCGACCAACGAGGATTGAGGCCAATATGGGAGCGGCATAAAGCCGCTCTTTTAGCAATTGCCTTTCTTGGCTTGGCCTGGAGGACAGAAATTACCATTACCTCGATGGTCATCATCATTGGAGCTGACTCTTACCTTTACATCATCGACTTCGCCTTCAACATTGGTAAGTTGACAGCCTGCCAAAGTCATAAGCAATATAAACGCTAGAGATACTTGTCTCATTGCTGTTCCTCTTAAATTGTAATTCTAATAGTGACCATTACGACTATGGTCTAATCCATATTACTACTGTTGCTATTCTTTCAGTGTTAAGCTAATGAAAAAACAGCAAGGATGAGTTATGAATTTCCCTTATAGAAATATTGTAGTACTTACTGGTGCAGGTATCTCGGCCGAATCTGGTATTCAAACATTTCGTGCGCAAGATGGCCTATGGGAGAATCACCGTATCGAAGATGTAGCAACGCCTGAAGGGTTTGCTCGCGATCCGGACCTTGTTCAAGATTTTTACAACCAACGCCGCAAGAAACTTCAAGATAATGCGATAAAGCCTAATGCAGCGCATGAAGCATTGGGTCGTTTAGAGGCTGAGTTAGAAGGTAAAGTGACGGTCATCACTCAAAATATAGACAACCTTCACGAAAGAGGAGGCAGTCAGAATGTGATTCACATGCATGGTGAGTTGCTCAAGGCCCGCTGTAGTGAATCTAACCAAGTAGTAGAGCACAATGAGGACATTAAGACCGGCGAGCTTTGTCATTGTTGTCAGATCCCTTCACAAATGCGACCACATATTGTTTGGTTTGGTGAAATGCCACTGCGAATGGGTGATATCTACGCGTCATTAGAAGAAGCAGATTTGTTTATTTCGATTGGGACTTCTGGCGTTGTGTATCCCGCAGCAGGTTTTGTTCATGATGCAAAAATGCACGGCGCACATACCATTGAAATTAACCTAGAACCTAGTGCGGTAGAAAGTGAATTTGAGGAAAAACGCTACGGAAAAGCAAGCGTTGAGGTTCCAAAATTAGTTGACGAGATACTGGCTCTAGAAGGAAAAGAAAGAGCGTAATAACTTCAACAGGAAGAGTTTTTGTCTTGTCATTAAGAGCAAAAAAGCGGCTCATGAGCCGCTTTTTCATATCTTTAAAACTAACGAATTAGTTGTTCACTTTTAGCTTTTGGAAGTACTCATCGTACATTACGCTCGCTTCGCCAACTTCATCTTGCCAAGTACCGCTGTCCATCACTTCTTGTGGTGGGAAGATGCTTGGATCATTAGCAAATTCTTTCGGTAGCAGATCGTGTGCCGTTTTAACTGGAGTAGGGTAACCAATCTCTAGTGCGATTTTAGCTGCATTCTCAGGACGTAGTAGGAAATCGATCATCTTATGAGCGGCGTCAACGTTCTTTGCGCCAGTTGGAATTGCTAGGCTGTCCATCCAGAAGATAGTGCCTTTTTCTGGCCAGATGATGTCGATGTTCGCGCCTTCTTGACGAGCCATGTATGCAGAACCGTTCCAAAGCATGCCTAGTGAAACTTCACCCGCAAGGTAAGGGTTTGCAGGAAAGTCTGAGTTAAATACTAATACGTTTGGCATTAGCTTTTTCAGTTCTTCGTAAGCGGCTTTGATTTCTTCTGGGTTAGTCGTGTTTGGTGAGTAACCAAGCTTAGTCAATGCAATGTGGAATACTTCGCGAGAATCATCCATCAGCATTAGTTGACCTTCCCACTTGCTATCCCAGAAATCATCCCATTTAGAAACCGATGACTTGTCTAGCATGTCAGCATTGATACCAATACCGGTCGCCCCCCAAATGTATGGGATAGAGTAGTTGTTGTTCGGATCGAACGGTTTGTTTAGGAAGTTAGTATCAAGATCGGCAAAATGAGATAATTTCTCTTTGTCGATCTGTTGTAGCATGCCTTCTTTACGCATTTTAGAGACGAAATAGGTAGACGGTACTACCAAGTCGTAACCAGAACCTTGAGTTTTTAGTTTTGCATACATACTCTCGTTAGATTCGTATGTAGAGTAAATAACTTTGATTCCAGTTTCTTTTGTAAAGTCTTCAAGAACTTCGTTTGGAATGTATTCCGACCAGTTGTAGAAATACAGTTCTTGATCAGCAGCCATTGCAGGGGTAGCGATGAGCGTCGCTGCACATAGAGCGCTTGCGTAGAATTTACTTTTCATTTGTTTTCCGTTTTGTTTCGCGATTGGACAAGTCAATACTAGTTGGAGTTATCAATTTGAGCCAAATCGCAGTAAGCACAAATATGTTCATTTAGCTTGAATATCGTTGTCTCCTTGTTATGAGACGATAAATCTATGATACCAAGACAAATAAACCTAGCAACGCGCGATTATATCAGCCTAAGACAAAAATAGGCAGCGTATTGCTGCCTATTTTCCTATGGTTGATGACTTGTTACACAAGCTAGATTATTGTCCCGCTTTCAGCTTGAGGAAATAATCTTCGTACTTAACGGTTAGATCACCAACCGCATCTTGCCATTCAACGCGGTCAAGGTCTTCTTGAGAAGGGAACAGTGGGGCAACGTCTTTAAACTTAGCATTCGATTCTTCCACCGCCGTTAGGTAGCCAGTATCACGAGAGATTTGCTCTGCGATTTCTGGGCGCAGTAGGAAGTCAATCATCTTGTGAGCGGCTTCTACGTTCTTCGCACCGGAAGAGATAGCGAAGTTATCAACCCAGCCGATACCGCCTTCTTTAGGAAAAACGAGTTTAAGGTTCAGGCCTTCACTTTGTGCCGCTGCGGCGCTACCGTTCCAAAGCATACCAACGCCCACTTCACCAGACATGTAAGGTGCGCCAGGGTTGTCAGAGTTGAAAACTAAAACGTTAGGCATCAACTTTTGTAGCTCAGCGTACGCTTCATCGATTTGCTTAAGGTCTTTTGAGTTACCTGAGTAGCCAAGTTTACGCAGAGCGATATGGAACACTTCACGAGTGTCGTCCATCAACATTACTTGACCTTCAAGCTCAGGCTTCCATAGGTCAGCCCAGCTTTGGAAGTCGTTTGGATCGTACATATCTGCGTTAACCGCTAGGCCTGTAATCGCAACAACGTGTGGGATAGAGTAGTCGTTACTTGGATCGTAAGGCTTGTCTAGGTAGTTTTTATCTAGGTTGCCGAAGTTTTTCAGCTTAGTCTTATCGATCTTTTGTAGCATGCCTTCGTCACGCATCTTCGCCACGAAGTACGTTGAAGGTACTACTAGGTCATAACCTTGGTTATGGGTTTTTAGCTTTGCATACAAAGTTTCGTTCGACTCGTAAGTCGAGTAGATCACTTTGATGCCAGTTTCTTTAGTAAATTGCTCTAGGATATTACTGTTGATGTAAGGACCCCAGTTCATAAATACTAGTTCTTTATCATCCGCTGTCGCTGTACCAGAGAACAGAGAAAGCGCACATGCACTACCAGCTAATAGAGTAGCCCATTTTTTCATTGACGTTAGCTCCAAACCAAACGTTGTCCAATTTTGGACGATAGATAGAAAAACAGAATGGCATGTAACCATTCTGTTTCGTGATGTTAACAGGTGCGGATTCTACTTCACTTTTTCTCTTGCTAGCAACTGAGAAATTACTACCAAGACCAAAGAAACAATCAACATCACCGTTGCTAGGGCGTTCACTTCCGGTGAAATGCCCACCTTAACCATGGAGTAAATCTTCAATGGTAAGATTTCGTATGTTGGACCCGTTACAAACGAGCTGATGATCACATCGTCCAAAGACAGGGTAAAGCTCAGTAGCCAACCTGCAGCAACCGCTGGTTTAGCAAGAGGAAGGATGATCTGTTTCAAGATTACCCATTCGCTTGCACCAAGGTCTTTTGCAGCTTCCAACATTTTCACATCAAAGCCATTTAAGCGGCTGTACACTGTTACCACAACGAATGGTAGACAGAAGGTGATGTGAGCAATCAATAGAGTAAAGAAGCCAAGCTGCGCGCCTAATACTAGGAACAGAGCAAGCAATGAAATCGCCATAACAATATCTGGAGACATCATCACGACAAACAGCATGCCGTTTACCGCACCTTTACCTTTGAACGAGTAACGGAATAGGGCAACGGCCGTTAAGCTACCAATGATGGTTGCTGCTGTCGCTGAGAATACCGCTACGTTCAATGAATGCCATGCAGCTTGCATTAGGCTGTCGTTATTTACTAAGGTTTCGTACCATTTCGTGGTGAAACCACCCCATTTCATACCAAATTTGTTGGCATTAAATGAGTTAACAATTAAGACGATGATTGGCAGATACAAAAATGCATACACCAGCGCCATAAAGCTAAATCTAACTGTGCGTCCCATTAGTCTAGCTCCACTTTCTTATTCAATAGTTTGCCTGCTCTGTAGTAAGCGTAAAGCATCACAGCCATTGCGAAGGTGAGGGCGATACTGGTCGCAGCACCAAATGGCCAGTCACGAGCGTTCAATACTTGGCTCTTAATAACGTTACCAATCAGTAGGTTCTTCGCACCACCAAGAAGGTCAGAGATGTAGAACATACCTAGTGCTGGTAGCAGAACCAACAAACAACCACCGATAATGCCAGGCATTGTAAGAGGTAGAATCACTTTCGTAATGGTTTGGAACTTGTTCGCACCAAGATCTTTCGCCGCCTCGATATAAGTGTTGTCCAACTTCTCGATTGCCGAGTAAAGCGGCAGAATCATAAATGGAAGCAGGATGTACACAAGACCAATCATTACTGCTGTTTCGGTGTACATAATACGTAATGGCTTATCGATGATTTCCATCGCCATTAATGATTTGTTCAAAATACCTTGTGTACCCAGAACAATCTTCAGGCCGTAAGTACGGATAAGAGAGTTTGTCCAAAAAGGTACGATAACTAAGAACAACATGAATGGGCGCCATTTCTCTGGCATTTTCGCTATGATGTAAGCAAATGGGTAACCAATTACTAAACACAACAACGTCGCCACAATCGCCATGTAGAACGAGTGCATCAGCACTTTCGCATACAAGGGGTCGAGTAGACGTAAGTAGTTGTCGAAAGTAAATGTCATTTCGATTAAGTTTGCTTCATCACGCGTTAAGAAACTCGTACCGATAATCATCACATTTGGTACCAACACGAAAAGTGTTAACCAACCGACGATTAAGGTAATGATCGCGTTTTGAAGATTAATCTTCTTGCTTATCATTGAGGACTACCTCCCAACTCTCAACCCAAGTGATAGCGACTTTCTGGCCAAGTGAGTGGTCCACATCAGGATCATCTTCGTTAAAGAATTCGCTAACCATTACACGCATGCCTGAATCCAATTGGATAACGGAATCAAGCGTCATACCTTTATAGGTACGCTCTGTTACGTGACCTACGATGCCTTTTTCTTCAGACTCTTTGATCTCTTCGATACGTAAGTCTTCTGGGCGAAGTAGTACTTGCAGTTTTTCACCTGCTTGCGCTTCCTGATCGTAGTAAACAACAGACTCGACACCTTCGATTTCTGCACGGATACGTTTCTCGTCGATACGCTCTAGCATGGTTGCGTTGAATACGTTGATCTCACCGATAAAGCGAGCAACAAATAGGTTCTTCGGCTCTTCGTAAATCTCACGTGGAGAACCATCCTGCTCGATAACACCGTCGCGCATAACAATAATGCGGTCAGACATCGATAGGGCCTCTTCCTGATCGTGCGTAACGAAGATAAAGGTAATACCAAGTTGACGCTGAAGCTGTTTAAGCTCGATTTGCATTTGCTTACGCAGTTTGTAATCAAGTGCAGATAGAGATTCATCTAGCAGCAGTACTTTTGGTTTGTTAACAACCGCACGCGCAATGGCGATACGTTGTTGCTGACCGCCAGAAAGCTGATGAGGCTTACGCTGAGCCATTTTTTCTAGGCGCACCATGCGTAGCGCTTCCATTACTCGTGGTTCAATGTCCGCAGTAGGCGTTTTCTGCATACGAAGACCAAAAGCGACATTCTCATATACGGTCATGTGTGGAAACAATGCGTAACTTTGAAATACCGTGTTGACGTGCCTTTGCTCTGCAGGAACCTGTGTTACATCCTGGTCATCCAAAATAATTTGACCGTTATCTGCCGTTTCAAAACCTGCAATCATGCGTAAAACTGTTGTCTTACCACAACCAGAAGGCCCGAGAATCGTCAGAAATTCACCATGATTAACATCCAGATTTAAATTACCGATGATTTCCTTACCATCGAAACTTTTACTAATACCAGATAAACGAATAACTGGCTTTCCTGCTTGCGGTTTTGCGTTCAACGTCTGTATTTCCCCCACGTTCAAGCCGGGATTATCCCAGCTGATGTGACACTAACCATTCACTTTTGAGGCGCGCATCATAATCACCAAAAGTGTGAAATTAAAGCATTTTCTTATCTTGAAACAGAAATAATTTTGCAGGAAAAAGCCATCATTCCTTACCATACTGTTTTTATGAGATTAATTGGCATCTAGACACAGTTTGATAGCACTAAACTTTGTTCAACAATTGTTTCAATTTCATGACCTTGAAAGTGGTTAATTATCAACCATACAGTTGAGATTGCAAGGATTGTAGGTGAGTTGTGATGTTAGATGTGGAAAGATTTCTTTATAATGACGATTACATTAATTGACTGGAATTCCAGTCAAAATTTTACAAGTTAGTCTTGGATAAACTATGAACGACGATTTTGAGAAAGATTTCAATCTTGGGGGGAGTGTAGAGCGAGCTTTGTCTGGCAACTACGAGCTTAAAGCTGGCGCGGTTTTTAACGAAGCTTGGCGAGCAACCATCCAGCACTTTTTATCATTTTCTCCTGCCATTATTGTATTGCTTTTTGTCCAGTTAGGTATTTTCTATATTGCATTAAAACTGCAGTTGGGCGATTTGAGCGTTATTCTTGATGCATTTGAGAACCCAGAGTCGTTCACAAACGATATTGTGTCTTCTATTTATGTCGCGAATTTCAGTTATGAGGTGATTAGCGCACCAATTTATGCGGGGATCAGCTTGATGGCTATGAGCCATGTCGCCGGCCTGAAGACTAAGTTGCGCCATGTTGGAAAGGGGTTGCAGTTCACCATTCCTGTTATTCTAGCAACGCTCATGAGCTTAATGCTACAAGGTGTGGTTGGTATGATTTTTCCTTTACTGTCGCTGTATCTTTCCTTGGCATTTAGTCACTCTATTTTGTTGATTTGTGAGAAAAGGGTGCCACCAATGCAAGCGTTGCTGTTATCACTTCGCGCAATCAACAAGAAGATTTTTGTGGTCGCGGGGCTTTACTTAGGCGTGATGTTAATGTTTATTATTGCAGCAATGTTCTACGGTATTGGCTTGATTTTTGTGCTGCCATTCTTCTTCCATTTGAAAGGCATACTCTACCGCGAAATGTTTGGAATTAAGCTTAAGATCGTTACAACACAGAAAAACGATAATGATCACGATGGTAACTCACAGGTGTTTGATGCCTAATTCTTTGAAATCAATAAGTTTACGAGTGGCGGCAACCTGTATAGCCGCCACTTTTATTTCTATAGGCCCATATTTACACTACGAGAAACAGTTTAAATATGTGGAAAATCCTGACGTACTCTCTGGCAAGATTAAGCATGTCGATTTATCACACTTGCCATACATCGGTGATATCCCAGACTTCAATTCAATAAAAGATACGAAAGAGAAAAAAGCTGCTTTTTTTGATTTTTTAAGGCCTAAAATTGCTCTTGAGAATCAACGAATTCGTCATGAGCGGGCCTTTCTTACCTCTTTAAAGGTGGGACAAATGACGCAAGAACAACAAGAGTATGCTCAGCGGTTATCATCTCTGTATTCGTTGCCCTTGAGTAACGATAAGATTGATCAAGCATGGCTAGACGAGATGCTTGTGCGAGTGAACGTCTTACCTGAAGCCTTGGTTCTAACTCAAGCGGCAAATGAATCTGCGTGGGGCACTTCTCGTTTTGCTACTCAAGCAAACAACTTGTTCGGCCAATGGTGTTATAAAAAGGGCTGTGGAATTGTTCCAGCGCAACGTGGCGCTAACAAAGTTCATGAAGTTGAAAAATTCGATTCTGTACAACAGTCTGTTCATGGCTACTTTATGAACGTTAATCGAAACCCAGCGTATGCAGACCTGCGTGAAATCAGAACATCTCTGGCTGAAAAGAACAAGGGCTTGTTAACGGTCGCAACCGCGTCAGAGTTAACGCATGGGTTGCTAGCCTATTCTGAACGTGGCATCGCCTATGTACACGATCTTCGCGCTATGATTCGTCATAACAACGCCTACTGGACGCAATAAAATAACGGATAAAATGAAAAAGTTAAGCCTAAGTCTGTTGGGAAGTGCGGCGCTAATTCTTGCATCGCCGATAACCCAAGCTCAAGAGTACATGTTCACGTACTCAAAGTTATATACTCAACTAAAAAACAACAATAAAGAAGGGCATGACGATGTGAAAGTTGGTGTCTTTTTTGTGGACGCAAAAACTAAACAAATTTGTATGATAGAAAAAGCTTGGATGGAAAAAGAAGAGCACTATGAAGAGTTTGTTATCCCTGCTTCACAAGAGTTGCCTTTACCTGTTGATAAAAACTTAAAGTCAGCGAATCCGTTGGTTTTTGTCGATACCCCAAAAGATACACGTTGCGATTACTCACTTGTTGTGATGACCAAAGAACCATTACAGGGTAACGTTTCTTACGACCAACTTAAGCCTCTTTTACCTCAAATGCAGACGATGCTGGAAGATTTAGGCGGTATGTTTGCGGGTTGGTTTACACCGGAGGTTCAAGGTGTGACGATGGAGTTTGCAAATCAACTGAATGATAAAGTGATTTTCTCAAACGGAACCGAAAAGCCAATTGTCAATGGCAAGATACAAGTCGCACTAAGTGAAATAGGGCAAGGTGGCACAATGACACTACCAGAACCGACGATGCGAGTGTTACCTTATCTACCTAACGCAAAGAAATGAACACTGAACGTTTAGAAAGGGCTGCAATCGCAGCTCTTTTTTAATTTTGACCGTAACTAAAGTATCTTTCACACTCTTTTCTTAAAGACTCAATAAGACAAACATTTAATCCTGCGTAAAAAGCTCGTATAATCCACGCCCCAAAGAAACCCATGTTAGGAAGTCCTAGTCGATTTATCGGCGATGTGAGAGCCCGCAATGAACCAAATAGATACAAGAAAAGAAACCCTAGAATTCAACAAGCTTCAGAAACGCCTAAGAAGACATGTTGGAAATGCCATTACTGATTACAACATGATCGAAGAAGGCGATGTTGTAATGGCATGTATTAGCGGTGGTAAAGATTCATTCGCGATGCTTGATATCCTGCTGAATCTTCAAAAAGCCGCACCGATCAAATTTGAAGTGGTTGCGGTAAACCTAGACCAAAAACAACCGGGCTTCCCTGAGCACATTCTGCCAGAGTATTTCGAAACACTGAATATCCCTTACTATATCGTCGATAAGGACACGTATTCCGTCGTAAAAGAGAAGGTACCAGAAGGCAAAACCACTTGTGGTCTGTGTTCACGCCTGCGACGTGGTACGCTGTATTCATTTGCAGAGAAGATTGGTGCAACTAAGCTTGCGCTAGGTCATCACATGGATGACATCGTCGAAACAATGTTCTTGAATATGTTCCACGGCTCTCGCCTTAAAGCGATGCCACCAAAGCTACGCTCTGATGATGGTCGTAACGTGGTCATTCGTCCATTGACTTACTGTCGTGAAAAAGATTTGATCAAATACGCTGAGCACAAGGATTTCCCAATAATTCCGTGTAACCTTTGTGGCTCTCAAGAGAACCTTCAGCGTCAATCTATAAAAGCAATGTTGATTGAATGGGATAAGAAGACGCCAGGGCGTGTGGAAGCAATTTTTAAATCAATTCAAAACGTAAGCCCAAGCCAACTAGCAGACCGCGAATTGTTCGACTTTGTTAACTTACCGCTAGATCGTGAAGGTAACCGCGAAGAGTATGAATTTAATGAGGCTGTCGTTTCTTCGACGAATATTGATGAATCAATGTTCATCGATGTTACGAACATCTAACTCGTAAAAAAGGAGGTCAATTAGACCTCCTTTTTTGTACCCAATGCTTTAACTGTTCCCAAACAAAAATCCCCCTGTATTGGGGGGATTTATTAGCGCTTATTTGAAAGCGCTCAATACATAACAATACTAAAGAGAGATTAGGTTGCTGTATTTGGATCTAGAGGACTAATGTAGCCTTTTGGTTTTAGAGCCAACACATCGCAATTTATTTTATCAATTACGTGCTCCGCTGTATTACCAATAAAGACAGCAGAAAGCCCTGTTCGCCCTGTGGTACCTAAAATAACCATTGCTGCGTTCAAGCGCTCTGCAGCTGCCGGAATGACATCTTCAGGTAAACCTTGCTCAACTATCGTTTGTTCTTCATCAAGACCATGTTTTTGGCGTAGTGCTTTCATAGCCGTTAAATGATGACCTCGCACCGCATCGGTATAAGTCGTTGGGTCAAATTCAGGAAGTTCAATCGTAATGTTCGCCGGTGTAACGGGGTAGGCGTTAACAAGATATGGCTTGGCCTCAAGCCGAGTGGTGATTTCTTTTAATCGCTCGACCATCGTATCGTTGAGATCAATATGAGTCGGGTTTTCTGAGCCCACATGTACTGAGGCAAGGATACTTGCTTGTTCCGGCCAAGCAGCATTCTTAATAAGAAGCACTGGAATAGGGCATTTTCGCAACAAGTGCCAATCTGTCGGTGTGAAAATGACAGACTCTAAAACATCATGCTTACGTGTGCCTTTGATGACTAGGTCATGATTGCCTGCATAGACTTCAGCAATAATCGCCTCATAAGGGCGGTTGTGCCAGACAACACAAACATCAAAGTCGAAGCCATCGTTTAGGTATGGTTGAGCAATTTTACGCATCCACTGCTCACGCTGATGAATGACACCTCGACGCATAGCATCTCTTTCATCCACTGACAGCATTGACGTCATGTCATACGAGAAATCGTAAATGGATAAAAAGAAAGTGATTCGGCTTCTAGATACACTTTTCTGAGCTAATTGAACAGCTCTTGCAAGTGCGGGCTGCTCATCATTATTGATGTCAGCGACAACAAGGATCTTACTGTATATACTCATAACTAAGCCCACTTCTATTGCAAAACCAGATACTGAATGTAAATTAAATCAGTATTTTGGAGTACTCACCGTACATTTTTACTGTAGCTTAGTTTGGAGAACTTTTTGAGGACTTTCGAAAGGAATTTATGAGAAATATGATGTAGCTCATTTTCGAGCTACATCAATAATTAGGGTGTATTATTCTTTAGTTACACCAGCAAGTTCCATCAATGCATCGTGGTCTAAGATAGTGATATATTTACCTTTTACGCTTAGGATCTCTGATTTCTGGAAACGACCTAACAAACGACTGATCGTTTCGACTGTAAGACCAAGGTAGTTGCCAATATCACCACGAGTCATAGTTAAACGAAACTCTCTAGGGCTGAAGCCACGCTGAGAAAAACGCGTTGATAGGTTGTAAAGGAAAGCAGCTAGTCGCTCTTCTGCATTCTTTTTAGAAAGAAGCAAAATCATTTCCTGATCACCTTTAATTTCGTTACTCATCAAACGCATGATTTGCTGGCGAAGCTTAGGCATCTTACCCGATAGATCGTCTAAAATTTCGTATGGGATTTCACATACCATCGACGTTTCGAGTGCTTGAGCAAAGCTAGGGTGGGAGTCACCAGTGATAGCATCGAAACCGACTAAGTCTCCAGCTAAGTGAAACGCTGTGATTTGCTCATCACCTTGCTCTGTGATCGTATAGCTCTTGATGGTACCAGAGCGGATAGCGTATAGCGATTTTAGCTCATCACCGGCCTTAAAAAGCTCTTGTCCTTTTTGAATAGGCTTCTTACGTTCGATGATTTGGTCAAGCTGATCAAGTTCTGCCTCATTTAGAGTGAACGGGATACACAGTTGACTAATGCTACAATCTTGGCAATGAATGGCGCAACCGCCTGATTGGATACGCTTTGTTGCAGGTTTTTCAGAAATCATAACAACCTTTCACTATTTGATATACATCAATATTTTAGCATCGCTTAATCCTAAAGGGTAGCAAAAATGTCACCTCAATAGAGTTTAACGTTATATGAAACCGAGTAACGCTAAGGCTCCTACAGCGGTATACGTACCATACCCAATAAGGATTAATGCTGAAATATTTCTAAATATTAATGATTTTTGTAATTTCTGAAAATGATTGGCACCATATCCAATAATAAGCATTGCAGGTAGCGTTCCAAGCCCAAACGCAAGCATAATTAGGCCGCCGTTCATCGCACTACCAGAAACCGCCGACCAAGTAAGCGCTGAATAAACTAAGCCACATGGTAACCAACCCCAAATAAAGCCAAATGGCAACGCGTGAAGAGGATGCTTTAGTGGCAACAGATTCTTCCCTGCCGGCGAGATAAAGCGCCAGATATACTGCCCTAGCTTTTCTATTAAAAGTAAGCCTTGCCACCATTTAGCAATATACAGCGCGACCAGGATCATGAATAACGCAGCAATCAGCCTTAACCAAGCAAGAGAGTGCGTTAACCCACTAAGCTCAGATAAACCTGATATAGCACCACCCACTAATGCACCTATTAAGGTATAACTGATCAATCGTCCGAGGTTGTAGAAGAGGGGGATAAGAGGGGTAGTTTTATTTTTAGCAGAAGAGCCCATGGTAAGTAGAGACGCGATACCACCACACATACCCATACAATGACCGGCTCCTACTAAGCCGATCATCAACGCACCGATAAAATCAGGAGTCATAAAGGTCGCTACTTTTTATCACTATTAGGTTGGTCTTCTTCGTCGAGAAGAATGTTGTGCCCTTGCCGTTCAAGATCTTCAAACTGATCGCTTCTTACCGCCCAAAGAAAAACGGCGACAGCAACACAAACGAGAACGATAGCGATGGGAATCAATATATAAAGACTTTCCATGTTTGCTTTCTCTACTTATTTCTCTTTGAGCAGGCGCAAAGAGTTAGATACAACGATAATTGAGCTTGCAGACATGCCAACTACTGCAATGTAGGGAGCCACTAAACCTGCGACCGCCAAAGGCAAAATTAACAGGTTGTAACCCAAAGACCAAGCCAAGTTTTCTCGAATAATCTTTCTTGTACGCAGTGCAAGCAAACGTGCTTCTAGTAGCTTTTCGAGATTATCCCCAAGTAACG
This sequence comes from Vibrio sp. 1078-1, assembly GCF_033340475.1. Classification (NCBI taxonomy): domain Bacteria; kingdom Pseudomonadati; phylum Pseudomonadota; class Gammaproteobacteria; order Vibrionales; family Vibrionaceae; genus Vibrio; species Vibrio sp. 1078-1. The sequence goes on from NZ_JAWOWM010000002.1 coordinate 677,693, forward strand.
TCATATCTGCAGAAGCTTTAGCGACATCTGTACCACCGCCCATTGCGACAGAAAGGTGAGCTCCGGCGAGAGTCGGCGCGTCATTGATTCCATCACCAACCATCATAGTGATACTGTTTTCGTCCAAGCTATTAAGGTATGCAAGCTTATCTTCTGGCTTTGCTGACGCGACGATGTGATCGATACCAATTTCATTCGCCACTGGTTGGGCGTTTGAGAGAGAATCACCAGTTAGCAGGGTTGTCTTAATTCCAGCGTCAGCAAAACGTTGAATAAAGGCTTTGCTTTCTTTTCGGATAGGGTCGCGGTAGTAAAAGCTAGCGACATGCTTGCCATCAACCGACAGATAGACCGCCTGGCTTTCACCACTTTCTTTGCCTTGAACAAAAGCAGCACTACCTATCTTAACGATTTTGCCATTCCACATACCCTCAATCCCTGAACCAATCACGTTTTGCACGTCAGACACGATAAAGTCATCATTGGTGTAAGTTGCAAAAGAACGAGCGATAGGGTGGTTTGCATGAGCCTCTAAAGCTGCAGCTAGTGATAGACAATCTTTCTGTGGGAGATCACTAAGTACCTTTGTTTCACAGATCTCAATATCACCTTTCGTTAGAGTGCCTGTTTTATCTACAACTAAGTGGTTGATCTTACATAGTGTCTCAAACACATGGCCTTTACGAAGCAAAATGCCAAAATTACCCATTCTAGAGGTAGCACAAGTGAGAGCGGTCGGAGTAGCCAGAGATAGCGCACATGGGCATGTAGCGACTAACACAGACAGCATGATCCAAAACGCATCATCTGGTTTTGTTTGATGCCAGTAAAACCAAGTACCAGCAGAGATAATAAGAATCACACCAACAAAGTAACGGGCGACAATGTCTGCAATTTCCGCAATTTTAGGTTTGGAGTGTTGAGCTTCATCTTGTAAACGCACGATGTTAGAAATCATTGAATCGGCCTTTGAGCTTACTACCTCAAGTTCAAATGATTCGTCTCCGTTTAGCGTTCCCGCATAGACGACATCGCCTTCTCGTTTCACAACGTGCACTGACTCACCCGTTAACATGGATTCATCAATATGAATACGGCCTGAAATAACTTTACCGTCAGCGGGGATATGTTCACCAGGTAGAACGCGAATACGATCGCCAACTTTTAGCGTCTTCACGGGTATCTGATCACCGTCCAGCGTTGTAGCAATTGCAGGAATCAACTTAAGAAGGTTACCACTCGCTGCAGCAGCTTTGCGACGAGCGCGCATCTCTAAGAATCGACCTACTAACAAAAAGAAGGTAAACATCGAGATAGATTCAAAGAAGACTTCGCCTTGTTCAGTTACTGTTGCAACTAAACTTGCAACATAGGCAAAGATCAACGCGATAGAAACCGGGACATCCATACCAAGGGTTCGGCCTTTGATACTGCGCCATGCGTTTAAGTAAAATGGAAGAGCGGAATAAAGCAAAACAGGAGTAGCAAAAATCAAACTTACCCAACGAAAGTAACTTTTAAACTCTGGCTCTAAATCACCAAAGACTTCGAGATACAGTGCAACGGCGAGCATCATGACCTGCATGGTTGCTAAACCTGCAATACCTAGCCGATATAGATATTGCTTCATCATTCGATGGTAAGAGGCTTCTTGCTTATCTGCTTCAAAAGGTGCAGCTTTGTAACCAAGTTTATGAATAACGGAAAGGAGCTCGCTTAACCGTACCTGAGTTTTATCCCAGGCTAGTAACGCTCGATTGGTGGTTGTATTAACACGGATAGATACCAACCCGGCCGTATTAGAAACTTGCTTTTCGATTAACCACGCACAAGCGGCACATGAAACGCCTTCCAAAGAAAGGGTTACTTCAGAAACATTTTCGCGATTTCGTACGAATTCAGATTGTACATCCGCATTGTCATAATGAATTAAAGCTTGGAGTTGCTCTGGTATTAGATCTGCCTTTTCTGCAGGCGCAGTGCGGTATTGGTAATATGATACAAGACCACTATCGACAATAGTCTGCGCCACAGTTTCGCAGCCCGGACAACACATGTCGCGAATTTCACCCAATATTTCTACTTTGAAATCCGTGTTGGCTGGTACATCTTCACCGCAGTGATAACAGGATTTACACATATGCTTACTTCATTAACGGTGTTGAAGAGGCAGGAAACTCAACTTTACCTTGGATCATCCATTGCTTGTCGTGTGGTTGTAGTTCAACAAACCATGGTCCTTGAATAGATTCCTCAGCTTTTAGTCGGTAATTACCAGATGCATCCGCTGTTACAAGCTTTGTGAAGTCACGATCAGGAAGAGTACGATGAGTGAAAGTGGCCGTTAGAGCAGGGTAATGAGGTAGCTTCCCTTTAGCGAAAACAATCACAACATTGTTATTTTCAGAGGAAATCTCAGCGTTAAGACCTAGGTCACGAGCGACATTCATTTTACTAATGTCGATATTAATGCCTTTGCCTTTTTTATAGTAATCCTCGGCGACTAAAGAAACAGAGTTGTTCGAGAAAACGACCACAGTAATCACAGTCCAAACTACGACAGTAAGAGGAAGGATGATTAGGAACCACGGCCAAAATTGTTTATACCAAGGCTTTACCATAAAAAAGTTCTCAACAGCTAAATGAAAAAATGTAAGGCGTTAAATTTAAAGGAAAGACAGCCCCTATGAAAGGGGCTGTTATTGCTATGTTACGTAATATCTCAGTTACTTACTCTCTGAGTTACTTAAACTCCAGACATATGAGGCAACAAGCTGAACTTTATCTTCACCCAAAATGTCTTTCCACGCAGGCATTACGCCTGAGCGTCCGTTCATTACGGTTTCTGTTACAGCTGCACGAGAGTCACCAAACAACCAGTCTTGGTCTGTAAGGTCAGGCGCACCGACTGCAGGGTTACCCTTACCATCGGTACCATGACAAGCTGCACACACTACGAAGCGTGCTTTACCTGCCGCGGCTTCACGAGCATTTACTTTACGACCAGATAGACTAAGTGTGTAACTTACAACTTCTTGAACACCTTGCTCACCAAGGGCATCTTTCCATGCTGGCATTTGACCAATACGGCCGTGCATGATGGTTGTAACGATCGCTGCTGGCTCGCCACCATATAGCCATGCATCATCAGTCAGGTTAGGGAAGCCTTTCTGACCACGTGCATCAGAGCCATGGCATTGAGAACAGTTTTGCAAAAACAAACGCTGACCAACTTTTAATGCTTCAGGATCTTGCGCAATTTCAGGAATTGGGCGTAGACCACTGTCATTGTGCGCAAGTTTACGGAATGCTTCGCCGAAGTAAGCGTCGGCATCATCCAGTTCTTTTGCATATTGGTTTAGTTGCTTGTTCTCTTGTGCTGCAGCGATGGCTTCTTTTGACTCTTCTAGTGAGCGAACGGTTTGAGCCGAACTCTGCCAGTTTAAAAAGCCCTTGAAGCTACCTAGACCTGGGAATAGGGCAAGGTAAACTGCTGCGAACACAAATGTGCTTACAAACAGGTAAGTCCACCACTTTGGTAGAGGGTTGTTTAGCTCGCGAATACCATCGTACTCGTGGCCCATGTCTTCCCCTTCCTCGACGCCCATTTTATCTTTAGCGCACCAAGTCAGGAGAATCGCACAGCCTACTAGCGTACCGACAGTAATCACGATAATCCAGAGACTCCAGAATGTAGTCATTACTTCTTCACTCCTTGGTTATTAGGGGTCTTTTGTTCTTCGTCAGCAAACACCAAGTTGGCATCTTCTTCAAAGCGTGCTTTACGCTTTTTACTAAATGCCCACCATACGATGCCAATAAAACTAGCGAAGAGTACAACGGTATAAATACTATGAATTGTACCGAAATCCATATGATCCCCTTACTTCATTGCATGACCAAGAGACTGAAGGTAAGCGATGATTGCATCCATCTCTGTTTTACCTTCTACTTCTTTAGCCGAATTCGCGATCTCTTCATCAGTGTATGGAACGCCGAACTGATCACGAAATAGCTCAAGTTTCTTCTGAGTTAACTTACCGTCTAAAACGTTTTCAGCTAGCCACGGGAAACCTGGCATGTTTGACTCAGGTACAAGCTCACGAGGATCTAACAGGTGAACACGGTGCCATTCGTCAGAATAACGACCACCAACACGAGCTAAATCCGGGCCTGTACGCTTAGAGCCCCAAAGGAATGGGTGTTCCCAAACACTCTCACCAGCAACAGAGTAGTGACCGTAACGTTCAGTCTCTGAGCGGAAAGGACGAACCATCTGGCTGTGACAAACGTTACAACCTTCACGGATGTAGATATCACGGCCTTCCATCTCCAAAGGAGTGTAAGCACGCAGATTTTCTACAGGTTCAGTCGTTTGCTTTTGGAAAATCAGAGGAGTGATCTCTACAAGAGCACCCCAACTGATAGCAAACACGATAAAAATAGCCAACAAACCGACATTACGTTCTAAGATTTCATGGCGATTATTAGAATTATTACTCATTCTTAAATCTCCTTATGCCGGATGTGGGATAGCTTTTAGGCTTTCTTTAGGTGCACTTACCGTTTTGTACGTGTTGTATGCCATTAGGAACATACCAGATAGGAAGATAAATCCGCCTAGGAAACGTACAAAGTAGAACGGATAAGACGCTTCTACAGATTCAACAAAACTGTAAGTTAGCGTACCGTCAGAGTTAACCGCGCGCCACATAAGACCTTGCATTACACCAGAGATCCACATCGCAACGATGTAAAGAACGGTACCGATTGTTGCTAGCCAGAAATGCACATTAACTAGACCAACAGAGTACATACGCTCTTGGCCAAATAGGCGAGGTACCAAGTGATATACAGAGCCGATAGAAACCATCGCAACCCAACCTAACGCACCAGAGTGAACGTGACCAATGGTCCAGTCTGTGTAGTGAGAAAGTGCGTTAACCGTCTTAATCGACATCATCGGGCCTTCAAAGGTAGACATACCGTAGAACGACAGTGAAACGATTAGGAAACGTAGGATAGGGTCATAACGAAGCTTATGCCATGCACCAGATAACGTCATAATACCGTTGATCATACCACCCCAAGAAGGAGCAAATAGAACCAGCGACATAACCATACCTAGAGACTGAGTCCAGTCTGGTAGCGCTGTATAATGAAGGTGGTGAGGGCCTGCCCAAATATATAGAGAAATAAGTGCCCAGAAGTGAACGATAGATAGACGGTAAGAATAAACAGGACGTTCAGCTTGTTTAGGAACGAAGTAGTACATCATACCTAGGAAACCAGCGGTCAGTAGGAAACCTACCGCATTGTGTCCATACCACCACTGAACCATCGCATCCACTGCGCCCGAGTAAATCGAGTAAGATTTACCAAGTGACACAGGAATAGCCATGCTGTTCACGATGTGAAGTACTGCTACTGTGATAATAAAGGCACCGAAGAACCAGTTTGCCACATAAATATGTGACGTGTTTCGCTTCACTAGTGTGCCGAAGAACACCACCGCATATGATACCCATACTAGCGCAATTGCGATATCAATAGGCCATTCTAGCTCAGCATACTCTTTACCCGATGTTAAACCGAGAGGCAAAGTAATGGCTGCTGCCAGGATGATTGCTTGCCAACCCCAAAAGGTGAAGGCAACGAGTGGGCCACCAAAAAGACGTGTTTGACATGTGCGCTGTACAACATAATAAGACGTTGCGAACAGAGCACTGGTACCAAACGCAAAAATTACCGCATTAGTATGCAGTGGACGTAAGCGACTGTACGTCAACCACGGCGTATCAAAGTTTAGCTGTGGCCAAACTAATTGAGCGGCAATCAAAACACCAACAGCCATACCAACTATGCCCCATAAAATGGTCACAAGGGTAAATTGGCGAACGACTGTATAGTTGTAGTTTTGTTCAAGCTGCTTTACTTGGCTCATTTGCATGCTTCCAATTTCTAATTAACTACACTTTTACTTCCAACACGACTTGCGTCGTAACACCACCCAAGTAAACTCTAGAATTCAAGTGTTATCATCACCTTATTTCCATTGCTGACTTTAATAAAAAGTGGCATTTTCAGCGTGACACTATACTTGAATTAACAATTCAATGACAGGGTAGTAACCTTACTGGACCTCTGGAAATCATTTTTTATTTAAAAAGTTTGAAGTTTGTAACAAGGATATTAGTAATTATGCCTGCACAAAAGTTAACAAAGGCGCGACTTGCACAAATCTTAATCATGCTCAGTGTTTTAATAGGCGCATTTTTCTGGCGTACCTTTACACACGAGAGTGTTAATAGCGTTGACTGTTCACAAAAAGAACGATGCGATGTAACAATTGAAGGAGAAATAATCACGATTAATCGTGACTCAATGGGAATTTCGCTCGAAACGACAGAAAGTAGCACTCTAAAAATTGATCTAAATCAATCTGGTAATTTTATCAATCTCAACGAAAAGCATAAGTCAGTAGAATGGGACATCATGCCTGAATCGAAAAAAATCACCTTTAAAAAAGGTGAAAACATTGTTGTAGTTCAATTATAAATACGATCTATCACGAGATAATCGTAACTTATTAATGAAATTAACACCTTCTTACCTAGAGAAAATTGGTTGGAATGGTATAACAGCAGAGTGATATCCAATTATAAAATCGTATGCATTGCCAATCAGTTTTTACTCATATTAAAGATGAAGACTCAGCGATAAAAACGCTCAGGTCCGAATTGACACAACAGAACTTGTCTTACGTGATGTGTTACTACACGGAAGAATACAATTTCGAGTTGATTCGAGAAGCGTTTCTTGCGCATTTTCCTGGTGTGCCTTTTCATGGCGCCAGTTCATGTCAAGCCGTAATGACAGATCAGGGCTTTCATACAGGACCAGTAATTGCGGCACTTGCTGTTTATGATACAGGTCCTCATGCTTATGGTACTGGTATTTCTAATCACAACTCAGGTGACAGCGTCACCAAGGCTTTGGATATGGCCCTTGAGAACGCAAACCGTGTAGGAGAGGTACCAAACTTAATTCTACTTCATGCTACACCAGGGCAAGAGGAATCAATCATTGCGTCTATAGATGAAAGATTTGGAACTCTAATTCCAATTATTGGTGGTTCGGCCGCTGATAATAACATCGCTGGGAAATGGTCTGTGATAACCGCCCAAGGCTCTCAAACTTCAGGTTTAAGCTTAACTCTCTTTTACTCCTCTCAACCTGTTGATATCGCTTTTAGCGCTGGGCATACACCAACTAATATCAAAGGTGTTGCAACCAAGACCAACGATAGATGCTTACTTGAAATTGATAATGAACCTGCGCTCAATGTTTATAGAAGGTGGACAAATCACCAGGATAACCAAGTAGGTAAAGATAATATGCTGTTTACAAACTCGAGTGCTTATCCATTAGGGCGGATCGCAGGTCATCTCTATGATCGCCCATATTACAAGTTATCCCATCCGATCCGTGAGACGCCAGATGGTGGAATCGAGTTGTTTACACGAATAGAAGAGGGTGACGAGCTCACATTAATGAAAGGAAGTCGTGAGCATCTCGTTGCGCGCGCTGCAAAAGTCGTCAATGCCGCTTTTAACCAAAAATTAGAAGAGTCTCGAAAAATTGGAGTGATAAATATCTTTTGCGCAGGTCCCATGTTGCACTTAATGCAAGACATGAATAGCGTTTGTGAACAAATTAACCAAGAACTAGAACATTTGCCTTTTATTTGCCCTTTTACTTTCGGCGAGCAAGGTAGATTTATTGGTGGTGAGAATGGACATGGAAACCTGATGATTTCATCGGCTATATTCCATAAACCTTATGAAAGATAAATACTTAGACATATATCAACAGGAAGCGCTTCAAGAAGCGTTAGTTGAGCTAAAGCAGGCTAGACAAAGAGAACGACTACTCGCCGATGAAAACAAGGCCATTCTTTCCGCGATATCTGCGATGAGTGAGGCAAAGAATCGGCATGAGATATTTACGGGATTAAACAATGTCCTCAAAAAGTACATCAACTTCGATGATTTTATTGTACTGACTCGTGATGGTGAACGATATCCCTTCAAGACATTGATATCAACTAATAGCGTATTTGATAATGTATCCTGGTTACACGGTAACACCTATCAAAGAGCTCTCAATGGTGAATGCATTCTACTGTTCGAGCCAGATAAACTCGCTGAGTTTGTTAACTTAAACAGCTTTATAAAAAGCCATGTAAACTCGGTCGTTTTAACTGGTATACGTTCAGAAGTAACGCAAACCGTAATCCTACTTATTGGAGCTCAGAAAGGGCACTTTAGCATAGAGAATAAGGAAACCTTGAGGCGGTTTCGTCCCTTAATTGAAAGGGCGGTCATTGATATCGAGACCAAAGAGAAGTTACAACGTATCGTTGAAGTAAGAACAACTCAGCTCGCTAAAGCAAGAGAAGAAGCAGAGCTTGCGAACCGGTCTAAGTCGGAGTTCTTAGCGATGATGAGTCATGAAATAAGAACCCCTTTAAATTCCGTTCTTGGAATGCTAGATATACTGAAGCAATCAACCTTGTCAGAAGAACAAATTGATGCTTTGAGCCAAATGGAGTGCTCTGCAGAGTTACTTCTCGCGATAATCAGTGACATTCTTGATCTTTCTAAAATCGAGTCAGGTCGCTTTCAGCTCAATGAACAATGGATTAACTTAAGAGACACTGTCACTTTTGTTATTTCTCAGCAAAAACAAATAGCTAAGAAGAAAAATCTTAAATTCAAGCTCAACTGTACTGTCACTAATGACAAACAATTTTGGATTGACTCCACGCGGTTATCTCAAATTCTGTTTAATCTAATAGGGAATGCAATAAAGTTTACAGACGAAGGTGAAGTAAAAGTTTCTGTATCTGAGCAAGATGCTGAACTTGTGATCTCAATATCTGACACTGGAATTGGTATATCTAAAGCAAAGCAAGAGCACTTGTTTACGGCATTTCATCAAGGAGACCGTTCCATCACGAGACGCTTCGGTGGTACAGGACTGGGGCTCGCAATAACCAAGCATTTAGTCGAAATGATGCGTGGAAAGATTGCCGTTAAAAGTGATGAGCATGTTGGTTCAACCTTTACGATTTCGATTCCAGTTTTGACTCGTTGTAATCAAAATCGTCCAGTTAGAATCGAAACCAATCAACCGACAAAAGCAATGGAACTTCTCGTCGTAGAAGATACCGAATCGAATCAGTTCGTAATAAAGCTTATCTTAAATAAGCTTGGCCATAATGTTCATATCGCAAGCCATGGAGCAGAGGCATTAACATTTTTAGAAGAGAATGAGGCTTTAATCGATTTGATTCTCATGGATGTCTCGATGCCAGTGATGGATGGAATTACCGCAACAAGACTTATTCGAGATAAAGGTCTCAGGACCCCAATTATAGCGTTAACTGCACATGCGCTAGAAAGCGATAGAGATAAATGCCTGGATGCCGGTATGGACGGATTCATTTCCAAGCCAGTTAGAAGACAAGATATCTTTGAAGCTATACAGTCATTTCAATAAGTAAAAAGGCGTTAATATAGATCTTAACAATCGATAGATTATTAAGATCTATATTAAGTATTTTATGGTAAATAACCATTATGTTTAATGCTAAAGCCCTTAAATTTAAAATCTGCAAGGGAATAGGAGCATACTCAGACAACATTTAGCGTACAGCAATACATAATTTAACATAACACATATAATGCGCACCAAGGAGTGAGATCTCAAAGCAATAATGTCCGGTTTTAGCTACTTTAAAATGTCCTCCTAAGATTAACAACATTGTTTGCTTTTGAGGCTTTAACCGAGGTTCCTGTGGACTTGCAATCGCTAGTTTGGTTTGTGGTTATGCTTACGAAGCAAATCAAATCTCTTATTGAAAATTGATGCGCGCTTAGTCCCCGACTTACTGGCGTGTCCTTCCGTAAGCACCTGAATCAATCTATGTATGGTGATGATGGCCAACTCACTGAATTTGCCATTCAATGGCATCACGATTACTAACTTAAGCGCTACCAAACAAAAAAGCCTTTCATACTCGCCTCGTACAACAGCAAAAATCAGCTAAACGCTCTAATCGCTCCGCAACGAAATCTGCCAAAAATCACGAGCTCAGTTGCGTTCTGAAACATTTATAAGCCTGTGGTTATATGGAGGCGAATGTACTTTTCGGGGTATTTGTAACGATAGCGTTTTCCTTTCTTCAAGTTGGACTTAACGTACCTACACACTTTTTGGTCACCACTGCTGGTTACTCTTTTTATTACTGCGTTTTTACTTTTGTGCTCCATTTCTATCATGACGTCACAATAACCTTGATAGCCATCAAACTTATTGTCTACTTTCTTTTGAAGCTTAGTCTTAATCTTTTTAGCCAACAGGTTCGTTTCTGAATCGTCAGCAAAAACTGAATTACTTGCAAAGATCAATACCATTAAAGTTACAACGTATCTCATCGTTTTGGTCCGTTTATGTTGTTGATTGTTCGATGATAAGTAATTTTTCTGTAGATACGAAAATGGGACGCCACATTGCGTCCCATTTAACATGATGAAGTAACTGATATGTAATTAAGCGCGCTTCTTGCCTTTGTTTGCTTTGAAGCCCTGGTGCGGAAAAACGTTACGAATCCTCTGTTGAACTTTTTTGGGAATGCCTTTGGAAAAGCTTAAGCGCATTCCTGTTCGTTGGCTATACACCTTCATTTCACCAGTAAACGGGTTATGCTCACTAATATCCTGTAAGTTGTGTTTGAAAGAAGGAGGTAGATGCCCTTTTACGTTACTAATATGGCCATTATCGAACTTTACTTTTAACACCGGCCTATCGACTGCGATCAACCAAAAGATCACGATGGCTGCAATTAAGATTACATATAACATTTGGCACTCCCTATCCTAGCTAGATAGCAATTTACTCAAATCCTCTTTAATTGAGGTAACTTTTTGACTCGCTTTTTCACTTCTCGACGCTTCGGAAAGCAAATATTCAATTGCGTCAGATAACGTACAACCAAGTTCATTCGCTCTACTAGAAAGCTTTTCCCAAACTCGGTAATCTAAATCAATGGATTTCTTCTTTGTATGGACTTGCTCTGCATTGAAGTGACGTTTCCGTTTCGCTCGGATAGCCTGCTTGAGTTTATTATCTAACTCTTCTGACATGTGGTTTTCTATCCAAGCTAAGACAAGTGTAGGCTCGTGTTCAAGGCGTTTTAGTTCTGCGACCGCTGCATCTGCTTCGCTTGTATCAATATGTCGGGTAATCGCTTCACCATCTTTCCATTTTTTGATGAGATACTTCCATTTCCACCCACATTCTAGATTCTCAAGCTGCTGATATTTCATTTGTTCCGACCCATAAACATAACCTAGTGACAGCGTAACCCAGATGGTTTACTTGGGCAAATAAAACTCTTAGAAGTATCGATGTTGATCACTCATTTGTCTAAGTATTGTTCATTGAGAGATGAATGCCGAGAGCAAACCAAATTGGTGCTAGGGTGTTATAGTCCGTTTCGTTATAATGTCGGCAAGATTGAATTACGATGAATTTTAATGAACCAACTTAATTGGCAAGACGTAACACCTTCACTTGAGCAGTACGAAGCACTTTTAAAGTCTGCACCTTCGTTACCAAAGAAGTCTTTTACTGATCTCCAACCGAGAATGTCGGCAACGATATCTCGTTTTTCAAAAATTTCCGGATTGACGCGAGTACTACTCATTAACTGCGTAGATAATTCTGTATATAGAGAGTTCATCAGTAAAGCTCTTCAGAGCCAGTCTAACGCTGCGATAGTTTTTTCGGAATCACTTGATGCCAAACGTTTATTTGACCGTTACAGTGTTGATGTAAGTGGTGATATTGCCTTCCAACCTGGTTTAATTTCACAGGCAGATAACGGTTACTTAATTGTACCGGCTAATCTAATTTTGGCTAACCCAGGGTTTTGGCCAAATATAAAGTCTGCAATTCAACAAAACCTTATCGAGCCACTGAACCTAAGCCCTACTCGTTTACCTACTTCAGTACCGCAAGCTAAAGCTTATGAAGTAAAACTGATTGTAACAGGAGAAAGAAGTCAGTTAGCAGAGCTAGAATACATCGATGAAGACTTCTGTTCTGGCTTTGCCATGTATACGGAAGTTGAAGAAGATATTCATCTGTCAGAGCAGAATTTGACAGATTACTTTGGTTTAGTGAACTGGATATGTTCTCAATATAAGCTGCCTCACTTAACTGAATGTGGTTTTAGAAGATTGTTGCTAGCCGGTATGAGATTTACTGAAGATCAACATTATCTGCCTTTAGGAGTAATGTGGCACTCTCAACTTCTAACGCTTGCCAGCCAGTTCAGTGATGGTCACGCATTAGATTACAAGTCGTTAGATAAAGCGATTGACGACAAGTATTACCGAGAATCTTACCTTCCTCAGCGTGCCGTGTACGATATTTTAGATGGCCAAGTCATCATTGAGACAACTGGGGAACAAGTTGGTCAAATCAATGGCCTAACCGTTATTGATATGGCTGGGCACCCTGTCAGCTATGGTGAGCCTGCACGAATATCTTGTGTGATTCATTTTGGTGATGGCGATGTTTCCGATGTTGAGCGCAAAGCTGAGCTTGGAGGCAATCTACATGCAAAAGGCATGATGATTATGCAAGCTTTCTTGAGCTCTGCTCTGAAACTGGATGAACCACTGCCTTACTCTGCCTCCATCGTATTTGAACAGTCTTATAGTGAAGTTGATGGTGACAGCGCATCTCTTGCAGAACTTTGTTGCTTGGTGAGTGCTTTATCTGAATCTCCAATTAATCAACAAGTTGCTGTTACAGGAGCTGTTGATCAGTTTGGTCGAGTGCAAGCCGTCGGTGGCTTGAACGAAAAAATTGAAGGCTTTTATCAGGTTTGTAAACATCAAGGTTTTACAGGAAATCAAGGTGTTGTGATGCCAAAATCAAACCTTAAACACCTTGCATTACATAAAGATGTAATAGAAAGCATTAAAAATGGTGAGTTCCATATTTGGTCCGTTTCTACCGTAGATGAAGCTATTCCGATTGTAATGAATAAACCTTTTAGAGGTGAAGACGATAGCATTATTGGCAAAATAGCGGAACGTATTGAAAACTTTGAAAGACATGAGCATCCAGAAGGAATTGTGCAGCGCATCAAAAACTGGTTTGTCTAGTACTGATCGGAGTTGTTTAGCGTACACGTGTTCACTAAGATGCAGCTATCAAAAATTGGAGTAATTGATAATGCAAAACAAACGTGATTCTTATAACCGTGACGATCTACTTGCTTCTAGCCAAGGCGAACTGTTTGGGCCTGGTTACCCTCAGCTTCCTGCGCCAAACATGCTAATGATGGATCGTGTTACTAAAATGTCTGAGACTGAAGGCGATTTTGGTAAAGGTTTGATCTTGGCGGAATTGGATATTACTCCAGATTTGTGGTTCTTTGACTGCCACTTCCCTGGCGACCCTGTAATGCCGGGTTGTCTTGGCCTTGATGCGATGTGGCAACTTGTTGGTTTCTTCCTTGGCTGGGTTGGTGGCAAAGGAAAAGGTCGTGCTCTGGGTGTTGGCGAAGTGAAGTTTACAGGTCAGATCCTGCCAACAGCGAAAAAAGTGACGTACGAAATCCACATGAAACGCGTTGTAAACCGTAAGCTTGTGATGGGTTTGGCTGACGGTCGTGTATGTGTGGACGGCAAAGAAATCTACGTAGCAAAAGATTTGAAAGTTGGCTTGTTCCAAGATACTTCAAGCTTCTAATCACGATTTTAATCGATTTATTAAGGCTCCTAGTTAGGAGCCTTTTTGTTATCGAGTGTTAACCTACTTCCCTATGTCCCTATAATGTAGAAAAGGCTCCGTAGAGCCCTTTCGAATCCTTCTTTTTGTATGTGGAGAGTTTATTTGTAGAGACCAGATTGTCTTTCATCTCTGGCATCACGCCAACCACCTAACCAATACGACCGAGCATCAACTTGTTGATATGGGCAAGCCTCTTGAGACCTTCCATTCAACCCAGCTTTGTAGCCTTGAGATTGAGCTCGTTCTAGGCGATCACGCTTTTGTCTCTTCATAGTTAATTCCTCATACAGGTCCATTTACTAACGTACAGCTGTTATTGTGAAACTTTGATGGAGTTTTTATGACTCCACTTATAAGAATCGATCAAAGTAGGCAATTTCTCAAGGCATAAAAAAAGCAGAGACTCAAATGTGTGAGCCTCTGCTTGATTTAAAAATTACTGACGATTTTTAACTATTTTCTACGGAACCCAAACAATCCAAGCATGGTCAAAGCTAACCAACCAAGACCTGCACCTTGACGCTCTGTCGTCGTTGAGTCAATGCTTCGAGATACGATGTCGTCCTTCGTTGCGTCAGCAATAGGTACTAGTTTGACGGCTACAATTTGCTCTTCAGAGCTACATGTCGCATTGTTTGCTGTTGTGCTATAACCACCTGCACATTTCATAGCAGTACCAGAGATCACACCTGCATCATTGATATCAGTTGCGTCGATAATACGAAACTGATTGTTTTGTTCAGAGTAATCACCGCCATTAGTCAAACTGTCTAGGAACCAAGCTTTTCCATTAAACAATGTTGCAGCACGTTCACTAGTCTCGCCACCTAGGCTATATGGATAGATAAAACCGCGCTTACGACGTGGCTTGCCATCGTCTTCACGAGTCGTTTCTGCATCAAGTTGCCCGACGATCTCATTGTAAGAGTTGATACCGCCCATCTTACCGCCCGCACCGCTAAAGAAAATGCCAGTAGTTGGGTAAAAAGCGCTAATAGAATCCTTACGAACATCATCTACGATAAAGAGACGATTCGGAGCAGAGCCCGTTGGCATTAAGTATCCGCCCGAACGTTTCGCTTCACCAATAGCAACAAAATTAGAGTTAACGTCGGTTAAGCGTGAGTTTGTATGAACCGTATCATCACCTTCGCGCTGTCTAGCTCCTACAACAACTTTATTTTTCCAAGTTGCGTTTTCAACGCTACCTTCGGCTTCTAGAGTTCCGACAAAGACGGTCGCATTCAGGTAGTTATCATCACTGTAAGTGTTGTAACCTACGCCATAGACCGTTGTTCCATCAGTGACAAGGTCACGCATGCTCCCTTGAGCTAACCTTTCTCCATCTTTAGATGTGCCACTAGGCCAAGCCAATTCACTGACGGTTCCGCTTTGATCCCAAATCGCTGCTTTTGATGTGTGGTGAGATCCATTGGTATTGCTTGCTGTTCGAGAAACACTGCCAACAGTAAAAATGCCGTCTGTGCTCCAAGCATGGCTTTGCACAACACTTGCGTCATTATCGCCAGTAAGAATATTTGGCTCTACTGGTGCAACTACGGTATTTCGTGTTTCTAATGTAGAAGCATTTTCTGTGCTAACTTTACTCTGATTACCGACAGCTGCACCATCCTCGGTAAGCTGGTTGATAACATTGTTATATTCATTTTTATAAGCAGCAGAATCTTCTTCTATGAACGCTAACGCATTAGAAGTAAAGTCTTTACTACGTTCTTTATTCCACGGCGTCCAGTTTACTGAAGCCCAAGAGTCACAGGTGGAATAGCGAAGCTGGTTGTAACAGTAACGCTCAAAGTCTTTGAGTTCTTGGATGTAATAAAAGCCAGCGTCTAATCCGAATGGGATTTCTTCACGATAGCTGTTCCCATCCACGGCTTGTGTCGCTGAAATCGGTGTAGTGCGAGTTTCCATTGCAAGTTTAAACTGCTCTGGCGTGCAGTTTGCTGCTGCATCAAAGCAGCCTAAAGCGAAAGGTGAACCTGTTGAAGGATCTGTACCTGCATCGCCCTGTTGAATTGCAACCCCGTAAGCCGTTTGGTAGTCACCGTTTGAACCATGATCCTGAGGTGAAACCTCAACAACTTGATACAATGCCGCCTGTGCGTTCATTGTGGTACCAACCATCATTGCAATGGCGGTCAATTTGAATTTATTACTACAATTCATTGAATTCTTAACTATCCTGTTGCATTGCTTCGAGTTCTTCCCATCTCTCGAATGCGATTTCCAACTCCTGCTCTAGTGCAGCAAGCTGTTCCAATACCGGCTGAGTTTGCTCTACAGGTTTAGCAAAGAACTCTGGATCGTTCACTTGCTCCTGAAGGCTCTCGATATCCGACTCTAATTGTTCAAGTTTAGCTGGTAGAGCCTCTAATTCTCTTTGCAGCTTATACGATAACTTCTTCGAATTGTTCTTAGGTTGCGTAGTTTTGGGAGTTTCCTCAACCACTTTCTCTTTCTTCGTTGGCTTTTCAACCTGACTGCGCGAAGCAAGAACTTGGTCACGCTGCTGTTTAGCATCATGATAACCACCAACGAACTCTTCGATTATACCGTTACCCTCAAAAATCCAGCTGGTTGTCACTGTGTTGTCTACGAACTCACGGTCGTGACTCACTAACAATAATGTACCCTGATAATTGGCAAGCATTTCTTCTAAAAGTTCCAACGTTTCGATATCCAAATCGTTAGTTGGTTCATCAAGAATAAGTAAGTTGTTTGGTTTCAACAAGATACGGGCTAGCAATAATCGGTTTTTCTCACCACCAGAAAGTGCCTTAACCGGGGTTCTGGCGCGCTTAGGTGCAAATAAGAAGTCTTGAAGGTAACTCAGCGCATGACGCTGACGCCCCCCAACCATTACTTCTTGTTTCCCATCCGCTAAGTTATCGATCACTGTCTTTTCTGGATCCAAAATCTCTCGGTACTGATCAAAGTACGCGACTTCTAATTTTGTTCCGCAGTGTAAACGACCAGACTGCGCTTCCAATTGCCCTAGTAGCAATTTAAGTACCGTACTCTTACCGCAGCCATTTGGTCCGATAAGTGCAATACGGTCACCACGCATGATGTTAAAGCTAAAGTCGTCGACAATTGTCTTACCTTCGTAAGCAAAAGATACATTTTCTGCTTCAAATACAATCTTACCTGAACGAGAAGCATCATCGATATTTAGGTTAACTTTACCTTGAACTTCACGACGGTCACGACGCTCTTCACGAAGTTTTTTAAGGGCTCGAACACGGCCTTCATTACGAGTACGACGTGCTTTAATGCCTTGACGAATCCACACTTCTTCCTGAGCTAGTTTCTTATCGAACTCAGCATTTTGCATTTCTTCGACGCGAAGCATTTCTTCTTTGTCATTCAAATACTGTTCGTAATTACCAGGGAAAGAAGCTAATTGACCGCGATCTAAGTCAACGATGCGTGTCGCCATCGACTTGATGAATGCACGGTCGTGAGAAATAAAGATGATCGAGCCTTTGAAGTCTTTTAAGAAGTTCTCTAACCATTCGATCGTTGTCACATCGAGATGGTTTGTTGGTTCATCAAGAAGCAATACATCAGGATCACAAACCAGCGCACGAGCTAAAGCAGCTTTACGTTGCCAGCCACCGGATAGATCGGTCAGTTTGGTTTCTGGGCTTAGTTTTAAAGCGCCAAGTACGTTCTTAACACGGTCATCAAAGCGCCAAGCGTTAGAATGATCAAGTTGCTCTTGAACTTTCGCCAAACGGTTAATGTTCTTCTCACTTGGGTCTTGAGCAACAAGATCGAGAAAATCGTGATAGATCTTCAATTGTTCGCCGATTTCAGCCAAACCGCCAGATACGTATTCGTAAACCGTACCCTCTTGATTGCGCGGTGGATCTTGTTCAAGCCGAGAAACTACTACGTCTTGAGTTATTTGAATCTTGCCATCATCCAACAAAATGTCGCCGGCAAGCACTTTCATTAACGTGGACTTACCTGCTCCGTTACGACCAACTAAACAAACGCGTTCGTTTTCTTGAAGAGCGAACTCCGCTTTGTCTAGCAATGGGTGGTCACCAAATGCAAGTTGTGCGTTATGAATGGTAAGTAATGCCATTATTATCCAACCAATGTGTGAGTTGTTCTAAGTCAAACGGCCAGTTCAACTCAGAATCTTGATATTTTAATACGGGTATTGTGACGCCGTAACGAGAAAATAGTACATCATCGAACGCAATATCGATGATATCTGTTTGCTCGGCCAAACCGACTTGGTCTACTAGAGCAAATGCCATCTCACAAAGATGGCATCCCTCCGTGCTATACAATATCAGCACGTATTAATCCTTTTGTTTATACTACGCGTGCGTTACTAGCCAACAGTTATGAATCTGTTTATTACGCGTAAAATCTAATGGTAACGTTTGAGAAGAAATATTCTGAGCCTTCAAACCCAATTCAGCGAGTGATTCTTCATCCATCTTGAAATGACGTTTGTTATTTGAAAATACGATTGTGCCTTCACTTCTCAGTAAACGTTTGAGATTCTTCATCAGCTTAATGTGGTCACGTTGTACATCGAATGATGTTTCCATACGCTTAGAGTTAGAGAACGTAGGTGGGTCAATAAAGATCAAGTCGTACTCACCTTCTGCGTTTTCTAGCCATTGCAAACAGTCCGCTTGTTCATATTTATGTTGGCGCCCTACACAGCCATTAAGCTGCATATTGTCTTTCGCCCAATTCAAGTAGGTGTTTGACATATCGACAGTTGTAGTGGACCGCGCACCACCAACTGCAGCGTGCACTGTTGCACTACCAGTGTAAGCAAACAAGTTAAGGAAATCTTTACCCTGTGCCATTTCGCCAAGACGACGACGAGTGATCTTATGATCCAAGAACAGGCCTGTGTCTAGGTAGTCATGGAGGTTCACGATCAGCTTCACACCGTACTCGTTTACTTCGAGCGTCTCTGATACCTGACCTAATTTTTGGTACTGGCTTCGACCTTTCTGCTTCTCACGAACTTTCAGTACAACTTTGTTCGCTTCGACACCGGTCACCTGAATCGTCGCACGGATAATGTCCGTTAGACGACGCTTGGCTTTTTCTTCAGGGATGTTCTTAGGTGCTGCGTACTCTTGAATCACAATTTGATCGCCGTACACGTCGATCGCTACGTTGTATTCTGGAAGGTCTGCATCGTAGATACGATAGCAGTCTAGTTTCTCTTTACGCGCCCACTTGCCAATCTTGCCAATGTTTTTCTTCAAACGGTTTGAGAAGTCTGGTGCGATTTGAACGTTAGTATCTGCACCTTTAACTTCATCAGCGCTGCGCTCGGCAATGCTGTAGTTCTTTTGGTGACACGGTAACGCACCGTTGTTCAATTTAAACTGTTTATCAGCGCGCATACGAAGGCAACTCAAGAGCTCGTCTGAGCTAGAGAAGATAGATGCTTTACATCCGCCAAACTCAGATTTTAGCTGTCCACCGAATGCGGTATATAGCGCAATCAGCCCCGGCTCAGTTCCTAGACGCTCACCGTAAGGTGGGTTTGAAACGATAACACCGTGTTCAAATCCTGCGGGACGAGTAATAGTTGCAGCATCACCTTGCGCAAACTCAATCAACTCTTCAACACCTGCTCTGCGGGCGTTTTCTTGAGCAACTTTTAATACTTTGGAGTCGTTATCGAATCCAAAAAACTTAGCGTCAACTTTCTTGACACCTCGTCTAGCTTGAACATTAGCCTCTGATTTAATCTCAGCCCAGGTCTCCGGTTCAAAATCTTCCAAAACTTCGAAGCCCCATTGTTTGCGCTTAACGCCAGGTGCCATGTTGGCTGCCATCATTGCCGCTTCAATAAGCAAAGTACCAGAACCACACATTGGATCGAGTAATGGTTGATGCCCATCCCAGCCACAACGCATGATAATCGCAGAAGCAAGCGTTTCACGTAATGGCGCACGACCCGATTCTGGTCGATAACCACGCTGATGAAGACCACTACCTACCATGTCTATCCCAAGCAACGCTTTATCTTTATGCAAACGAACGTGAATACGAATATCTGGGCGTTCTTTGCTGATATTAGGACGTGGCAAGCCTTTATTCTCAAAGCAATCTACGATGCCATCTTTGACCTTCATAGCTCCGTATTGGCTATTTCTAATCTCACGGTTTGTGCCGTTAAAGTCCACAACAAAGCGTTTAGAGCTATGAAATTGGTTAACCCAGTTAATAGTGGAAGTGGATAGATACAAGTCCATGTCGTTGTTACACGTGAACTCAGATAAAACACGTACAAATCGAGACGCTAAACGGCTCCACAAACAACAGCGATAAACCTGTTCGTTTGTCGCTTTAAATTTTACGCCTGCCTGTACTGGTTTCGCATTTTCAATGCCTAGTTTAGTCAGTTCTTCAACAAGCAAATTTTCCATGCCATTTGAAGTTACCGCGAGATATTGATTCATAGTGTTCTTTCGCTGATAAAAAATGGCTTCAATTATACCTGACTTTACGATCAATGCCTCGTTTTTAAAGGTATTTTCCCACCCGTTAGTTCAAATCATCACCACTCAAATGATCTAAAACTTTCAACATCTTTAGTTTGAATGTTTTTCATTCATGAACGTATTTTGTTTCCTTTAGAAGAAGTGAATACTTATTTACATGCATTTTGGTGTATACCAGTCGTGATTGGTTGATGTAAATTACTTACAAATGCCCTTTATAGGGGAATAAATAGGGTTGTTTTAGGCGCTAGGTTGCCTAATTAAAGGAGTAATCAAATTGAAATAAGTAAAATAAAAGTGACCAGCTTCATGTTTGCATGCATAGAAAACAAACAGTTTCATGGTCTTTCGGATTGGAGTGTCAGAGGAAAGGACAAAAAAAATCGACCCAATAAGGTCGATTAAGGCAAACAAAGGAACGAAATAAAGAAAAATTAAACCGCTTTAACCCACCATTGCCATAGGGGTCATTGCAAAGAGGTGATTTGCACAAGCCATGCGATCATGCATTACTTTAATCGGCTGCCCAAATTGAAGCGCCTTATTGCCATCAAGAACGAAGGCTTCTTGGTTAACATAAGCACATAAGCTCGATGTTTCGCCTGGTTCTAGAACGATGAACATACCATCAGAATATTGATTTGTGAGAAAGACCATGTCCCCTTCTTGAGGTTCATAATCAGAGGACTGTGCATCGAAGAACCAGCTCTTAGGCTGTACAGGTTTATGAAAACGCTTTGCAGCAACACAATACAGTGTTAATTCAGCTTGGCGATATTCACTGATATCGAGACAGCGAATGCGCTCATTAAACGTTTGAAATGCGCTGGCGTCATCAACGGTAAATTCACTGTTTGAGAAGGCACAGTTAACCAACAATTTTCGGGATAGATTGGTTTGGAAAATCATTTCCTCCCCCAGATCCAGCATTAAGCAAGCTTTTTGCTCGTCAAAATACCAATTCCATTTGTCGCTGGGTTTAAGCATTATTCCGTTCTCTCTTGACTAGTTAAATCAGTGGTAAAGAGGTAAGACGCTTAATTACCTACTCGTGATTTTTAAATTCTACAAACGAACGGATAAAAAAAAAGAGGAAACAAAGTCCTCTTTTTTATGTAACAGGTACTGATTTTTCAGTAGTTTTTGATGTATATGTTAAAGATTCTTAACAATATCACGTACGAGACCTGGGCCGTGGTAAATAAAGCCAGTGTAGACTTGAACAAGCTTAGCGCCTGCCATGATCTTTTCTTTGGCTGCAACATAGGAATCTACACCACCAACACCGATAATTGGAAGTTTGTCTCCAAGCTCTTCATGAAGCTTACGTACGACCTCCGTAGAGCGTGATTGCACAGGGCGACCACTCAAGCCACCTGCCTCATTGGCGTGTTTCATCCCTTCTACGATCGTGCGATCCAAAGTTGTGTTAGTCGCGATCACACCATCTATATTGTTTTTCAATAAAGAATCGCAAATTTGGCAGATTTCATCGTCACTTAAATCTGGCGCAATCTTTAATGCTAACGGGACGTACTTGTTGTACTTCTCTGATAACTCCGCTTGTTTCGCCTTTAATTCGGAAAGCAGTTCATCAAGGGCTTCACCATATTGAAGTGAACGAAGACCTGGAGTGTTTGGCGATGAGATGTTTACTGCAATATAGCCAGCATACTCATACACTTTTTCCATACAAATCAGGTAGTCCTCTGCCCCTTTCTCAATTGGCGTATCTTTATTTTTACCGATATTAATTCCGAGAACACAATTGAATTTTGCTCGTTTAACATTCTCGATCAAATTATCAACGCCTAGGTTATTAAAGCCCATGCGGTTGATGATCCCTTCTGCTTCCACTAAACGGAATAGGCGTGGTTTATCATTACCTGGTTGTGGTCGTGGCGTTACAGTGCCGACTTCGACAAAGCCAAAGCCCATGGCATCAAATGCTTCAATACATTCGCCGTTTTTATCTAAACCAGCCGCAAGACCAACAGGGTTACGGAATGTTAGACCCATACACTCAACTGGACGAGTTGGTAACTGTTGGCGGTAAAAGAGATCAAGTGGTGTGCCGTTAAAGCGTTGGAAGTTCTTGATTGCAAGATCATGTGCCTTCTCGGCATCGAGTTGGAAAAAGCCAGTTCTGGCTAGACGGTAAAGCATTGTGCCTCCGAAAGAAAAAAGCCCCGTATAAACGGGACAATATTATTTACCGTTTTTCATCGTAATTCAATGAAAATGAACGTAATAAGTAAAAACCTATATCTTTATAAGATTTTCAAATATAAAACAAACAATTACAATCAAGTTTCTGCGATAAAAATCGTAACTAACCGCTTAAAAGCAATCGATTTCACTCTGTTTTAATTTCAACTCAATGTGACAATGTAACTATTTTCGTTCCAAATGTGAATAATAGATAATAAAAAGCCCCGTTAAATAACGAGGCTTTTACTTATGACTTGATTATTCCACTACTCTTTCGATGAGCAGTTGAGGTTTAAAAGTACTAGCTCTCGAAGTGCTACAGAGAACTTAGCAAATTCGTGTACTGAGCCAACTTTGAACTCGTTTAAGATACTCTCCCAGCGGTGCAACGATTGCTCGTTAGTTTCAATCCAATCTTCTAACGCAGCCATCACGTCAAGCTCTTCGGTTGAGCAGCCACAAGTCAGTACCTGAGCGGTAAGTTGACGTTGTTGCCAGTCCAGATCTTCACGGAATGCCGCTCTTGCAAGTGCTTGCCAGTTGTTATCAACGGCTTGGCTATTAATTTGCTTCAAGAACCAATGCAACGATAAACGGTCACCCAAGTTAAAGTAGAGTTTCGATGCTTGCTCAACCGTTTTACCTGTTTCACTTGCTACTGATGAAATATCCAGTGCAGATTGTAAGCTTGATAAGCGGGCAACTTGGTGAGCGAGTTTCTCTTCAACCCCTTTCTCTATCCAACCTTGAGCCAACTCATTGTGTTCTTCAACTTCAGACTCAACTAACATAGTGTCTAGGGTTTCAGTGATAACATTGACATCTTGCTTGTAGATAGCAATCAACTCACCGACCGTGCATTTGCCGCTACGGTTACGAAGCAACCAGCGTGCAATTCGACGCAGTGCTCGGCGCACGTAAAACATAATTTCGTATTGAGCTTGCGCTGTCGCAACGTTATCAAGTTTGCGAGTTTGCTTGAGGATTTCTTCTAAATCAAAGATTTCTCTAGCCGCACTGTAAGCGTTGGCAATATCGACAACACTTGCACCAGTTTCTTCTTGCAAACGAGTAACGAAGTTACAGCCCATTTCATTAACCATCTGGTTAGCCAATGCTGTAGCGATAATTTCAGCTCGCAGTGGGTGATTAACCATTTGATCTTTATAGTTACGTCGTAACGCACTTGGGAAATATTCAACAAGTTGTTTTGCATGGAATTCATCATTTGCGATTTCATCCGTAACAAGTTGCTGTTTAAGTACCATTTTACCGTAGGCAACTAACACTGATAGCTCAGGGCGAGTCAGACCTAGTCCCTGTTTTTCACGCTCGATTAGCGTTTCATCATCAGGAATGTATTCGAGAGCACGGTCCAAGTACCCTGCTTTCTCCATAGTGTGGATGAATCGAATTTGCTCCTTAACAATGCCAACACCTTGCTGTTCAGTAACAGAGATCGACTCCGACTGACGGTAAGCATCATCCAAGACAATTTCACCCACTTCGTCTTCCATAGACTCTAGAATTTGGTTACGTTGCTTAACCGTAAGATCGCCATTTGAAACCAGTCCATTGAGGAAGATCTTGATGTTGACTTCATTATCCGAACAGTCAACGCCACCTACGTTATCAACGAAGTCCGTGTTCACTCGACCGCCAGTTAGTGCGTATTCGATACGACCAAGCTGAGTCATACCCAAGTTACCACCTTCGCCAACCACTTTGGCTCTTAAGTCACGGCCGTCAATGCGCAGCATGTCGTTAGCACGGTCACCAACATCTGTATGAGTTTCTGTTGATGATTTAACGTAAGTGCCGATACCACCGTTCCAAAGAAGATCGACTTTCATTTTCAAGATCATCTTTATCAGATCGTTAGGCGCTAAAGATGCTTTCTTCGTACCTAACATTTTCTGAATTTCTGGCGTCAACTGGATCGATTTTGATCGACGAGAGAAGATGCCACCACCTTGAGAGATCAAGTCTTTGTTGTAATCTTCCCAGCTTGATCTTGGCAAATTAAACAAGCGGTTACGCTCTTCCCAGCTGCTGGCTGAATCTGGATTTGGATCAATAAAGATGTGCATGTGGTTAAACGCAGCTTGCAATCGAATATGCTTCGATAACAGCATACCGTTACCGAACACGTCACCTGCCATATCACCTACACCGATTGCAGTAAAATCAGTGGTCTGACAGTTGATGCCCATTTCACGGAAGTGACGTTTAACAGATTCCCAACCACCTTTTGCGGTGATTCCCATTGCTTTGTGATCGTAACCGTTTGAACCACCTGAAGCGAATGCGTCACCTAGCCAGAAGTTGTATTCTGCAGAAACAGAGTTTGCCAAATCTGAGAAGGTTGCTGTGCCTTTATCGGCAGCCACTACTAGATATGGGTCATCTTCATCGTGACGAACAACGTTTTGTGGTGGTACCACCTCTCCTTCAATGATGTTATCTGACACATCTAGCAGTGCACGGATAAAGCGTTTGTAACAACGCTGACCTTCCGCAAAAATTTCATCACGAGTGGTGAGAGATGGCTGGCGTTTACAAACGAAGCCGCCTTTTGCACCAACTGGTACAATTACAGTGTTCTTAACCTGTTGCGCTTTTACTAAGCCAAGAATCTCCGTACGGAAGTCTTCTTGACGATCTGACCAACGCAAACCACCACGAGCCACTTTTCCACCACGAAGGTGAACACCTTCAATATCTGGTGCGTAAACAAAGATCTCGAATGCAGGTACAGGCTGCGGAATCTCAGGAATATCGCTTGGCTTCATTTTCAAAGATAACCAAGGCTTAGGCTGCTTATTCTCGTCTACTTGGTAGTAGTTGGTACGAAGCGTCGCCATGATCATTTCAATATAACGACGAATAATACGATCATCATCCAAGCTCTCTACACGATCCAACTGCTCTGTTAGCTTTTTAATTAGATCGTTTTGGCCTTTCTCGCTGCCTTTGTGTTTCGGATCAAATCGCTTGGTGAACAGCTTGACTAGACCTGTCGCTAAGTCTGGGTAGTGGCTTAGCGTGTCTTCGATGTACTGCTGACTGAATGGGAAGCCGACTTGGCGCATGTATCGTGCGTAAGCGCGAAGAATGGAAATCTCACGGCCAGATAAAGACGCACCTAATAACAATCGGTTGAAACCATCACTTTCAAGATTACCCGCCCAAATGGCAGCAAATGCTTGTTGGAAACGATCACGAGCTTCACGAAGGTCAACGGTTTTCTCGCTCTTATGCAGCATAGAGAAGTCAAGGATCCAGAAAGTCTGACCGTTGTTTTTCTCGATCTCATATGGCGATTCGCCAATCACACGCAAACCAAGGTTTTCCAACATCGGCATTACGTCAGAAAGGTGAATTGGTTCATCGCGATGATATAACTTTAAGCGGACAGCTTTGGAATCTGCTCCCTCTTCTTGAGGTCGGTAGAACAACATACCAAGTTTATTATCATCACTTAACGCTTCTAAGCGCTCGATATCTGCAACCGCAGAACCTGGCATCATGTCCTCTTTGTATGAGCGAGGGAACGCACTCATATATTCTTTTGAAAGAGGAAGGCCTTTACTTTCACCAAAGTTAGCAATGATGGATTCTTTTAGTCTGTCATCCCAAGAGGTAGAAACTTCCATTAGATTTTGCTCGATCTTTTTCACGTCTACGTCAATGTTGTTATTGTCTACACGAACAATGTAATGTGTTCTCGCTAGTGGGCTTTCTGAGAAGTACGTTGTAAATTCAACCTCTTGCTCGCAACCAAAGTACTGCTTAAGAATGCGTTGAGTTTGACGACGCAATTCTGTGTTGTAACGATCTTTAGTGACATAAACCATGCAACTGAAGAAACGACCAAATGGGTCTTTACGAACAAACAAACGCAGCAAGTCACGATCTTGCATTTGTACAACACCCATTCCCACCTCAAGCAGCTCTTCTTCATTAGCTTGAAGCAACTCGTCGCGTGGGTAGTTTTCTAAGATATTGTGCAATGCTTTGTATGAGTATGATCCGTGACGGTATCCACTTGCTTCAAGGATACGGTCAACTTTTTCACGGATCAAAGGAATACTTTGTACCGCTTGGTTGTAAACGGCGGAGGTATATAAACCAGTAAAGCGATGCTCACCTATTACTTTACCGTTTTCATCAAACTTCTTAATACCGATGTAATCAGTATAAGCTGGACGGTGGATACGAGATGCTTTGTTACCTTTGGTGATGATCAGAGCGTATGGTTTTTTCGCTTCTAATCGCGCTGAATCTGATAATTCAGAGAGCTTGACGCTACGCACGCGCTTGTCATCAGCAAACAGACCTAGTCCTTTTTCTTTAGCAGGAACAAGTTCGGTATCACCATTGACCTCTTTTAAGTCATAATCTTTATAACCCATAAAGGTAAAGTTATGATCTTCTAGCCAACGAAGAAATGCGATCGTTTCATCCATACGATCAGTTTGGATAGAAACACGATCTTTATTTTTCTCAAGTTCATCAGTAACAAACTTAAGCTTATCAACCATCTGCTTCCAGTCATCAACGACTAAGCGAGTATCAGATAGAATTCTTAACAGCTCTTCTTTAAGCGCTTGCATCTCGTCTTTACTAGTAAGGCGGTCTACCTCTATGTGGAAAAGTGATTGAAGAACACCACCCTCACCGTTTACGTCTGTAACTTGGCCTTTTTTATCACGCTGAATCTGTGTTGGGTTATTCAACATTAGGTGACAAACAAGATCCAAACGTGCTAAAGCCATTTTGACTGAGTCCACTAAGAATGGACTATCTGGAACAACAATTTCTACGATTGTGTGTGTGGATTGCCAGCCTTGACGACTTACGGTCGGGTTAAATACTCGAACCGAAATCTCTTCTGGTTTTTTTTCATTGATATGGTGCCAAAGGCTAACGACAGCACCATAAAGGTCGGATTCGTTTCGCTGAATTAGATCATCATCAGCAATGTTACTGAATAAGTGTTGAGCAAGTTTAGTTACAAGCGTTTGGTGAGAAAGCTCGAGTTTGTCTTGAATCAGTTGGTAAACCTTTTCAAGCAGAACCGGCACTACATTTTCACGCGCGGTCATATTCACACTCCACATTAGAATTGTTGTTTTGTAGGGGGACTTAGTAGCTAGGTTGTTACCTTAGAAACTAAGCATAGGTAATGCATGTGCCCATTGTAAAAGCATAATTACAAATGTTTAACAACTAATCGTAGTGGTAAGAGGTGAAATGTCCGATTCTGTGACTAAGATTCCTATTTAACTCTCTGCAAATACAATACATCACAGAGTTTCTAACTTAAGAAACTTATTATTTTGGTCAGTTGTTAGTCTAAACTGGCCTCTAACGCCCAATTGACTAAGAAATGGTCTAAATCTCGCGGCGGGTAACTGCAAACGCAAACCGTTGTGTGTGACAACTTGAACAACACTTGCCGCACCAGAATAATGAGATAAAAACGTTTGATATGAAATGTTGAGATTGAAGTAGTAATAGTTCATGAAGTGAAAACTAAGTGACATAAACAAATAAGGTGGTCTAAATGACCACCCTATTGTGTTGTTTACTATTCGTCTAGTGCTTTAGTCACTTTTTCGAATAGATCTTTAGCAAGATTATCCATTGCTTTGAGCTTTTCAAGTTCTGCACGAATCATTGCTTGGCGAGCTTCATCGTATTTACGGAACTTAAGCAAAGGATCAATCATTCGAGAAGCTACTTGTGGGTTCGAATCATTTAGTTGGCGAAGAATTTCACCGGCAAACTGGTAACCTACACCGGATTTATCATGGAAACGTACAGGGTTCGCACTTAAGAACGAGCCAATTAAGCTGCGCGTACGGTTCGGATTTTTCAAACTAAATGCTTCGTGGTTCATGGTTGCTTTTACTTTTTCAAGAGCATCCTCTGCAGGATTGCTACCTTGAAGTGCAAACCACTTATCCATAACCAAACCATCGTGCTTCCATTTATCGCTATAATCAGCCATAAGTGCTTCACGACACTCGAGCTGAGCGTTATTTGCAGCACTCATCGCAGCAATCGTATCTGTCATGTTATTTGCAGATGCGTACTGCGCGTTGACTAAATCATTACCTTTTTCCGTATGTGCTAGGTACTGAAGGCAACGGTTACGTAAAGCACGCTTACCAATAGCAGCATGGTCGATCGTATACTCTGTTTGCTTAAGCGTGTGATAAGTTGCACTTAGCTCATCTTCTAACTCTTTAGAAAGTGACACTGTAATGCTGTTTAGCACTTTGTCTACGGCATCGATATCAATTTGCTGGTACCAACCAGTAATCTCATTGATTGAAGGCATAGAGAAAACTTGAGCAATGAAAGCTGGCTCAAGCGTTTCATCCAACAGCACACCGCGGAAAGCATCTATCACACCTTCAGAAAGCGATACTTCTTGTCCCGCTTGAACGTTTTTCACATTCTGACGAATGTATTTAGCCAATAGCATTTGGCTAGCGTCCCATCGAGCAAAATCGTTCGTTGCGTGCTTCATCAAGAAGACTAACTCGTCATCGCTGTAATCGTATTCTAATTTGACTGGTGCCGAGAATTCACGCAACAAAGATGGCACTGGCTGTTCTTCGACATTTTCAAATACGAACGTTTGCTTATCTTGTTTAATATCCAGCACGTTATGAACAGATTCACCGTTAATTATCAGTGGGATAACTCGACCTTTCGAATCATACAACTCGATATCGAACGGAATATGCAGCGCTTGTTTTTCTGCTTGGTCTTGCGTCGGCTCCGTAAATTGCTCTACCGTTAGTGCGTAAGTTTTTGCATCAGCGTTGTATTCGCTATTTACGCGTAGCGTTGGTGTACCCGATTGGCTGTACCACAAACGGAACTGTTTTAAATCAACACCGGTGGCATCTTCCATTGCAGAAACAAAGTCTTCACACGTCGCGGCGGTACCATCGTGACGTTCAAAATAAAGTTTCATTCCTTTTTGGAAGCCCTCTTCGCCAAGGAGTGTATGGTACATGCGAATAACTTCGCTGCCCTTTTCATACACCGTTAGCGTGTAGAAGTTATTCATCTCAATGACTTTGTCAGGACGAATCGGGTGAGACATTGGGCTTGCATCTTCCGCAAATTGAGGACCACGAATAATACGTACGTTATCAATACGGTTATCAGCACGAGAACCTAAGTCAGAAGAGAATTCTTGGTCACGGAATACGGTTAAGCCTTCTTTTAGACTTAGTTGGAACCAGTCACGACAAGTGACACGGTTGCCAGTCCAGTTGTGGAAGTACTCATGACCGATCACAGCTTCGATACCTAAATAGTCACGATCTGTCGCAGTTTGATCGTTCGCCAGAACATATTTTGAGTTAAAAATGTTCAAGCCTTTGTTTTCCATTGCACCCATGTTGAAGAAATCAACAGCAACGATCATATAAATATCCAGATCGTATTCCAGGCCAAAGCGTTCCTCATCCCACTTCATCGAGTTGATCAAAGATGTCATCGCATGACCTGCACGATCTAAGTTACCTTTATCAACAAAGATTTCTAAATCAACACTGCGACCTGACATCGTTGTATATTTGTCACGCAATACATCAAAGTCGCCTGCAACAAGGGCGAACAAGTAAGCTGGTTTTGGATGCGGATCCTGCCATTGAACCCAATGACGACCGTTCTCTGCATCACCTTCTGCAATTCGGTTACCATTGCTCAGCAAATATGGGTAAGCCGCTTTATCTGCGATCACTTTTGTTGTGTATTTTGCTAGAACATCCGGACGGTCTAGATAGTACGTGATACGGCGGAAGCCCTCAGCCTCACACTGAGTACAAAATGCGCCGCCTGATTTGTACAAACCTTCGAGTGCTGTATTCGCTTCAGGATCAATTTTGGTGACGATTTCAAGTTCAAACTCGGATGGAAGATCGGTCAGTACCAGCGATGACTCCTTCACCTCGTGATGAGCCCAATCCTCACCATTTACTTTTACAGCGCGTAGCTCAAGCCCTTCGCCATCGAGTTCTAGCGTTGTTGTATCGCCTTTTTGAGCAACTTTTGATACCGCCGTAACGATTGTGTCATTGTCATATAGATCAAAAGTAAGATCGATATCAGTAATCGCATGAGATGGCTCTTTATAATCTTTACGATATTTGGCCAGGGGAGCTTGAGACATGAGCATAAATCCTTGTATG
Organism: Vibrio sp. 1078-1; assembly: GCF_033340475.1. NCBI lineage: Bacteria > Pseudomonadati > Pseudomonadota > Gammaproteobacteria > Vibrionales > Vibrionaceae > Vibrio > Vibrio sp. 1078-1. The sequence goes on from NZ_JAWOWM010000002.1 coordinate 708,516, forward strand.
TCGAACAACAAAAATACCAGACTGCATGATCAAAAATGCAGTTCTGGTATCACTATATAAGCTATTTGTAGGGGTTGTGGTATCAGAATACAAGTCTTTCCATCAAAAAACGGAGCTTTTAGTGCTCTAGCTCCGTTTTTTGATTAACATTTAAACAACATTAATGACTTACCGTACGCACGCGTAATTTGGCGCATGTTAAAGGCATCATGGCGTAACTCTATTGAGTACGGCGTACATATCACCATTGGAATCTTCGATCGTTAGCTCATTCTTGTTGAGCTTATACGTGGTTCCATGCTCGCCATTTTCATACAACAGAACCAGAAACTCATCTTCTGTGTAAAACACACCTTGTTTGATGGACTCATCCCCTTCTTCGTTCGAAATCCTAAACATGAACACGAAATCAGGTTGAAGTATCAAATCCATCTGATTAATGTTGTTTGCCACAAGACCGTCGCCAGATACGTGAGAGCTAGACCAAATACCTGCAAGTGAATTGGATAATCCCTTAGTGAATGTTACACCATTAAGATCAAGCGTATTATGGTTGTTGCGATAGGCATAAATTTGAGGCTCGTCGGTGTTTAAACCAAGAACGATGGTGTCTTCATTTGCGTTATACAGCCCTTCCCAATGGTCAACGGAATAGTCTTTCTTTTGAATATCAATAGAAAAGCTGTAGTCCGAACCTAATGAGAGTTTGATCGCGCGAAAGTTTTCAGCCGACTCTTCGGGGTTTGGGTTCATTAAATACCAGTCTCCGATGAGAAACGGCGTGTCAAAGTGACTTAATTCATCTTCTCTGGTGTTTTCTCCACCAACCACACTAAAGCAGCAAAAGCTAAGTAAAATAAAGAACCACTTCATATCGGCATCCTTATCGTTTTCTTTTAGCTTAGCCAGTAGTCTTCACTTTCGCGAAATTTTAGATGTAGATCACGTAAATTATTGGGAAAAAATAAGCGAATATCTTACTTGATACTCAATACAAACAAAGATGAAAAGACATAAAAAAAGAGTGAGCCTGAAAGACTCACTCTTTTTACTTTGAATTGCCAGTTATTATGACTGATTTTTCTGCTTGAGTAGATCAACCATAATCGCGACAGACTCATCTAAATAAACATCAGGCGCTTCATAATCTTTAGGTATATCATCCAATGTTTTGAATGCTTCCTTACCTAAAGCAGCTTGACGCTCATTGATGCGTTGTAAACGAAGTGCTTCCGCTTTATCCGATTCAGCTTTACGAACTTTTTCGTTCAAAGACAAAGTATTATCGTCTTTTTCTTTACGATATTTCTCGATGTCTTCATTGATAAAGCGGAACTCCATTTCATCAGAAATACGCTTGTTATGAAGAGCAGTAAGTTTTTCAACTAAGGCGTCGTTACTTGGAAACGTTTGATATTGTGCTTTATCAATCTGATCCCAAGGTAAAGCATTGTCTTCAACACTTTCACCTGTTTCAGAAGCCTCAATTGGCGTTGGGTACGAAATATCTGGTGCAACACCACGATTTTGCGTACTTCCACCGTCAATACGATAAAACTTCTGAATCGTGTACTGAACATAACCTAGCTCTTTATCGAAAAGATCGTAAATATGATTCAGTGAACGATGTTGCTGAACTGTACCTTTACCGAAAGAGTTTTCACCTAAGATGATTGCACGATTATAATCTTGCATTGCCGCTGCAAAAATTTCAGATGCTGAAGCACTGTAGCGGTTAATCAATACCGTCAATGGGCCATCATAACTCACTTTTCCATCGGTATCGGCATTCACCTTGATGCGGCCATAGCTGTCACGAACTTGAACTACAGGACCTTCTTTAATGAATAAACCTGTCAATGCCGTCGCTTCTGTTAGCGCACCACCACCATTGTTACGTAGATCAACGATTACGCCGTCAACGTTTTTGGTTTTCAACTCAGCTAGTAATTTATCGGTGTCTTTCGATAAGCCGACGTAGAAACTTGGTACTTCTAAAATACCAATCTTCTTACCGTCTTTTTCGATGATTTCTGACTTAACCGCACGATCTTCTAAGCGAACTTTGTCACGAACAATTGTGACAATGTAACTCTTCGCATCGTTACCTTCTGGCAAGATCTGTAGATTAACCTTTGTGCCTTTAGGGCCTTTGATTAACTGAACAACATCATCCAGACGCCAACCGATCACGTCGACAATTTCTTCACCGTCTTGTCCAACACCAGTGATTCGGTCCCCTTCACCAAGTTGCTTACTCTTTGATGCCGGACCGCCAACAACAAGTGAACGAATTACTGTGTAATCGTCTGTCATTTGCAAAACGGCGCCGATGCCTTCTAGAGAAAGGTTCATTTCCGATTGGAATTGCTCGGCATTACGTGGAGAAAGGTAGCTTGTATGAGGGTCAACCTGTCGCGCGAAGGCATTCATATACAACTGAAATGCGTCTTCATTGTTGGTCTGTGTGATGCGCTTCATCGCGTTGTTATAACGCTTCTCTAAAACTTCTTTAATCTCTGGCCACTCTTTGCCAGTCAGTTTCAGATTTAACGCGTCATATTTCACACGCTTGCGCCACAACTCGTTGAGCTCTGCTTCGTCTTTTGGCCATGCGGCCTCAGAGCGGTCTAACTCTATCTCGTCATCGGTATCAAACTTGATCTCTTCATCGAGTAGAGTTAACGCATAAGCAAAACGATCGAAACGCTTCTGCATTGAGAGGTTGTAAACATCAAAAGCAATTTGGTTGTTGCCCGATTTAAGCTGATCATCAAGCTCGACTGACCAATTTTTAAATGAATCGATGTCTGCTTGAGTGAAAATATTTCTATTGTAATCAAGCAACTCTACATAGCGTTCAAATATCGCTTTAGAGAAATCATCATTGAGGCTGAAGTGCTTATAATGAGAGCGGGTAAATCGCGAGGTGACTCGTTTGCTAGCTGTTTCATGCTGAACTTCAGGAGAAAGAACCGGCAGGTCATCTTTATGTAGTTTGGCTTCAAGAGCCTGAGCTGATGCTGCTAGCCATAAGCTAGCAGCAATCAGGGTCACTTTTGAACGGCAATTCATGCGTAGGAGTATCTCCTTTATGCGCGCAAGTGCTCCGCTTTCACAACCATTTGTAGGCCGTTAGCAAGTTGAACACGTACATCATCCTTATTGATTTCAACAATGGTCGCTGCCATGTTTCCTTTGCCCATGTTCACGTTAACTGCGTTACCTACTGTGATTTCATCAGCATTTAGAGCGCGCGTTTCTACAGGCTTAGTTGGTTTTTGTACTTTTGGTTTATTAGTACGACGAGGCTGTTGAGGCTTTTTAGCCGCAGGTTTCGCTTTCGCCTTACCCTCTTCACGAGCTTTTTGTGCTTGTTCTTTACGACGAGCCTGAACTTTCGCCTTGCTTTCTGCAAGTGTCGCTTTCGCGTGTTCAACGTGCTCTTCTTCTAGCTCACCACAAGGGTTGCCATCTAGGTCTACACGTACTGCACCTGGTTTTACACCGTGTAGGTAACGCCATGATGAAGTGTACTGTCTTAACGCTGCACGAAGCTGTGTTTTGCTTACTTTTTCGTCTTCATTTAGACGTTCCGCAAGATCTTGAAAAATACCAATTTTCAGAGGTTTTGCTTCACCTTCTAAAGTAAAGCACTTAGGGAAACATTCAGCAATATATGCAATAACTTCTTTGCTGTTTTTTAACTTTTCAGTCATGAGGGGTCCTGATTTGAGCGGATTTCCGCGAGCATTAAGAAAAAATATTCTCGTATTATAGTGACATGCCAAGGAAAAACCACACTCGAAGGCTAATTTATGCGTCGTTCGCGTGTGAATTAAGCAGCTTTTCTACTTCAACCATGAAATGAGTGAGACCTTCTTCGTCTGTTTCATTAAATCGGCCAATACTTGGACTATCAATATCAAGTACACCAACCACCTTTCCATTAATAGAAAATGGAATCACAATTTCTGAATTGCTCGCTGCATCGCACGCAATATGCCCCTCAAATTCGTGAACGTCGTATACTCTTTGTATAGTATTAGTTTGTGCAGCAGTACCGCAGACGCCTCGACCCATTGGGATACGAACACAAGCTGGTTTTCCTTGGAACGGACCAAGAATAAGCTCTTCACCTTTTGTTAGGTAAAAGCCTGCCCAGTTAAGATCGTCAAGTTCCATGAAAAGCAATGAGCTCAAGTTTGCTAGGTTCGCAATAAAGTCTGGTTCAGACTCAATTAGAGCAACAGCTTGTTTGGTTAGTCTTTGGTATTGTTCTAAGTTCATATTAACTTCCTACTTACTATAAAAGCTTCCATTCTCAATGTATGGCGCTAAAATGCAGCCCTACTTTATAATAGGACTTATTCTCAATTACAATGCTTCTGAAAAATGACACTATTAGCCGTTCTTGGTTGATAACACAAGTAAAAAAGCACAAGTCCAAGCTGATCATAGCGAACTTGATAGCGGTGCTTGCAACCTTGATTAGTGTTCCAATTCCCCTCCTCATGCCTTTGATGGTTGATGAGGTCTTATTGGACCAACCTGCAAAAGGTTTAGATGCCATGAATGCCATTCTCCCTGAAGCGTGGCACACTCCGACAGGCTATATTTTCTTCACCCTGTTCTTGGTTGTTCTTATGCGAGCTGCGAGCCAAGGATTAAATATCCTTCAAAGCCGACAATTTACGCTTGTTTCAAAAACCATCACGTTTGAGATGCGCAGTAAAATGATCGACAAACTCGGCCGTATCAGCATCCGACAATACGAAACCAAAGGTAGCGGAGGAATCAACGCACACCTTATCACTGACATTGAGACCATTGATAAATTTATTGGTTCTACGTTAGCAAAATTCGTTATCAGTTTTCTGACTGTTATTGGTACTGCTATCGTTCTACTTTGGCTCGATTGGCGACTTGGTCTGTTTATCCTGTTAGTTAACCCTATTGTCATTTACTTCTCACGTAAACTAGGCAGTATGGTTAAACATCTGAAACGGAAGGAAAATCATTCTTTTGAAATTTTCCAAAACCGTTTAGTTGAAACATTAGATGGAATCTACCAACTACGCGCGGCCAATAAAGAACGAGAATTTCTCCAGCAACTCAAAGACAGTGCGAACCAAGTTCGCGTTGATGCAGACAAGTATGCTTGGCAATCTGAAGCTGCTGGTCGCGTATCTTTCCTTCTCTTTTTGATCGGCTTTGAATTATTCAGAGCTGTAGCAATGTTAATGGTCATGTTCAGTGACCTTACTATTGGCCAAATATTTGCCGTTTTTGGTTACCTATGGTTCATGCTGTCTCCTGTTCAAGAGTTGCTTGGGATTCAGTTTTCTTGGTATAGCGCTAAAGCGGCATTAAAACGCATCAACGACTTATTAGAGTTAGAAGAAGAGCAGAGACCGGTTTCTAAGGTAAATCCTTTCAAAGAAGGTAGAGAAGTTGATGTTAAAGTAGAAAACATTAATTTCTCTTACAATAATGAAAACAAAGTCCTAGATAATCTTTCTTTACATATGCCGGCAGGAAAGAAAGTGGCGTTAGTTGGTGCAAGCGGCGGTGGTAAGTCAACCTTGATACAATTACTTATTGGGGTTTACCGTCAAAACTCCGGTAGCATTCGCTTTAATGATGAATTAACAGAAGATATTGGTTTTGAAGTAATTCGCGACAAAATTGCCGTGGTATTACAGCAACCTATACTATTTAACGACACCTTGAGGCATAATCTAACGCTTGGTGGGGATTTTGACGAAATGTCACTTTGGCGTGCGCTTGAAGTGGCTCAGCTGCAAGATGTTATTTCTCAACTGAACCACGGCTTGGATACTCAAGTTGGTCGTAATGGCATTCGTTTGTCAGGAGGTCAACGACAACGGCTGGCCATTGCTAGAATGGTGCTGAGTAATCCTCAATTTGTTATTTTAGACGAAGCCACGTCTGCGCTAGATACCGCTACTGAAGCGGCTTTACACAAAGCACTGACCGAGTTCTTACGTGGTAGAACAACATTAATCGTTGCGCACCGACTGTCCGCTGTTAAACAAGCCGATTTGATCTACGTGCTTGAAGATGGGAAAGTGACGCAAACAGGTACTCATGGTGAGTTAGTTGAGCAAGAAGGCTTATATCAAACCTTATATGGGGGCATACAGTCCCACGCTTAAATCGTTCAAGCTAGAGAGGTCGTTATGACCTCTCTGTCTAAGCACGCCATGCAACCCAATAACGTACGTTTGTGCCAAGGTTGTGAATTGCCTGTCGACATCGTCGACTTACCCCATGGCAAAAATGCACACTGCCCTCGTTGTGGTACACAATTATATCGCGGAGGTAGCCCTAGCCTCTCTGGTAATCTAGCCGTCGCGATAACCTGCATCCTACTATTTATTCCATCGCACTTTTTTAACTTTATTAGCATCCGACTCTTTGGTGTGATGATTCCGGCAACCCTACCTTCAGGGATGATCACATTGATGGAAGAAGGATTTGTTCTTCTTTCATTGCTCATTCTATTTTGTAGCTCTCTTGCGCCACTGACGGTTTGTGTTTCAGTGGTAACGGCACATATTTCTTTACATCAACGATGGTTCCGTGGGCTTCGTATCTCACTGTGGCTAATTCAACATTTGAAGCATTGGGTTATGTTGGATGTGTTCTTAGTTAGCATCGCCATTTCCTGTTTTAAACTCCAAGATTATTCCGACATTTTCGTCGGTCCAGGGTTAATTGGTCTGGTTCTTTTGCAGATATTTACCGTTTTGTTAGTTTCAAGAATCAGCGTCCGTCGTTATTGGGAAGCTTGGAAGCCAGAAAGTTTATATGCTTTTGAGCATAAAGATGTGCATTGCCATGAATGCCACTTGTCCCAACCTGAAGGTGACCATTGCCAGCGTTGTCATCACGAGTTATATCATCGCAAGCCAAACTCCATTCAGAAAACATGGGCTTACCTCATCGCAGCAACGGTCGCCATCTTCCCTGCTAACCTGATCCCTATTTCCATCTTGCTTACCAATGGTAAGCGTTTGGAGGACACTATTTTTTCAGGCGTGGCTGGTTTGGTAAAAAGCGGCATGTATGGAATCGCTGCGATCATTTTTGTTGCCAGTATCGTTGTCCCGGTGATTAAAATACTTGGGCTCGCCTACATCATGCTTTGCATCCAATTCAAACGTTCGGTGTTTAAGAGACAACGAATGATGGTTTACTTTGTTGTTAAATGGATCGGTAAATGGTCTGTGATGGATTTGTTTGTTATTTCTATCATGATGACGTTAGTCGATCGTGGTCAGATACTGGATTTCACACCAGGATATGGCGCGGTAGCATTTGGTGTTGTCGTTGTATTGACCATGCTTGCAGCAGAAAGTATTGATCCAAGGCTAATCTGGGACCAAACAAGCCCAAAACAATCAGAAAAAGAGTCAATGAATGAGTGATCAGAACAGTTCTCAAACGTCATACGTACCAGATGTAAAGCGGAGTAAAGGCATATCTCCTCTTTGGCTGTTGCCAATTTTGACCATGGTCTTAGCTGGCTGGCTTGTTGTGAAGTCGATACACGATGCAGGACAACGAGTGCAAATCTATTTTTCTGATGCCGCTGGTCTTGTCGCCGGCCGAACCACTATCCGTTACCAAGGATTAGAAGTCGGCATGGTAAGAGACATTAACCTCACCGAAGATCTCGGCAGTATTTATGTCGATGCTGATATCTATCCTGAAGCTGCAAAGTTACTGAACGATAAAACACGCTTTTGGTTAGTAAAACCAACAGCTAGCCTAACGGGAGTTTCCGGACTGGATGCGCTCGTCTCAGGTAACTACATCTCGATTCAACCCGGAGATGGTCAAGAGTTTGAGACAACATTCCATGCGTTAGACTCTGCCCCAACAGATTTACGCGTTTCTCAAGGTTTGAATATTAAGCTCAAAAGCCGTGATTTAGGTGGTGTATCGGTTGGCTCTCAAATTGTTTATAAGAAAATCCCAATCGGTGAAGTGTACAGTTACCAGCTAGATGAAGATGCAAAATCTATCACTATTCAAGCCAACATTCAGGATCAATACCGACATATCATTAACAACCGCAGTCGATTCTGGAACGTCAGTGGAATTGGTGCCAGCATCGGTTTTGAAGGTGTCGATGTAAGACTAGAAAGCATGAGTGCCTTACTAGGTGGCGCCATCGCCGTCGACTCTCCGGATGATGGTGAGCCTGTAGAAGAGAACACCGAGTTCCGTTTGTATAAAGATTTGAAAACTGCTGGTCGAGGCATCGCGGTTAAAATCGTCCTACCTGATGACAGCAAGATCAGCGGAGAAGGCGCTCCAATTATGTATCGCGGAATCGAAATTGGCCAAGTTACGGACTTGAGCCTTTCCGAAGGCCGAGAAGTGATATTGGCGTCAGCGGCAATTCAACCCGCTTTTAGTGACATGCTGACGACAGGTACTCGATTTGTCTTAGAAGAAGCAAAGGTGTCCCTTTCTGGTGTTGAAAACATTGCTAATTTAGTGCGAGGAAACTTCTTAACGATCGTACCGGGCGCGGGTGAACGCTCTCGCCGCTTTACTGCGATTCGTAAAAACGTGTTTAACCAACAGCAAGAAAAGTCTATCGCGATTCGGTTGGTGTCCGACAATTCGTTTGGCCTAGATAGCGGTGCCAATGTACTTTATAAAGGCATCGTTGTTGGTTCAATCATCAAAGTGGGCCTAGTTAAGGAAGATAAAAAATCACAACACGAAGTATTTATGGATGTATTGATTGACCATGAATACAAACATCTGATCAAATCAAACAATCGTTTTTATGTAACCGGCAGTGCATCAGCAGAGTTAACTGAATCGGGGCTCAGCGTTACCGTTCCTCCAGCAAAGCAGTTGTTAACCGGGTCAATTAGTTTTGTGAGCGAAGGCAAGCAGGATATTCAAAAAGAGTATCAACTGTTCCAAAATGAATCATTGGCTGAATTGGCGCAGTACAATCAAAGTGGCTCTAGGGCGCTAACACTATTTGCTTCTGAATTGCCGCCGATTTCCAAAGGCAGCCCTCTACTCTATCGTAATCTTCCAGTTGGTAACGTCTCCGATTTCCAACTAGTTGATGGCGGAGTACTAATTAAGGCTACTATCGAAAACCGCTTCGCTTATCTTGTAACGCCACAAACCGTTTTTTGGAATCGTTCAGGGATTGAGATAGATGCATCATTAGCTGGCGTCAGTGTGAAAGCGCACCCTTTGAAGTCGTTAATCGAAGGTGGCATCGCTTTTGACTCCGTACCAGGCGTTGAAAACAAAATCGGAGAAAACTGGAAGCTGTATTCTGATCAAAAAACCGCTCGCAAGTTTGGGCGCGTCATTGCTTTAGAAACCGACGGTTCGCAAGAGATTGCTAAAGGAATGCCGATTGAATATCAAGGTGTTAAAGTTGGTGAAATCACTCTGGTTGTACCGAATTTTCGTCGTAACATGGTTGAAGTCACTGCAAGGATCCTACCTGAATACGTAGAAAACATTGCAGTTGAAGGCTCACATTTTTGGCTAACTGAACCAGAAATTGGTTTAGGTGGCGTTAAAAACCTCGGGGCGTTGGTGTCGAAATCCATCAGTGTTGAACCAGGTAAAGGTAAAGCTAAATTTGATTTTCAATTAGAAAATAGTTCAGAACGCGTGCATGGAATCATGTTTACGTTACAAAGTGAACAAAGAGGCTCAGTACAAGTCGGTACCCCTATTCTTTACCGCCAGATGGAAGTTGGCCAAGTGACCGACGTAAGCCTAGGAGAATTTGCTGATCGCATCGTCACGACTATCAAAATACAGCCTGAATATGCTTACCTCGTTCGTCAAAACAGTGTGTTCTGGAATGTTTCAGGAGTAGATGTTTCCATCGGGCTTACCGGCGCTAACATCAAAGCGGGAACCTTTGATAGTTTAGTTCGCGGAGGAATTGCGTTTTCAACGCCAGAGCAATCGACTATTCCACCAGCGGCAAAGAGTGGGCAATCTTTCTTTTTGTATCCACAAGCTGAAGAAGGTTGGACTCAATGGCGTACAGCAATTCCGAAGCCGTAGAATAAAGCTCAATTCACGTACAATTGAAGTTTGATCATTTTAAAAGAGCAGCAATCGCTGCTCTTTTTTATTGCTCGGCCCTTGTCACTATTCGTTTCTGCTTCGCTTTCGTATATTATTTGCCACAAATTCTGCAAACGAGATCCCACATTGCATCCTAATGTTTACATCCCAGACGCGTTTCTGGAAAAAATCCAAACTATTCTTCCTGCTCACCTCAACATGGAAGACTTTATCGCGTCGTGCCAAAAGCCACTGCGCAAAAGTATTCGAGTTAATACGTTGAAGATCAGTGTTGAAGCGTTTCTAGAACGAACAGAAGCAAAAGGCTGGAAGCTTTCTCCCGTGCCTTGGTGTGACACAGGTTTTTGGATTGAAGCGGACGAGTCAGTTGTACCATTAGGCAACACAGCAGAACACATGTCTGGCTTATTCTACATTCAAGAAGCCAGTTCGATGATGCCGGTATCTGCTCTGTTTATGAATGATGAATCTTACGATGCCGTGTTAGATACCGCAGCCGCTCCAGGCTCAAAAACCACTCAAATTGCAGCTTTAATGAACAACGAAGGTGTGCTTGTGGCCAATGAATACGCCGCAAGTCGTGTAAAAGTACTGCACGCTAATGTGGAACGTTGTGGAGTACGTAACGCCGCACTAAGTAACTTCGATGGGCGCGTTTTTGGCGGTTGGCTACCAGAACAATTTGATGCGGTTTTGCTCGACGCGCCTTGCTCTGGAGAAGGCACCGTTCGCAAAGACGAAGATGCGATGAAAAACTGGACGCAAGCTTCCGTACTCGACATCGCTGACACACAGAAAGATCTTATTGAAAGCGCCTTCCATGCATTAAAGCCCGGTGGTGTGATGGTTTACTCAACATGTACGCTCAGTACAGAAGAAAACCAACAAGTTTGTCAACACTTGAAAGAAACCTTTGGGGATGCTGTAGAGTTTGAAAGCCTTGAGAACTTGTTTGAAAACGCAGAGGCAGCTCTAACTGAAGAAGGCTTTTTGCATATTTTCCCGCAGGTCTACGACTGTGAAGGGTTCTTTGTTGCAAGAATTCGCAAACAGGCTGCTGTTGAGGCGCCAGAAGTCAAAAAGCGCATGGGGAAATTCCCCTTTGCTAAAACTTCAAAAAAAGAATCGACAGAAATTGCTCAACAACTCCAAAGCGCGTTAGGTATTAAACTTCCAAATGACAGTTCTGTATGGCTTCGCGATAAAGATGTCTGGTTATTCCCTAATGCTTTAGAAGCGATGATCGGCGAATTACGCTTCTCCCGTATGGGTATAAAGATCGCGGAAGCACATAAAAATGGCTACCGTTGGCAACACCAAGTCGCGACTGCCCTGGCGACAGGTTCTGAAAGCAACGCCATTGAACTCAGTATTGAAGAAGCGCGCGAATGGTACATGGGGCGTGATGTTCGCCCACAAACCATTCCTGAGGGAATGAAAACAGGTAAAGGCGAAGTGCTTGTCACCTATCAAGGCGCAGTTATTGGCCTTGGCAAGTGGGTAAGCAACCGAATAAAGAATGGTCTCCCTCGCGAATTAGTACGAGATAAGAACTTATTTTAAAAGACGTAAAACGAACCATAAATAAATGAAAAGCCATCGTATTTGCGATGGCTTTTTAATTCGTAAGTATGAAAGCAAGTGGGCTCGCTAGCGATCCGGACACGCTGTACTAAACTAGTTGTATCAAAGTAATGCTTTGATGTGGCATTTCTCTCTATGTTCACCAACAAAATTATTGTTGGACAAGTTTAGCGCAGGCTCTGCGGAGCCGTTTCCCCTAGGCCCAAAAAAAGGAAAAGTTTGGGCCGTTTTTTTGGCTGTAGATCCGCTATACGTGAGTTTGGACTACGCTAGACGAATACCGTCTTTCTCAATGACAATTTTACCCTGCTTGTATAAGCCACCGATGGTCTTTTTATAAGTCCCTTTACTTGTGCGGAAAGCATCAAAAATCGCTTCAGGAGACGACTTGTCATTCAAAGGCAAAAATCCGCCTTTCTTCTCTAGCAGGTCAAGGATCTTACTAGAAAGATCGTCCATTTTCGCCACACCTACTTTTTGTAGAGCAAGGTCGATTTTACCATCTTCACGAATGTGCTTAATAAAGCCTTTCAGCTTTTTACCGATGTAAAGCTTACCAAAAACATCCGATGGGAAAATCATGCCCCAATGCTTACCGTTAACGATAGCTTTATAACCAAGTTGACTACGCTCTGCGATGATCAAATCAACTTGTTCGTTAACTTCATAATTCGCTGGAGTTTTATCTAACCATTTATTGAACTTAGTCGTACCAACAATGCGACCTGACGCTTTGTCGGTATAAACATACACTAAAATGGTTTGTCCGGCAGAGAAGCGAGTGCGTTGCTCACTAAAAGGAATCAGTAAGTCCTTTTCTTTGATGCCCCAATTTACAAAAGCACCTGTCGCATTCACACCCTCAATCTTCATTAAACCCCACTCACCCACTTGGGCAATTGGTCTTTCAATGGTCGCAGCAAGTTGGCTTTCTGAATCGAAGTACAGAAATACGTCTACATACTCACCAATTTCAGTACCCTCTGGTACATACTTACTAGGTAGTAGAACAGAACCGTAATCATCGCCATCCAGAAATACGCCAAAATCAGCCTTTTTAATGACTTCTAAGCTGTTAATTTGACCAATTTTAATCATTGATTTTGTCTCTTTTTAAATTTACGTGGAATTATACCTAAACTAACAAGAAAATCAGAGAGAAAAGCATAGTGCTCTGTTATGCTGTTGTCGTTCAGCTATATGCCCCAGTCACTCTTTTAGCACTCTTATACTTACCTGCTCAACGGAACGCATAAGTTAAGAATGCTTTAGCAAAGTCAGGAGCTTTCTTTGGTCACCGTCGATAAACAAGACTCAATAACATTAAAAATCAGTCATGCACTCGCAAAGAGCAAAAGTGTCGACCTAGATATTTACTTTTTTATACCTGGTGAGCTTGGTTTAAACGCCGATATCATCAGTGAATCCGAATTTTATTACACCTCAATCACACAGCAACGATCTTATTACAGTACTGAAATCCTTCTTCCGCTAGTACACAGTCGACTTGCCAAACGTGGACGCCTGTCGAATCAGCAATACCGAGTAAGTTTGAGTTTGTTCGCTTACCAATACGTTATCGCGCTAGACAAAGCGGTAGCAAGTTTAAACAAGCATGAGAACAACTCCGTAACGGAAGATGAAGTGGACGAAGTTATCGAGCTCACGCTTGAGATCTTAAAGCGCTTGCGGCGTTCTATTCCTTATGAAGAGAACTTAAAACGCTACTACGTTAACATCGATAACTATCTGTCTTGGTATACCGAGCAAAAGTTCCTGTCACTGGTGGCCCATCTACCACGTGAAGGCGACTATGGCACGATCAAAAAGCGTCTGATCACGCTATGTGAGAAAGAGCAAGCCCATCGTAAACTCAACAAATACAACTCATCAAGAGTCGTTGAAGACGTTACTCGCCTATCTAACAAAATGCGCTTGCTAAGGCGATTGATTGAACACCCTATCGTGCTTCGTGAAGAAACCATATCGATGGGTAACAACATTAAGCGCGCTATCAAAGGTATTGCAACCGGTTTAGTGATGGTTGTCGTGACCTCGACAGTGATTCTCGCTCGCGATTATCTGGGGGAAATTTCTGCCTCATTCATTATCGCGATGTCTTTTATTTACGCTTTACGAGAAATCTTTAAAGATGATTTACGCGATGCCATGTGGCGATGGATCCGTAAAGGCAAGCCAAAATGGCGTAAGAAGTATGTTGATCCAACGACGAAAAAAGTGGTTGGCAAAAAATTGGAGTGGCTCGATTATCGTACCTTAAGTAGCTTGCCGGATAAGATTCAAAGAATACGTAAAAAACGCGTCGTGCAACGTGAAGAGCAGATTCTTCATTATCACGAGAAAACCGAAATGGCGACCTCTCTTTTCTTGAGTGGTTACGAACAAACGAGAGAAACATTGAACATCAGTTTGCGCCCTATCATCCGCTTGATGGATAAAAGCTCAAACCGAGTTTACCGTTTAAATGAAGGTCAAGTAACCAAAGAGTCAGTAGAGAAACGTCATTTGCTCAATGTGATTGTCAAAGAGGACAACCACACCGATGAGCCTGTTTATTACCGCTGGAAAGTGGTCTTAAATCGCTCCAAAATCGTCTCTATCGAGAAGATTGAACTCAATTAAGCCACCACCTTTAAACAAGCGAGCCACAAACCACTAGGCAGCCTCTTTTCTTTGTTGGGCTGCTTTTTTTATCGAAAGAGTAAGCGAGAATTCAGCCATTGGCTCGTCACCATGTAAGTTAGGACACAGCGCGACAATTTTTACGTCACGATTTACTCGTTCACCCGTTGCCAAGGTGTGCTCGAGCATCTCATCAATGACATGACCATCGTTACAAACAAAGTGCACATCGGCTTCCGGGCGCTTTAAAAACTCGGCTTTCACACCTTTAAATGCCAGCGAGATCGCTTCTCCCTTTTCTTGCGCTTTACTCATAGCAAGAAAACCACCAGCAACATCAGCGCCAACCGCTAAAGCACCGAAATACATGCTATTCAGGTGGTTCTTCGTCCTTCTGCGCAATGGGATACGAACCTCAACATGCTTGCTATCTATCGCAATGATTTTAGGGTGGCAAAGCCAAATCAGCGGCACTTTTGAAAAGCCAAACAGATTTAGATACAAATTCGCACGACGTAGAGCTGATAACATTTTGGTCTCCTTACCAATCTAGTCAGACCAGTTAATCAACGAAAGAAATAGATGTCAAAGAAATGTTAACAAAAGCTCGATCTCACGAGTTATTTAACCTTCAGGAAGTGACGGCGTCACCCGTGAGGTATGAAGTTTATCGCAGTTACTTAGATTACCTTACAGCGAGATAGATAAAATGGTTATAAATTCAAATGTATATATATTGATTTAATGATCAAGTTTTGTCATTTATACATAAGTCATTTAAATGAATACCTACACCTTTGTATACAATTCGGTATTTCCTGGCGAAGATTCCCGTGAAACGGTTTATTCCTGCCTGTAATTCCGTTATCTTTACCCCTTCGCAATAGAGAATAAAGCTATAACATGCCTATAAAAACAGATGAATTGAGAACCCAACCTTTGGGTCCAATGCCTACCCCAGCAGAGCTAGGTAGTGTACATCCTATTACGGATGACGTTGCAGACCGTATCGCTCAATCTCGTCGTCAGATTGAAAACATTTTATCGGGTGAAGACGATCGCCTTCTTGCGATTGTAGGTCCGTGTTCTGTTCACGACACTGAAGCTGCCATTGATTACGCCACTCGCCTGAGTGAAATCCAAGACAAGTACAAAGACGAACTGTTTATCGTGATGCGTACTTACTTTGAAAAGCCTCGTACAGTAGTTGGTTGGAAAGGTTTGATTACGGACCCTAACCTAGATGGTTCTTACGCACTTGAAGCTGGTCTTCATAAAGCTCGTAAACTACTACTGGATATCAACAAGCTTGGTCTTGCGACTGCTACTGAGTTTCTTGATATGATCACTGGCCAATACATCGCGGATTTGATCACTTGGGGCGCGATTGGTGCTCGCACAACGGAATCACAAATTCACCGTGAAATGGCGTCGGCACTATCTTGCCCAGTTGGTTTCAAAAATGGCACAAATGGCAACGTAAAAATTGCAATTGATGCAATTCGCGCATCGAAAGCATCGCATTACTTCTACTCGCCAGATAAGAACGGTCGAATGACGGTTTACCGCACAAGTGGCAACCCTTACGGTCATATTATTCTGCGCGGTGGAGAAAAAGGCCCTAACTTTGATGAAGCATCAGTCAAACAAGCATGTGATGCTTTAGCTGAGTTTGGATTGCCACAACGTTTGGTTGTGGATTTCAGCCATGCAAACTGTCAGAAGCAACACAGAAAACAAATCGACGTAGCTCAAGACATTTGTAACCAAATTAAGTCAGGCAGCACTCGTATTGCGGGTATCATGGCTGAAAGCTTTATTCTTGAAGGCAATCAGCCAATGACTGACATCAATAACCTAACGTATGGTCAGTCTATTACAGATCCATGCCTAGGTTGGGAAGACACTGCTACAATGCTAGATATGCTGGCAAGCGCTGTTAAGTCCCGAAAGTCCCTATAACAAAATAATCAAGGAATCTTCATGCCATCGTTTGATATTGTTTCTGAAATCGATACGGTTGAACTACGTAACGCCGTTGATAACGCTAACCGTGAATTGTCTACTCGTTTCGATTTCCGCAACGTAAATGCGAGCTTTGAGCTAGTAGAAGAAAACGTAAAAATGTCTGCGGAAGGTGACTTCCAACTTAAGCAAATGCGCGACATTTTACGCGGCCACTTAGCGAAGCGTAACATTGACGCGAACGCAATGGATGCACAAGACCCAGACGTTACTGGTAAAAACTGGCACCAAACTCTGCTTTTCCGTCAAGGTATTGATACTCCAACGGCGAAAAAAGTAGTGAAACTTATCAAAGACGCAAAGTTAAAAGTACAAGCTTCTATTCAAGGCGACAAAGTACGTGTTACTGGTAAGAAACGCGACGACCTGCAAGCGACAATGGCAGCGATTCGTGAAGCAGAGATGGGTATCCCATTCCAGTTTAACAACTTCCGTGATTAATCAATCTGAGAAGTAAGTAAAAACGCCAGCGCATAATCCGCTGGCGTTTTTTATTGGCTTTTGTGTAACGAACTACGTATCCACTTTTAGCATTTGGCATTGCTAGATAACCAAGTCCTGCCCTTGCAGCAATACGAATTCGCTCGTTCCTTGTGGTATGAACACGCAAATTCGAAGCTTTTCAGCTTTAGCCTTGGCCAGCATATCCGAAAGCTCAGCAGCGCTCGAGAAAGCTTCTCTTTCTGCATCTCTTCGTATTAGTTCTAACACATTCGCTTCACATCGAGTTGAGTACAGAGCCAGCTCCGCTTGTTGCATATAGCGTACGGCTTTTATTGGCAACATCTCAACATCTTTCCCAACATGAACCCAAGTACAACTTCCCTTTTCATCTAAGGGTGTTGCCATGGTCGCTTGGTAAATTGCTTCTAACTCACGATTATCTCGCGCGTTTTCCACCTCGGGATTCGAGAAGAATTGCTCCCAAAACTTGCGGCGTAAATCGACACTAGGCAGCGCCTCTTTAATTGAGTTTCGCTTTGAGTTAGCAAAATCCGCCATCAACCCCATGTTTTGTGGCAGTATCGATTCAAGTTTTTCACGGATGTTTCGAATTAAAACTGGCGAAGCTCCACCACTAGAGATAGCGATTTGGATGCGGCCACGATTAATCATAGACGGCGTGATGAAATCACAATAAGGCTTATCATCCACAACGTTAACCAAGATGCCTAGCTCTTTGGCATCTTTGTACACTTGGTGATTTAGCTCAGGATTGTCTGTCGTCGCCCACACTTGAACAAAGTTTTTAGTGACAATGTCACTCGAATAGAAACGTTGTACCCAGCGCAGTTGATGCTCAGAAGCAAGCTTAGACAGAAAATCAACCAACGTCGGAGAAACGATAGTCACATCCGCCCCAGCCTTTAGCAACGCTTCCACCTTTCGGCTTGCCACCTCACCGCCACCCACGACGAGAACGGGTTTATTAATTAAATCTAAGAACAGAGGAAAATATCGCATTTCAATCCATGATTACTCTAATTAGCTGTTGTAGACCATGCTACCAAAAATGGGGCAAGCTCATCACCCTGTTTCGGTATCACAAATAATTTTTGTTTGAATTTTTACTGAACTTCACCTTGCTCAGCTAATGACAGTTTTAATAACAACTTTTTATTCTTTTGTATTGTTCACTCTTCTATTGATTGTTCTGATGCACCAAATTGTCCATGAATTGCACTATTTACAAACAATTAACATTTCGTCATTCTAAATCTCAAGGCACTTTGTAAGTTCTCTCAAAACTTCATTTAAATTATATATTTGAGAATTAACAGATCCTTTCCTACGCTTATAACTGGTTGATCTATCGAATGCCGTTTCTTCGAAAATCAATCACGTAGGACGATAACTCTAACGAATTGGACACGTTATTTCAGGTCACTCCTGATTAAACATGGATCATACAGGAAGGATACAAATGGCAAATAAACTCACAGTTCTTGCTTCCGTCGTAGCGGCTTCTACTGCGATGATGGCAACATCAGCTCAAGCAGCAGACACTACTCTGGACAAAGTCACAAAACAAGGCTTTCTTACTTGTGGCGTAAGTACCGGTCTACCTGGTTTCTCTAACCCTAACTCAAAAGGCGAATGGGAAGGTATCGACGTAGAATATTGCCAAGCACTGGCTGCAGCTGTTCTTGGGGATAAAACGAAAGTTAAATATGTACCCCTAACCGCAAAAGAACGTTTCACTGCGCTTCAATCTGGTGAGATTGATGTGCTTTCCCGTAACACGACCTGGACTCTCCACCGCGACACTGCACTGGGCCTAAACTTCGTAGGTGTGAACTACTACGACGGTCAAGGTTTTATGGTGAAGAAGGAGCTTGGTATATCAAGTGCTAAAGAGCTTGATGGTGCGTCGGTATGTGTTCAATCAGGTACAACAACCGAGCTAAACCTTGCAGATTATTTCCGCAACCAAGGCATGGCGTACAAACCAGTGGTATTCGACACAGCGGCGCAAACTTCGAAAGGTTTTGATGCGGGACGCTGTGACGTATTAACAACTGACCAATCTGGCCTTTATGCACTACGTTTGAATTTGAAAGATCCGTCCTCTGCGGCCGTTCTTCCAGAAATCATCTCTAAAGAGCCACTAGGTCCAGTCGTTCGTCAAGGCGATGATCAATGGTTTAACATCGCTAAGTGGACATTGTCTGCGATGATTAACGCTGAAGAATACGGTATTAGTTCGAAGAATGCGGATGAAATGCTGAAGTCAACAGATCCAAACATCAAGCGTATCCTTGGTGTTGATGGCCCTAAAGGCAAAGGGTTGGGTATCCGCGACGATTGGGGCTACCAGGTTATCAAACAAGTTGGTAACTATGGTGAAAGCTTCGAACGTACAGTCGGTACTGGTTCGCCGTTAGAAATCTCTCGTGGCGTTAATGCGCTATGGAATGCAGGCGGCTTTATGTACGCGCCACCAATCCGATAGAAAGAGTTAATCAGGGCGGTTCATGCCGCCCTTTTTCTTGATTATATCTCACTGTATGAGTAAGGATCGCTCATTGGATGGCGAAAAGCGCTCGCTTGGTGGAACGGCTTTAAAGGTTCGTAAGTCACCAGACATGGGAGCGTTATTCTTTAGCCAGCAAGGACGAAACTTCTTTATACAGGCCGATATCTATAACTAAGGTTTGAGGTTATCGCTGTATGAAACCGACACAAGATGCATCGCCAAGTACGATGTCCAAACCAAGCGGAAGCAAGAGCCTGATTTATAATCCTGCCTTTCGTTCTGCTATTTTCCAGATCATTGCCATTGCTGCACTGGTATTTTTCTTTTACACGATTGTAAACAACGCTCTCAATAACTTAGATGCTCGTGGTATTGCAACGGGCTTCGGTTTTCTGAATCAAGAAGCCGGATTTGGTATTGGGTTAACATTAATTGAATACGATGAAACGTACTCTTACGGTAGAACATTTATCATCGGCCTTCTTAATACGGCGTTAGTCTCCGTATTAGGTATTATTCTGGCTACTGTGATTGGCTTTACCATGGGGGTTGCCCGCCTTTCTTCTAACTGGTTAGTTAGTCGTTTAGCGGCAGTTTATATCGAAACTTTCCGAAATATCCCCCTTCTTCTGCAAATATTCTTCTGGTATTTCGCTGTTCTTCAAGCATTACCCTCACCACGCCAAAGCTTAAGTCTTGGTGAAGCTATTTTCTTGAACGTTCGTGGCTTATATTTCCCTGCACCGACTATGGAACCTGGCAGTAGCTACGTTATTGCCGCGTTAATCTTCGGGGTAATCGCAAGCTTATTAATTAATGTATGGGCGAATAATAAGCAACGTCTCACTGGGCAACAAACCCCAATGGGAAGAATAGTTTTGGGTTTAGTTGTTGGCCTTCCATTGGTTGTGTACTTCCTTGCTGGTATGCCAATTTCACTGAATTATCCTGAACTAAAAGGGTTTAATTTCCGAGGTGGTATTAGCATTATTCCTGAATTGGCTGCGCTACTTTTGGCATTGAGTGTTTATACAGCTTCTTTCATTGCTGAGATTGTGCGCTCTGGTATTAATGCGGTTAGCCATGGTCAAACCGAAGCAGCGATGTCGCTAGGCTTACCACGCTCGAAAACTTTAAAGCTTGTTGTCATTCCTCAAGCGTTACGAATTATTATTCCACCTTTAACCAGTCAATATCTCAACCTCACCAAAAACTCATCGTTAGCGATGGCGATTGGTTACCCAGATCTTGTCTCTGTGTTTGCTGGTACTACCCTGAACCAAACGGGACAAGCGATTGAGATCATTGCGATGACGATGGGCGTGTACTTGACATTAAGTCTGATTACGTCTGCATTAATGAACTTGTATAACCGTAAAGTCGCGCTGGTGGAGAGATAATATGAGTACTCATCAATTTCAACCGGATCTCCCACCACCCGCCAATACTGTAGGCTTCGTTGGTTGGATGCGGAAAAATCTATTTAATGGCCCTATCAATTCCATTGTTACTGTCATTCTTGCGTATATTGTCGTAACTGCAATATGGTATATCGTGGATTGGGCGTTTATTAACGCAGACTGGATTGGCTCAACGCGTGACGACTGTAGCCGAGATGGTGCTTGCTGGGTATTTATCAGCGTGCGCTGGGAGCAGTTCATGTATGGTTTTTATCCAGAGTCCGAACTATGGCGCCCTCGCCTTTTCTATATCACATTAGCCATATTTACCGTTTTACTCGCGTATGAGAAGACACCGAAACGGATGTGGATTTGGCTTTTCTTCGTAAACATCTATCCATTCATCATCGCTGGGCTGTTATACGGGGGTGTCTTTGGACTAGAAGTGGTCGATACACACAAATGGGGTGGATTACTCGTTACGCTCATTATTGCGTTAGTTGGTATCGTAGTTTCACTGCCAATTGGTGTGGTGCTTGCGCTTGGTAGACGTTCAGAGATGCCGATCATTCGCAGCATTTGTACCGTCTACATTGAAGTTTGGCGTGGCGTTCCGCTTATTACGGTTTTGTTCATGGCTTCGGTTATGCTTCCATTGTTTATGTCTGAAGGTTCAGAGACAGATAAACTGATTCGCGCCCTTATCGGTGTGGTTATGTTTGCCTCCGCTTACATGGCAGAAGTGGTACGCGGTGGTCTACAAGCCATTCCGAAAGGTCAATATGAAGCCGCTGATGCGCTTGGGTTAAGTTACTGGAAAAAGACTGGGCTTATTATCTTGCCACAGGCGCTAAAGATTACTATTCCTTCTATCGTGAACACCTTTATCGGTTTGTTTAAAGACACCAGTTTAGTACTCATCATTGGCATGTTTGACGTACTCGGTATAGGACAAGCAGCAAATACCGACCCTGAATGGTTAGGTTTTGCTACTGAAAGTTATGTATTTGTCGCGTTAGTGTTTTGGGTATTTTGTTTTGGCATGTCACGCTATTCGATATGGCTTGAAAACAAACTTCATACCGGTCACAAACGATAACTCATCAAGATCAAGGACGTATTATGACGCAACAACAAGATTACATGATCCAATTGAAGGACATGAATAAATGGTATGGTGAGTTTCACGTACTAAAAAATATTAACCTCGACGTTAAGCGCGGCGAGAAAATCGTTATCTGTGGCCCATCTGGGTCGGGAAAATCAACGATGATTCGCTGTATTAACCGCCTTGAAGAACACCAAGCAGGCAGCATTTACGTCTCTGGTACGGAATTAACTGAAGACTTAAAGAACATTGAAGCAGTACGCCGAGAAGTGGGCATGTGCTTTCAACACTTTAATCTCTTCCCTCATTTAACCGTACTGGAAAACTGTACGCTCGCGCCTATCTGGGTGAAGAAGATGCCAAAAGATGAGGCAGAAGCAGTTGCGATGAAATATCTGGAACGTGTAAAAATTCCAGACCAAGCGGAGAAGTATCCCGGTCAGCTGTCTGGTGGCCAGCAACAACGTGTGGCGATTGCTCGCTCTTTGTGTATGAACCCTAAAGTCATGCTTTTTGATGAGCCAACATCTGCACTCGACCCGGAAATGGTTCGCGAAGTACTGGATGTAATGGTCGAACTCGCCGAGGAAGGCATGACTATGCTATGTGTGACACATGAAATGGGCTTTGCTAAAGAGGTTGCCGATCGCGTGATATTCATGGACGCAGGAGAGATCATCGAAGAAAACAACCCGGTCGACTTCTTTGAGAATCCTCAATCGGATAGGACCCAAAACTTCCTAGCGCAAATCTTACACCACTAAGATTTAGCCGAATCGACATAAAAAAGCACTGGTTTCTATGAAGCCAGTGCTTTTTGTTACTAAATTCAAAAATCCGTGTGAGAATCAACATAGCTATGCTAGGCAGTAATATTGTGTTACAAGTTGCCAAATACATAACATCTTATTTCCATTATCATTTTATCTAGGATATGCATGAAAAGGGCTTGATTTTTTGAACTTTCAGCCCCATAAATGTACCAATAGTAAACTCCCTTATTGAGGATAATTATGAACAGTCCAATGTTTACTCGTTCAACAAGTGTTCCTAATACACTAGAAACTAACAAAGTACTGAAAAACACTTACTTCCTACTGTCGATGACACTGATGACCAGTGCTATCGCAGCAGTCGCGACTATGGCAATGCAAATTTCACCAATCATGGCAATTGTGATGCAGCTTGCAGCGATTGGTATTTTGTTCTTTGTTATGCCAAAGGCAATCAACTCATCATCTGGTATCGTTTGGACATTCGTTTTCACGACTCTAATGGGTGGTGCTTTAGGTCCAATGCTTAACTACTACGCATCAATTCCAAACGGTCCTACTATCATTGCTCAAGCTCTAGGTTTGACTGGTATGGTGTTCCTTGGCCTATCGGCTTACACCATTTCAAGCAAGAAAGATTTCTCTTTCATGCGCAACTTCCTGATGGCGGGTTTGATCATTGTGATCGTTGCAGCGCTGATTAACATCTTCGTTGCTTCAACAATGGCTCACCTAGTAATCAGCAGTGTTTCTGCACTCGTGTTCTCTGGTTTCATCCTATTCGATACAAGTCGTATCGTTCGTGGCGAAGAGACAAACTACATCAGTGCAACAATTTCGATGTACCTAAACATCCTTAACTTGTTCACTAGTCTACTAAGCATTCTAGGTATTATGAACGACGATTAATCGTTTCTCGTTAAGTAGAATAAAAAAGCCCGAAGGTAATTCCTTCGGGCTTTTTCTTTGTGTGCAATTCAGTGTATTACGCCTGCTCTACTGACAACTCGATAACTTCGTCAGCTTCTGGATTTTCTCTAAAGCGTCTCACTTTGATCGTTTCCTCTCCTAACATGATTTGCTTGGCGATTCGGTGCATACCGTCAAAAACACGATAGTCACTGGTTAAGATTACCGGATACGACAAATCAGCATTGTTGATTCGTTGGCAATGTTTTGCAATTTCACGGCAGGTTGGCTGTGGCCCTTCATGACTAAACCAAGTCACTTCATTTGGGCCTTTGATATCATCAATCGAAATTTCTTCTACAGGTAAGGATTCTGCAAGTTGCCAAATACGCTCGATGGACCAAGTGGATTTTACATTGTCATTAATCTCAATGTAACGTTGTTTCGACATGACTAACTCCTTGTCATCATTGTTGTTTCTAACCTGAATACAGGCTTTCATTAATCCAATGAGAATATCGGTCTATGAAAACAAACACAACGTTGTCAGCTATTCATTCACCCATAAAATCCCATAATCAGACAAGTAGCCAAGAAAAAACCAAAACAAAAATGAATAAGCCTGGATATCCATGCAATTTCGTTGGTACTCACCCCGTAAAATTTCTAACAAACTGAATAGTTTCCTATTTATTTGAATAAAAGAGCATTTATATCAAAGTGCCTAGCTCAGTCAAAAACACTCACCATTTTGTACGCTTTTGCTTCGCTCGGCACTACTTCGAGATTCTTTTGTTGAGAACATTCTCGGCTGTCGCTAATCTATAAACATCCATGTTTACTTAACGGATAAAACGTTATGTTCGTTTACAACGGCAAAGAAATTGAAACGGATGCTCAAGGCTACTTATTGGATCATACTCAATGGGAAGAAGGTATGATTGAGCTTTTAGCAAAAGAAGAAGACATCGAGCTTACGGATGCTCATTTGGAAGTTGTGCATTTTGTGCGAGACTTTTATGAAGAGTTTAATACCTCCCCTGCAGTGCGTATGCTTGTGAAAGCGATGGAAAAAGCGCACGGCCCGGAAAAAGGTAACAGTAAGTATCTATTCAAGCTGTTTAAAAAGGGGCCAGCCAAACAAGCAACCAAATTAGCCGGCCTACCAAAGCCAGCTAAATGCTTGTAGATTCATAAAATTTTAAAACCGCGTAACGGCTTATACGACGCAGGCTCCTGCATCACATGCTCTACTGTTGCCGTTCGCGGTCCTTCTTGTAACCATTCCGAAAACGCAACTATTTGCGCGTCTGTTCCACACGCCATCACTTCAACATCACCATTGTTTAGGTTCTTCGCATAACCTGTTAACCCTAGCTTCAATCCTTGATGGGAAGTATGGTAACGAAAGCCCACGCCTTGAACATGACCTTTTACTATAAATCTCTCACACTTTACGTTCATCTTTGTACCGCTTCTTTTTACTGAGTGATATATTCTTTTCGTCTATTCACCCCACTAAGGATAGTGGGTTTTTGCACGGTTATTATAATTATGAAAGAAATTCCATTCCGCTGGATTGATAAGTATCTCATTCACTTAAAGATTCAAGAAAAGTTCTATTTGCTCTTCGTTCTCCCTCTTCTTGCTTTAGTCATTCTCACTCTCGTCCTTAATAGCGCGGCTAATACACTGATCTCAAGTATGTACCAAGAAGAGCTCATGCTTATGAAAGGTCTGATAGAGGCAGGCAACCTTTCTCAATCTCAAGTAGCAAGCCTCATAGCGGGTTCAGAAACCGTTTCTATTGGCTCTGGTTCGCAATCCGTGTCTGTTTTAAATGGTGCGTACAGTTTGGTTGCGAACCATGAACTTTCTTTATGGACTGCCCTATCAACGACTCAAGTGAGCATCATCTGTGTGAGCTTGTTTATTCTCGCTCTTGGCGTTTACTACATCATGACGTTTATTGGCGGCGCGATGTTCACGATGAACAAAGCATTAAACACCCTTGCGGGTGGCGACTTAACTGCGAGAATGAACTTCTTCCCTGTTCGCGACGAGTTTAGTGAAATTGCTATTACGATAGACAAAGTTGCAGAACGAGAGCAACAAATGGTGCTGTCGATTCAAGAGTCTGTGGCGTTAATGCAACAAATTAGCTCAGACCTGAATCAATCGATTCATCACAGTTCAGATATTTCAGCGACTCAGCAGGAACACCTCAACTCTCTTGCGAGTGCAACTGAACAGATGGCATCAACGATTCGAGAAGTCGCGACACTAGCTCACGATTCAAGCACGCAAACCGATGATGCGCGAAACGTGGCTCAGTCTGGACAAGTGAAAGTTGAGAATACGCTTCACTCGATTTCGAACCTTTCTAATGAGATTCAATCTGCGTCTCAAGCCGTTGCCGAGTTAGATGCCAATGCAGCACAAATTGATGAAGTCGTGACAACCATCAATGGGATCTCCGAGCAAACCAACCTACTTGCTCTGAACGCGGCTATTGAAGCTGCACGTGCTGGAGAACAAGGTCGTGGATTTGCGGTCGTTGCGGATGAGGTTCGCGCTCTTGCGGGACGCACTCAGCAAGCGACAGTGGAAATCCAAACGATGATTGAATCGTTACAGCGTAACAGTCAGTCACTTACTAAGCTGATGGAAGTGACAGTTAATAACGCAAATGAGGGACAAAACCTCATGACGGAAGTGAATCACGAAATCGGCTCTTTGGCAGATAAAAATCAAACTATCTCCGACAGTAGCATTCAAATTGCAACAGCAGCTGAAGAGCAAGGTGTAGTCGCGGACAATATCGCCTCAAGCGTTGAAGAAATTCGAGTTCAAGCAGATAACGTGTGCAATATGATAAGCACGACTTCACAAAACGTTGATCAACTGCGTAAGCAAAGCGACACAATGGAAGCACTACTTACTGGACTTAAAGCATAGCAACGGAATCTATTACAGCAAATTCAATAAAAGGGTCACTTTAGTGACCTTTTTTGTATTTAAAAGTCACTACAATGTACTGGATTGCCGAGGGATATTGCTTTTACCATTTACATCCCGGACAATACGCCCCTTTCAAAATTCAACAAGAGCTAATGAAATGACAGCTGCTATCTATTTGGTTAAAGGTCGTGAGAAATCGGTCAAGCGCAAGCACCCTTGGATCTTCTCTCGAGGCATCAACAAAGTTGAGGGCGAACCTGCTCTTGGCGAAACGGTTGATGTATTCACTCACGACGGTAAATGGCTAGCTAAGGCGGCATATTCGCCAGCTTCACAAATTCGTGCTCGTATTTGGAGTTTTGATAAAGAAGAAATCGACACCGCGTTTTTCGTTAAACGACTTAAAGACGCACAACTTCTTCGTGAAGACATTATCAAACGTGATGGCCTTACGGGTTATCGCCTTATCGCAGCAGAGTCTGACGGCTTACCTGGCGTTACGATCGACCGTTACCAAAATTTCTTTGTGTGCCAACTTCTCAGTGCTGGCGCAGAACACAATAAGCAGGCTATTGTTGACGCTCTGGTTGAGTGCTTCCCTGATTGTAATGTGTACGAGCGCTCTGACGTGGCCGTTCGTAAAAAAGAAGGTTTAAAAGAGAGCACGGGCGTTTTGCATGGCGAAGAGCCACCTAAATCGGTCGTCATCGAAGAAAATGGCGTAAAGATTAGTGTAGATATCGTTGGCGGACACAAAACAGGTTTCTACCTAGATCAACGTGATAGTCGCCAGCAAGCGATGAAATATATGAAAGGCAAAGAAGTTCTTAACTGCTTCTCTTACACAGGTGGCTTCGGACTTTACGCTCTAAAAGGTGATGCAAAGCGTGTGATTAACGCTGACGTGTCGCAACCTGCTTTAGATACCGCAAAATTCAACGCAGAGCTAAACGATTTTGATATTTCGAAGAAGCGTGCCGTGTTCCTAAATGCAGACGTGTTTAAGCTGCTTCGTGAGTATCGTGATCAAGGAACTCAGTTCGATGTGGTTATTATGGACCCACCGAAGTTCGCAGAGAGCAAAGCACAACTAAACGGTGCATGTCGTGGTTACAAAGACATCAACATGCTAGCAATGCAAATTCTAAAACCGGGCGGCACTCTACTGACCTACTCGTGCTCTGGCTTGATGGATCAAGTTCTGTTCCAGAAAATCATCGCTGATGCAGCCGTAGACGCTAACCGCCAAGTAAAGTTTGTGGAGCGTTTTGAGCAAGCCGCTGACCACCCAACCGATACAGCATATCCAGAAGGCTTCTACTTAAAAGGTTTTGCATGTAAAGTGCTTTAGGCTACGAATAAGTAAGACAAAGCAGAAGAAAAGGGCCTACTGGCCCTTTTCATTATGGCTCTAAGTTAACCTTAGTTAGTGCGGATAACACATCTCTCTCAAAGTCCGCATTTCCCACGATTAAATCACTAAACTCTGTCGCCCCGTTTTCTATTACGATAGTTTGAATTGAGTTTCCATCGTTATGGGTTATTTCTAGAGATAAGTCATCGCCATCAATGTTCAAGTCAATACTATTAAGAAGTTCTTCTATCGTATTGTGCCCTGCATCTTCAACGACTTCACTCAGATCTAAGGTGTCCAAATCTCTCTCAAAACCTCTAATTAGATCTGTTCCTGTATCCAAGGAGTCGTTGACCCATTTAAAGACATCTGCCTCGTTATCATTACCGATCAAGATGTCATGACTTACGTCTACTTCAGCTTCAATAATATTTGCAGAGCCATTACTTGAAGCATTTACTCCTCCGTTTTCATCAATAACGAATTGCAGGGTATTCTCACTTTGATCGCCATCGTTATCCGTCAATACATAATCGAAGTCTAACGTTTCAACTGTATCACCCACTGCACCATAAAATGCATACGCACCATCGTTTAGGTCGATTTCCAGAGTATGTTTGCTGTCGATATAGATAGTAAGCTGCATCGTTGTGTCGTCAAATGCATGCGAAATACCATCGTTATTGTCAGTTACTATTAGGTCTGTACCATCAAACGAATAAGTGACACCGTCATGTTCTATTTCGCTAATATAACCACCATCTGCACCAATACCTGTATCTGGAGAAGTGGTATACATCAAGTTCCCCCCAACAGGTTGAATCACTGACTGCAACATAACCGGAGGTAATTGAGTTACGTCAGGAACCACAACACCATCAAGGTCTTGATTCAAAAAGCCATCATATGCTACGCGATCTAATTGCTCCGGCATAAGATTAACGCCCATACCATACGCTAGGGCTGTTATCTGATTATCAGGATCGGTTAGGTGATCAATCCAACTCTGCTCGCGAGCGTCGTTTATAAATGATGACGCAGGGTTTGGCTGACCATCTGACAAGAAGTAACTAACATTCGACGCACTGGTTAACTTACCTACATCATCCCATGACTGTTTTGCTTCATTTAGCGCGTTGTTATAGTTAGTCGCGCCACCCGCAGTTAGCGTCTCAATATACGCTTTGGCCTCCTCGACCGTCAGCCACGTCGCAGCACCTATAGCGTAAGTGGATGCTGTACTGCTATAAGTAATAATTTGAACTCGCGTTTGACCGATAGACTCATATTGATTCAATAACTGAGTTGCCGAATCTTTCATTATCTGCAAGCGATTATCCGTTCGCATAGAACCCGAGACATCCATTATGAGCTGAACGTTGGCACTTTCTTTAGTTTCTGCAACTACATCGTGAATAATAGATGCAGAATCTGGTGAGTCATCTTCCACAATAACGTTGACCGTTGTGGAGTTAGTAAGACCACGAGCATTCGAGACAAGCACAGGCACCTCAATATTTAAGGTGTCTTCTCCAGATGGGTTGGAGTGATCAATCGGACCAAGAAGCTCCGTAGATACCACTCCAGTATCATTGACTGATATTTTGATAACCTCTTCACCGTTCGCTGAACCGATAAGCATTTGGTCGTTATTTGATAACGTCCACGTTACAGAGATACCGTTACTAGTAAGAGCTGTAGATGGTTCACTGAGCGTAACAGAATCAACGGTTTGACCCAGCGTCAATTGTTCTACATCAGTACTCGAGTCAGTTGTGTCATCAAAGCCGTTTAGAGCAGAGTCATCAGCAATGGCGTTGCTTAAGCCTTCCTCAGAAACGTTTAGAGTTACACCTTCTACGATTGGTGGGGCGTAAGGGTTGACAGAAAAGTACCCCGTTTTACTGTCTCCATCATTATCAGTAATCGTGTAGTTAAAATCGATATCCCCATCGCCATAAGGTGAGGTCAAAGGTAAGTATTGGAAGAACTCCCATTTTCCAGTGCTAGGTGTAAGTTGAACTTCGAATGCAAGCTCTCCATCAGCCTCTGCAATCAGTCTATTAGAGTTTTGTGGATCGACGTATATCAACACGTCTTTACCATCTAGAGTCTCTAAACCAGCCTCACCTCCATTTAAGACTATAGAACCAGGGCCATCAGCTCCATATACAGCACCGAGGTTCCCATCCGCACTAGCAATTGGCACGCCAGAGTACGCACCTGTAAAGGTTATTGATTTAACGGTAAAGTCACTGTTGTCTTCAGTATCCGGGCCATTGCCATTACTGGTCGCCTCGAGGATGATTTTATCAAAGCCTCCCTGTTGAACATTGAAATTTGCCGCGTAATCACCACTGCTTGCGTCAGAGCTGAACGATTGCTGAGCAATTAATACACCATCTCTATAAAAAGATGCGATTCCTTTCTCAAGTTCACCACCAAACATTTTCTCAAATTCTATTTCTGCTCCGTAAGCAACTTTATTGCCTAAGTCTATGATTAACTGCTCTGATACACCCTCATTACCCGCGAATCGATAATCGACTTCGTTTTCTAATTGGAAGCCGTTGTTACCAGAACTTTTAACGCCAATCCCTTCTGATGATTGATTGATTTCAGCTGTTCCCAGCATCACAGATTCGTCAGACACAAAACCGTTTGCAGTCACAACAACATCCCCAAATGTTCGACTGGTTGCGTCTGCCTCACTTCCTGCAAAATCTATGCGCCCTGTCAGAACGTTAGGTGCACCAGTAAGCGACACATCGACGGGTTGAACAACAACAGGCACGTATGGGCAATCATCTTCAACGGCCACATTTAAGCTTTGAGATGTTGTTGTTTGTCCATCACTTACAGAAATCTGTAAATCAAAGTTGATGATGTCTTCCACATCATTAACAGGATGATCAAGTGGCTCAAACAGAGTAATAGTATAGTCCCAAGAGCCTTGACCTGAAGCTGAAGGCTCGCTCAGCACAACAGTAGCAACAACGCTCAGGTGAGCAGTTTTCGCAGTCAGCGTTTGAGTACTGTTGTCCCACGTCCACGATATAGGCTCCCCTCTTGATGTTAGGTTGTTAGGGCCTGCCAATACCACTGAAACATTCGCCGTGTCTGGATCGGCAACTGTGAATGTTCCTGAGAAACTTGCGGAGTTAGTGGTGTCTGAAGGTGATCCTGTATTATCAGGGATACCATTAGCTAAACCTTCTTCCGAAACAACTGCATTCACAACATTTGAAATAGAAGGAGGAGCATCATTATCAATAATCGTTGCCGTACCGGTATCGCTGCCTTGTACTGCGCCAATGCCGGTCACCGTGACACTGAAATCTTCAGGACCTTCATAAACGGCGTCATCAATGGAAGCAATACGCACATCAAACTCAGTTTGCCCCGCTGGCACCGTTACCACGCCATCGTTTGGCACTGCCACCCAACCGCTCCCGGTGTTGTATTCTAGGGTGCCTAAGTCACCGGTTTCGGTGTCACCTAAGTTGAGGCCTAGCTCGACTTGTACTGTAGACTCGGAGGCGTTCGATAGCGTCACTTTGAAGTTGGCTGTATCCCCCTCATTGATGGTGCCAGCGTCTGAGATAGTCACGCTTGGACGGTCATCATCCGGATCAGGGCCCGGACCCGTGCCATCGTCCACGATCGTTGCCGTACCGGTATCGCTGCCTTGCACTGCACCAATGCCAGTCACCGTCACACTGAAATCTTCAGGGCCTTCATAAACGGCGTCATCAATGGAAGCGATACGCACATCAAACTCAGTTTGCCCAGCAGAAACGGTCACAATGCCATCGTTTGGCACTGCAACCCAACCGGAGCCTGTGTTGTATTCTAAGGTGCCTAAGTCACCGACTTCGGTATCGC